>NZ_JBNDMC010000001.1:0-641251 GCF_050436385.1 Paraburkholderia sp. MM5477-R1
TCTTGCCGAGCGTCGACGCATCCAGAATGCCTACGCTGTTGCGTACCGCGAGACACTCGCGCGCCACCGCCGCGTGCAGATCCTCGCCGTTTTTCGGGTAGTACCACGGGCGCTTCCAGTTGCCGACGTCTTCGAACGCCGCGCCATGCGCCTCGTGCCACGGATGGATGCAGGTCTTGCGGACCGGATCGAGAAAGTCACCGAGTTCACGCCCGGCGATCGTGCCGAACGTCACCGGTGTGTAGTTCGGCCGGAACGTCGTTGTGCCGGTCTCGGGAATCGTCTTGCCCAGTGCCTGGGCGAGGATCGCCATCCCGTTGATGTTGCCAAGCTTGCCCTGATCAGTGCCGAAACCCATCGCCGTGTAGCGCTTGACGTGCTCGACGGAGTGATAGCCCTCGCGTGCAGCGAGCAGAATGTCAGACGCCGACACGTCGTTCTGGAAATCAACGAACCGCTTGGGACCGCGCGATGCTTTATCCAAGTTCGCAACCAGCCAGAGCGGGAACAGCGGTTGTTCATTCGAGACCTTCGCCTGCCACTGCTGCACGGCAGGATCTGGTAAGCCCGCGAACCGGGCAGCCCGTCGACCAGCCTTGACGCCATCATCGAGCGTCTCCGGCAGCTGGAACGCACCGCGAGCGGCACCGATGCTGCATTCTTCCTGGACCCCCGCGCCCGGAATGAAGCAAGCCTTGTCGTCGTTCCAGAGTGCCTTGCCGCCCGACTGCGCAAAGAGGTGCAACACGGGATTCCAGCCACCCGACATGCCCACCAGGTCACAGCCGAGCGTCGCAATGCGCTGCCCCACGCGTCCCTGTGCATAGCGGGCAACAGTGACGTTGCGCACGCGTTCCTTGCCGCCTGCGTCGATCACAACGGCGTTGTTGACGATGGCGACCCCGCTGCGCGCTGCCTGTTGCGGCAGCGCACCCGCGCTAGCGCCGCGAGGATCGACAACCGTCACGTCTGCCCCGTGTATCTTGAGATCGAGTGCGGCGCGATACCCTTCGTCGTTGTTTGTGAATATCACCGCACGCCGACCTGGCAGAACGCCGTAACGGTTGAGGTACGTCGAGATCGCCGACGCCAGCATGATGCCGGGCAGGTCGTTGTTGCCAAAGACCAGCGGCCGCTCATGTGCGCCCGTTGCGAGAATCACCTTCTTCGCGCGGATCTTCCAGAGCCGTTCACGCGTGCCGCTTCGCGTTGAAACGGGTAAATGGTCGGTCAGACGTTGTGTGACTGTGACAAGGTTGTGATCCTGATAGCCAAACGCAGTGCTACGGCTCATGACTGTCACTTCCGGCATAGACGAAAGCTCGGCCTCGATCGCGCGCGCCCAGTCGCTGGCCGGCTTGCCGTCAATCTTTTCTGTGCCCGACAGCAGACTTCCGCCCAGTTCGGGCTGGTCGTCAACCAGAATGACCCGCGCGCCACTCGCGCCCGCCGTTCGTGCCGCAGCCAGTCCCGCTGGACCCGCGCCGACGATCAACACGTCACAATGCGCAAAGCGCTTGTCGTAGCGGCCCGGGTCGTTTACCTCCGGCGACTTGCCCAGACCCGCGGCGTGGCGAATGCGTTCCTCGTACTTCGGCCAGAAGCTGCGCGGCCACATGAAGGTCTTGTAATAGAAGCCGGCCGGCATGAATCGGGCGAACTTCTGGTTGATCGCCATGCGATCGTGTTCGAGGCTCGGCTCCGCGTTCACGCTTGTCGCGTCGAGCCCCTGATAGAGCTCGACCTCCGTCGCACGCGCGTTCGGGATCGTGTGGGCGCCGCGCTCGAGCTGCACCAGCGCATTCGGTTCCTCGACGCCCGCGGTCACGATGCCGCGCGGCCGGTGGTACTTGAAGCTGCGCGCAACGAAATGCACATCATTGGCAAGCAGCGCCGACGCCAGCGTGTCGCCCTGAAAGCCTTGGAACGTGCGGCCGTTAAACGTGAACGTCAGGGGAATCGCGCGATTGATGCGCCCGCCCGATGGCAAACGGTTCTGCTGGTTCATGCTGATTCTCCTTCTTCCGGAACGCCGATCTTGCTGACCGACCTGAACGCGTACGTCACCGTATCGCGCTCGGCGTTGAACCAGCGGCGGCATCCCTGCGCGTGGTTCCACTGTTCACGGTGCAGGCCACGCGTGTTCTTGCGCATGAACAGGTACTCGCCCCATTCCCTGTCAGTAAGCTTCTCGGTGTCGAGCGGACGCACGATCTCGGCTTCGCCGCCGTACGAGAATTCGGACTCGGCGCGCGGCCCGCACCAGGGGCATTGAATGAGCAACATGGATCTCTCCCTGGTTAGTGCGCGACCGCTGCCGCGCCGTGTTCGTCGATCAGATGGCCGGTGTAGAACCGGTCCAGAGAGAACGGCGCATTCAGCGGATGCGGTGTGTCGTTTGCAATGGTGTGAGCGAAGGCCCACCCGGAACCCGGTGTGGCCTTAAAGCCCCCCGTGCCCCAGCCGCAGTTGAAGTACAGTCCTTTCACGTCTGTCTTGCTGACGATCGGACACGCATCCGGCGACACATCGACGATCCCGCCCCACTGCCGGTTCATCCGCACGCGCGAGAACACCGGGAACATTTCGACAATCGCCTGGAGCGTGCCTTCGATGGTGTGGAAACTACCGCGCTGGCCATATCCGGTGTATTGGTCGACGCCCGCACCGATCACGAGGTCACCCTTGTCGGACTGACTGATGTAGGCGTGCACCGCATTCGACATAATCACCGTATTAACAATCGGTTTGATCGGTTCGGACACCAGTGCCTGCAGCGGATGGCTTTCAAGCGGCAGGCGGATCCCCGCCATCTCCGCGAGCACGCTGCTGTTACCTGCTGCGACCACCGCGACCTTCTTCGCCTTGATGAAGCCTTTGACGGTATCGACTCCGACCACTGCGCCGTTGGCCCGGCGAATGCCGGTCACGCCACAGTTCTGCAGAATGTCGACACCATGCTGGTCCGCACCGCGCGCATAGCCCCATGCGACCGCATCGTGCCGGGCTACACCGGCGCGGCGCTGGAATGAGGCGCCCAGCACCGGATAACGGCTGTGCAGGTTGATCACCGGCACGATCTCCTTGATCTGCTCGGGGGTGAGGAATTCAGCATCGACGCCGTTCAGCCGGTTTGCATTGACGCGACGTTCGGTGTCGCGCACATCCTGCAGCGTGTGGGCGAGATTGATCACGCCGCGCTGACTGAACATCACGTTGTAGTTGATGTCCTGCGAGAGCCCCTCCCACAACTGGAGAGCCTTTTCGTACAGCGCGGCCGACTCGTCCCACAGATAGTTCGAGCGCACGATTGTCGTATTGCGCGCCGTGTTGCCGCCGCCGATCCAGCCCTTTTCCAGCACCGCGATGTTACGCACGCCGAGTTCCTTCGCGAGGTAGTACGCGGTGGCAAGACCATGGCCGCCGCCGCCGACGATCACCACGTCGTATTCCTTCTTCGGCTCGGGGCTCTTCCATGCGCGCTCCCAGTTCTCGTGATACGACAACCCGTTGCGCAACAAACTGAATATCGAATACCGGCTCATCGTCTGTCTCCTCAACACTCAATCACGTTGACCGCAAGGCCCCCGCGTGAGGTTTCCTTGTACTTGGTCTTCATATCGGCGCCTGTCTCGCGCATCGTCTTGATGACCTTATCCAGCGATACGTAGTGTTTGCCATTGCCGCGCAGTGCCATGCGGGCGGCGTTCACAGCTTTCACTGCGCCCATCGCGTTACGCTCGATGCAGGGAATCTGCACCAGGCCGCCCACCGGATCGCAGGTCATGCCCAGGTTGTGTTCCATGCCAATTTCAGCGGCGTTTTCGACCTGTTCTGGTGATCCGCCGAGGACCGCGGCGAGCGCGGCGGCCGCCATCGAGCACGCGACGCCGACTTCGCCCTGGCAGCCGACCTCCGCGCCCGAGATCGACGCGTTTTCCTTGTAGAGCAACCCGATCGCAGAGGCCGTCAGCAGGAATTCAACAACGCCATCGTCGTTGGAACCGGACACAAACTTGACGTAGTACTGCAGGACAGCCGGAATGATCCCCGCCGCTCCATTGGTCGGCGCCGTGACGATCCGTCCGCCAGCGGCGTTTTCTTCATTCACCGCCATCGCGTACAGGTTGATCCAGTCAATCATCGATAGCGGATCGCGCAGGCTTTCTTCTGACTGCGCTTTCAACTGCCGAAACAGATCGGCCGCGCGTCGCTTCACCTTCATGGGTCCCGGCAAGGTGCCTTCCATCGAGCATCCGCGCGCGATCGCTGCAGACATCGCGTCCCTGATCTTCAGCAACCCTTGGCGCGCGGTTTCGGGCGTGCGCCAGGTTGCTTCGTTGGCGAGCATCAACCCTGCGATAGACAGGCCGCTCTCGCCGCACATGCGCAACAGTTCGACACCTGTCCTGAACGGATAAGGAACCCGTGTGGCACCTTCCTGGCCGTTGAGGCGCTCCCCTGCATCGTCAACAACAAAGCCGCCCCCAACCGAGTAATAGACTTGCTCGTCGACCACCTTGCCGCTTGCGTCGAAAGCGGTGAAGCGCATTCCATTAGCGTGGAACGGCAGCACCTCGCGGCGCAGGAACACCATCTGCGTCTTCTCGTCGAAGGCAATCTGCTGGACTCCAGCGACTTCGATCGACTTCGTTGAGCGAATATGAGCCAACCGGGTTTCCACGTAGTCGGGATCGATCGCATCGGGGAGATTCCCTTCGAGCCCAAGCAGCACAGCCTTGTCGGTGCCGTGTCCCTTGCCGGTGGCGCCGAGCGAGCCGTACAGGTCCGCCCGGATCGCGCTCACCTCACCAAGCTTTCCGGCGTCGCGCATGCGGGTCGCGAACCGGCAAGCCGCGATCATCGGCCCGACGGTATGAGAGCTCGAGGGCCCAATGCCGATCTTGAAGAGATCGAAGGTGCTGACGTTCATGGCTTTCTCATTAAAGTCCAGCGTATACCGGCAGGCGCGCACACAACTTCGCCACCTGTTCGCGCACGCGCTGCTCGACCTGGGCATCGCCGAGGTTGTCCAGCACGTCGCAGATGAGCGCGGCGGTCAGCACGGCATCAACCTCCCTGAATCCGCGTGTCGTGATGGCAGGTGTGCCGATGCGGATCCCGCTCGTCACGAACGGCGATTGCGGATCGTTCGGCACCGCATTCTTGTTTACCGTGATGTGCGCACGGCCCAGTGCCGCGTCCGCGTCCTTGCCGGTGATTCCTTTCGCGACCAGGTCGACAAGAAACAGGTGATCGTCCGTGCCGCCGGACACCACGTCATAGCCGCGCTCGACGAATACCGAAACCATCGCGCGCGCATTCGCCAGCGTCTGTTTCTGGTACTCGACAAAGTCGGAGCCGAGGGCTTCCCTGAACGCGACGGCCTTCGCCGCGATGACGTGCATCAGCGGCCCGCCCTGGGTTCCGGGGAAAACCATCGAATTGAGCTTCTTTTCGATCTCGGCGTTGGCTCTGGCGAGAATAAGCCCGCCGCGCGGGCCGCGCAGCGTCTTGTGGGTAGTCGTCGTGACGATGTCCGCAAACGGCACAGGATTCGGATATAGTCCTGCCGCCACGAGTCCTGCCACGTGTGCCATGTCGACAAAGAGTAAGGCGCCGACGCGATCCGCGATCTTCCGGAAACGCGCGAAATCGAGAACACGCGAGTAGGCGGAGAAACCCGCCACGATCATTTTCGGCTGGTATTCGACCGCCAGGCGCTCGACTTCGTCGTAATCGATCAGGCCGGTTTCTGTATCGACGCCGTACTGGACTGCGTGATAGAGCTTGCCGGAAAATGACACCTTCGCCCCATGCGTGAGGTGACCACCGTGTGCGAGGCTCATGCCGAGAATCGTGTCGCCCGGGCTCAGCAATGCCAGATAGACCGCGGCGTTCGCCTGCGAGCCACTATGCGGCTGGACGTTCGCATAATCTGCGCCAAAGAGCTGCTTCGCACGCGCGATCGCCAGTGACTCCACTACGTCGACATGTTCGCAGCCACCGTAGTAACGCTTGCCTGGATAACCTTCGGCGTATTTGTTGGTGAGCACCGAGCCCTGCGCTTCGAGCACGCGGGGGCTGGTGTAGTTTTCCGATGCGATGAGCTCGATGTGAACTTCCTGACGCTGGCGCTCAAGGCGCATCGCGTCAGACAGTTCCGGATCGAACCCAGCAATGGTTTGTTCCTTTGAAAACATTGAAACGTCTCCTGCAACATCCTGGGGTGCCTGCGGCCGTAGCCGCAGGGTGATTCGAATGAGACCGGAACAGGCTTAGATTCAGGCCTTGATGATGTTGTGCTCCGGGCCGTACCTGAATCCGGTGATGTTGGTTGCATCTTTCTCGCCCACCACCAGGATGTCGTGCTCACGATAACCGCCCGCGCCAGGCAGGCCTTGCGGCAGCATGATCATCGGTTCCATCGAAATGACCATGTTCGGTTCGAGCACCGTGTCGATGTCTTCGCGCAGTTCGAGCCCGGCTTCGCGGCCGTAGTAATGCGAGAGCACACCGAACGAGTGGCCGTAGCCAAACGTGCGGTATTGCAGCAGGTTGTACTCCGCGTAAATCCTGTTCAGTTCGTGGGCGATATCGCTGCATCGCGCGCCCGGCTTGATCAGCTTCAGGCCCGCCTCGTGCACTTCGACGTTGACCTTCCACAAACGCAGGTGCTCGTCGGAGCAGTGGTCGAAAAACATCGTGCGCTCGAGGGCCGTGTAGTAACCGGCGATCATCGAGAAGCAGTTCAGGCTCAGGATGTCGCCCTTCTGCACCTTGCGTGTGGTCACCGGGTTGTGGGCGCCGTCCGTGTTGATGCCGGACTGGAACCACGTCCACGTGTCCATCAGCTCTGAATCGGGGAAACGCGTGGCGATTTCACGGACCATCGCCTGGGTCGACGCGAGCGCGACTTCGTGTTCGGGCACACCTTCATGAACAGCGGCGGCAAGCGCCGCTCCCCCCACATCGCACACATTGGCGCCATGCCTGATGACCTCGATTTCTGCAGCGGACTTGATCATGCGCATGTGCATCGTCTGCGCACTGATATCGACGAATTCGACAGAGGGCAGCGCGGCTTTGAGCTTTTCCAGCACATCCACGGGAACATGATCGAACTCGATGCCGACGCGGCCCTTGTTGTCGATTTCCTGCTGCACGGCACGGAAGAAGTTATCGCGCTGCCAGTCGGTGTAGACCACGTTGTAGTCGCCGACCGTACGACGCCACGGCTGGCCGCCATCGATATTTGCCGAGATCGACACCACCTTGTTCGGCGTTACGACGAGCCCGTACTTACGGCCGAACGAGCAGTACAGGAAGTCCCCGTAATAGTTGATGTTGTGATACGACGTGAACAGCACGGCATCTATATTCTCGTTGGACATCAATGCGCGCAGCTTGCCCTGGCGGCTCGCATACTCCGCATCCGAGAAGGTGTGCTTCACCTTCTCGCCATTCTCAATCCGAATCAGATTTTCCAGTTTCATGCGCTCGCTCCTTGGTGAAAAAACGCCAGCAGGTGTGAGCGAATAGTAGAAGGTCGGGGATTTAGAACGTTTTCGAAAACGACACGACGATCCTCAATTTCGACATTGAGGGTTTACCTCCGTGAGCTCGTTTAGCTGTCGGATTGGCCTGTTCAACGAGCGTGCGCCTCCGCCGCAGCGATCGTGCGTGGGCTGGAGCAAGGAAACTGTGTGGCGGGTGCTGCCTTACAATGCGTTCTGGTATCGCCGACGGTCCGCCATGGGCGAAATCTTGAACTGTGCTTTGTAACGCGTCGCGAAGTGCGTCAGTGATGTGAAGCCTGTTCGTGAACAGACCTCTTCGAGCGGCTTGCCCGTCCGGTATAGCAACTGGCGGGCGCGGAGCAGGCGAATCTCAAGATAGGCCTGAGCCGGCGTCTTACCTGTCCGATCGTTGAACCAGCGCTCAAGCTGGCGCTGTGAGACGCCCAGATACGAAGCTACCTCCGCGACCGAGAGCGCTTCCTCGACATTGCTCTCCATGATCTGCAAAGCTTCGTCGAGTTTCGTATGTTCCGCGCCCATGTATTGGCGAAGCGATGTCCGCTGCTGTTGCTCGTGACTGCGTCGTTCTGCAACGAGCAATTCGAGCACGCGTGCGGCAAGCGAACGGCTGCCGGGTGGCATGCCAAGCAGATGCACCATCAGGTCCAGCGGCGCGACACCGCCACTGCATGTGTAGCGATCCCGATCCACTTCGTAGAGGCGATTGGAGACGATGAGCTTTGGGAACTGGCCCATCAGCACGTCCTGATCTTCCCAGTGAATCGTGCACCGATAGCCGTTTAGCAAACCGGCGCGGGCCAGAAAGTAACTGCCGGTGTCGAGACCGCCCAGCGCGGTGCCGCCGCGCGCATGCAGCCGTAGCCAATCCAGCACTGCGCCGATCCCCTTGCGTGGAATCGGATTGGGGCCGACTACGAATACGGCGTCGAACGAGCCCGGGTCCCGGATCGTTGCGTCGGGGAGTACGCGGATGCCGTCGCTCGATTGAACACACTCTCCTCCCGCGCTGATGAGTTGATAGTCGTAGACACGGCGCCCGACGACCATGTTGGCGATCCGCAAGGGATCGACTGCGGCACCCAGTGCGATCAATGAGAAATTGTCGAGCAGCAGAAATCCATATTTTCTGACGCCGAGGTCATGAAGTCCGTCAGCGTGACGCTCTTCGAGCTTGATAGGGCGAGTTGGCATAGACGGGTTCTGGTCAGCAACGACCCGGCTCGCCTGCAGGCTACCTCGCCCACAAACGCTTCGGTCGACGGATTCCTGGCATCCTACCTCCAGCACCCAGTCATTTCCAGTGAAGAACGCCGATCCGCGAGCGGCGCAATAGCGGGGGCGGCCCGAGGCTGTGACGTGGTCGAAATGGGCGTCTGCCTGGCAAGGCCCAGGCAGACGTTGCCGCTGGTCGTTTAATAGCGGGCGCTCAGAACGCGTGACGCATGCCTACCGTAACCGCCACTTGCGTGGTCGTCGCGGACGGCGACAGCGTGTTGATCATCGCATGCGACAGCACGGAGTCCGCTGGCGCGCCATGCACGTTCTGATACACACCTTCGAGATAGAAGTCTGTGCGCCTGCTGACGGAGTAGTCGGTCTGCAACATGGCCGTGTTCCATCCCGGCGAAGAGCCGTTGTAGGCGCCATGCGTATAGGTGTACGCGCCCGATACGCTCACCGCCTCCGTGAGCGCGTACTTCGCATTCGCTTCGTAGTTGTCGAGGCGCAGCGAACCGGCGAGGGTGCCGGCGGAGGCATCGTTGGCGCCGAGGTAGCTGCCCGTGCCGAACGAGAAGACGCCCGCCGCGTTGTCGATCTGCGTATGACTCCAGACCAGCCCGACAGTGGCCGGTCCGAACGTCAAGTTACCGCCAAGCGACCAGATACGCTGACGCTCGGCGATGAAGTTTGCGCTTGTATCGCTGGTAGTCACGGCGCCAGTGCCGTTACCCGCGTTGTTCAGTTGCAGGTAGCCCGCGGCAAGATTCAGCGGCCCCTCGGCATACGACAGGCCGAAACCGTACGAGCGGTTATTCGCGAAGTCGCCTGCCTTGTTGCTGAACGAATACATCGTTTCGAACATGACGCCGTGGTACGTCGGGCTCGCGTACTTGACCGAGTTGTTGATGACGACCGAGTTGGCGGCGAGGTTGTCATTTTCGAATGGATGTGCGGCGATACTGCCACCCCACGTGTTGTATCCGGCCGTGAGCGGTCCGACCAGGTCGTTCATCACGTCAAACTGGCGACCAAACGTCAGGGTGCCGTACGGATCGCTTTGCAGGCCGACCCATGCCTGAGAACCGAACGCGCTACCGGCAAAAGCCTGGGCGCCGTTATTCAAAAGAAAGGATTGCTCAAGTTTGAACAGCGCGCGAAAGCCACCGCCCAGATCTTCTGTTCCTTTGAGGCCAAACACCGTGTTCTGCGTCGAGCTGGTTACTTCCTGCCAGTTGCTATGCCCGAGTTGATTGTTTGTGTAGATCAGGCCAGTATCGA
This sequence comes from Paraburkholderia sp. MM5477-R1, assembly GCF_050436385.1. Lineage (NCBI taxonomy): Bacteria > Pseudomonadati > Pseudomonadota > Betaproteobacteria > Burkholderiales > Burkholderiaceae > Paraburkholderia > Paraburkholderia sp. MM5477-R1. The sequence continues at coordinate 10,041 of NZ_JBNDMC010000001.1, forward strand.
ACAGACCGTAGAGTGCCACGCTGCTTTGCGCGTGCGCCGGAACAGTAAAGGCGCAAAAGAGCATGACCGCGAGTAGGGACCTTTTATACATGTTGGCTCAATGAATTTGCGGTGGTTGACGAAATCAGCTGATGCGTCAAAAAATACCCGCGCTTCACAACGGCGACGGTATCCCGTCGAGGTTTGACGCGGGTAATCCAGGAAAACAAGATCGTGCGGAGTTCAACTCGCCACTTGAACGACGGCGTCTACTGTGGCTCGGAAGTATGGGCTACGCCGGGCCATCGTGAAGTAGGTCAGGCCCGCGGAGAGTAGACCGAACCCAAAGCTAAGATCGCCCCAGCCGAGGTAGTCGCGCATCAATGGGCTGACATAGGTCGGCGAATTGGAGAACAAAAGCGACGCCGCGATCCCGACCAGCAGCGCAATCACACCCGGCCAGAAGATCCCCGCGTTGTACCAGTACGCGCCGCTTCCCCACTTCATCCAGGCGTCCGCCTGATACCGGCCACGGCGCATGAAGTAGTCGACAATCACGATGGCCGCCCACGGTGCGGTCCAGAAGACCATGTAGTTCAGAAACACCTGATACATGTCGAAGAACTGCCCGTAGAACACGGTCACCACCCGGAAGCCCAGCGTGAACAGCGCAATGATGGTCAGCGACGTGATCCGGTTGATCGGAATGCGCAACGCCAGCAGCCCCAGTCCCGCCGTGTAGCCGTTAGGCACGTTGGCCGCGATGCCGCCGAGGATGATCGCGAACAGCAGTGGCACGATGAACCACGTCGGCAAAAATCGGCCAAGCTGGCTGACCGGGTCGTCGCCGAGCGTGCCACCCAGTGCCGTCGCAAACAGCACGCCGATCACTTCACAGAACATCAGCGCGACGAACTGCCCGCCACCGGCCGCCAGCGCGATCTTTTTCCAGCTGGTTTCCGCGGGGAAATAGCGGCTGTAGTCGGAGGCGAAATTCGCCCAGCCGATCGGATAGGAAAAGATGATCCCCATGGCGATCAGCCACGTACTGATCGATCCGCCACCGTGGTTGATCGCCGACGCCATCGCGAAGCTCGTATGCGGCAGCACGAAGGCCGCCAACCCACCGAAGAGCATGGCGAGCACGACCGCAATCCATTTTTCCGCGGCGATGATGGTCGCGTGTCCAAAGATCGCCAGCAGGATTTCCGCCGCGAGAATGATCGCCAGTGAGACCCAGACCACCCCGTGGCTGTGGAACCCACCCATCTTCAGCAGCGTTTCGAGCGCCTGGGTGGCGACCACCGAATTGATCGAAAACCAGCTGAGTGCGGAAACCAGACTCACCGCTTTGGGGAGGAACGATCCCAGCTGGCCGAACGAACTGCGCGAGGTCATGATGCCGGACGTGCCGGTACGCGGCCCCATGATCGTAGTCAGGCCCAGCACAAAGCAGCCGAACAGGTTACCGACCAGAATCGCACCCAGTGACTGCCACAGTGACAGTCCTTGCGACAGCGCCAGTGCCCCCGTCACCACCACCACATAGTTGGTGTTCGCACCGATCCACATCTTGAACAGCTCGGCGGGCGTACCGTGACGATCTTTTAAAGGAATCGGATCGATGCCGTGCTGTTCGACGCTCCATGCCTTGTCGGCTGTCACTTCGGCATGCGGGTTACGGCTATCGTAGTTTCCCATTGTGTTCCCCTTTTTGGATGCTTCAGGCGCGTGACGCTTTGACGCGCGCATCGTAGGCTTCGCGAAGTGCGCGCGAGATCCCTTCAACACAGACGTCGAACAGCAACGCCCCCTTTTCCGCAGAAGCGGCCGCGGCCGAGGACAGGCACCCGGACGCAGGCGTCCACTCCGGAATCGGCGGAAAGACGTCATACGGCGGAAAGCTCGCCGGTGCATGCGCCTGAACGCACGACATGTCGACCAGATGTGGATGCAGGTGCAGCATCAACGATGTTTCCAGCACACCGCCGTGCTCCACCGCCCAGCCTGGAAAACCATCCGGATAGATCCGGGCGATCGTTTCTTCAGTAACGAAATCCCAGTAAGAAAGCATCACAACCTGAAAGTCGTGAATGCCTTCCCAGCGCAGCTCGCGAATCGCCAGATCAACCCCTTCGACGGCGAACATGGAATTCTCGAAATGTCCATTGACAAGGCAGACCTTCCGCGCGCCGTGACGGGCAAACTCCTTGAGGACGTCTTTCACAGTCAACGACAGCGTGTGGCCATCCAGACTGGTTGTGCCACACAGATGGTTGCCGCCGCCGCTCTTCTGCTGGGATTTGTAGCCATACGCAATGGCAGGGGCCACCAGCGCGTCGATTTGCCGCCCTACTGCAACCGCAATTGCGCTTGGCAGCAGCACATCGGGGTTCATCGACATGTGCGGGCCGTGCTGCTCCAGCGCACCAATCGGAATCAGGATGGGCTGCGCTTGCTCTTTCACCCGGCGCGCGTACTCGGGCCACGCGAGCTCGCCTATTACCACGCTTTTTTCCATGGAAATACTCCTCCTTACCTGCCGTTTCTGTTTATGTCGATACCACGCGAACCATCAGACTATCGTAGAAGCCTAAAAATCCGGAAATGTTTCCATTCACGACAAATCGCTTCCCATTTTCGACATTCCCGCAGCGCAGGCAAAACGACGTCGATGAGGAGAACGGCGGCGATGTGCCGCCGTAGCGCTCGGGGTCACCGAATCCTACGCTTCGAGAATTTTCGGAGCTAAGGTAGTCTTCCGGCTGAACCGAAAGCGTCAGTGTCAGGCCTTGATGATGTTGTGCTCCGGGCCGTACCTGAATCCAGTAATGTTGGTGGCATCTTTCTCGCCCACCACCAGGATGTCGTGCTCACGATAACCGCCCGCGCCAGGCAAACCTTGCGGCAGCATGATCATCGGTTCCATCGAAATGACCATGTTCGGTTCGAGCACCGTGTCGATGTCTTCGCGCAGTTCGAGCCCGGCTTCGCGTCCGTAGTAATGCGAGAGCACACCGAACGAGTGGCCGTAGCCAAACGTGCGGTATTGCAGCAGGTTGTACTCCGCGTAAATCCTGTTCAGTTCGTGGGCGATATCGCTGCATCGCGCGCCCGGCTTGATCAGCTTCAGGCCCGCCTCGTGCACTTCGACGTTGACCTTCCACAAACGCAGGTGCTCGTCGGAGCAGTGGTCGAAAAACATCGTGCGCTCGAGGGCCGTGTAGTAACCGGCGATCATCGAGAAGCAGTTCAGGCTCAGGATGTCGCCCTTCTGCACCTTGCGTGTGGTCACCGGGTTGTGGGCGCCGTCCGTGTTGATGCCGGACTGGAACCACGTCCACGTGTCCATCAGCTCTGAATCGGGGAAACGCGTGGCGATTTCACGGACCATCGCCTGGGTCGACGCGAGCGCGACTTCGTGTTCGGGCACACCTTCATGAACAGCGGCGGCAAGCGCCGCTCCCCCCACATCGCACACATTGGCGCCATGCCTGATGACCTCGATTTCTGCAGCGGACTTGATCATGCGCATGTGCATCGTCTGCGCACTGATATCGACGAATTCGACAGAGGGCAGCGCGGCTTTGAGCTTTTCCAGCACATCCACGGGAACATGATCGAACTCGATGCCGACGCGGCCCTTGTTGTCGATTTCCTGCTGCACGGCACGGAAGAAGTTATCGCGCTGCCAGTCGGTGTAGACCACGTTGTAGTCGCCGACCGTACGACGCCACGGCTGGCCGCCATCGATATTTGCCGAGATCGACACCACCTTGTTCGGCGTTACGACGAGCCCGTACTTACGGCCGAACGAGCAGTACAGGAAGTCCCCGTAATAGTTGATGTTGTGATACGACGTGAACAGCACGGCATCTATATTCTCGTTGGACATCAATGCGCGCAGCTTGCCCTGGCGGCTCGCATACTCCGCATCCGAGAAGGTGTGCTTCACCTTCTCGCCATTCTCAATCCGAATCAGATTTTCCAGTTTCATGCGCTCGCTCCTTGGTGAAAAAACGCCAGCAGGTGTGAGCGAATAGTAGAAGTTCAACGAATCAGAATATTATCGACTGCGACAAACTACTCTCGATTTTCGACATGAAGGGTAAACACTCTCGGGGCTGCGAGTTCACAGTAGCACTGGTCTCGGCCAGCACTACCTAGCACCTGCTATGGCACACTATCACCGACCATATCCGGGCGTCGCGAGAACTGTTCCTTGGTCAGCGGGTGCCAGACATGGAAGGTTTCGACCCGACGGCGCCTTCCGTTCGAGCATCCGTCCTTTTGCTTCTCGCCATGGGAATGCTTCCACAACGGGGAATCGCGGCCGGCATTTGGACGATCGTTTTTTTCGGCCAATCTATATGCGGGCATTGAACACATAAAAATAGCCCTGAAAGACGCGATTCTCCGGATGCCGCCGCGACCGATACCTCAGCCAACGCGTGCCGTTTGTACATCGGAAGGTCTTGGCCAGCTTGCCGGTCGCGACGGGGTGACTATAGACTTCTTCAGTCTGCCTAACTATTTTGGTTCGGCCACGTCAAGCCTCTCCACTTGCCGCGTGTGCTGCACCACATCGGCGTCGTCGAGCCATAGCGCCTTACGGCCAAAGCCCGTGTACATCCGGCCCGGCTCGGCGCCGTACTTGGGATTGACGTGCCCGGTGCTCTGCGCGCGGCCGCCGGCGCGGAAGCGCTGGCCATCGGATGATGAGGTCGTGCCATCTCCCCAGTGAGCGGCGAACGGATGGACGTGCTGGGCGTTGACGAGTTCGGCCAGCGCCTGGGAATACGTCTCGTCGCGGATGTGCCATGCCTGCAGCCACGCCAGTTTTGCGTAGGTCGTGCCTGGGCAGGCCTCGGCCATCTTCGTGAGGCCGAGGTTGATCGCATCCGCGAGGATCGTTGTGAGCAGCAGCGTCTTGTCCTGAGTCGTCTCGCCGGTCTTCAGGTGCGTGAAGTGAGAGGTGAAGCCGGTCCACGCGTCCACCTCCATCAACAGCTCGGTGATCTTCACGCGCGGCAGCATCAGCGCGGTCTGGCCGATCAGCGCTTCCGCGTCGTCCGGTACCACCGCATCGAGCGGCGTGATCTTCAGGCCCGAGTCCGTGATGATGGCATCGGGCAGATCGTTGGCCGCCGCGAGCCGGTTGACCGTTTCCAGCCGCTGCTCGAGCAACTGCCGCCGCTCCAGGAGATACTGCTCGCAGTCGGTCGTGATAGGCAGTGGCAGCAGGTTCTCCCGCCGGATGGCTTGGAATTTTTCGGCCGGCAACAGATAGTCGTCGAAATCCTTGAACTGGCGGGAACCTTGCACCCAGACGTCGCCCGAGCGCAGAGCGTTCTTCAGCTCGTAGAGCGCGCACAACTCGTAGTACCGGCGCTCGAGCCCGGCATTCGTGAATACCAGCGGCCTCCAGCGCGGCTTGATGAACCTGGTCGGCGCGTCGGCGGGCAACTTGCGTGTGCCGTCGCTATCCATGGTGCGAATCGTGTTAATGGCGTCGAGCACGTCGACGGCCGCCGGCGCCGCGCGCAGCTTCAGAACCTCGAGGAAGGCCGGCACATAGCGGCGCAAGGTTGCGTAGTGGTCGCCGATCTCGTGCAGGAAATCGAACGCCTCGGGCTGCGCCAGTTGCTCGGCCTCGGTGACACTTTGGGTGAAGGCGTCCCATGAGATGACGGATTCGATCGCCTTGAACGCATCGACGCCGTCCTCCTTCGCCTTGAGCAGGGCCCGGCCCAGTTTCCCGAATAGTCTCACCTTGTCGTTGATGGCCTTGCCCGCGCGGTGGAACCGCTCCTGGTGTTTTTTCTTCGCGGTGTTAAAGAGCCGCCCGACGATGCGGTCGTGCAGCTCGACGATCTCGTCCGTCACCGTCGCCGTCGCTTCCATCACACTCGCCGCGAGCGTCGCGTGCCGGCGCTGCGGTTCGAACTTCGCGAGGTCGTGTGGCGTCATCTGCCCGCCTTCACGGGCAATCTTGAGCAGCCGGTTACGGTGGACCAGCCGGTCGAGGCCGGCTGGCAAATCGACGGCCTGCAGCAGTTTCAGGCGATCGATGTGTTGCAGCATCTGCCTCGAGCTCGCCTTGCCGGGGTTTGAGGCGCAGTGGAACGGAAAACCGGGTTAAGCGTGAGTGTTCGCCGTGTGCAGCGGAAATTCGTCCGCCCGTGAGAACTCACTGACGAGGGGCGATCTCGACCGGTCACGATCGTCGCAAACCCGCAGCCAATAGCTGACATTCGCCAGCCGCCGTAAGGGCGACGTCTGGATGGCCGCTACGTCCACGTGGGAGTCGCCCGAGATTCGGGTGAACCACGCCTGTGATAATGCGGTTATCAAGGTTTTGGTGCAGTAAGGGGCCGGGTTAAAATTGGGCAGCAAAAATTTCTGAGCTGTCTGATGAAGAAGACGAAGACACCGCGAACCACGCTTGCCCCGGGCCTGGCCAAGGTCCTGAAGCGGCTTCATTACCCGCTTGAAGTGATTTTGCTGTGCGTGCGATGGTACGTCGCCTATTCGTTAAGTTTGCGCAATCTCGAGGAGATGATGGACGAGCGTGGTATCGCGGTTGATCATTCCACGGTGTACCGCTGGGTACGGAAGCTATTGCCGCTATTCGAAAAGACATTCCGCAAGCACAAGCTTCCGGTTGGGAAAAGCTGGCGAATGGACGAGAGCTATATCAGGATCAAAGGCAAGTGGAAATATCTTTATCGGGCGGTGGACAAGGCGGGCGACACGATCGACTTCCTGCTCAGGGCCAGGCGGGACAAGGTTGCAGCCCGGCGGTTCTTTGAAAAAGCCATCGCCCACAATGGTGCGCCAGAGACCGTGACCATCGACAAAAGCGGCTCCAATCTGGCCGCGTTGAACGCGGTGAATGCCGATCGCGAGACGCCGATCAAGGTCCGCCAGATCAAATACCTGAATAACATCGTCGAACAGGACCATCGGGCTATCAAACGCCGGACCCGTCCTATGTTAGGGTTCAAGGATTTCCACAGTGCGAGGGTCATTCTCGGCGGCATCGAGGTAATGCACATGATCAGGAAAAGACAGATGAAATGTGTGGGCAAAGACCCGTTGTCTGCTTCCCGGCAGTTTTATTCACTTGTTATGTAAGCAATACTGATTATATTGACATTTGTCGTCTCGTCACGCTTACTGCGACAGAACCCGTGGATCGCCATCAAATGGCAAAAACTCCCCGCCGACAGGCCGCCGGGCCGCCCCTGAATTAACCACATGGGTAGACGAACCCTCCCAACGCCCGTATAATCCTTTGCACCCTAACCGCGAAATCGTAGCTAAATAGCCTTCGTTAGAAGGGGTTGGATGCAAATTAGCAGCACATTGCACCCATCCCGTCACCGGTAAAAAAGCCGGTCTTCCAAGGGGCACCCAAACCCCGCCGGACAAGCGACCCAGCGCCGCTGTCCACAACATCATCATCGATGGATCTGGCGCCAGTTTTGTTAGCTGGCAAGCCACCGAGGGCACGAGCAACTCATCGCCGAGACCCTCGCGCCGGGCAACAACACACTCCCGGCACCACTCGGTTCAACTCGCGGCATCTGCCGCGTCCCGAACTTCCCATTCGCAGCGTCGTCACGATGCCTGTGCGGCGTGGCTATTTCCGCGCGTCGCCCGAACAAGGAGGCGCATCTTCATGATTCATCGTCCTGCCAGACTGATCGGCAGTCTTGTAGCCATCGGCATTGTCGTCGCGTTGCTGTGGCGCGCGATCGACCCCGGCGCATTGCATCAGTACGCGCCCGATCTGGTCTACTACACGAAACGTCACCTGCTGCTCGTCGGCTACTCGATGGCGCTCGCGCTGCTGGTCGGCATACCCGCCGGCATCCTGCTGAGCCGCCCGTCGTTTGCGCGTCACGCCGAACGCTTCATGCAGATCTTCAACATCGGCAACACGATCCCGTCGTTGGCAGTACTCGCGATTGCGCTCGGCATCTTCGGCATCGGCGACATTCCGGCGCTCGTCGCGCTGTTCCTCGCGTCGTTGCTGCCGATCACGCGCAACGCTTACGAAGGCATGAAAAACGTCTCGCCCGCGCTGCGTGAAGCGGCGCGCGGCATCGGCATGACGGGCAGGCAGTCGCTGCTGCGCGTCGAGTTGCCCAACGCGATGCCGATCATCATCGGCGGCGTGCGCACAGCGCTCGCGATCAACGTGGGCAGCGCGCCGCTTGCGTATCTGATCGGCGCGGACAGTCTCGGCACGCTGATTTTCCCCGGCATCTATCTGAACAATCAGCAGCAGCTTTTGCTCGGCGCCGCGGCGACCGCGATTCTCGCGCTGGTGCTGGACGGCATCGTTTCGGCCGGCAGCCGCTACCTGCTCGCACGACGCGGGGTGACGGCATGATGAGTCTGTTCAAACGCAGCGGCTGGGTTGCAGCCGGCGCACTGTTCTTCGCGAGCCTTCACGCGAGCGCGGCGACGCTCGTGCTCGGTGGAAAAAATTTCACCGAGCAGTACGTGCTGACCGAGATCACGTCGCAATACCTAAGCTCGAAGGGCTACACGATCGACGCGCGCACCGGGCTCGGCAGCACGCTGCTGCGCAGTGCGCAGGAGAACGGCCAGGTCGACGTGGTGTGGGAATACACCGGCACCGCCGCGATCGTCTACAACAAGATCACCGAGAAGCTCGATCCGAAGACGATGTACGAACGCGTGAAAACGCTCGACGCGAAGCGCGGCCTCGTCTGGCTCGATGCATCGCCGCTGAACAACACGTACGCGCTCGGCTTGCCGCAACGAGTGGCGCAGCAAACCGGTATCCGCACGATTTCGCAGCTCGCCGCGAAGCTCGCGGCGGAGCCGAACAGGAAGCACGTGTTCGCGATGGATGCGGAGTTCGCCAATCGCCCGGATGGTTTGAAGCCGCTCGAAGCCGCCTACGGCATGGAGTTCAGCCGCGCGGAAACGCGTCAGATGGACCCGGGCCTCGTCTACACCGCGTTGCATAACAACCAGGTGCCGATCGGTCTGATCTACACGACGGACGGCCGCGTGAAGGGCTTCAACATCATGCCGCTCGAAGACGACCGTCACTATTTTCCCGCGTACAACGCCACGCCGGTGGTGCGCAAGGCGACGCTCGACCAGAACCCGCAACTCGCGACGCAGTTGAACGCACTATCCGACGCGCTGAACAACGACACCATGCTGGAGATGAACAAGCAGGTCGACATCGACGGCAAGCCGGTGCGTGAAGTCGCGGCGGATTTCCTGCGCACGCACAAGCTGCCCTGAGCGGAGACCTTTTCCATGACTGTATTCGACTATCTGTCGGCCAATTGGCCTGAGCTGCTGCAACTGACTGCGCAACATGTATGGCTGGTGGGGATCGCGGTGGGCTGCGCGATCATCGTCGGCGTTCCCCTGGGGATCCTGATCAATCGGCACGAGTGGCTCGCCGCGCCGTTGCTGAGCATCGCAACCGTGGTGCTGACCTTGCCGTCGATCGCGCTGTTCGGCCTGATGATTCCGGTCTTCTCGCGCTTCGGCCAGGGGATCGGCGCGGTGCCGGCGATCACCGCCGTGTTCCTCTATTCGCTGCTGCCGATCATGCGCAACACCTACCTCGCGCTGCGCAACGTCGACGCCGGCATCAAGGAAGCCGGCATCGGCATCGGCATGACCGTTTGGCAACGGCTGCGGCTCGTAGATTTGCCGCTCGGGGTGCCGGTGATTCTCGGCGGCGTGCGGACGGCCGTGGTGACGAACATCGGCGTGATGACGATCGCCGCGGTGATCGGCGCGGGCGGCCTCGGCACGCTGATCATCCGCGCAATCGGCCAGAGCAACATGATGAAGCTATTGGTGGGCGCGGTGCTCGTGAGCTTGCTCGCGATCGTCGCCGACCTGCTGCTGCAAGCGCTGCAACGCCTGCTGACACCGAAGGGAGTGCAAAAGACATGATCGAACTCGACCAACTGACAAAGACATTTACGCAGAAGGACGGCCAGCAGGTAAAAGCGGTCGACTCGGTGAGCCTGACGGTCGGCGCAGGTGAAATCTGCGTGTTTCTCGGCCCGTCGGGTTGCGGCAAGACCACCACGCTGAAGATGATCAACCGTCTGATCGCGCCGACTTCGGGCCGCGTGCTGATCAATGGCGAGGACACCTCGGGCCTGAACGAAGTCGAATTGCGCCGGCACATCGGCTATGTGATCCAGCAGATCGGTCTGTTTCCGAACATGACGATCGAGGAGAACATCACGGTCGTGCCGCGTCTGCTCGGCTGGAACAAGAAGCGCTGCCGCGAACGGGCCACGGAGCTGATGTCGATGGTCGCGCTCGATCCGAAGCTGTATCTGAAGCGCTATCCGCGTGAACTGTCGGGCGGGCAGCAGCAGCGCATCGGCGTGATTCGCGCACTCGCCGCCGATCCGCCGGTGCTGCTGATGGATGAGCCGTTCGGCGCGGTCGACCCGATCAATCGCGAGTCGATTCAGAACGAGTTCTTCCAGATGCAGCGTCAACTGAACAAGACGGTGATCATGGTGAGCCACGATATCGACGAGGCGATCAAGCTCGGCGACCGTGTCGCCGTGTTCCGCCGTGGTCAACTGGTGCAATACGATCATCCGGATACGCTGCTTGCGCATCCGCGCGATGAGTTTGTCGGCGCGTTCGTCGGGCAGGACAGCACGCTCAAGCGCCTGTTGCTGGTGAAGGCCGGCGACGCCGCCACGCAGCCGGAAACCGCCCATGCCGACCTGCCGGTTGCACGCGCCTTCCAGATGATGGACGACAGCGACAATCGCTATCTGACCATCGTCGACGACAAGCGGCAGGCGCTCGGCTATGTGACGCGGCGCGCGGCGCGCGCGGGCCAGGGCGTGTGCGGCGATCATCGGACCGCGTTCAAGGCGACGGTCAGCGCCGACGAACATCTGCGCATCGTGTTGTCGAAGATGTATCAGTTCAATTCGTCATGGATGCCGGTGCTGGATGGCGACGGCCGCTATGTCGGCGAAGTCACGCAGGATTCGATCGCGGATTATCTGAGTTCCGGACGTTCGCGCCGGCAGACGGGTCAGCCGGCAATCGTGTCGCCTGCCGTCACCGCGGCGGAAGCGGCTGCCGCTGCCGCGCAAGCGGCGGTTGTAGAGCACGCTGTGCATTCGTAACGCAATCGCATCTAAGCTGAGTAAGGATTCGAAGGCGTTGTGGACGACATGACCGCACTGATCCAGAATGGATCCAACTTGCTCGGTGGGGGGCGGTTGTTTTGACGGAAGGCCGTTGCGGGCGCCGGACGCGGCGGCCTGACAACCCTCGAAGCTGTCGCGTCGAAGACTCAGAGCAATACGGGGTTACAAGCGTGCCCCACGCGAGCGCACGACGTCGATGTTGTTCGTCGTCCCCTCCCGGTTGCGGGCGATGGCCGGTTACGGGGTAGAGCCGACGCCTGAACGTCCGGCCGACGACGGATGTGAACGGCGGATTGTGGCCGGTTGCCGTCGACTGCTTTTCCGGCTCCCTGAGCGCACACCTAGGTGCTAATGATCGACTGCGAAGAGCCGCCAATCCCCAGGAACGCCCTTCAGGGAATAAACGCCTCGATCCTGGAAATGCAACGCGGATCCAGCGACGAGATCCTTCACCGTTGCCGATACCAGCACTTCTCCAGTTTGCGCGAGACCGGCGATGCGTGCTCCGATATGCACCGCTATCCCGCCAAGGTTGTTTCCGATCACTTCGCATTCGCCGGTGTGCACGCCGGCCCTTATCTCGATACCAAGCGACTGTACATCTCTGGAGATCGCGCAGGCACACCGCACCGCGCGCGCGGGTCCGTCGAAAGACGCGAGAAAGCCGTCTCCCGTCGTCGCTATTTCCCGCCCGCGAAAACGCTCAAGTTCGCGTCGCACAAAGTTGTGATGGCATTCCAGCAGATCGCTCCAACGCTGATCTCCCAGGCTGACGGCTTTATCCGTCGATCCGACGATGTCCGTGAAGAGAACCGTCGCCAGTACGCGATCATATTCCGGGCTGTGCCTGACTCCCGTCAGGAACTCCTCGATCTCCTCGAGGATGGCGTCGCTGTTGTCGCCCCACGGGATATGGTCCGTTCCGTTCAGCTCGACGAGCTTCGCACCGGGTATGAGATCGGCCATATAGCGGGTCGCGCCGGGACTGACTACACGATCGTGACTGTTGTGCAGGATCAGCGTCGGCACTCGAATGCTCGGCAGGACATGTCTGATGTCGATGTCCGCATTCATGCGGAGCAACGCCTTGGCGGCGGCCGGGCTTGCACTGGCGCGCAGCCGACGCGCCCACCACTGGCGAAAGTGTTCGTCCCGCGCCATGCTTGGCGCGTGCGCATCGATCTTGACCGGCCCACCCCATTCCCGCTCTACTTCGTCGAGCGCGCCCTGTATCTGCTCGTCGGTTTGCCCCCATGGATAATCGGGCGCCCACCTGCGGCGCGGAAACGCGCCCGCCATGACCAGAGCCGAAGTTCGCGAAGGATAAGTGGCGGCAAAGAGTGCGCACATGGTGCCGCCTTCCGAGTAGCCGAACAGCGCCGCGACGCCGGTTCCGACTGCGCGCATCACGGCCCATACGTCGTCCATACGCACTTCGAGACTCGGCAGATCCACGACGCGATCAGACAGACCGGTTCCTCGCTTGTCGAAGAGGATGACACGCGAAAACGAAGCGAGCCTGGTCAGGAATCTTGCGAACGCCGCCTCTTCCCAGCAGAAGTCGACGTTGGAAACCCAGCCTGGCACGACGACGATGTCGGGAGGTCCCGTTCCGATCACCTGATAGGCTACATTGACATCGCCGCTTCGGGCATATCGAGTCTCTGGCAGCATAGCGAGCATCCGGTTGCAAAGCAGGATTACGATACATCCGCCGGCACAGTTGCGTTGCGCCCGGTGCAAGCCGGCGTCTGAGTCCGTTTCATGGCCATGACGAACGAGCGCACGCGCTGTAGGAATTCTATGTTTTCGGAATGGACGGTACCAGGTTCATTTTTACCGGTCCGGAGACATTGCCCCAGCGATCACTCGAAACACGCGCTGCTTCAGGCCGCAGCCACGTCCTGCCGTTCGACCCTGAGTACCGGATGTCAGACTCCGAGATAGAAACGACGGATCTCGCGATCATCAAAAAACTCCCGGCTGACGCCCTCGCGAACGATATGGCCGTGCTCCAGCAGATAAATGCGATCGACGATGCGCAGCGCCGACGATGCATCCTGCTCTACCAGCAAAACCGAAGTCCCATCGCGCCTGATGTCATCGATGGCGCGAAAAATGGTCGATTTCAGTTTTGGCGCCAGCCCCGCCGAGGGCTCGTCCAGCATCAACAGCTTCGGCTTGCCCATCAGCGCCCGCCCGATTGCAACCATCTGCTGCTCTCCCCCTGACAGAGTCCCGGCACGCTGCGATCTGCGTGCTCGCAAAATCGGAAAGAGTCCGAACACCCGTTCCAGGTCGCATTCGATCTCGTCGCAGTTTTTCCGCAAGTACGCGCCGAGCCGCAGGTTCTTTTCAGCGCTCAATTCGCGGAACAGATGTCTGCCCTCGGGACAATGACAGATGCCCGCCGCGACGATCCTGTGGGGCGGCATGCCATCGATGCGCCGCTCCTCGAAGCGCACCGTGCCGGCGCTGGACAGCACTCCCGAGATCGCCCGCAATAGCGTCGTTTTACCCGCGCCGTTCGAGCCCAGCACGCCGACGACTTCATGCAGCCCGACGCGCAGCGAAACGCGTTCTATGGCAACCGCCTTTCCGTACCTCACTTCAAGGTTCCGTACCTCGAGCAGCGGCATGGCCGTTCTCCCGCGTTCCGATATACGCGGCCACGACCGATGGCTCACGCATTACCGCGTCGGGTTCGCCGTCAGCGATGACTTTCCCTGAGTCCATGACCAGCAGGCGCTCGGCCAACAGCATCAGATCGCGAACCCGGTGCTCGATCATCAACACCGTGATTCCTTCGTGTCTGTTCAATTGCCTGATCAACGCCGATAATGTTTCCGCCTCATGCGCTCCCAGACCTGAAAACGGTTCGTCCAATAGCAGCAGGAGAGGCTTCGTTCCGAGCGCGCGGGCGATTTCCAGCCGTCGCAAGTCACCCTGTGACAATGCGTGAACAGGCAGCGACGCCTTATCCCTCAGGCCGACTCCTCCGAGAATATGCAGCGCACGGGCACGCGTCGTCTTGAAATCGCGAACTCTGGGCGCGAGGCACCCGACCATGACGTTCTGGACGACGCTCATCCCGGAAAAAGGGCGGCACAACTGAAAAGTCCGTGCGCATCCGAGGTTCACGATACGGTCCGCGCCCTTGCCCGTCAACAGCGTGTCTCCAAGGCGCACTTCGCCGCGGTCGGCTGTCAGAAAGCCGGTCAGCAGATCGAACAGCGTGGTCTTGCCCGCGCCATTCGGACCAACAATCCCGGTGATTTTCCCGGCGGAAATGCTGAGCGAAACGTTTCTGATCGCATAAACGCCCCCGAAGTGCTTCGATAGTCCGGTCGCTTGCAGGAGCGCGCTCATTCACCGGCTCCGCTCAGAGCCTGCCAAAGCGGCGCCACCAGTCCGTGCGGCCTGAAAAACAGCATCAGAACCAGCAAGGCGCTGTAGACGAGCAATCTCCACTCTCCCGCACCGCGCAACAGTTCCGTCAGCACCGTCAGCAGGATTGCTCCAACGGCTGCGCCGTAGATCGAGCCGATCCCTCCTACGTAGGCCATCGTGATCACCGAGACCGACACGAACACTGAAAGCAGCTGCGGCCCCACCTGCAACTGATGGTGCGCATAAAGCGCCCCGCCCAGGCCCGCGGGCGCCGCGCCGATGGCGAACGCCACGACCTTGTACAGCGTCGTGTTGTGGCCGCTCGCGCGGCAAGCCAGTTCATCTGCGCCGATCGCACGAAGAATCAGGCCCCATGGCGATGCCGATATCGCGAGCAGAATCGCAACGATCACCACCAGGCAGAACAGACTCAGGTAGTACAGTTCGAGAGGCGACTTGAGCAGGGGCGCGATCCCCTGAAGGCCATCCTCGCCGCCCGTCCGCTCCCAGAAGATCAGCGTGAGACGCTGCATGATCGCGGCCGCCGCCAGCGTCGCCAATGCGAAATAAGGTCCGCTCAGACGCAACGTCGGTATGCCGACGACCAGGCTGAACGCCACTGCGACACATGCCGCAGCCGGCATGCTCCACCACGGGTTCGCCATCCAGATCGTGTTCAGAAATGCTGCCATGTAGGCACCGGCGCCAATGAACAGCGCATGACCAAAATTCTCACGGCCGGTGAGTCCGGACATGAAGTCCCAGCTTGCCGCCCAGATGCCGTAGATCAGGCCGAGCGTGAGCACGCCGACGAAATACCTTCCGCGCACGACCAGTGGCAGCGCGATCATCACCGCCGTGAAGCCAGTGGCGCCAGCCAGGTTTGCGTAAGCTTTCGACATGGGATTTCCTCAGCGTGCCCGTATGCCGAACAGGCCAGCGGGCCGGAGAACGAGGGTCATGAACACGGCGACGAGAGAGACGAGCTCGGTCCACGAGGCGGAGATTTCGTAGGCAACGATGGTCTCGGCGTAGCCCAGCAACAACGCCGCCACAATGCTGCCACGAACCGAACCAAGGCCGCCGACGATCACAATCGAGAAGGCCTTGATCATCGGCATGAGCCCCATGCCGGGCTGGACCGTCAGAAACGGCGCGATCAGCACGCCTGCGGTCGCCGCAAGCGCCGCAGATATGCCCGTCACGAGCGCGTAGATGCGATCAACCGGAATACCCACGTACTGAGCGGCTTCCCTATCCTGCGAAAGGGCGAGAATCGCCGAACCCTGGCGCGTTCGATACACGAACACCCATAAGAACGCCAACACGCACCAGCTCACGGCAACGGTGAGAAGTCGCTGTCCACTGACGTCGACTCCGCCGACGATCACGCTGGCGGCGATGAACGACGGCACATTGCGATACTCCGAACCGAATCCGAGGAAAAGCACTTGCTCCACGACCAGGGCCATAGCGAGCGTCATCATTGGAACCGCCAGCCCCGCTCCTCTCAACGGACGGATCAACATACGCTCCATGGCGACGCCGAGAGCCGCGACGATGAGCACGGCGAGCGCCGCGGCAACGGTCAGAGAGAGCTTGAACGACGTCGTCATCAGATAGGTGCCGTACGCGCCTAGCGCATAGAACGATCCGTGCGCCAGATTCAGGGTCCGCGCGACACCGAAGATCAAGGTGAACCCCACGGCTAGCATCGCGTACACGGAACTGGTCACTGCGCCGTAGATGAGGATTTCGTTCACGGCTGCCGGACGCTACCGTCTCATCCACGGCGGCACAATCAGGTTTCCCGTCTGCAAGGCTTTGGGCCAGACGATGACGCGCGCACCATTGTCCTGCCATTGCGCGAACCGTACGCTCACGTAGTCGGGACCTGCCCGGACATCATGCGCGTCATCGAATGCAATTCGGCCCACGACGCCCACGTAGTCCGTTCTCTCCAGCTGTGGAATCAGTATGTCCGGACTCGTGCCGTGTGCGCGCTGTACCGCAGCCGCATAGATGAAGGTGGCATCGTACGCGCCCGGGGCAGTATAGACAGGCGCGCGCCCATAGCGCTTCACGAAAGCATCCCAGAACGCGATGGTCTTCGGTGTCACGGGCGCGCGGACAGCGGACGCAGTCGTGAATTCGCCGATTGCCTTGCCGCCGACGCGCTGAAAGAAGTCGGCATCCTGAGCCTTCGTGTCGATTCCGCCGATCAGCACAGGCACACGGGCGTCATACCACTGCTTGACGAACGTATCGCTCGATGCGTGAGAGAGCAGCACCAGCATAAGTTGCGCGCCGCTCTCACGGGCTTTCGAAAAGAGCGGTGAGAAGTCGCTGGTTTGCGGGTCGAACAATTCGGTCATCTGCACATTCAGGCCGGCGTCCGTGATGCCCTTCTTCAATGTAGGCACGATTTCCTGCGCCCATTTTGCGTTCTCCCCGACGATCGCCACGCGGGTGTACTTCAGGTTTCCGGCAACATTGCCCGACACGAAAGCGACGAGCCCTTCCGCCAGATGCGTGGAGTTGACCGGACTCACGCGAAAGAAGTATTTGAAGCTCGGGTAATCGCTTTTGACTTTCGCGGTAATGGAAGGCGAAGCGGCCCCGACGCCGAGATAGATCGTTTCCGACTGGGCGACGTGCGGCATTTCCGCCAGCACGACGCCGCTCGCGTAACCGCCGATCAGTACATCGACCCTTTCGTCGGTGGTGAGTTTTCGTACCGCACTAATGCCCTGCTCCGGATTTTCCGTCTCGTCGGCCACCACCATTTCGAGCTGGCGCCCCATCACACCGCCATCGGCGTTGATTTCCTCGATGGCCATACGTACCGCGTCGACGGTGTCGCGACCGACCCGAAGCTGGATCGCCGCCGCGCACGCCAATCCGGATGGCCTTCGAGGTCTGGGCGGTGACGGACCCGATTGCCATCAGACCCGCAAGGAAGATCGCGAGAAGAATGATCGATGACCGGACCGATTGCACGGGTCGCTTGAACATGGAAGGCTCCATCGGCGGCCGCCTGTCGAAGGCCGTGAGACGGTCGTAGATGCAGTACCCCAAACGCGACAATCGACCGTTGCGCCACCGGCTTCTCTCAACCTCGCCAGCGTCAACCTGGACGTGACCAGTACCGCACGCAGATCGATCGATACATCTATAGCGCGCGGGTATCGCGGCGACCCGCGTCACCGGCCAGGATGAACTCACCTCCGAAGACCGTCCGCCAGAGAGCGAAATAAGGCGTTCGTCGCGTCCTCCGCAGGTAAGCTTCCCGTCATGTCTACCTTAGTCATGACGCAGCCATCGTTCAAGCTATTCGCTCGGGAATTGCGAATTACTATTTGCGAACCGTTGACGAAGGCGTTGCGCGATTGCTTCGCGCGCTAGCGAGCTTGTGGTGTGCCGATAATTTGTCAGCACGTGTTTGCTTCACTTCGCTGTGCGCTCAGTCGGAGACACCATATGCGGTTAAGTGAGACCGAGATTTTCCTTGCACGTGTGTAGTCTTCGACGTGCAGTGCCGGCAATTCAGTGAAGAACAAATCCGCGCTGCGTCGAATCCTCGATCTCCGCTTCGCCTCCGCCGCTTCCGTGCGGCTGAACGCAATGACGTGCCGCCGCCATCCGGGCAGGCTCGAAGACCGAACCATTGCCTTGTCTCTCGCACACAGATCAAACTCGAAAACTCGCGATGGAAGATGCGGATCGCTGTACGCAAATCCGCGCCTAAGATCGTCGATACGGCACCTTCAGAGATTCAATGGTCAGCCGGAGGCGCGTGTCTACCAGATGTATGCGGCGTCTTCCACCGTATCACTACTTTACGGAACGTCTCCGATCGACCCTCTCCGGCCAGACGACTTTCTCCAAACCGGTCAGTCAGCCAAATTCGGGTTTTGCGAACTGGAGTGCCACTAAGCGGCCGTTGGGGACCTCACCCAATCCGCCATCAGCGGTCAGTCGACGATCCGGGTGAAATCGTCGACAATCTTCGAGGCCTCGCTTGGTTGCGCGAGGTCGCGAACGCGCTTCCACCATCGGCCAACCTTTCCTCGGAAGTTGCCATGCCACTACCGCTCGTCAGTGGGCGAAACCGCCGAGCGAGAATCGGCCTTATTACGACCAGCCACCCGTCACCATGACATCCTCCGACGTGATCATGCGGCTGTCGTCGGCCGCGAGGAAGAGCGCCATGCGCGCGAGATCGCCGGGCTCCATTTCCTCGTCGATGCACTGGCCGCGTCGTATCTCTTCGCGGCCTTCGTCGGTGAGCCACAGGTTGCGCTGCTTCTCAGTCAACACCCAGCCCGGCACGAGCGTGTTTACGCGGATCCCATACGCGCCGAGGTCCTTGGCGAACCCGCGCGTCAGGCCCTGTACTGCCGCCTTGCTCATTGCGTAAACCGGGAACTGGCTGCTCTTGAGCATCCAGCAATGCGAGCCGAGATTAATGATCGAGCCCGCGCGTGCGGCCTTCATATCCTCGACCACGGCCTGCGCTGCGAACAACTGATGCCGCACGTTAACTGCAACGCCTGCATCGAACGACTCGGGCGTAACGTCGGCGAGCGCGTGGCGGCGATCGTTCGCCGCGTTGTTCACGAGCACCTCGATCGGCCCGAATGCTGCCCGCACTTCGGCGATGGCCGCGTGCAACGCGGGAATGTCGGTGACGTCGCAGGCGACGAAGAGCGGTTTATGGCGCGCGTTACCGAGCGATTTGGCAAGAGCTGTTCCCGCGTTCGTGTCGATGTCGAGAAAGCCCACACGTGCGCCTTGCGCAACGAAGTGACGTTGCCCGCGAATTTCGGATCCCTTAACTGAGCGGAGATTATGCCACCCGTTGGTTCTGGGCGGCGTGCCAGTCCTGCTCGAATTGCATCGGGCTGACGTAGCCCAACGTCGAGTGCAAGCGCGAATGATTGTAGAAGCTCAACCAGTCGATTACCTCGTCCATCGCTTCGCGACGCGTTGCAAAGCGCTGGCCAAGGATGCGTGCTCGCTTGAGCGATCCCCACAGGCTTTCGGTCGGCGCGTTGTCCCAACAATTTCCTCGACGGCTCATCGAGCTGCGCATGCCGTAGCCCTTAAGCAGGTCCTGGAAGTCATGACTGCAATACTGGCTACCCCTGTCGCTATGGACGATCAGGCCCGCTTCCGGCCGGCGGCGAAACCACGCCATACGCAGCGCGTCAGACACCAGCTCCGTGCGCATGTGTGGCTGCATCGACCAACCCACCACCTGACGGCTGAACAGGTCGAGGATGACCGTCAGGTACAGCCAGCCCTCGTCAGTCCAGAGGTACGTGATGTCCGTACTCCAGGCCTGATCGGGGCGAGCAGGCGAGAAATCGCGTTGCAGCAGGTTCGGCGCGACCGGCAGGTTGTGGTTGCTGTCGGTGGTGGCCTTGAAGCGGCGTTTGGTCTTCGCCTTGATGCCATGCAGCTTCATGAGCCGCTGGACACGATCCTTGCTGACGCGAATGCCCTGGGCAAGCAGCTTCTTCCACACCCGCGGCCAGCCGTACTCGCCTTTGGATTCAGCGTGCACGGCCTTGATGTGGACCAGCAGGGCGTCGTTGCTGATACGTCGGCGCGGACGCTCCGTATCGACGTCCCGGGCCTTGCGGGCATGGTAACCGCTGGGGCTGACACCCAGCACCTGGCAGGTCAGGGAAACCGGCCATTGTCGGCTGTGAAGTTCAATCCAGGCGTACTTCAATCCGACACCTTTGCGAAGTACGCCGTGGCTTTTTCCAATATGTCGCGCTCCATCTTCACGCGTGCCAACTCCGCGCGCAGCCGGGCAATCTCCATCTGTTCGGGAGAAACCTGCTTGCCTGCGCCGTTCAGCTTGCCAGCGGCATCGGCCTTAACCCAGTTGTGCAGCGTCTTCGGGCTAATGGCTAGTATCTTTGCCACCGCCGCCATGCTCTGGCCGTTGCGGACCATGCGCACGGCTTCTATCATGAATTCCTGCGTGTACCGTGCTCTCGGATTACCCATCTTTCCTTCCTCCTCGCGTGAGTTTTACACACTCAGCAAGGGATCCATTTTTTACGGGCAAGCTCAAAGTGCTCGACGAACGAAGCGCCAATGCCACTCGCGCCGCCCGTAATGAGCACGACCCGGTCTACTAGGCTGGGATAGCTCGCGTAACGTGCTTGTCCCGAAGATTTTTCGCTAGAAGTTGCCATTCACATCTCGTATTGATTAATCGCTGCGACGACGAAACCGACTGTGCGCCATGGAAGTTTTCTTGTGAGCTAAGCAGGTCCGGCTTAGTGGCGCCCTCCCGTCTGACGCCCAAATGACGCATTGTCTACGAGAAGGTGGCGATCCGCAAAGACGTGCTCGTCGTCGTGCGTTTCCAATACAACGCCGCCGAGCAAGCGACATGGGGGCCAGTGATCAAGCTGATGGACGACCCGCTGCGCCTCGGGGCCGGCCGGCAGCCCGCGAAGGATGGATTTTCAACCCGAAGCGGCCTTTGTCGGCTCTCCCGCAATAAGAAAATACCGGCTATCCAAGAGATCGCGTCGCGTCTTGCGCTCTTGCACGGTGTCCAGTGAGTGCACCTCGGCGTTGTCATGAGGTCGTCCCTTGGCAAACAGTGGCGGCGTTTGAACGACCGCTTTGGAGAAATGTGGCCGTCCGCAGTGGGTCGGTTTGGTGCGTTCGCCGTCGGCCCGCGTTGGGCCAACAAGCGCCGTTGACAAGCTGCAGCCCACAACCGCACAAATCAGTCCGATCTGAGCCTGTCCTCGTCGTTGCAATTCACAACGAGCGGGCCACCACCAACACCAGTGCATGCATACACAGTTCCAGAAGCGCAATTCACAGTCCAAATTTTCGGAACGACTCACCGCGAACCCCGCATGCCACCGTGGGTGAAAGCGCCTGTCTGTTCCGAATTTAGTTTGTGAGATCCTTGTCTGACGCGGCTGCGAGGCATTTTGACGGCTGGATTGTGATTCCTGTCGTCGTGGGTTCGAGTCCCATCAGCCACCCCAAGAGAATCAAACACTTAGCCCGGTCCTTGCGACTGGGCTTTTTGTTTTCTGGAGTCCGTGTAACCGCCATGTAACCGGATTCGCTCAACGCGCCGCCGGTTCGTGAGATTCAATCTCGCCATGTAGCGCCTCCGTGGGCCACGCAAACCTTTGTATGAGCTTTCCAGACTCTTGTCAGCGAACCTGTACACCTTTGTACGATGGCACGACGTACACACCGCATGTAGATTTAGTTCATGGCGATGTGCCTCGTCAGCGGGACCAGCAGCCAAGCCCGTTATCCGCGTCTCCTCCATGTCTATCCCCTGGACTATGGATTTAGCCCGCCCACCTAGGCGGGCTCTTTTTTGTAGGCACGCAACCTGTAGCTGCAACTCCCAGAACGCCCCGAAAGCGGGGAGACCACAATGGAAAGCCGTGGACGCCGCCGGCCCCGCTGCCGCCGGCGCAGCCGTCGCCGAAGACATACCCGGGCTGGAACCCGGACACGCACCGCGTCGACGTGACCCCGAACTCGTCGGTCGGCGGCGAGACGCAGAACGGTCATCCGTACGCCAACTTCCAGAGTAAGCACCTCGCGACGGCCGTCCGCAACGCGGCGCCCGCG
The DNA here is from genome assembly GCF_050436385.1 of Paraburkholderia sp. MM5477-R1. Classification (NCBI taxonomy): domain Bacteria; kingdom Pseudomonadati; phylum Pseudomonadota; class Betaproteobacteria; order Burkholderiales; family Burkholderiaceae; genus Paraburkholderia; species Paraburkholderia sp. MM5477-R1. Next base: position 32,249 of record NZ_JBNDMC010000001.1, read on the forward strand.
TGAGGCATGATCGGGAATCGGGTTACGTGTCAGCAGACGCCGATGGGCCAGACTGCCGAGGCAGCTTCGTGGCCACGTTCCAGGGCAACAGTTCGTCGATGCGGTTAATGGGATGGTCAGCGATATGGGTCAGGACGTATTCGAGGTAGGCGCGCGGGTTGATCCCGTTGAGCTTGCATGTGCCGATCAGACCGTACATCGCGGCTGCCCGCTCGCCTCCGCTGTCGGAGCCGGCGAACAGGAAGTTCTTGCGGCCCAGACTCACACAGCGCAGCGCGTTTTCGGCCAGGGCGTTGCTGATCTCGGCACGGCCCTCTTCGCCATACAGCACGAGCGCATCCCACTGGTTGAGCGAGTAACGGATCGCTTTGGCCAGATCGGATTTCTTCGACAGCGTGGCGAGCTTGTCCGTCATCCAGGTCTTGATGGTCGCGAGCAGCGGCACGCTTTTCTCCTGCCGCACGCACAGCCGTTCAGCAGCGGGTTTGCCACGGATGTCCGCCTCGATGCCGTAAAGTCCACCGATCAGTTCGAGCACCTCTCGGGTCGCCTCGGTAGGCGTTCGGGCATGCACGTCGTAGAGGTACCGTCTCGCGTGGTCCCAGCATGCAGCTTCACGGATCTTGCCGCTCTCGTACAGTTCGTTGAAGCCACTGTAGGCGTCGGCCTGCAGGATGCCCTCGAATCCAGCGAGATGGGTCTGGGGGTGGATGCCTTTGCGGTCGGGCGAGTAAGCAAACCACACCGCGGCCGGTTCGGTCGAGCCCGAACGGGTGTCATCGCGCACATACACCCACAGGCGCCCGGTTCTTGTCTTCTTCTTGCCCGGCTCAAGCACCGGGATCGGCGTGTCATCCGCGTGCAGCTTCGACGGTGCCATCGTGTGGCGGCGAAGCGCCTCGGTCAGCGGCACGCAAAGGGCCTCGCACTGGCCGACCCAGCGTCCCATGCTGGCCGGATCCAGCTTCACGCCGTCGCGCGCGGCAATCTGCGACTGCCGGTACAACGGCGCGTGGTCAGCGTACTTCGAGACGAGGATGTCGGCCAGCAGGCTCGGATGGGCAATGCTGCGCGTGATCGGCAGGCCGGGCATGGACGGCTGCGAGAAGTGGTGGCCGCACGGACAGACCGTCTTGCGCCGGATCGTGCGAATCACCTTGAACATTGCCGCGACGCGGGCGAGCTGCTCGGACACGTCTTCTCCGAGCGGCTGCATGGCGCTGCCGCACTTCGGGCAGGTCGCGTCGGCGTCGAGTACGCGTTCTTCGCGTGGCAGATGCGGCGGCAGCGCTTCTTTCGGCGATGCGTCGCCCACAGGCGTGCTCGCGCTTGATTCGTGGGCGCGTCGCACATCAGCGACACCACGCTCACCGGTCAAGTCCTCGAGCGCGGTTTCGAGCCGCGCGACCTCCCGGTCCAACTGCTCGGACTTGCGGCCGAACTGCATGCGCTTGAGCTTGTCGATCTGCGCCTTGAGCTGCTCGATCTCCAGATCGCGCTCGGCAAGCTGGGCACGGGCCTCGATCAGCAAGGCCCGCAGGGTTTCAACATCGTCAGGAAGTTCGGCGCCGTTCGACATGCGGCGCAGTTTACGAGCCTTCCTCGCGGTTTACAACATCGACAGTGCAGCGGTGCGACGCGGCTGCCGCCAATCGATGCCTTCAAGCAACATCGACAGTTGCGCCGCCGTCAGATGGACCTTGCCGCCATCGGCGTGTGGCCAGACGAAGCGACCACGCTCAAGCCGCTTCGCAAGAAGCCAGAGCCCGTCTTCGGTCGCCCACATGACCTTCACGAGATCGCCGCGCCGGCCCCGGAAGATGAACACGTTGCCACCCAGCGGATTGTCCTCGAGCGCCGTCTGCACCTTTGCCGCCAGCCCCTGGAACCCGCAGCGCATGTCGGTGACGCCTGCCACCAGCCAGACGCGTGTACCCGTGGGTAGAGAGATCACGATCGCACGCTCCCCAGGACGACGCGTAGCGTGTCGGCGTCGACAACGCCGTCGACCTTGACTACCACGTCACCGAACCGGATCTCGATCGTCCCGGCTCGTGCAGTCCGGTTGCAGACGTCCCTTGCATCTGGGGGCATCGCCACGCGCTGCGGCGGCGTCTCATGAACCACCGCCACTGGAATCAGGCACGTCGTTTCCGCCTGCAATTGCTCGCGATAGCGACGCCGCCAGGTGAACAGCATGTTTGCATTGATGCCATTGTCCCGCGCCAGCTTCGCGACCGACGCACCAGGCTCACATGCCGCGGCCGCAAGCCGGCGTCGAAACTCGCGATCATAATTCGGGCGTCCCTTGCGGCTACCCGGCTTGGCTTCCGACTCTGTCACAGTGATGTCCATCAAATCGAAAATGATGGGCACCACTTTGATGTCGGTTCTCGCCGCCGTCTACGACGGTCGTCGTGAGGTGCTTACCTTCCAGACGCGACGCATCTCGGCGAATAACCGCGCCATTGAAAAGCCCCTGGGAAACTCAAGGGGGCTTTTGTCTGCTGCATTGCTGGTTTCCGGGTCGGAACTGTCACTTTCTGAAACGGTCGTTTGCCCTATGCTGCCGGCGGGAAAGCCGCCAATTTATGCTTGTCGCCGCAGCATGCGATATCAGTGACAGCAGCACTCACCGACTCCTGGCTTTTAAGCGTTTCCTCAAAGCACTCGGCGAAGTGAATAGCGCACAAACCGAAATACATGCAGGAGACGGCCACATAGAAGTGTCGATGAATCGGTTTGGAACTGTCATGGTGGTCTTCACGCGACCGGATCGCGGCGATCGCTTAGGCCAGCCCTATGCCCCCATACACCAGTGCGGAAATCATCAGATAGAACATTTTCCACCTCCTCTGCCATCGTCTGGAGTCGACGTTACAGGGACGTGGTTCGGCGACATATGGGTGTGCCTGGCAGACCCACTAAATTGTGTTTTTGCGAGCCCGGGTCTTCCAATGCGGGACAACGATCGGGCTTTTCTTGATCCAGCCTCTTATCGTCTGTTCATCGGCAACGTCCAAATGCAGCGCCATCATTGTCCGGATGAACGATTGCTGATTCTTATAGAGTGGCTGCCCGTCTGAGCTCAATTCTGCACCATGAGCCTCGTATTCGGCCATGACCAAAGCTTTGATTTTTGCGTAAGGGCTCTTTTCGTGACGAGCCTGCGCACCCCGCCGCGCCTGGGCTTGCCTACTTTGCTCGAGAACCTGTTTCAACTCTCTGTCCACTCGCGAATGAAACGAGGCAAGATCTTCAGCCTCCAGTCTATCGATTTCGTTTAATTCGTCTTTCGTAGGGGCAGAGAAGACCTTGAACTTGGTTTTGTTTGGACGGAGAAAGCTAAGTTTTCCACTCTCCCGCGCATTTGAAATCAGTACGGACTTCCTGATAGCCTCCATGAGAAAGGCACTTCGCCGTGCCTTCTCCTCCTCTTGGCGCAGCTCAGTCAACTTCCTCATTATCTCATCGGCGATATCGAACCGGACTTTCACCATGGTCGCCCCTCATTCGTCATCGGCAGCAGGGTCTACCGACTTTAAGCCGCCGCACGCAGCCCGTCAAAGCTGAGATGGCCACCATTGGGCCGCGATGCCCGCCGATGCAGCAGGCGGCTGGGGTCGCCAAACGTTCCGGCTGGTTTGCGGTGCCGTACTGTATGGATGTACAGTATTGGTATGTCAGCCCTTCCCGCCAATGTCGAGCAGATCCACCCCGCGCTTTGGCGGGCGTCGCAGCTTGCCCGCGGCGTCGGTCGGACAGTGGCGACGGGCGATGACGCCCGTTCCGCGGAGCTTCCAGGCAAAGGATGGCCGGTCGGGACCATGATCGAGCTCTTGCCGCAACAGTCTGGCGTCGGCGAGCTTCGTCTGCTAGCGCCGGCATTGGCCACGGCGGGACAGCGGCAGATCGTGCTGATCGATCCGCCGCAGACGCCAAACGTACAGGGGCTGGCCTATATCGGCCTGTCAGCGGATCGGCTGATGCTGCTCCGTCCGAGCAGGAGCGCTGACGCCTTGTGGTCCGCTGAGCAGGTCCTGCGCGCCGGGACCTGCGCCGCCGTTCTGCTTTGGCAAAAGCATATCCGGCAGGAATCCCTTCGAAGGCTGCAGCTTGCCGCGAAAACTGCCGAAACCCTATTTTTTATGGTCCGGCCGCTTCCCCAAGCAGCGGATCCCTCGCCGGCCGAGCTCCGTCTGGCCCTGCGCCCCGCTGACGAGGCCTTGAGCGTCGAGATCATCAAGCGCCGCGGGCCGGCAGCCGCCGGGCCAGTCGCGATCGCGCTCCGCCCGTCCGCCGTTCTGTTGAGCCCGCATGGCCGCACACGCAGGCCGGGACGGGAACTCGTGGTCCGTCCGCAGGAAACCGAGGTTTTCCACGCCTGATCCCGTTCGGTACGCCGGTTGCTCCGTCCTGCTTACCACCACCCAATAAATCCTGGGAGGATCATCGGCCGTGCCGGAGATTGCCTTTGCGCGGCCGATCGAAGCCTCCGATCTGATGCTCGCCACCCTGCACCGAAGGCCGTTCTCCGCGTGCGGGTGGCTTTTCGAGCTCAAATATGACGGGTTTCGCTGCCTGGTCAGGAAGTTCGGCGACCGGGTCGAGCTGATTTCCAGGCTGGGGCAATTCCCTCAATGTTTCATTTCCCGACATCGTCGTGGCGGTTGACGCGATTCCCGGGGACTTTGTCACGGATGCCGAGCTCACCGTCGATGACGCCAAAGGCCGGCCGTCATTTGAGACGCTGCAAACGCGCGCAAAGACCACCCTTCCGACCAATGTTCGCCAGGCCGCCCTCCGGCACCCTGCCCGTCTTTATCTGTTCGACATCCTCGCTGCCGGAAATGGCGGTGCCACACTCGATTATCGCGGCGTGCCGCTTGCCGAGCGCAAGCATCTTCTCCGCGCAGCCTTTGATGATACGAAGACGCTGATCTACATTACCGGGATTCCCGATATCGGCGAATGGGTCTTCGAGCAGGCGATCGCTCACGACCTCGAAGGCATGATTGCAAAGCGCCTCGATGCTCCGTACCTACGCGGCAGGTCGCGCAACTGGCTGAAGGTCAAGCATGCGGGCTACAGTCGCCCGGCAGCGCTCGGTTTCGGGCGAGCCTAAGCTGCAGGTTCATGGGCCAGCATAGGTGCTGCCGACGATAAGGAAAATCATCGAGCCCGCAATCACTGCGAAAAAGCCATAGGCGTGCAACAAGAGATTAGATTCTTTGACCTCTTTATCATCAAAGATCGCCTTGATGTTGATAATGGTTTCAAGAAAGTGGTGCATCGTCAGCATCGCCAGAAAGACATAGGTCCCAAGCAGTTCCATCAGCCAGATCTTGTCCTGGAGCGACAGCCCCCGGAGCCCACCATGTTGGATCTGCTCGATCACGTCATGGGTTTCGGCATCGAAGACCTTATAGAACCCGTAAGCGAGGCCGACGCAGATCGCGATCACGACGACATTCACGGCGAGCTTTATGAATTTATCCATTCTCTGCAGGCCCTCCGAGAAGCATGACCATCACGGCCTCTGCAACCAGAATCAGGGCCGTTGCATAGTACCCGTAGCGCAGGATTTTGCTGATTTGTCTGCTCCCGATACCAACCAGAATATGCGTGGTCGCGATCGCGACCGCTATGCACGCAAGAACTTGAATGGTTCTCCAGCTGGCAGCGTGATGCCAAACGAAATAAATAAATACTATCGTCGCAACGGCGCTCACTGCGACGAAATATCCGGCCCGCCAGGGCGGAAGCGGAGTTTCGAAGGTCCTCATGTAATGCCACTGGCCTTCGGAAACACGGCCGAAAACGAGCGTCGCGAAAAAGCCGATCGTGAACGAGGCAAGCAGGCAGACTAAAGCGACCCGCAAAAGCTGAAGGGGTGGTCCATCCGCCCAGTGAAGCACCTTGACGCTAACCGACGCGAGGACCCCGAAGACGATCAGGATCCGCATTGCGAGGTGAACGAGATCGACGTCCCGGATCGATAGAAGCCGAGAGAGCGCGGAGCCTCGAGTTTCTTCTTCCTCTTCCTCTTCCTCTTCCCGCACTTTCACCTCCCGCCCGATCGGTGACTACGTTGTTTAGCGTTTTTCCAGACTATCGTGCCTTTCACTTTAGCAGGTTTGCCGATCCATCCCTATTCGATCTCACCCCACACCGATGCCGCCTGTTTCAAAGGGGCTGTCCGTTTCCGGAACCAGACGTCAGTCCAAAGACCGTCCCTTGGCCGGTTTCAAAGAGGAGCTGCGGACTGTAGCCGGATCGGCTGCGGCGCGGGTCAAGGTACTTGTCGCCTCAGTCATGCAGCCAAAGGCTGTTTAAGTGTGGCGTGCGAGGCTATCGTGACGACTGACTCGCGCTCCGGATTGAGGGTGACGGCGCCGATTGGTGTCCAGTCTCGCGTGCAGCGTGACCAGCGGGCCGGGTTGCGTTCCCGCGCCTGCAAATACACCTCGTGACGCGCCGCGAGGATCACGTGGTCGTCGCCGTCATGGCGCTGCGCCGGGCTCACGTAGCGGATGCTGCTGTGGCGATGGTCGAAGTTGTACCAATGCACGAAGTCGCTCGCCCAGTCGCGTGCAGCATTGAGATCGGCGAAGCCCGTGTTAGGGAACTCCGGGCGGTACTTGGCCGTGCGGAACAGCGCCTCGGCAAAGGCGTTGTCGTCACTGACGCGTGGGCGCGAGTACGAGGGCTTCACGCCAAGCCAGTGAAGCATGGCCAGCACGGTCGTGGCCTTGAGCGTGGAGCCGTTGTCTCCGTGCAGCACCGGCTTGTCCGCCAGAGTGGCGATGCCCTCGGCCAGCGCTGTGCGCCGCACCAGATGGGCCGCATGGCTGGCATCGTCGCGCTCGTGCACCTCCCATCCGACGATCTTCCGGCTGTACAGGTCCAGGATCAGGTACAGGTAAAACCATTGACCGGCGAGCTCAGCGGGTAAATAGGTCATATCCCAACACCAGACTTCCCGTGGTGCGCCAGCGATGTGCGTGGTCGGCGCTCGGCCAGCCCTGGGTGCTTTGGCCCGGCCCCGATGTGTGGTTTGCCCGTGCTCGCGCAGCACGCGGGCGAAGGTGGATTCGCTGGCGATGTACACGCCTTCATCAGCCAGCATGGGCACGATGCGCGCAGGAGGCATATCGGCGAAGCGCGACTCGTTGGCCACGCGCAGCACCTCGGCACGCTCGGCGGCGCTTAGCGCATGTGCCGGTTGCGGGCGCGCCGCTCGGGGCCTGCCATCGCCCGATACGAGGCCCGTGCCGGTATTCCAGCGCTGCAGCGTGCGCACGTCGATGCCGGCCGTCTCGCAGGCCAGGCGCAGCCGTGCGCCGGCCTTGTGCGCGGTGTGGATATCATGAGCCAGCGACTGGCGATCTTCGAGGCCGATCATTCGTCCTCGCCCGTGCTGAAGATCGCCGCGACTTTTTTTGATAGGACCAGCAGCGCGGCCGTCTCAGCCAACGCACGGTCCTTGCGCCGCAACTCGCGCTCGAGTTCCTTGATGCGACGCCGGTCCTGCTGGGTCTGCTGCGGGCTGGCACGCGCCTCCTCGGGCTCGGCCAGCGCCTGCGTGGCGCTTTGCCGCCAGGAAGCCAGCTCGTGCGGATACACACCGTTAGCGCGGCACCATGCGCTCCTGGCAGCCTCATCCATCGCAGCGGTCGTCAGCACGGCGTCGAATCGGGCCGCCGCTGTCCAGGCCCGCTCGCGAGCGGGCCTGGACAGCGCATCACTGCGCCAGCGCTCCAGCGTCCCCACCCCCACGCCAACCTCACGTGCAACGTCTTCCAAAACCGCGCTCTCCGGCGGCAGCAACCGCGCAACAGCTCTGTCCTTGAATGCTTGTCCGTATTTTGCCAATTCGTTTTCTCATCATCGCCCCCGGTTCATCGATTGTATTGGAGCGACAAGTATTCTGACGCGGGGGGGCTGTCAGGTCAACGGCCGGCCCGCTCCGAGCATCCGCGTTGGCCGTTTCCCCGGTTCCCGGGTAACCCCTCCACCCTGACTGATCCATCTGAAGTCTCCGCAGTTGAAACCAACAAAGGAGACCGACTATGAAACTTCACTTTCCCGTCGACCAGGTCCGCAAGGCCATCGAAGAACTGGACAGTGCCCAGACAGCTCGCACCCTCTACGAAACGGAGACTGGAAAAGGGCTCTGGCTCGTTGGCGATCAGGGCGTCTACCTGATGCCGAACACGACCGACGGCACTCTGGCCAAGGCCAGACAGGAAGGCGAGCCGGCCTTTATCGTCTATGCCCGTGAGTGCGATCCGAAGAAACTGGATTTCGACACCTGGTGGGCGAACAAACGCGCCTCATTCGGCGGAGACGACGGTGTGGACTTCATTGCGCTTGCCGAGCTTCGCTCACTGTTGGTCGCCAAACCGAACGCGAAATCCGCCAAGGACCTGGTCGCCGACTTCCGGTGCGTCAAGTATTCGATTTTCGTCGAATAATCCGGCAGGGTGGCGGCGCCATAAGCGCCGTCACTCACCGCTTCAGCGTTGAAAGCCAATCCTTCAGTTCCGCCGTGTTGTGAAAGGGATATTTCTCGACAGCTAAAGCTCGCGCCGAAACCGGTCAGCAACTTGCCCGGTTTGGCCCCGCGATTATGGTAACAACCATCGTACGAGCATCGTCTTGAGGGGCCGTGCGCGAAGAGTTGTTGGAATGGCGTATTAAGGCGAACGAAAGCTTGTAGACTGTTCCGCGAACGGCGAAAACAACCACTCGGGGAAGTCGTCATCAAACGGTACGTTGTAGCGTTATCGCTTTTAGCGCCTGCGGTTACTCTGGCCCAAGACCTGACGCCCGTCAGCACTGCCTTTAAGTCTCTTTTTTCCAGCGTACTTGGTGGCGGTTCTCAATCGAACAGAATTGACCGGATGAAGGAAGTCTCGAAAGATAAAATAAATGCCGGTGAAAGCCCGGAAGCCGCGTGCGACGAAGCTTTCAGGGAAACGAAAGCCGAAGTACCAGACGGCGTTGGGCGGAGGACATCGAATACCGACGCTCAATTAATCGATATTTGTATGGATGCCGCAAATGAACTCCCCGTCGTGCAGCAGGCACGGGACGAAACGCAGCGTGCCGCGCAAGCCGCATGGGATGCGGATGCACCCAATCGCGAGCAGATCGAAAGAGAGAAAGCGCAGGCCGCGAATGAGGCTGCGGCAGCGAAGGCCGCGAAAGAAGAGGAAGCGGCCAGAATCACAGCACAGGAAGTCGCCGACGTGCGTGCTGGCAGGCGGGAGCAGAAAGATTTCGAGCAGGCAGTTCAAGCGGTCAATGCCCAGCCCGGAGCCTCCATCGCGAATTCGCCAAAGGTAAGGGCGGACGGGAAGCTCTACTACGCGTACGGGACGCTTGAGAAGCCGGACGGGCAATCTGCATCCTTTGTGGCTCTTACAAGATCAGATGTGACGGCGAACCCATTGTATATATACGTCGAAGTCCCGAAAAAACTCGAAGAGAAATACTATGCTGCCGCTAGCGTAGGGCATGGATTCGGGGTTGTCGGAACGTACAAATCAAACATGGAATATCGAACCGTAATGGGCGAGAGAAAAGTTATGCCCGTCTTCGTCGCCCAATCTAAAATTTTGGTGAGTCGGAGAGCCGGGGATAGCGGACCCCGCATGAAGGTAAGGGGCTCGACCATGTCGAGCCCAGCCGGATCGTGCGCCACGTCCGAAGCGCAGAGCATCGCGAGGCATGGCGGCTACTTGGCGAACGGCTCGACCTGCTGACGCGCGCAGACGCCTCGGATGTCGCGACGCTGCCCGCGCGAAAGAGAGCGTGAATACGGGCCGGGCATGCGTCAGCCACCACGGCACAAAAAACCGCCCTAGACGGTGTTAGGAACTTCGAAGTACTGGGATTGCATGGACAAGCATAAGCATGGCGAAGACGACAAAATGCAGACCTGCGAGTGTTTCGGGCAAGCGTTCGTAGTCACGTGCGAGGCGTCGAAAGCGGTTGAGCCATCCGAAGCTGCGCTCGACTACCCATCGACGTGGCAACAGCACGAAACCTTTTTTCGCTTCATCGAGCTTGACCACCTGGAGATTAATTCCCTGAGCGCGCGCGGCCTGCGCAGGAGCTTCGCCCGTGTAACCCTGATCGGCAAAGGCCACTTTCACGGTTTCTCCCGTTGCCTGCTGCACCTGGCGCGCCAGCTCTGCCACCTGTGCCCGCTCCTGCTCGTTGGCGGGTGTCACGTGTACGGCGAGCAACTGACCCAGCGTGTCGACCGCCATATGCACCTTGCTGCCACGCTTGCGCTTATAGCCGTCATAGCCTGCGCGTGGACCGCTCTCACATGTCGATTGCATCGTACGGCCATCAAGGATCACCGCGCTGGGCTGCCCCTGCCGCCCCTGCGCGACACGGATGATCGAACGAAGATCACTCACCATGCACTCGAAACAGCCGCCCGCCAGCCATCGTTGCGTCTGCTGGTACACGAGTTCCCACGGCGGAAAGTTGGTCGGCAGCATTCGCCACGCAGCCCCAGCGCGAGCCATCCAGCGCAACGCATTGAACATCTCGCGCAACTCGTATTTACGCTGTGGTGCACTCTCATCCATCAACGTCAGATACGCTGCTACGAAGCTCCATTCTTCGTCTGACACGTCTGTCGGGTAGGCTTTACGTTTCTCTCTTGTCATCCCTCCAGGGTACCAGGTTTTGACCGGAAGTTCCTAACACCGTCTAGGGCGGCAAAGCGGACTCAGCAATAGTCATTCCGGCGTTTCGTCTTCTGCCACAAGCCACGGAATAGGTGCCAGTTTACCCGCGCGCAGAGCGTCAAACAGCTTTTCGGTTTCCACAAATCGAGCGTGCACACGCCGCAGCGGCGGGACCGTCTCGGCAATCCGTCGCATCGAAGCGACGACCGGCGCGCCGCCCGGCATGTCTTCGAATGCAGCCTGTGCGGAGAACTTCTCGAAGCGTGCCGCCGCGTCGTCGATAGCGGCGATGAGGTCCGATACCTCTGCGGGGGTGATTTGCACGGCCTGCGCGGTCTTCTCCAACGCCGCAGCGAATTGGCCCAGCACGCCGGTAACGATGCCCTCCGTGCTGCGCAACAAGGCACGAGTCATGGCGGCTCTGCCATCGAGTGTCATGCCGGGTGACACGCCAAGCAGCCAGTCGATGGACACGGCGTAAGCATCTGCGGCCTGTTTGAGAAAGCGCCAGTCTTTCGGCGTTGGACACTTGCCCGATTCGATTTTCGCCAAGTTGAGTGACTTGGCCATACCCGCCTCGCAGAGTCGCGCCGCCGCTTCCTCGACGGAAAAACCGTTCGTGACGCGGCCTTGAATGAGCCTGTAGCGCAGGTCTTCGAGTTCGGCGGGCGTGCTACGGTTGCGCACGAAGCGCGTGAGCGGCGTTTTAAGTTCGGCTTCGCGCTGTGCATCTTCGCGCGCAATGCGGGCCTCTTCGCGGGCCTGCGGAGATTGCAGTATGCGCGGCTTTCTCGGACGGCCATGCCGTGTGACCTGCTGCTCGACCTGATTCATCTACCCTCCGACATGCGCTTCAGAATAGTTTCGAGCCGATCCGCGACCCGCTCAAGGCGTTCAACCGGCGACGGCGTGGCGGCGGCGCGAGGTGTATCTCGCCACCGTTCAGACGACGAGCGGTGAAAAATTGCGCTGGCCGAAACACCGTGCCGTCTTGCAAGTTGCTTGGCGGTCGAGCCCGCGCGATACGAGACTTCAATCTCCTGCCATACCTCATCAGAAAGTCGAATCGCCATGGCTAGAAGACGGCAATGAGCTTCGAAGAGCGCGCGCCCCAGTCCGACGACAGGACGCGGCTAGACGAGCTACCCGAAAGACCGTCAGCCGACGGCATGCGCGCCACCTTCGAGCAAGGTCACATCGAACAGCGGTCCGGATGCGATAAACGCCTTCGCACGAAGAACCTGATCGCGTTTCGCGGCAAGGTCGCGCCGCCACCCGGCAAGCTCTTTTGCACTAGGCTTCAGCAGGTCCGCACTGTCAATCTGCTCGGTATCCAAACCCGCTTCGAGAAGGCGTTCGCGGTGCTCGGCGCGTGCGCGGTCGTAACCACGAATTTTTGCCTCAAGGCCGGGAATTTCAACGCACTCACCGTCGAGCGTGGTACGAACTGCCTGGCAGGTCTGCGCAGCGAACCGGTTACGCGCGTCCGCGATGAACCTGTCGCATGCGGCATTCGCCACCTGAGCCTCGGACACGATCCCGCTCAGTGCAGACGCCTCAGCGGCCAGACTCTCGCACAGCGCGACTTCGCCGACGACGCCGCGCGCCGCGTGCTCAGCCAGGACGCCACGTGCGCCGTCCGCCTCGGCAAGCGCTGCACGCATTGCTGATATCTTGAGCGCTAGACGAACGCAGGCGTTGCTTTTCACCGCATCGAAAAAGTTGCGCTGCTCTGCGAGGTCTGCATCGGGTGACACGATTTGAGAAAGCTTGCTCATTGGAAGTCTTCGATTCGGGTTGGGAAGGCCCAATACTCGCACCCGCCGAACGTGACACGGCTGAACGTTTTCCAACTTCAGTAATCAAAATTGCAAACCGGCGTGGTTGCCTCGACGGACTGAACGTGGCACGCGCGCGCCCGCACGCGCACGCGCGCTCCGTGTCGGAAAATTCCGGCCAATCTCGCCGTCGTGGTACGTGCCAGTATGTCTGAGTGCCTTTGCTGGCAAGGGTTTGGTGGGCCAATGCCAATGTCGAAATTAGCGCAATTCGACCGCCATGAAAACGCGCCGGAATTCCAGCCCATTTGAGCCCGCCGTGATCTCTGCGCAAAGCTCGGTTTGCAAAGTCCATTTGAGGTCGTCAAACGGTGCATAAATTGCACCCCGCGAAAAGTGTGCAAACGACGGCCGAAAGCGTGCAACTGGCGACAAGAAAGGGTGCAATAGCTGTTGCACCCGCAGATAACGATCAACAATCATCAAGCAATCGTAAGCGCGCCATTTCGACGTAAAAACAGAGCGTGGGGGCATACCCATTTTTGGGGAATGCTTCAAGGCGTCATGGGCCGGTCGCACGGGCGGCGGCGCGCGACTCGCCTGCATCCGCTGCGCGAATCCGACCTATCACGAGTCGCTATCAGGTAAATCAAGCACTTAGCGCAGGCGCACTGCAAAGGGGCGACCGATTCAGTCGCCCCTACGGCTGGTGGCTCGCAGCACTTCAGGAGGGTGTGAAGCGCACCACCCCTACGGCAAGACTTTGCGACCCGGCAGTAATTTGCCGGAGTGGGGAACATGTTCCCGGCGATGATGCGTCTCGTGACGAATCCGTGGCTGACAAAGGGATAACGCCGGCCAGATGCAGGAACTGACAAACGCATCGCGCAGCCTGCAATTGGCGGTGGCAGAGGCCCCCTTGTCTTTCAGGCGACCTGCAAGGGGTCTGTGAAATGCAGCCCCCTATGTCGTGGGCTTGGCCGCGTGGAGCTTTCCCCTTTTAGGGGGAATACTTCGCAAGTCACCGACCACGACCCTCGGCTACAAGAGAGTCGGCTTGGCGGTTCGCACTCACTGCAAGGGTACCCTGCGCACCAGCCACACCTCGGTCGCATACCGACCCACTCCGGCCACCGGACCAAGCGTGACTCCAGCGAATTAGTAAGGACTTTCCCGATCTCGTGGCATAGCGATATGCCAGGATGGTTGGTGCTAGACAACTCATCTGGGAAGGGGAAAGTCATGGACAAGATTACTCGTATCGGCGTGGATCTGGCCAAGAACATCATCCAGGTACACGGCGTGGACAGCATGGAACGCGTGGTGGTCAGGAAAGCCATTTCACGGCAGAAGTTTCTCGAATGGTTTGCCAACCTCGAGCCGTGCCTGGTCGCCATGGAAGCGTGCAGCGCAGCCCACTACTGGGGGCGCAAGCTGCGCGCGCTCGGCCACGAGGTTCGGCTGATCGCGCCGCAGCTCGCCGCGCCCTACCGCAAGGGCGGCAAACACGTGAAAAACGACAGGCTCGATGCCGAGGCCATCTGCGAGGCCGCGGGCCGACCGCACATGCGCTTCGTGGCCGTCAAAACGGCAGAGCAGCAAAACGTGCTGCTGCTGCACCGGATGCGGGACGGTTTCGTTGAGGAGCGTACCGCGCTCGTCAACCGGCTGCGCGGTGAGCTGGTCGAGTTCGGCGTGTTCCTGCCGCAAGGCATCAATGCATTTCGTGCCCACTTCGTCGAGGCACTGGAGGACGGGGCCACCGAACTGAACGGTGTCGCGCGCACTGCGCTGCTGCGAGGCTGGGAGCACCTGCAGGGCCTCGACCAGCAAATCGCCTGGTGCGACGCGCAAGTCGCCACGCACGTGAAGCACGACAGCAACGCGCAGCGCGTGATGGCGGTCATCGGCATCGGGCCGCTCACCGCGTCGGCCACGGTGGCTACCGTCGGCGACGCTCGCCTGTTCAAAAACGGCCGCCAATTTGCCGCCTGGATCGGCACGGTGCCCAAACAGAAGAGCAGCGGCGGCAAGACCCACCTGGGCCGCATCACCAAACAGGGCAACACGTATCTGCGCACGCTGCTGTTCCAAGGCGCGCGCTCGGCAGTAACGAGCGCCCATCGACGAACCGACCGGCTCTCGCGCTGGATCGTTCAGCTCCAGGCACGCGTGGGTTGGTATCGAACGCTGGTGGCTGTCGCCAACAAGCACGCGCGCATCCTCTGGGCAATTCTGGCCAAGGGCGAGCGCTTCGATCCCTCGTATGTCTCCACTCCCTCAACACCGGCCCAGCCACGGTAGGACAACAGCATGAACAGGTAAATTCGCAGCGTCACCTAAAAGCGTGACTTCGTAATCCAGGACGCAAAGGCAAGGATAGCGACAGGTCAGACCGGCAGCGGGCGAACTCGAAAAGCTGTGAGGCGCTACACGAAATGTATTCGCCGTCCAACGGATGGAGTCCTGCTGCGCGGTTACTATCCGGGCCCGGGCACCCGCAATGATAGTGCTCAACAAGGCCGTTTATAGGTGTGCAGTCTGTCTCGCCGCTGAATGCCGAATGTGTACCCCGATGACATGGCAATCGAATGGATGGACGAGGATGGATGGATAAATCAACCCCAGCTTGCAAAAAAAGGGAAGTCCTTATAGGCAGCTTTGTCAGGAACATCGGTCACACGTGCATTAGTGTTGTGCCGTGGGGTTCGCGATCGCCCTTTCGGGAATGGAACCTAGAACTAAGCGTAGGCAAAACCAGGTACGCAAGGCGCTTTGGTCGATTTTCCTCCCATTATCCGCGTTGCCGCTAAGGAGTTAGCGGCATTGGAGCGCCCACAGCGTGCTCGCGTCACTTCATGAACACCTAGTACAGACGGCCCTGCAGCGATGACGTCCGCAGGCAGCACCGCCGGCTGGCCGGCGAACATGTCGGACAGCGGTCCGCCCGCGGTAGTTCGAGTGGCCCAGCAGGTCGTGGCTGGCGGCCGAGGCGTCAATGGAGCCAGCGGGCTGAACTGGCCCTGCGACGGCCAGCTGAAAAACACCGGCGCCCCGTCAAAGCCCAGGTCATAGGCCATCTGTGCGGTCCGGCGCGCCGCGTCGACAAAGCCGACCTTGAAGCCGCGGATGAACAGCGGGTGCAAGCACAATGGTCGCAAAGCGACTGGAAATTGTAATATTGGTCGCCTATAACTGAAAGAAAATTGATCGAATGGCGAATGTCCGAGGCCATAAAGTGCGATCTACTTCATCGACAACTACCGCGTTAGGCTCCCTGTACATGCACCAGGGCCGACCAGCTTATGAAGTCAGAGTCCGCGGGCCAGGGGCGGCGACTCCAGATCAATGGCCTTGGCCCGGCATAGACTTCCTGTGGGGCTCCTTAGGTATCCCGAACCCGGTTTCGTTCGATAAACCGCTGATTTTACATATCCGCAATGACGTTTTCGGGGAAGACGTAACGTTCGGCACATTGGTCAATGGCACTAAAACGCAGATAGGAACCCTTCAACCTGGCGAGTGCGCCTCGATACAGGTTTCAAAGATATCGGGCGTCTATGCTACATGCGAGCCGGGGCTCGATTCTGTCGTCGCGTGCATCATCACGGACTGACAAATGAACTTAGCCGAATCTCTGAAGGCCAGCGTCATACCGGGCAATTTACCGGTGCTTGCGCCCGCCGCCGCCGATTCATCGCAACCGGGACTCCCAGCAAAAGCCGTTTCATTGCAAGTGCGACCATTCATGGCTTCGCATCTCTGTTTTGATACGGATGGTGTTCTCGGGTTTCTGAACCTGACACTCAACCCAAACCGGGGTCTACTTGGCGCAACTGTGCCCGCCTTTAACTTTGATCTGTTCCATGCGATCCTCGGCTCCAGGCCGACTGTTCCCGCAAGTGGAAATATCACATTCACAACGAATCCTGCAGCCGACACTACAATCGTTATGAATGGCACTCAGTGGACTTTTGTCAGTTCGCTAACCACAGGAAATCAGCTTCTCATTGGCCCGACACTTGATTTGACCCTTGCGTCTGCCGTGACCACGCTCCAAGCATCGAACGACGAAAACACAAAAAAATTCACTTATGCCTCAACGGTAACGGTCCTCATTCTAACGGCAGCGACGGGCGGCTCTCGTGGAAATGCGTTGACGATTTCCACGACAGTTTCGGGGGCTAGCGCGTCCGGATCAACTTTGTCCGGGGGAGATTCTTCACGTCTGCTGTACGATTTTCTGAAAATCCAGGCCGACGTGGCGCCGTTTACTTTGGCTGCACTGCGGGCTGAACCGAGAAAGGCGACGCTCGAGAAGGCGATCAGCCTGCGCCAGAACGCATACCTAACGAAGTACGCGAAACAGGATACGATCATCTCCTTTGCGCGACAGTACTATTTCAATCCGCCCGACTTTGGTCTGAAAGGGCCTGCAAATCCCGATTCAAAGACCGCTAGGTTGTCCAGTCTTAACAACATCAACGAGGGTCGATGGCAGGTGCTTAATGATGCATACGCAAATGCAGGGAGGGCAGCCGAGGCCGAGGGAGTTGTTGACGCAGTAATCTCGACATTAAGTTCGGACACCAGCGGTTTTGGATATGCGGCGAACAGCCAGACCGACGAAACGTTAATCGTCACTCCAACTGGCTCTTCCAATACCCTGGGAGCCTTGCAGCCGAATGCGCCGCCGAAACCATGGGATACGCCTCAAGGGCCGGGGCCGTATTCTGCGGCTGCACCATCGTCTGCCGCTTCCTTGTGGGGGGCTAGCACCTGGGCCGCCATTGGTCAAACCTCTGGGACCTCTGCCTCTGGTGAGGTGGGGTCAAGCTATCAAACAAATTCTAACGCTAGTCAGGCGCATGTAGATCAACAAGTGCAGACCTATAGCCAAGCGTTCAGACATCCATTTTATGATGAGTTGGCGAAGTATCAGCGTGCACAGATCAGCCTCATTGATCAGCGATTTGCCGCATTACAGGCTTCTCAGAATATACCGGACCTTGCAACAATATTCGGCAACGAACGCGTCTCTATTGACGCCGATGTCTATCAACTGCAGATCGCTTATCTGAACACCATTCTCATGTCGCCAATCCCCGGCGTAGTCACGGGTGTGTACAAGAATCTCGGCGACCCCGTCAGAGCAGGCGAGCCCGTACTACGCGTCGAGTACTCTGATGTGGTTCTAATAGAGGCAATTGTGATTTTTCGTGGGCCAATCGTGGTAAACCAGACAACCGTGACAATCACGACAGCTCTTTTCGGTTCATCCGCAGGAAAGCCAACGTCCATAAGCGGGTACGTTGTGGCCGCACGGAGCCACGATGGCGACGATACGTGGCACCTGATCGTCGAATGCCTCAACCAGGATGGAAGTAGCCCGCCAAATCCAATTGTGCCGTCGGGCTACCGCTTCGACCCTGACGACACGTCTGTTACCATTGTTTGAGCCAGAACCAATCATGTCTGACGACACGTTCGACGGTTCCGGTGACGATAGCCTCCTGCAGCAAGTAGTTAACACTGCGTGGGGCACAGCGTCATCTTCGGCAGCCCGCATTTCCCCAGTACTCGGAATTATCGTCGGAACGTTTTTGAATAGTCATGGAGAACTGGATTCGGGGCCCGGCGGCGATCCCATGACCGGGCTCCAGAATGCAGACGCCTTTACAACGGAAGCCGATTGGCCTTCCAGTGAGGTATACAAAACAACTCTAAGCGATGACCAGCTCCCGAAAAGTTTCGGTTACGTGACAGACGTCCTCAGTGCAGGAGATGAACTGGCAGCCGGGGATGGATTTAGCGACCTCCGGGATGCGTTTGTTGCATCCGCGCCAAATCAGGATCTCCGGTTAGCTTCCAACGACGGCCCGGCAGGCTTCCAGATTTCGTTTAGCAGTAGAGGGGTTTCATTTCAATCGCAGTCCCCTCCGGAATCGCCGTCGAGTCCTCCTTCGCTTCATCCTTCGCTTCCCGACGTTGCACCCGATCCAAACCCGTCACTGGCACCCCCGCCACGGTCACAATCTTCACCAGCTGCAGGACAGCCGACCCCGGACGCACCCCCGCCTGTTTCGTCGCCGCCGTCCGCTGACGCCTCCCGATCCGAGGAAAATTGGAGTGCCGCGAAGGCCGGCATGTGGGATTCCCTGGTGAGCATGATCGAAGGTATCGCGCACTTTGGTCCGGAAGGCGTCGTAAACACTTTCACGCTAGGTTTGGGTTCCCCGTTGGGTTTGAGGCCGCCAAAGCTAACGCTCGATTGGGCCAAGTTCGGACCGCCTGTACCCACTGGGAATTTGATACGCGACGCCCAACTCTTGGACAATTACCGGAGAGGCGGCTGGGTGACGACAGTCGTCACCGCTGCGGCGCCATTCGGCGCTGAGGGAGTGGCAGAGTCGGCGCTGTCAGCGGCTACCAAGTTTCGCGCGCTGGAAGGCGCAGAAATGGCGGGCGGAGCGACCGAACCGTGGTTGGCCGGGCTTGACGAAACGTCGGAAGCGCTCGGATCGGAGGTGCCGAACGCTCTGGCTCCTGAAAACCCGCTCGATAGGGTGGAGTCGGCGAACGCCGAACGCTATGCATTCGGTGATTCGCCTAAGACCTACGAGGACCCGTTCACGAGTCAGAAGTCGCCTGTCGTGGGCGCGCGAGAAGCACGGTCAGGCGCGAATACCTTCGATCGCGCGACTATAGCCGAAAGCGGCGACTACAACCAACAGACTGCCCCGAAGCATCTTGGTGGGGAAGGCAAGGTCGGCATCCAGCGGCCCGGCGTCGTGAATGCGGATGGGCCCGACAGCATCGTTTTCGATCCGGAGACTGGGAAGATTCAGGTGCGTGACACCAAGGGCCGGGGGCCGGGCGGCAGCTTTCCGCAATCGCCGTCGCGCTCGGAGGTCGCGCGCAAATGGGGTACGGAAATCGGCCGCGCCATCGACGGCGACCTCGGGGATCCGGTGGGCGGCGTTCGAACGGGCGATGCTGCGCTCGACCAGCGTATCCGGGATGCCTGGCATGAGGGAAAATGGGAGTACGTGCAGGTTAACGTCCGCCTGCCTGAGTTGCCGCCGAAGGGACCGCTGGAGGACTTGGGGCCTTTCTAAGAGACACAGACCTCATCTGAGGCCTGAGGGCGAGGCGATTCGTCATGTCCGTCTTCCTCTCTCCATAAGCGAACTTCCTGAGGTCCGGTCCTGATTGCTGGGGCAAGTCAAACGGTCGTTCACCCGAAAATTTGAATGTGTCTTGCCGACAAGAACGTGCGTGGTCTTAGCTTGAGGAGTAGTTTCCGGTAGGGAGCGAAACCGCCCAAGCACATGCCAGACCTTATTTGGAGTCTTGCTCGATTTGAAGGGCCGGTGACCGAAGCGGAGCGGCCGCTCGAATCGCTAAGCGACTACGAAAGCGAACGGCAGCTAGTGGCCGTGTGCTGCCTCATGCAATAGGCATGTGCAGCCCGAACGTCGAGAGGCTGTGATCGGCTGCACGCGACCCGCATCGGTCGCTCAGGCTTGCGGAAGATTAATGGCTGCTTTCGGGGCAACTCGGTCGTCTCAGGACGGATGCGATTCACCGGCGTCCGGCGTGGCAGACCTGCCCACAGCGGTTGTGCAACATAACAAACGGGCGAAATCTGACTGGCCGGCGGCGCTCGCTCAATCGGGCTATATGGGACGATGTGCGAACCCAGATATGGTCAGGCGTGGTCGATCACCGGCGTTGGAATCCACGCGAGAAATGAAGTGGCGCACGTACGAATCTAGGATAACTAGGCGGTTCGGCGCTGGACTCACCCAGATTCCCGGTCCGGCCAAACAAACGGACTTCCGCTCTTCGTCTGGGTTGAGAATCGCGCGAGCGGGAACACTGTCGTTTGCAGGTTCGACCATGCAATGCAGTAGTCCGCCCCAGTGCACATCCCAATCGCGGGAAAAGTAAAAAATATAGGAGCCGTCTAGATCACCATCGTCACGATGAAGTCCAAGTGCAGTACCCGGAGGATAGATCCAGGGCGTCAGGCTGGCGCGGGCCGAACTACGATTGCCATCCAAAAACATGACGCGCAGCACTGCAGCCAGCGGCTCTAGTTCTGCTGGGCATGACTTCACCCCAAGGCCATGCCGCGAAACTGCGTCTACTCTGGACATTAGCCACGTCGGACCACGCAAGGGCTCGCCATCGCCAAGCCGCCACACCGACCTCCACCTGTCGATATGCACTCCGCGATAGGTTAACCGCTCTGCCCATGGCGTGAGTACAGCCAGGTCATGAGGGGCGAGCACGTCGTCGATGATCTGGATGCCCGACTGATTAAAAATCTTACGCATTGTTATCCTTTAACGACACGCGATGAACGAGCAAACGAAGAACCAGTGCCGCTTGCTCACGAACATCGCCGTCGGCTGGCGTAAGACGAAGATTCGGCGCGGCCGGTCGCTCATAAGGTCCGTCGATGCCCGTTACGTTTGGTACACGGCCGGCTCTGGCCAGGCGGTATAGCCCCTTTGTGTCGCGACGCTCGCATTCATCGAGTGGCGTGTCGACATGAACCTCGAAAAAATCCAATTCTGACGCGCGATGGAGATCGCGCGCAGCTCCGCGGCCGGCACGGTACGGTGATACCAATGCCACGAGAACCACGATTCCAGCCCGCGCGAGCCGATGCGCAAGCGCGCTGACCCGTCGTACGTGTTCATTCCGGTCCGTGGCCGAAAAGCCTAGGTCGGCGCTTAGGCCACGGCGAAGCTCGTCTCCGTCCAGAACAACTGGACAATTGCCAGAATTCAGCAATACCCTAGCAACCTCCGAAGCGACGCTCGTCTTACCGGAACAGGGCAGACCAGTAAACCACACTGTCGCACCGCGCTGTGCAGTCCCTACCCTCCCCATGCTGTCTGCCGACAAATATTTACGATGCTTTCCGATACCCGAAATCAGGAACGCTTCGGGCGGCATTGCAAGTATCGCGCGCCATGTGGCCCTCTTCGGCGCTACTTTGCAGGTCTCGCCGAGCGCTGTAACCAGCGTTGAAACAGTCAACTCCCGGCAGGCGGGCGTGCGCGTGCGAGACGCGGCCGAAGCACCGAAGCGCGTCATCCCGACATCCTCACGTCTGGCCCGATTTGCGTCGTAGCCGAACTGCCGGACAAGCTCCATCGTTCCCTGCAGGGACGGCACCCTGAACGACCACTCCGCTGGCGGCGCCAGCGAGCTGGGAACCGACACTTCATGAAGCGCCGGACTGGTCAAGAACTTTGGATCGAATCCACCGCCGGCGTTTGACGGCCCCCACGTCGAGTACGGAGAGCGCTCCGGATGAACCATTGCCGTAATGCATGCTTCATCGGAACTGATTCCTAGCCATCTGCACAGCACCGGAAGCACTTCACCGGGATGGTTGATCAGGTTCTCCGCCTGCACCCGGAGGAATCTCTCCGGTCCGACTTGCTCTCCGAACGCGGCAATACGCGCATGCTGTTCTCGCCATGTATCGAGGCACAACTGGGGAGCAGCGCTGGATGGAACCTTCCAGTAGCTAAGCCCGCTCCATGCGCTGAGCATCGAGGCCACCGTGGACCATGGATGGCGAACCAGATGCAGATAGCGCGCCGACGGATAGGCTCTGGATGCGCGACTCAGCGCATGGTCGGAACGCGTTGTCTCGGGCGACTTTTCCACCCCCGTCAGCGGGGCTATGAGCGCGAGCAGGTGGTCGAAAACCGCCGTAACATCCCATGCTGCGCGGGACCGCAACCAATCGAAAGCCCGCTCCACCGCCTCGACGGATTGTCGACCCTCATGCAACTGGGCAAGGGCGCGGACGAGGCCCGCTGTACGTTCGCGCGCTGGCATGCCCGCCCCCGGTTGAGGTTCGATGAGCAGTTCGGCAACGGTCGCCGCCCGGAACAGGCGAAGCTCGGGAAAGCCATAGAGTTCCGGGTGCTGGCCGAGCATGGCCGCAACAAGCGAACTGCAGGAACGTGCTGGTGCGAGCACGAAAACCGGAGCGAGTTCACTTCGTGATGACGTCATCATGTCAACCATCCGTAATGGCGCCCCGGTCCGCGGCTCATACGATAGAGCCAGACGTAGCCGAACCGACCCGCCCTGCCCACACAGCACTTCGCCACGCAGGTCGCTCGACGTCGTGGCCCCACACGTAGCAATCGTCAATGCCGAGGCACTTCACCCGACGCAATCCGTGTGTGGCAAGAAACGCGGCGATCTCTTCGCGTGCCGGTGTGTTGTTGTGCTCTACCGTGAGGACGCGCACGCGGTACTCGTCGAACGGAAAACTGCGAAGGATCGCCAACTCGGAACCCTCTGTGTCAAGACTCCAATAGTCGATGACATCCGGGGCGCTGCAGGAACGCAATATCGAACGGATGGTGAGGGATCGCTTGCTGACCGTTATCGCCTGACTCCCGCAGCTGGACATCCCCTTGGATCGGATAAACGCCTGTACGAACTGGAGATGTCCAGGGTCGTATTCATCAACAATGCCTCCGTATACATCCGCGGCCTCAAGAAAATCGACTTCCCCCTCCCTGTCATAGAGGCAGGCGTTAAGACAGATGCAGGATCGGTGTGCGGCCAGACGCGCGAAAAGTGATTCGTTAGGCTCGATACAGATGCCATTCCAACCATACTCGGTCTCCAGCAGCAAGCTGTTGCTTCCCAGCACACCGTCCGATGCACCAGAGTCGATAAAAAATCCGCCTCGTTGACCTCCGCACACATGGATGACAAAAAGGTCCTGGCCCTGGAAAGAATAGCTTGAGAGCACGCTATCCTCCCACCCTGATTTTCAGTAACGCAGGAGAGCGCCACATCCGTGAAACGCCAGACTGCAGTTGCATTGGGGAGCCATCAGCCGACACGGCCGAATAGCGCTCATCGAGCTCACGCACACCATACAGCATGGTGATATTGATCCTTCGATCTTCGTAGCCTGGCCGGAAGTTCATCTCGTCCGTCGCGTGAAAAAGATCGGAGTTGAAGATCACCGCGCGGTTACGACGATAGGGGATGCGCGTGGCGCATGCGCGGTTTTGCTGGAGATAGGCCTTTATCATGTCCAGCTTCTCGTTGTAAGAGCGAAAGTCCCAGTTTGCGGGCGCGCCATGGTCGTAGATGACAAGCCCCCCCGTCGATCGATCAAGATTTGACTCGTCCGGTGTGATCCAGAAGTTCACGTTGACCGCAGCAAAATCAGCGTGGATAGTCGAATCAGGTGGCAGATACGACGGATACTTGAAGCCCCATAGCTGTTGCAGTGGGTGCCGATGCCCGATTACGTCCGGCAACGCCGCCCGCACTTCCTCGGCCACCTGCAAAAGCAATGGACAATTAAAGCCAGACAAGAAAAACGCGCCAAGCCGGCCATACCAGTATCGATTGCCTAACCAAACCGTCGACTCGAGACAGAAGCGCCAAATGTCGTCCAGTGCGTCCTGTGTGAGAAAGTCGTCAATTACGACGATGCCTTGCGGATGATGAAGATAACGTTGCTCGACGTCTGAGCGTGACCATCCGGGCGATAGTGCCTGCCGTAGACGAGGCGTATCGCGCACGTGCACAATACGGCTATACACGTGCCCAATGCGTCCGACATCCTCGTCCGACATCAGCGTTCGAGTCTCCCTGCCCTGTGCATCAAGGCGCGCGATTATCGCTTCATAGTTCGCGATAATGACATCGATCTCCGCACCGACAATGTGATGCCGTCTCAGATACTCAAGTTGTTCGATGTCGTGGCGCAACTTGTCCGCCGACAGCATTGGCCGCGGCTGGCTGGAATCCCGATCGGCCGCCCGTTCTGTACTCGTGAGCTGCCCACCGTGGCATGCATGCGCGAAAATGGCGGCCAGCTCGCCAGCGTCCCCTAATGTCTCGGCGTGCATGGCGTTGACGATCACGTCGGTCATCCACGACACCCCCTCATCACCCAAGTTCAGTTCAGCACGGAACAAACCGGCTGCCTCCTCTAGGCGACCCGCGATGAAGAGCTCCACGGCCTGCCGGCGCCGTGCTTCCGTCGCCCCTTCTGGCTGCGCGTTCGCACTGAATCGAGGACTCGCGTCGACAAGAGCTGCTCGCCTCTTCGAGAGACTCATTGACGGATAAACGGATCCCGCGTGTTCAACGTTCTTCAAGTCCGGTCGCGGCAAGAGCGCCGGCCTCAGAGAGTTCCGTGGCGTATTCGATGAGAGCACGAAGCGTTATCTCGAATTCAACCCACCAATTGGGGACAAGAACGCCTCCTGGCGTTATCTGTGTGCCCGTACCCGGCGACACCTGTGTGCCACCGCCCGGCGTAACCTGCGTACCCGTGCCTGGAGACACCTGCGTGCCCGTGCCCGGCGACACCTGTGTGCCACCGCCCGGCGTAACCTGCGTACCCGTGCCTGGAGACACCTGCGTGCCCGTCCCCGGTGTGAACTCAGTTCCAGAAGCTCCCCGCCCCGGGCCTCCAAGCGCTGCCCCGATCAACCGGACAAGGTCGAGCGCCTGCCCCACTGGCGCTCCTTCAATCGATCCCAGCCGGATAAGCGCGGCCGCCACAGTAGCGTCTCCGTGACGACCTATTGCCTTCGCCAGGCCGTCGGCGAAGCGACTATTGGTTAAAACCATATCCGGTTCGCGAGCGTACTCCCGAAGCCAGTTCAACATCGGACGGTTTGCCAGCACCGCATACAGAAGCTGGTTCGCACCCGCGGCCACTTCCGTAGGCATCGCTTTGCCCTCTATATATTCAGAAAGAATCGTCGCTGGGTCGGTGACGAACTGTTCGCGCAGAAGAAAGTCATTTGACAGTGCCCTGAACAAAGCCCTAGATCTACGCGATATCCGCATTTGATGATTCATGACCACTCCTTTCCTCGTAGTCGCCTATCCGCGACAAGATTTGAACGGGCATACCTACCGCTTAGTAATCCTATATTAGTCCGAACAGAAACGGTTTCGCGCTCCGAAGGGCACGCCATCTAAAGAATTTATCGATTAAGACGAACGAGAGTATTGTGATTTGTGCCGAATCCGGGACAACACGTTCAGAGGTCCGGCCCATGCCAACTTGCCCAGTTCGCCCAACCAGTGTAGCGCCTCACGTCCAAATGGACTACGACCCACAGCAACGCGACGCATGGGCGGTGGCGGCAACCCCTGCCTCCCCTATCGATCATCGGTCTTACCGATCAAGCTTGCGCGGCCTGTTCAGGCATTGACGTAAACACCATAGATTGTGCCGGCGACAAATGCAAATGAGCATCGACCCAGCCCATGCGACCAATAACAACGCAGTTGTTTCGGACGTGCTCAGCGAAGCCCGAACCCTTGAGCGTAACAAGCGTGCCCTCCTCGCCCTGCAGGGGGCTGACAGACGTGATGACAACGGGTGAACGATCCATCATGATGAGCTCCTCGGATTTTTCCTTCTTACCAGTTCGATACGCTTGCCTCGGTGCGTCTTTAAAAAAGAGAAGGTGAACTTCCATTGGCCGCTCACACCGGTTGTTACTATGTAACGTGTTTTTTCGAACCGAATATGTGGGACAGCGCACATTCAAAAGACCAAACAGTCTGGTGTTCGAAAAATGTTCTCCGATTTAGCACTGACAGTTTCCAAGCATGTTTTTGGCTAGCGCGACGGTACGTTTCCGTGCAAACCAGCTAGTCCGAGCGTTCGCGTCGGTTTGCTTTTGGGTTCTTGCTGCTAGTCTCCGTTGTCAGCCATGGTGCGAACGTCGATATCTTCGCCATGAGTATCTGACGGCTTTCAGAAGCTGACCAGTCGTTCGCGTGACTGCCCGATGACTGGTGCGGACGGCAGAAACTGGCCGGCCTCTGCCTCATGCGGTCCGCATTCTCAGGCTGCGCCCGCCGGCTCCGGCGATCGGCGGCACGCGACCCTACCCGGAAGGTCACCTTCTGAAAGACTGCTACTCAACACCGTTCGCTCTGTTCAGACTTTAGTTCACCTCAGCACGCATGAGAAACCCACAGCTAGAATGTAGTAAGTTTAAGTAACAATAACGTATCAGCTTGGCTTCATTCCCGGCACCCGGCTGTGCCGTACTATCGAAGGACCGCACGAGGGAGGGAGGAAAATATGCGTCCTTTGCCGCCGGAAGTGTTGGAGCGCCTTCGAAGTCTCGATGCGCCAAGGCAATCGACGCGGTCGCAGGCCATGCGAAGCGCGACATAACTTTTGAACCCACAACTGCAGTTGAGACTGAAAGACGGCACGTCCGCGCGGGCGGGCGAGAATTCGAGCTTCTGCTGCGTGGCCCAAAGTCTTACGACACGCGGGCGAAGAAGGACGGAGGGGGCGCAGTTGACCTCGTGATGCATCTGTTTGGCGTCGGGTTCATGGACGCCGTTGGCATCTTGAAGCGTGGAGGCTTCGACTGAAAGATTCATTGCGGGCGAGCACGCAGGCTACGGTGGGGGGCGACGAATGATTTCGTCCGGTGTACGTTTGGCAGATCATCGGCTATCGGATACGTGGGCAGCAAACATTCTTACGATAGTATTACTTGACTTTAACGATTCGTCGACTACCCTCCATCAACACTGTAAGTAAGTTTCGCAAGGAGAATCTGTATCGCGATATGGTTAACGTAGTTGTTATGGAGAACGAAACATGGCACTTTCCCCTCCGAACATTGTTGGCGCCCTCTCGCCGTTGAGTACGTCCGTCAGGTTGTGTAACCAGATCGTCAACGCCGCAGTCACTGTATATCGGAATGGCGCGGCTATATGCCATCAGCCTGCAGTCGCTGCCGACCAGATTTTCGATTTCGATCCGGGAACGACGTTGAATCCCGACGATTCGATAACGACCAGTCAGGAACTCAACGGCGACGCGAGTGGCCAGACTCCTTTTCCGACAATTGTCCAGAAGCTGATACCGCCATTCACCGGCCACCGCTTCATCTCACATGTCTATCAGTGCGGAACCTCCCTATTCCTGGGGGGGATCGTTCCCGGTGCAGACATTCAGTTGAGTAGTGGCGCCGCCGTAATTGGGCAGCAGACGTCAGTCGACGGTGGCGCTGTGGTTAAGGTTCCGTCGATTGGAGTCGGCGAAATTATAGTGGCAAACCAGATCGTGCGGGGCGTTCCCGGGCCACCAGTATCTAGTCCGCCGGCGGACAAGCCGGCTCAACTTGGTAACGTGTTTCTGGAAGACCCGATGGCCTGCACGACCTCCGTCAAGGTCAACAGCTACCCGGATGGCTGCCAGATCACCGTCCAAAGCAATGAGCCCGATCCGGCAACCTCGAGGCTGTACGACGCGCCAATCGACCATATGACGTTCGGTACTCCGCCGCTCGTCGCCGGCCAGACAGTCACGGTCCAGGCGCGCATGCCGCGTTGCGGACTCGAAAGCGCGGTGCTGAAGAAGCAAATTCTGCCGGCCAATCCCGCTCTCCCTGTTATCGCCACGCCCCTTTGCGCTGGCGCGATACGCATGCTGGTCACCTCCGTTCGGTCTGGTACGTTGGTCACCGCTCGACAGGGTGCCGTCACCGTGGGTACCGGGCAGGCCTCGGGCGATACGCTCGATATGTGGATCGATCCGCTCGCTGACAACGGCGTGCCTGTAACTGTCACGGCCGATCTGTGCGGTGTGACGCGGGACAGCCAGATTATGCCGGTGACGTCAGCACCGGAAACGATCGCCCCCTGTCACATTCCAGGCCCCCTGCTGGATTGCAGCATGACGCTGTGGGTTGACAACGTCCATCCCGGTGCGGTGTTGGCGGCGTTCTCGGACACGCGAGGTCAGATCAGTGAGTGGCGGACCTATCCGGGTGTGGAAGCCGAGATTGCGCTCGCATCAGCCTTGGAGGCCGGCCAGTCCATTCATGTAATGCAGATTGCCTGCGGCGGCGGCATGCAGAAATCCGACAACGATCCCGATCCGTCGGTCGCCGCGGTCGTCGCTCTGCCGATGCCCGACATCATTGAGCCGCTCTTTGCCGACCGCCGGGTGGTAGATGTCAAATCCGGGTTCCCGGGCGCACTGGTTCAGCTCTATACGCGCGAGACCGGATACATATCGAGCGACATAACCGGCAAGGACGGCATCGCTCATCCGTCGGCGGATGGAATCGACGTTATGATCCGTCCTGGCTATCACGCCTATGCGAGGCAAATCCTGTGCAACCTGCTCACCGACATGGGGCCGGTCGTCCAGGTGATCGACCGTACGCCGCTCGCGCCAACGATCGAGGCCCCGCCTAACAACGGGACTAACCAGCCGCAGCGCCCGACCCTGAAATGGAGAGATCCGGGCGCAGGGACGGTCCACCAGGCTACCCAGTTCCTCGTCGAGCTCGCTCCTGCGGCTAGCGGATTTGGCGGCGGGCTGATCGTCAACCAGGCGCTTCCCAACACACAATACGCGCTGCCTATCAATTTGGCATTCGGTGTGAGTTATGTCTGGCGGGTCACCGGCTTTGTCGGCGACCCGGGCTTCGAAATACGCGGGCCGTCAACGACGGCGCAGTTTGCCGTCACCGCAAAGCCAGTGATCGATAGCGTTGCACGGGATGTGAGCGACAAATTCGAGGTCAAGGGTAAGAATTTCCTGGTCAGCCACGCCGTCCACATTCGCGTCGTTAACTCCGACACACTGCAGTCGGATTCCTTTCCGGCGAATTCGGATGCAGCGGGAAACCTCGATGCGAAGCTAACGTTGCCTGCGCTTCCAGCAGGTACACATCTGGCATTTTCCGCAAACGACGAGAGGCAAGACGCTGGCGACCTCACCGGAACCTTGTGGAGCAATACATTTAACTTGACTATTTGACGTCCTGGCCTAACACGGGGCTGCCGCCTGAATTGCTGAAAAATGCAAGGCCCGCTACACCGGCGGGTCTTTTTCATTCGCCTTGCCCAGGCCAAGGCGGCAGACGTGAACACCTTAGCGCCGACCCTCGCCTATGCCCGGGTATCCTCGCATGACCTGGCTGAACAGCTTCAAACCCAGGCAGCCGAACACGGGACCATCAACAGCGTGGGCAAGTCGACCCTGCCGCTGAATCTCGCCTATCAGGCGCTCGTCAACGGGCACACGGCGCTGTTCACAACCAATGGCCAGATGCTCGGTGAGCTCGCCGCGCTTGACAGTGACTCGGCGTTACGCCGGCGGCTGCACCGGTACGCCACGCCTGACGTGCTTGTAATTGACGAGGTCGGATACCTGTCCTACTCGAACCGCCACGCCGACCTGCTGTTCGAACTGATCAGCCGCCGGTATGGCGCAGCGAGCACCGTGGTCACGACAAACCGGCCATTCGCAGAATGGTCGGAGGTGTTTCCGAACGCCGCCTGCGTCGTCTCGCTGGTTGACCGGCTGGTGCATCGCGCCGAAGTCGTCGCGATCGAAGGCGAATCCTACCGGGCGAAGGAGGCACGTGAACGGGCCGAGCAGCGCACACGCAGTGCGGCACGCATGGAGAAGAAGAAACCATGAAGCACCTTCACCTGCCTTCGCGCATCACTCACGGGCTCGACTTCCTGATCCCTGACAACTGGTCCGCCGATCAGGCCGTCGTCGAACTCATCGACGATCTACGCGAGCGTATCGCCGCGCACTATCAGATTCCCCTCAATGAACTGCTGCACGAACAGCGCGCACCTCTCGACAATCCTCACCCTCGCGACATCGACGATCCACTCTGACGACCATCACCAACTCTCTGAACGCGTCGTACCACGGCCTGTAGATCCACACTGTAATGGGAACCCATTCCGTCCAGCCCTTTGGATCAGAGAGATGAGGCTAGTGAACGAGCAATCGCGCACCGGCTGGCGTAAATTTACCGCTCGCGAAAGGAAGTTTGTCGACGGTTGCCCCCGCAGTTGTGGATTCGTAAATGCTCGCTCCACCGCTTATGAGGTCAACGCCCGAAAAAAGAGCATTTCCGTCTAGCGTAATGCCCTATTGAACTACCGTCATTCCAGTTTCTTTCGCCGTATCAAGAGCCTCGCGGGGCCGCGGCCGACATCACGCGACCCACAGAGGCCCTTCGATTTCCTCCACAGCCGACACTCGCCGCCGACTCCTTTTGTAATCGTTACAATAGGCTCACACGCCAACACTGAGAAAAGCGAATGCTCAATGGAAAGACGATTTCAATGGTAGCTCTAGCAGTAGGGAACCAACATGACCACAACGTACTGTCCAGTCTGCGACAGGAAGCTCGGTCTTGAGGAGTTTCACCCAGCCTATGCCGCCGTGCCGGCGCACTGGCTTTGCGGTGTTCGTGATTGTGGGGTCAACGAGTACGATTACGAATTTGGAGACCCGGAGCGGGCTGATTGACGGACGGCGAATGCTGGCAAGGGGATAGATATGAATTCGGAAAAGAAGGAAGAGAGTTTTCAATATACCAACGATCATTGGGAAAACGACCCTTTCCTGACTCAGAACCCGGAACGGGCGGCAAGGGTCGAGCGAAACTTGTATCCGACAATGAAGGCGTTGGGTCTTAGTCCAGATCAGATCAAGGATCCGGAACAGAAAGCGGCTTATGCCGAGTTCCTTCAACATGATGCGATTCACGGGAAAGCAGAAGACGCGCCGCCAGACGCGGGCTGATTGATGCGCGCCAGCGAGCGACAAGTGCATGCCGTACATGGCCGATTCGCGACTGGCGACGCTTCGGAAAGCGATTGTCAGCAATTCACGGAGGTATGTCGACTGGCCGTTCATGGCCGGTCACTGTCCAATGCAAACGGCATATGCGAATCGAATCTCGTATGACCGGGATCGGCGGCACGCGACCCCGAGCGGTCGTTCGAACCGAGACCATTTGGACGGCCGCCGTTGATCGTCAAGCAGCCAGTTGTGATCGATGTTGTGAACCCCCAGTGGGGCGGCAGGCGACACCGGTACGGGCTAGACTGACTCCAGCCTTGATAATCGGAGCGTCTAATATGACAGACCGTAAGCCGTGGACGTACGGAAAGGGAATCAAAGGCCGTGCGTACCTTGAAAGCGATCAGCCGTTCGACGATGTCGCACACGAGATTCGCGATGCGCTGGAGCATGCGCCGCTGTGCGCCGTTTGCTTCCAATTGGAGCAAGCGCGAGATAACCCGGATCTCGTTAAGAAAAACTGCAAGCGCGGCTCATGGCATATCCAGCTCGATGTCGGCCTTCTCGATATCTTCTTCAATGGCAAGATGGGAATTCGTGCACAATATTATAAAAGTCCAGAACACGGACATTTCAAGAACCGACTTCTCCTCGATTTAATTAAAAATCGCCTCGTTACGTTTGCTTCTAAAAAAGATCCCACCGTAGATACGTCGATGGTCAAGCTTTCACTGAACGCTGAATCCGCGAAGGTTTGGATCTCTGAAAGAAGCCTTCTCGGTCAATGGATTATCGGTTGTCCCGCACCTGATCTGGTTGAAGATGAGATACAGAACGACTGGCTTGACGTTGCGCGCAAGGTGCAGTGCGGGGAACTTGGACCTGCGCAACGGGGTGCGCTACATGGTGTACGGGCGCCTCTTGCCGACCAGTTAGAGATAAAAGGCGCTTGGGTAACCGAGCTTGGTCGCGATGAATACGTGCCCGAAGAAAAGCGCGACCGCGACCAACAGTTACATTTGTTCGGATTCACCTGATCCGTGTCCGGGCGGCGGCCGGGAGCGGCGTGCTCGTCACGTCGAACACCCGGCGTCCGCAGGTCTTTCGAACCTGATACCGGCTGTAGGTAACACCTCCATGCACCGGTGACAGACAGGACGATGTCCGGCGCAAGAAATCTTTGTCAGCGGTTCGCGCAACGAGGGCCTTCATGCCAACGTTCATGATCGCCCTTAGTTATTTTGAGGATCCGGTTATTGTAATAATCGGAAACGTAGAGCGACTTATCCGGACCGAAGACAAAGCCGGTGCCAGATGGGGGGCCGATACTGAAGCCGAATCCAATGATTGCGGCCTGACGACGCTTGTTGTAGGTAAGCAGTTGAGTGCCATTCAATACGTAGAGCGCCTTTCCGAACTCCCTTTCGGCAGGACCGAAGGCGAGATAGGTATTGAATCCGGCCAAGCCGGTCGCAAACGCATTGTCCGCCACGCTCCCGTCGGCGTTGTAAATCCGGATCGTCCCGTCGGCGATCGACAGGAAGATCCGGTTGTCGTCGGCGATTGCGATACTGTTGGGCCGGTTCGGGGTGGAAAACAATACAGTGGGAGAGCCACCATTGCTCACAAGGACCCGCGGGAAGTCGTCGGAAAACACTAGGCGTCCTCGTTGATCGAACTTCATATCATCGACATCTGCAAAACCGGAGTTAAATATCACCGCGGAAGTTTGGTCCCTGAAGATAGCGGCCAGAATGCCACCGCCTCCGACGAGCACGGAATTGCGCACGCCGCTTATCCGTCCGGAAGCGTCGAACAGCACTGCATCCGGGTCAACTTGGGGCGGGCCAAACTCAGACACCGATCCGCCGCAGGGCTCAACCTTGTGAATCCGGTTGTTGCTTCCTCCCTGCCGACCCACGTAGAGCGCCCCGTCCGGCGCGAATGACAATTTCATCGGTTCGGGGACATTCGCATAAACCGAAACGTGGAAGCCAGCGCTGAGGGTCGGCAAGCTCGCTGCGGAATCCGCTGTTTGGGCCTGTCCCGACTCGGACGAGGTGACGCTGGTCTGGCCGCTCCTGACCTGATCATTGGCGCCGCTCAGATTGGCGGTATCGTTGGTCTGGGCTGCATATGCGCCGCCCGCGAAGCCGAACAGGACAGATGCGAGCATGGAAGGTAGAAGGTTGCGCATGATAACCCTCATATAATGAGGCGAGAAGCGAGACATGCATCGCGCTCGTTGAGGCCAGCGTCCTCCAGAATACACCGTTCGTTGGGGGACCGCTGTCGGCGGTGAACCCGCCGTTCGCACGTCCGCCGGCAAGTGCTGACCAATGTCTGTTGATGGCCCAGAGCGTGTCAAAACGGGCAGCGACTGGGAATTAACGAAACCTGGCTTGACGCAGGTCTCGACTTTTCGATTGCGGCGATCCGAGCGTCAAATCACAGCGAAAGTATTGCGAAGGCGCAGCACCTCAACAGGGCTCACGCCCGCATCGCTGTCATCAACGCTTCTGAACCGAGTAGCTTGATCACCCGCTTCATGTTGTACGCAAGCACGTGCAAGCTCATTTCTGTGCTCACCCGCTCGATGGTCCGTGTCAGGAAATGAGTGGCGCCCATCCATGCCTTGATCGTCCCGAACGGATGCTCGACAGTCTGTCGCCGGATGCGCATCATCTCAGGCGCATGATCAAGTCGCGCCTGCATCTCATCGAGAACATCTTCGTGTTCCCAGCGTGCCACGCGACGTTGAGGGCCTGGAGTGCAATCCCCCTTTAGTGAGCATTGCTGGCAATTTGAACTCCAGTATTTACTGGTCTTCAGACCGCGCTCAACAGTTGAGAATCGCCAGATTAGCCGCTGGCCCGCCGGGCACCAATATTCGTCCGTCTGTGCGTTGTAAATGAAGTCATCCTTGCCGAAGCGGCCATTAGCCGTTGCGCTCGATGTCACCGGTTTCGGAACGAGCACGCTTATTCCAGCTTCATGGCATGCGAGTATTTCCTCGCTCTTGTAGTAGCCCCGGTCCGCAACTGCAGTGAGCTTGTCCACGGCCATCTCTGTACGGGCAAGCTTCGCCATTGACGTCAACTGATCACGATCGATCCCATCATTGATAACGACGTGCGCGACGATCAGGTGGTGCTTTGCGTCAACTGCAGTCTGCACGTTGTAACCAACAACCCCCGTACCTCGAGTCTTCATCGAACGGGCATCTGGATCCGTGAGCGATACCTGTTTGTCGGGTGCTGCGTTGAGTTGGACCTCGATCTCCCTGAGGCCTCGCATCTGCTCCTTCAAGGCCGCAATCTTGTCTTGCAGTCGCTCCGTCCTGACCTTCGCGATTGCAGGCTCCTGACGATCCGCTGTGTCCATCGCCTCAAGATAGCGAGCAATACTTGACTCGATGTCGCGCATGCGTCGTTCAAGCTTCGCGCTCGTGAAGTTACGGTCACGGTGGTTCACCGCCTTGAACTTGCTGCCGTCAATCGCAACGATCGCTTCGGCGAAGAGGTCCAGACGCTGGCATAGCATGACGAACTGACGGCAGACGCTACGGATCGCTTTGCCGTTGTCTTTACGGAACCGCGCAATGGTCTTGAAGTCCGGTGCAAGGCGGCCTGTAAGCCACATCAGTTCGACGTTGCGCTGGGCCTCGCGTTCAAGGCGGCGGCTCGACTGAATACGGTTCAGGTAACCGTAGATATAGATCTTGAGCATCACCTCGGGGTGATACGACGGCCGACCGGTCAATGCTGGTTCGACGCCTTCAAACCCAAGCTTATGCAGATCAAGCTCATCGACAAAGACATCAACTACGCGCACGGGATTGGTGTCCGTCACGTAGTCATCGAGGGCTTCAGGGAGGAGAAAGCTTTGCGTACGATTGTCGCCTTGAACGAACCGTTTCATCTTGCTCATCCTTCGCTATCGGATGGCAAATTTTAGCGCTCCAAAATGCGTTTTGACACAATCTGGGCCGAACCGCGTCGTTGGACGGCCGATTGCGTCTGCACAAGCAACTGCTGCATCGCACAAATAAAATCGACCGCAGAACCGAATGCCTGTTTCAATCCCCGGCGATTCTTCGGTGAGCGCACGATAGGCGAGCGGCGTTGGCTTCAGCCCAGTCGCTGACGAATGAGCGCCGTATGTGACACGGCAAATACTCACGTGCGGGCGCAGGCGCGCGTTCGGGTATAAAAACCCGCATGCTCGTAGCCTGCGCGCCGCCTCACGGCGTTACCGATCGCCGTCTGCATTTGGGTCCAACCCCAAGCGTCGCGCGATTTCGCCCTGCCCGGAAGGCGTTAGTTGAACCCATGAGATCGACTCAGGCCCGCGCTGCACGACCCATCCATCAGCTAGAGCATCATCCGTCGCGCGCCAGGTCGCCCCGACCTCATCCCGAGCGAGCCAACTCCATTCTTCGAGCAGTTCGAACAAGTGAGTTCTACGCACACCGAGACCTTGCGCAGTCGCTGTCACGGACAGGCATCCGGCGTAGCGGTCGTTCGCCTTGCGGACCTCTGCGCGCCGCCGTTCGCGGGATTCAAACGAAGCCTGGATACGCTCGTCACTGAGCGGCGTGAGGCCAAGTCGGCGACAAAGGGCGTTTAGTCGAGCCGCGCGGCGGGCGAACCGTCGCGGCATTTTGCGATGGTCATTCATCGGTGCTCCCGTCGAGCATGCGGCGCACGACGACGCGGACAGATTGATTTGCGGCAAGGCGCTTTGCCACATCGACAGGCTTGTCGGTCGCCGATTTGCGGTGCGTCCGAGTGCGTTGTTCGATAGCGCGCAAGACAGACCGAGCGTTTTGGAGGCGGCGCACCTGCGCGACCATCCCAGACGACGCCTTTGGTTTTTCGTGTCCCATGAAATTCTCCTAAGTGAGTTAGTTATCCTAAGTCAATGACGATGTGCCGACGCATTTAAACGGCCTGCACGCCTTTCGAATGGTGCGCGGCATACGGACCTCACCACACCCGCGCGAAGCCCGCCACGGCGATGAAACTGCGTCTGGCTCGCCTTACTCAATCGAATCCTCAGCTGCTAGCGCGCCGCCGCGCTATTAGTCGAATCCACGGTTCCGAGCTGGTCGGCTAACCGGTTGTGTCGGCCACGGTCCCGAATGGCTCTCGAACGTCACAAACTCGCCGCGATAGGACAGGGCAATGTCGCCCGTCCCGCCGTGCCTGAACTTCGCAATGCGGACCTGAGCGAATCCGGCCCACTGCTCGCCCGCTTCCGGGTTTGAAACCTCCTCTCGATGGATGAACATCACGGTGTCCGCGTCCTGCTCGATAGCGCCAGAATCGCGGAGGTCGGACAGCTTCGGCATCCCGCCCCGGTCCTCAACACGGCGATTCAGTTGCGCCAAACAAAGGATTGCCACGCCCAGCTCCTTGGCAAGCGCTTTCAGCCCGCGCGATATGCCCTCTATCTCGGCGTTCCGGTTGGTGCCGTCGCCGGTCATCAATTGCAGGTAGTCGATAATCAACAGGTCGAGGCCGTGCTTACGCTTCACCATCCGGGCCTTGGCTCGCACGTCCTGCAATCGCAATGCGGCTTGGTCGTCAATGTGCAGATGCAAGCCCGTGACCTTCTGCGCGGCGACCGTGACGCGTCCCCAAAACTCGTTATCGTCGCTCGGTGCCTCCATCACGCGCGCGAGCGAGTTACGCCCAAGCGATGCGAGAAGCCGGTCGTGCAACTCGGCTTCGGGCATCTCCATGCTGCAAAACAGAACGCTGTGGTTCTCGGCGGCATGTGCGGCAATGTTCAGCGCAAGTGCCGTTTTGCCCACGCCCGGACGTGCGGCGAGAATCGCCAGCCAGCCCGGACGCAGCCCGCCGTTCAATCGCTTGTCGAGATCAGGGAAGCCGGTTGAAAAGGCCGGTGATGTTCCGCTAGAGCGGCGCTCAAGCTCGGCCAGGTGTTCGGCCAAGCCTTGTGCGACGAGCTTCGGCTCCCGCTTCACCACGCCCTCAGAAAGCTCTTCGAGCTTCGATGCCGCGCGGTCTATCAGCGTCGCGGCGTCATCGGGCGTCGCGCCAATGGATTCCCGTATCTCGGAGGCCACCGTGAGCAATCCGCGCTTTTGCGCCCGGTCTCGCACGATCCCGGCATATCGGGCGATGTTCGCGGCGCTCGGCGTGTTTTGTGCCAGCGCGTTCAGGTACACGAGCCCGCCAACCTGGTCGGCTTTGCCCTTCGCCTGTAGCTGCGCGAATACCGTCACCACGTCCGCGCCGCCACCAGCAATCATCGCCGTGACCTGCTCGAAAATCGCCCGATGGTCGGCGCGATAAAAGTGCTCGGTGCGCAACTCGCCAATGCGGTCGATTGAATCGTTGTCGAGCAGCAGACCACCGATAACGCTTTGCTCGGCTTCTACCGAATGAAGCATGGCCCGACGCATGTCATTCGTGCTCATGCGGTCCTCTCATTTTCGTAGTGACCCTCGCGCACCTTCGCGAAGTTCTCCGCCTTTAGGAGCCAGTCGAGGGACGCCGTGAACGGCTTGCGCCCGTTGGACGTGACCCTGCCGGTCAGGAAGCCGCATCCGGCCACGTAGGCGAAGAATCGACGCCACCATTCAAGGCTTTGGCGCTTTCCATCTTCGTTCCAGCGGGCGCGAAGGTGGGCGGCGCGCGTCGGCGTCCAGTCGCGGATAGCGGGGCTGGCGGGCAACAGTTCGTGATACAGGGCAATGATTCCTTGGTGCGGGCAGTCCGGTTTCTTCGCGTGCGGTCTCTCCTTTGCATGTTCGTCGGCATCGCTGGCGACAACCAACACGTCAGTGTTGGTTATAGCTTCCTTTCCCTTCCCTTCGACTCCTTTCCCTTCCGTAGGCGAACAGTCCCCGAACGCTCCTCGACCGTTCGCCG
Organism: Paraburkholderia sp. MM5477-R1; assembly: GCF_050436385.1. NCBI lineage: Bacteria > Pseudomonadati > Pseudomonadota > Betaproteobacteria > Burkholderiales > Burkholderiaceae > Paraburkholderia > Paraburkholderia sp. MM5477-R1. Next base: position 70,269 of record NZ_JBNDMC010000001.1, read on the forward strand.
ATTGTTCGCACGGTGTTCGGCGAACATCTGACGCACGCTCATCGAAAGTTGCTTCGATGGGCGGTGCTGGGATGTTGACCATACGGTTCGCGCGGCGCTTCGCGGCAGCAGCCGGAACAGACCCGTCAGGACGCGGATGCTTGAACGTCGGTTGGTCGATTTTTTGGTGATGCCAGCCAGTCACTTGCCAATACAATTCGTTGTCGATGGCATATTCCGTCAGCAAACCGACGCGCGCCAGTTCGGCTATCAGTCCGCGAACATCCGAAACCGAAACGTCGTCAGCCGGGAAAACCTCAGCCTTCAGGCGCTTCTCGCTCGCCGGATGAATTCCTGCGTCATCGCAAAAATTCCACAAGCCGATGAACAGCAAACGAGCCGGAATCGACAGGTCCATAATTTGTGCTGAGGTCCAGAACTCAGGTTTGATTGAGCGAATGCGCGCCATTTCAGACCTGCCGCAAAAGGCCAAGCAAGCACGTGCACAACTCATGCGCAATGGCGCGCTTGGCATCCTGGTTAGGCGCGAAGTGAATTGAATTGGCGATGTCGTGCACAAGCGCGAAGTCGTCCACCAGTGTCGCCGTCTGCGTGGCTTCGGGAGCCTTGGCGGGCTCATTGAGAGCGGACGCGGACCAGTTGCGCGTGGCAGTTTCGAGGCGGCGCAGTGCGTTGCGCTCGGCGGCTCGGGCTTCCTGAAACGCCTCGTATGCCTTTCTCGTCGCGCGGCGGAACTTCGGGTCATTCACGTCGAGATAGTCAATACCACGGCGCGTTTTGAAGCGTTCGCAGGAATACTTGTATTCACCTTGGGCGAAGCGGCGGGCCGATTTCAAACGGACAAACTCTTTGGCACGTTGCGCGACCAGTTCATCGGTCCACGCATGGCGCGCTGACGTATTCCGGATATTCTTCGCGGTCACTATTTCGCACTCCCTTCAAGGAGAGCGCGAAGGTCAGACACGCGCCATGCCAAGCGGCCATTGATACGGACAGGGCGAATCGGGCCGTTCTCAAGACAGGCCCACTTGCGCAGGGTTTGCGGCTTGCGGTTGAGTGCGGCGGCGGCATCCTCAGTCGTCACGACTTCGGGAAGGTCGGTACTGCTCGTCAGGGAAACAGCCATCGGCATCTGAAACCTCGTCTGTAGTTAGAACAGACTAGATTTCAAAATCGGTGCATACGCCTATCAAGCAATCAACGCATCTTCCTAGAGCCTTATCTGGCGGGCCTCTGCGGCAATTTTCGAATCGGCGTATTAAATCGGCGTAGGGTTGAATCGGCGCGCCGATTCGGATTGCTAGCGCCTTTTGCCGTTTTTCGCGCGGCCGCCGGTGAGCCCCTTCGGAATTTCTTTTACGATGGTCGAGGCACCCAGCACTTTGTCGCGGTCGCTCCTATACTTGTTTCTCTCCATCTCGGTGGCAATGATTGCGGCGATACCCTGTTTGGTGTCCGGGCGCGTTTTATGGTCAGCGTATAGCCACTGATTGGCGTATATGTGGCGCGCGCGACTCTGGATGTAGGCGTCCATGACCTCTTTCGTATTACGGCCCATCTGAATTCTGGCGATCTCGTTTCCGATAGCTTCGCCCGCATCGGTTGCGGACGCAATGTCATGAGCGGCGGCGGGTGGCGCGCTGTCGGTCGCCTGCTCGGATGCGCGACCCGGTGTTTCGTCGGCTATCGTCGCACCGTTCGGCCTGGGCTCGGCGGCAAGGCTCGGCTTGCTGGCTTCATGGGAATCTGCTGCATCGTCCGGGGCAGCAAGCAACTTGACAGCGTATTTACGTAGCTCGCCAAAGCTGATTCGTAAATCGGTAACGCCCACCTCTATCAGAGGCTCAGCAGTGCGGTAAACGTCCACGCCGCCATCGGGGCGAACATTCTCTAGTGCTCGCAACTCAACGCCCGATGGACGCACGGATAGGCTGTATGCCGTAACCGCATCGATGTAAAAGTGCTCCGCACCCTTCGGGAATGTCTGACCAAAAGGCATTTCCTCGGGGTGATTGACCTTGGGGGATAAAAAGACGGCACGGAATCTTGCGGACGGTATCGATGCACCATTTTTCCGGTCTATCAGAACGTTTCCGGGCAGAACAACCGTCAGGCGCACACGGCCTTTCTGTGCATCGAGCAAGAATGCCTCGACAGAATACGAGTTTTCGGGCAAACCCCGGTCACGGCAAATTTCATTCAATACGTCAGCGGCATAATCCAGCGTTTGGAATGGCAGCGGTTGTTTCATACGGCAAGCTCTACAAGTTCCCTCATGAAGAGGCCGGGCCAGTGCGGCAGGGTTTGCGCACGTTCGGGAGCTACCCTAGGCCCGGCAAACCGGATATCAGGCCGTGCCGCTGGTGGCACGCTCGGTCACAGCACGACGAAGCTCGGTCAAGCCAGCGCGCAGTTCGTTTTGGGCGGTGATGTCTTCCAGCGCTTGAACAATCGCATCGAAAATACCCGCCGATGTGGAGTCAAGCGGGTCGCCCATCGCATCGACGGCGCTAGCTCGGGACGAACCACCACGCGCGACTGATGCGGCGATGTGTATCTGCTGCTCGATAACCTCGAATCGACTGCAAACCCACCCGATAATGGCTTCATCAGACGCGCCCCGAAGGCCAAGCGAATTCGCCAAGTCCGATGGGAAGTGGTCGGTACTTCCGTGTTGCGCACTAGAATTGGTATCAGCCATGCTTGCAAGCTCCGATTAGTTTGCAGTGTTGATTAGGCGGCGTTGGTGTTTGCGCACCCGCGCCGTCGCTTTTCCTGAAGCCGTCAGGCGGCGGTCGTGCTACCTGGCAGCTTCGAGACGCACCACGGCACGGCAACCCGTCACCTCGGCATAGCGCACCAACGTGCGCAGCGAGGGCATGGCGCGGCCACTTTCCATGCGGGCGATGGTCGATTGCGTTGTCTGCATCCGCACCGCAATTTCGGCTTGCGTCAGTCCAGCCCGAACGCGAGCCGCAATGAGTTCTCGGGCAATGGCAAACTCCGGTGTCTGCGCTTCATACTCGGCCCGGGTATCCGGGTCGGCCAGCAGGCGCTTCTTCAGGGTTGCAAGGTCAGTCACGTTCAGTTCTCCTTCATCCGTGCATAGGCCGCTTCGATGGCTCGGCGTGGGGTCTTCTGCGTCTTTTTCGCGAACACGTGCAGCACAACCAGGCGGTGCCCCGTCCGAGCGACGTATATCGCCCGCCGATGCCATCCCGGCCCGTCATGCGGATTTCCCACAGCTTTCCTTCTAGCGGGCGCACATGGGGCATCCCGACGCGCTGCGGCCCGAACTCCGCCAGCATCTCCGCGATGTGCAGAAACCGGGCGCGCATATCGGGCAGTAGCGCCAGCAATTCGGCTTCGGCCTCGTGTATCAACTCGACATGCCAAAACTTCAGTTTATCTCTTTTTTGCTATGTTTGCAGATTACTGACTGACAGTGTGCAATCCGGGTGTGGCCTGCTCGGCGTCAAACTCGATGCGCGCCTCAGCCAGAATCCATTGCTCGATGCGGTCATGCCAGCTACGCAGCAAGTCCAGCGGACGCACGCGGTAGTGCCGTTCGACGGTCGCGGACGGCTTATGACCTTGAATTTGCGCCACCACGCCAACAGGCACTTCGCACCACTCGGAAAGCGAACCGAACGAACGGCGCAGGCCGTGTAGCGTGACCGGCTGAATACCGGCAGCCTCGCACGCACGATGCAATGCTCGATTCGGTGAGGCAAGCCGTCCATCGGCAGCAGTTGCGCTTGAAAACACCCACGGCGACGGCTCCCAGTTTTTGCCTTCGCGTTCAAGCTTCCGCATCTGGCGCACGTTCGGCGGCGTCTCATTGATGCGTTTGAGTTCGTGCAGCACACTGGCGTAGAACGGCGTCAGTGGAATCGTGCGGCCAGCGGCCTCTACCTTGTCTTTCAGGTGCACGGACCGCCAGCGAAAATCCACATCATCCCATCGCAGTTCGGCCAGTTCCTCGCGGCGCGCACCGGTCAACAGCAGGCCGATCAGATATGCCTCCATGACCGGGTTTCCGAGCTGGCGAACGGCTCCGAACCATGCGGCAAGCTGCTCGCGCTGAATGGAATCCGTCTTTGCGGCCTGCTTTGGCAGCGTATCTTTTGAAATGCGCGTGGAAATTGCTTGGGCGTCAATCAGCCCTTTATATTCGCCCCGCGATTCGCACCACGTCGCAAAGATGCGCAGAAGATTGAAGGCGAGTCGAGCACGAGTCGGACGCTGTGAGGCTTCGTCCGCCAGCCATTCGCCCACGCGGTCGGCGCTCAGGTCTGCCAGCCGCAACGGCATCAGCGCCGCGAGTGGCCCCGGCTCAGTAAGACCCTTGCCGCGCTTCTTCGGTTGCCCGCCCGCGCTAGCAAGGGTTACATGGTCGCGGTAGTGCAGTTCGCTCCACTTCGTGCGTCGAGCCTCGATGTACTCCGCCCACGCATCCGACAGAGACGCATCCTTGCGGCGTGCCTCAGCCTTTCTAGCCTCATGGGCGGCGCGCTGCTCGGCGGCGTGTTCGCGCGGGTCGATACCGCGATCTATCAGCGTTTGCAGGTGGCGGGCCTCTTGTCGAGCGCCGCGCGTAATTTCCCGTCGTTCGCCGTCGACCTTCTCAAACTGAGACTCTATGGGCCACGATTCAGGGCTACCGATGGTCACGCGCACCGTCGCGCCGTGGAACTTGCTCTGAAAAATGTAAGCCTTGGAACCGGCAGCAGTCGCACGCAACCCTAGGCCTGGAGTATCGCTGTCCCACAGGAAAGATTGTGACTTGCCAGCGGGGCAGGTATGCCCATTGACCCGAGCCGCCGTGAAATTGACCTTTGCCACCGCTTGCCACCCTGAGAACCGGGTTACACGATTCCATGTAACCGCCATGTAACCCGATTGTGTGGCAAGCAATCAACGCAAGTCAATAGGATAATGTAACCAAAACACCATGAGTTTCCCCGTGCGTGCGGGTTCTCGGTGTTTTCGTAAATTTAAGTCAACGTCGGGAAATGCCGTCCTAACAGGATTGTGATTCCTGTCGTCGTGGGTTCGAGTCCCATCAGCCACCCCAAAGAATTGATTAGAATCAATCGTTTATCGAAGTTCGTGGATTTCACAAAGTGAAATTCGGAACGAAAACGAGGATTTCGGAATAAGCCCGCCATCGAGCGGGCTTTTTGCGTCTCAGTCGCGGCGAAGAGGACACGTCCCCACTCCGAAGTCTGGCTGGCGCCCGAAAATGACGAAGGGCCGGTTTTTCTTGACTACCGATAGTGGTGCAAGGAAGGGACTCGAACCCCTACAATTCCTAGCAAACAGGCGCTCCGAAAGGCGATGCTGGCAAAAAGCTGTCATTTCCCTATGCACAGCGCGCTTGAGAACTCGGCAGCGCCCGCCACAAAATTATGCTATTGCGTCTGCATGCCCGCTGGGCTGATGGTGGACGTTGGCGAACTGCGGAGACCCGCTCTCGGTGTCGGCGTCGAGCGTCGATTGATCGCGATGAGTCGACGTTGTCAGTCACCACGGTCACGTGAACTGGAAAAACGATGAACAGATTGGCGTCGACACTCTGCGCACTTGCAGTTTTCTTGACTGATTCCGTAGCGAGCATCGCAGAGGCTGGCCAGATGACAGTCTCGGATCTCCAGAAGTTCTGTACTTCTCCTGACGATGCCGACCGCAACGCATGTGGGTTCTACATCCTCGGCGTGACGGAAGGCTTCAGTGCGGCCGGCGGATCGGCTGGCAAGATTCACCTTTGCCTGCCGGATAACGTGTCGCAAAATGCGATGGAGTTCATTGTCAAGAAGGCCGTCGAAGAAGACTTGATGTTCTTTCCAGACGACCGAAATTTGCCCGCGGTTTCGTTCGTTGCTGCGGCAATGGCAAAACAATATCCATGTGGGAAGTAATTCCAGCGCCCAATAATCCCAGCACCAGCACCAGCCACGGCCATAACTGAATCATGCTTAGAACCTAAAGATGAAAGACCATCATTGGCGGGACACCTCCGAAGCCGGCGTCACAAGCAGAGGAGTCCAGGGGAATTTCTGTTCGCTGGTTTTGAAAATGACAACTTTCAATTTGTCGCCCGCTTTTATATCTGTCAGTTCGACGCTGTTCGGCGACGCCTCCTTTCGTGGATATTCAAGCTTGACAGTTCTATTGTCAGCATCGGTCCCAACCAGGGTGTAATTTTTCACGTCCACACTCTTGACCTTAACCGGGTCAATCACGCTGATTGGTTTGCCCTCTGTTTTTGCAAATAACCCGCCGACATTCAGCTGGGGGTCATCGGATTTACAAGTTTCTTCCGTGGGCTTTATTATTCCATTTCCGATGGGAATGGTACGCAGATCGCACGTAATAAACGTGGTGTTGTCATTTCGCTTGCCGAGATACTCTATATGCGTCGCAGTGAAAATCAGACGGTCCTCGGCGTAGGCATGTACTGCGCAGAAAACGGATAAGGAATAAAAACATATTCTACCTAGCATTTTCGGCCGCCTTTGGTTCGGATTTCTCTTCGCAAAAAAAGGGAACAATACAGTTTGGATCAACATACTCGTGTCCTGTGAGATCTATTTTCACATATGCGAGGCCCTTTCTCGGAATGATATATGTATAACCGATGGGGCGTGGATCAAGGTGAATTCCTGGTTGCACCAACACATATAGGTTATCTTTGGTCTCTGTAATATATTTCATCGCGAATTCTCTGTCTGAGGATGCAATTTCGTCTGGCAAATTTGTTAGCGCTTCCTTCTTAAAGACAATGTGCACAGTCCTCAAGCCACCTCTTCGAGCCTCCCTCGCCTGATCGAGGCCTTGGCCTCGTGCGATCATGTATCCGAAGATAAAGACCAAAAGTATAAAACCTGTCAGCAATACTCTATGGAAGATTTCAATCACTAATGATTTCTTATCCCATGACCATCTTCTATCAAGAATAGTAAAAAATAAAATTACCAAAAACACGATAATATAAGTGGTTTTTGATGGGACATTTATCGCACTGTACGAATAAACAAGAAAATAATAGATCGGAATATCCAGCGACATGAGCGAAATTCCGAGCTCACGATAGTAAAAATACAGGTGCATCCATGAGATAAAATAGAAGTAGGCGCCAAATAGCAATGCCGAACCGGTCAGGTAGGCCGAGAAATCCGATTTATTGTCTGATTCTGACGGCGACGCATTGGCCGGCGCATCCTGCAGGAAAACCGCTCGCTGAAGCACAGTCTCGTCACGCTTGATTTTCGGCATAATGTTCGCAGGCACCGGTTTTCACCAACGTCGCCACAAGTTTTATCGGGCTTGGGGCTCACCAGTCCACGCCCTGATGTATTACTGGATTCGGATCTGTAACGCGCGCTCACTCATCCCACGATAGCTCAAACTGGCGCCTCGTCAAGCCGACATCCGATGCTCACAATACGGTCGCTCGCGATCATCCAGAATCGCATATATAGCGCAGCCAGGTTCATCGGATCGGGGTTCAGCGACACCTACACATTCTCGCGCTTGATCGACACGTTGCAGCGGTCGCGGCCCGCCGCAGCATCCTCAGGCGGTGGCTCGTATTTGATCGCTGCAGATACTGCTTGGAGCCTCATATACTGTGTTTTATACAGTATCTCATCGTGGCTCAGTTTTGATACCCCGACGCCGTGACCGACCGCCACTGCCGCCGTTGCGAACATTGGGGCGGCGACATCGTCGGCGGATCGCATGCTCTATGCCTGTGGAACGGGCAGAAGCAGGTGCAGGCACAGCCAGAGCGCGGATGCGTGCATTGGCTCAGAGCGATCGGGGCTGATGACGAACTCGAGGAGCGTCCACGTCGACGGTAGCCGGCAGCGCGAAAATTTCAGAGTTGTCCGACCGTTCACCACGGACAAAGATAGGGGACTTTAATGATGGGGTTCCGACCTAACGCGCCGAGCTCGAGGCTACAGGAGGTCAGATCCATCGCCCGTTGTCATTGGGGTCCTATGGATGGCTGGGTAACCGCGCCTGGCGAAAACGCCATCGCGTTTTTCTGTGAGTCTGAATCAGCATTTCAAGCTAGACTGTCAATCAGCTGCGCCGCGGGTCACTACCGAATCCGAAAAGACCGCCATGAATATCTATAAATTTCTCGTTGGAATAGTGGTCACAATTCTGTTCGTTGTGGTCTTACCATATGTTGCTGTACAGTTTGGTTGGATGGCGCCAATCAAAGGTAAGGCATGGCTTATTCTTTTAATTACGGCGAGTGGCCTTATCATAAAGTCTGTCGTCGGCGATATAGTTGCGGGGGAGTTTGCCTTTTACAAGTTCGGTTACGATAACTGTGTACTGACTTTTGGCGCTCTGCTTACGGCCCTTGCATTGCAGCTCGTCGCGACGATTGATCTATTTCCGGGCGTCAGCAATGTATCGGTGCTGAGGTCAATGCCAACTTTGGCGTCTGATCCAATTGCAAATCGATCAACACAGCTTTTTATCTTGCTTGTTTTTGCTTTGGTAGGAACACTGGTCACTGGCCGCATAGCTGCAGCAATAAAGCAAGGGAAGGCTCATGGCGAGAGCTTTTTGGCCCTATTGAACAGTATCATTGGCGCTTTCTTACTCGGTCTTTACGTGTTGGTGCTCATTACAAAGGGTTGAGAAAATGTTGTTCATTATACTTTTTGTTATCGGCATCTTGGCCGTCCCGTTGGCGGCTGACATCAGTCGAAACGGAAGCAACAACATTATTCGACGGAGCGGAGAAGATATCCTGGAGTTCTCTTGGATTCAGGGACTTTTCGGTTTTCTTCACGTCACTATTGGACGAGTGAACACCGCTGCTCTAGGCTTTATTAGTTCAGCTGTTCTTCTAGCGGCTGGGTATATCATTTTACGGATTCTCCGCGCTCTCGCGCATCTGTTTTTTTAAATCTTTCAGCCGTAGCCTAACGCGAGCAAAAGCGCGCGCTGCAAAACGAGACGCGCCTCATTTTGATGTGGTCGGCTGTTGAATAGTCTACAAACTAATAATCGGGATAGGGTCGCACTGGGTTGACACCCGCACCGGTGTCCCGTCACGCCGCCAAGCGATGCTCGTAATACGGTCGCTCTCGATCATCGAGAATTGCATATAGCGCTGTGAGGTTGGCTGGGTCGGGGTTTAGCCACGCGTCGACATTCTCGCGCTTGATCGGCACGATGCAGCGGTCGTGGCCCGCCGCGGCAACCTCGGGCGGCGGCTCGTCTGTGATCGCTGCAAACGACAGAAGGTCTGGCTCGCCGGGCGCCGTCCAGCGCGACCACAGACACGCAACGAGCATTTCGCCGCCGGCGCGCGGGCGGAATTCAAGAACGACGTTCTCGGCTTCCTCGCCCTCCTCCTGCACGCGGCCCTCCATCTTTGCCCGGCTGACGTTCTCATAGAACGCGGACACGATCATCACCCCGTGCGAGTAGCCGAATAGCTGCTTCCAGAAGCCTTCCGCGCGTTGTACGTGCCGGGGTACTTCGTGTCGTAGAACGGCGGCTTGCCCGCTGGCCGACACTGGTACCGCATCGGCTTGATTACCCGATGCCCGTCCTCGATGACCATGACGGGCGCATAGCCGCCAGGGAAAATCCGGGAATCACGATCCTTCAGTTCGACCCGCCGGATGTCGTCCAGGCGTCGCCGGGCCGCGTCGATCTTGTCCGTTGCGATGCGCCTGCTTTCCGTGGCCGCCTTGGTTGTTTTGGACTGGAGAAGACGCTCGGCGTCTGTGAGCCGCGCGCGCTGCTTGAACATTTCCTGCTCAAGTGCCGCGGTCTGCTCCAGGTTGAATTCGTCGATCAGCGCCTTGATCTCGCGCTCGATTTCGTTGTTCGGGTCGGCAAACGCCGCGTCGACGGCCTTGGGAATCTTGACCTTCTTTTTCTTCGAGCGCTCCCAGTACAGCTGCGCGAACTCGCGGAGACCAATGTCCGGGCCGAACGCCTTCACATATTTGCGATAGTCCGCTTCTATCTGTGCCGAGTAGCGCATAGCGCCACCTCGAATTTTTGAGATAACTCAATGATACTGCTGCCGGGCCCAGATACACTGTACATTCATACAGTGTTACGCACCCCATGTCCCACATCCGCTACCCGGACGCCGCGACTGACCGCCCCTGCCGTCTTTGCGAACATTGGGGGTGACGTTGCGGGCGGATCACATGCCCTATGCCTGTAGAACGAGCAGAAGCAAGTGCAAGGTAAGCACCTCACGACGACCGTCGTAGACGGCGGCGAGAACCGACATCAAAGTGGTGCCCATCATTTTCGATTTGATGGACATCACTGTGACAGAGTCGGAAGCCAAGCCGGGTAGCCGCAAGGGACGCCCGAATTATGATCGCGAGTTTCGACGCCGGCTTGCGGCCGCGGCATGTGAGCCTGGTGCGTCGGTCGCGAAGCTGGCGCGGGACAATGGCATCAATGCAAACATGCTGTTCACCTGGCGGCGTCGCTATCGCGAGCAATTGCAGGCGGAAACGACGTGCCTGATTCCAGTGGCGGTGGTTCATGAGACGCCGCCGCAGCGCGTGGCGATGCCCCCAGATGCAAGGGACGTCTGCAACCGGACTGCACGAGCCGGGACGATCGAGATCCGGTTCGGTGACGTGGTAGTCAAGGTCGACGGCGTTGTCGACGCCGACACGCTACGCGTCGTCCTGGGGAGCGTGCGATCGTGATCTCTCTACCCACGGGTACACGCGTCTGGCTGGTGGCAGGCGTCACCGACATGCGCTGCGGGTTCCAGGGGCTGGCGGCAAAGGTGCAGACGGCGCTCGAGGACAATCCGCTGGGTGGCAACGTGTTCATCTTCCGGGGCCGGCGCGGCGATCTCGTGAAGGTCATGTGGGCGACCGAAGACGGGCTCTGGCTTCTTGCGAAGCGGCTTGAGCGTGGTCGCTTCGTCTGGCCACACGCCGATGGCGGCAAGGTCCATCTGACGGCGGCGCAACTGTCGATGTTGCTTGAAGGCATCGATTGGCGGCAGCCGCGTCGCACCGCTGCACTGTCGATGTTGTAAACCGCGAGGAAGGCTCGTAAACTGCGCCGCATGTCGAACGGCGCCGAACTTCCTGACGATGTTGAAACCCTGCGGGCCTTGCTGATCGAGGCCCGTGCCCAGCTTGCCGAGCGCGATCTGGAGATCGAGCAGCTCAAGGCGCAGATCGACAAGCTCAAGCGCATGCAGTTCGGCCGCAAGTCCGAGCAGTTGGACCGGGAGGTCGCGCGGCTCGAAACCGCGCTCGAGGACTTGACCGGTGAGCGTGGTGTCGCTGATGTGCGACGCGCCCACGAATCAAGCGCGAGCACGCCTGTGGGCGACGCATCGCCGAAAGAAGCGCTGCCGCCGCATCTGCCACGCGAAGAACGCGTACTCGACGCCGACGCGACCTGCCCGAAGTGCGGCAGCGCCATGCAGCCGCTCGGAGAAGACGTGTCCGAGCAGCTCGCCCGCGTCGCGGCAATGTTCAAGGTGATTCGCACGATCCGGCGCAAGACGGTCTGTCCGTGCGGCCACCACTTCTCGCAGCCGTCCATGCCCGGCCTGCCGATCACGCGCAGCATTGCCCATCCGAGCCTGCTGGCCGACATCCTCGTCTCGAAGTACGCTGACCACGCGCCGTTGTACCGGCAGTCGCAGATTGCCGCGCGCGACGGCGTGAAGCTGGATCCGGCCAGCATGGGACGCTGGGTCGGCCAGTGCGAGGCCCTTTGCGTGCCGCTGACCGAGGCGCTTCGCCGCCACACGATGGCACCGTCGAAGCTGCACGCGGATGACACGCCGATCCCGGTGCTTGAGCCGGGCAAGAAGAAGACAAGAACCGGGCGCCTGTGGGTGTATGTGCGCGATGACACCCGTTCGGGCTCGACCGAACCGGCCGCGGTGTGGTTTGCTTACTCGCCCGACCGCAAAGGCATCCACCCCCAGACCCATCTCGCTGGATTCGAGGGCATCCTGCAGGCCGACGCCTACAGTGGCTTCAACGAACTGTACGAGAGCGGCAAGATCCGTGAAGCTGCATGCTGGGACCACGCGAGACGGTACCTCTACGACGTGCATGCCCGAACGCCTACCGAGGCGACCCGAGAGGTGCTCGAACTGATCGGTGGACTTTACGGCATCGAGGCGGACATCCGTGGCAAACCCGCTGCTGAACGGCTGTGCGTGCGGCAGGAGAAAAGCGTGCCGCTGCTCGCGACCATCAAGACCTGGATGACGGACAAGCTCGCCACGCTGTCGAAGAAATCCGATCTGGCCAAAGCGATCCGTTACTCGCTCAACCAGTGGGATGCGCTCGTGCTGTATGGCGAAGAGGGCCGTGCCGAGATCAGCAACGCCCTGGCCGAAAACGCGCTGCGCTGTGTGAGTCTGGGCCGCAAGAACTTCCTGTTCGCCGGCTCCGACAGCGGAGGCGAGCGGGCAGCCGCGATGTACGGTCTGATCGGCACATGCAAGCTCAACGGGATCAACCCGCGCGCCTACCTCGAATACGTCCTGACCCATATCGCTGACCATCCCATTAACCGCATCGACGAACTGTTGCCCTGGAACGTGGCCACGAAGCTGCCTCGGCAGTCTGGCCCATCGGCGTCTGCTGACACGTAACCCGATTCCCGATCATGCCTCACGCGGGCGCCGCGTTGCGGACGGCGCGTCGCGAGGTGCTTACAGTGCAAGCACAGGCAGAGCGCGGATGCGTGCATTGGGTGCGGGCCACCGGGGCGGATGACGGCGATGAAGAAAAAAGCCGCACACCGCTAAGCGCTAGAAGTTTTGACTTGATTTGACCGACGGTGTCAGAACGTCCGTCTCAGTTCGGCCATGAACGACCCTCGCACTCTATCGGCGAACGCCTGCTTGCGATTGACCGACCGCCATTCGGTCAGGCGGCGACCGACGACTCGTCGGACGAGCAGCTCTATTTTCGAGTGCTGTTTGCAGCGGCTCAGATTCGATGGCCATTCCGGCCGACGATGATTTCGGTTCGCGCGATCTCGTCCCCGTGCTTCTCCGCAAGACAAAGCTCCAACCATGTGTCATCACGGCCAGCACCTTGATTGCCGTTTTTAATGGCCAGCCTATATGTGATAGAGGACATTATCCTATATAAAACATCGAGGGGGCCCCGGCAAATCCTATCCACGCGCGTTGTGATTGGCGTGCAATTTGTTGTGACTACAGATTGCACGTTGGTCTTCTTCGTTGATCCGCCCCGGAGCTTGCCCGCAGCCGGTCAGCTTCGGTTTACCGATTTTCGCATGCAGTGCAGTGCCTGCGCGCACTTCGTCTCCGCGTGTCGTGGCGCGGATCCCCATTCTTTCCAGACGTACGTTTTGTAGTCGACTACAAAACGTTCGCCCATCACCCGCACGTGAGCAACCTGCGTAATGGCAGAACACGGCTGTCGCTTGCTTGCCCTTATTGGTCACGACACGGAGCATGGATACCGCCACATGACCGGTCCCGACCTAACTGGGATGGGCATGGACATCGTGGCTTATGCACGGCAGTAGCATGTGCAGACATTCCGGGAGCACTTGGCTGCTCCCAATGCCCAAAGGCTGATCAAGGAGACCATCTTGAAAAACGAACAGCAAGACGTGGCAGGCATCCAGTACGACGAGATGATCGAGCTGCTGCGTGAGGTGAGACAGCGGACCACGCGTACCGAGTCGCGCGTGGTGCAGCTCGGCGACCACGTGGGCGCGAACCTGCGAACGCGTATGAGGATCGAGATCAAGCGTGACCGTGATGCGCCCTACGTGGAGATCGACGCACTTGACGTATCGATCTCACGCATCGTCACGGAGCTGGTCGAGATGGATATTGACAAGGCAATAGACGTGTACCGGAAGAACAAGCGGGTCGCGACCGTTTATCCCCAGAACACATAGGAGCCGACATGACGCGCAAATCCGTTAGCACTCTTGGCGACCTGTCGTCGGCCCAAAAACTGGCGCTGCTCGAGATGCTGTACGAACAGGCCAAGGTACAACTTGCGACCGGTTACGACACCACCGGCAGACCGATCTGCCAGAGAGATTTTGAGATTACCAACAACGCACGCAAGCTGATCAAGGAGACGAAACGACAGGCGAAATGATTTCGGAGACGGCGCGCAAGAGCGCGACATTCGTCGAGGGGCGCCTGCTTCCGCGGGCGCTCCTCGACGCAGTCTGATAACGCGGGCACCGCGATCGTCTCTCCTTCAATCCCCCTCGAAGGACTGCCATGGCAGGAAAGGATTGCTGGCCGGTAAGGGGGCATTCAGGGCGGCATGGTTATGGTGCGCCGTGCGTTTTTTGGCGCACTACAAAACGCACTAATCTGATTGTTTGCTTTGACATAACACCTGATCTCACACACGTGTGTGTGACCACTAGGTCGTGCCGCGCGAGTTCACGACCGACCACTAGCCGGTGGCCGTCAAGCAACGCGTTGCGCCACGTCAGGCCGTGCGCTACAGCCGAACAGCCGTAATCGTAACTGGCACGTACGATAGCCCATCCAGGGCGCGCCTTGCTGCCTCGGGGAGGCGCGCGTGGCGGTTAGAAGAACAGCCAGCGCTGCGCGATACTCGGCGATGCCGACTTGTAGGCGTCGCCGTTGCGGTGCTCATGATGCGCCCAGACGATGCCCGCCATCCAGTCGACGAACTGCAGGGAAAAACTGTCCCTGCTTTCCCACGGCGTGGTCTGCAGCATGGTCTCGGCGCCGCTGCCCGCGAGTTCGGTGCACAGGTACTCGTGCAATGAATGTTTCAGTTCGACCTTCAGTGAACGCGCATCAGGGATGAAACACACCGACTCGTACTCGCTCATGACCTCAAGCAGCAGGAGCTTCGCCATGAAGTTGTACAGGCCGTTGGGTGTGCGCCGGAATGCGCTGTTCGCCTTTTCCTTGCGCACCGTGATCGTGACGAAACGGATGTCGGGATGCCTGGCCCGGATCTTCGCGAGTTCGCCGGCAAAAGCCATCCGCTCGCCGGACGAGAGCAGGACGGACTTGAGCTCGTTGCCCGCCGAGCGACCTCGATGCTTGTACACGCCGCGCACCACCCGTTCAAGAACGGGCTCCGCACCGTCCGGGATAATCGCGGCGGCCAGCGTGAAGAAGCGGCTCGAGCCGCCCCGCTGGTAGGGCGCGTCCAGTTTCCAGCCGAGGCAGCCGCTTTCGTCGAGATAGATCGTTGCGCCCAAATCGTTGCGCCCATATGAAAATAGCCTCCCGAAGGAGGCTACTGGAAAAGGTGCGGTACCCGGACCTGACGTACTCAAAGTACGCTTACGATCGCCGACGCCAATTTGTCGCAGGTGATCCGGGCATATTTAAACCGCAGCGCCGCTATGTTTTCATTATGACGGCGGGATCCCGTTTTTTCAACCGGCCTGTGTGAGCGGGCGGCCGCGCGTTGGCCATCAGCCCGCGTTGACGGCATCCTTGAATGCCTTGCCGGCCGTGAACTTCACCGTCTTCGCGGCCGCGATCTGGATTTCGGCGCCGGTGGCCGGATTGCGGCCAGTGCGCGCCGCGCGGGCACCGGTCGAAAACGAGCCGAAGCCGATCAGCTGGACGGCATCGCCCTTCGTCACCGCCGTCGTCACGGTCCCGATGAAGGCGTCGATCGTCTCGGCTGCGACCGCCTTGCTTTGCCCCGTTGCGGCGGCGACGGCATCCACGCGAGCGGTGCCGGAATGCGCCACCACGACTCAATGGTCTCGACCGCTTCACTGGCGAGCACCCAGTCGGCCGCCAGCAGCCAGAGCGGCGCAGCATGGCTGTCGGCATCGGCGCCCCGAAATTCCAGGGCCGCGGCCCGCTGGGCGAGCGATCGCCAGCACGGTGCGAGCCAGGCGTGAACGGTGTGCGCGGGCAGTACCCGTGAGGCGGCGGGCGCCACCTCGTCGTCCAGGTGCCGGCGCGCGATGGCCAAGGCCACATGGTCAGCGAGCGGCGCTGTCGATGCGCGCCCGAGTTCGCGAACCAGCACGACCATTGCCGGCAGCGCGCCATCGTCCGGAAATTCGACGCGCAGCAGATCCAGTGCAACGCGCGCGGCGGCCACATGGCGCCCCTGCAACTGCTCCTGCACGTCGTTGCGTAACATGACGTCCCGACTGTCGGCGAAGATGTCGAGCTGCTGCATGGTCTGCGGTAGGGTCATCGCGCTCAGAAAAGTTGATCGTGAAGAGCGCTCAGGCTAGCCCATTTCACGGTGCTGCGGAAGGCGCGGCCGTCCTCGTTGACCGATTCGATGATCACGCGCTGGCCGCTGGCTTCGGCGACCACCCGCACGATCCGTTCGCCATAACGCATCAGCGCGCTGATCGGCGGGCAGGCCGGGGCTTTGCGGCCTTTCCGCCGGCGGCTGTTCCTGTCTTCCATCGTGCCTACCCCCGCCTGCGACGCGCCACAGGTTTCTTTGCCGTCGCCGGTGACGCGGGTGTTGCAGATGCCTTGCGCGACGCGCCCGGCGTGGCCGGCGTGGCCGGCGGCCGCATGGGGCGCGTCAGTGCAGGGCGTGCCGCGGTCGGACGGGCAGGCGCGGCCTTCGCTCGGGCCGGCCGGGCTGGGCGGGCATCGGTCTGACGCGCCGCTGCGAGCTGATGCTGCAGCGTCCCGTTCGCGGCCTCGACGGCATCGAGTCGCCCCTGCAGGATGCCCGCCTGATGCCGCGCGTCACCCAGCTGCGCCTGCAGGCCCTCGATCACGCTGCGGTGATCCGCCTCGCGTCGGTCGGCGCGCTTCGTCGCCTCATCGAGCTCCTTCTGCAGCTTCGCGGCCGCGCTCCGCTCGCGGTCGATCTCCAGCAGCGCGCGCTTTTCCGCGGCGCGCAGCCGCTCTTCGGCGCGCTCCGCGCTCTCGCGCAGCTTCTCGAGATCCCGCGAGAAGCCTTCCCGCACCTTTGTGAGTTCGCGGTCGCGCGCGACCACCTCATCCTTGAGCCGTCCGATCTCGGCCTCGAACGCCTGCCGCGCCGCGTGGCCTTCGGCCTGTGCCTTCTCCAGTTCGCGGACCTCGACCTGCGCAGCGAGCAGCGCCGCCGTGCGCTGCTCGAGCGCCGTTTCCGTCCGGTCGAGCTCGCCACGCGCTGCCGCGACACGCTGCTCCGCGTCCGTGCGCTGTCCTTCCACTTCGACGCGCAGTGCCTCGAGTTCGGCCTGAGCGGATGTGGTGGACCGGGTCCACAGCGTCGCGACCAGTTCGCCGGCGGCGGCCTGCAGGTCGGCGGGCAGGTCCGGACGCTCGATGCGCACGCGGCTTTTCTCGCGCAGTTCGGCCCAGAATTCACCGAGCACCTGGGTCGGCGTACCCATGCTGCCCCGCTTCACCAGCTGGTAAAGCCGGTTCGCGGTCGGTGTGATGCCAAAACGGAAGAACAGCAGCGCGCAGACCTCGCGGTACAGCTCGCGCGTCTTCGGGAATTCGGCCTTCAGGCGGTCGATTTCAGCGGCCAGGCGGGTTTCATCAGGCAGGGCGTCGGGCATGGGTGTGGTTTGCGTAACATTTGGCAAATAATACAACGTAAACCGCTCTGTATCTAACGCTGGAGGTATCGTATTTTGACATTATCCCTATAATGTTAAGTTAAATGGGCTTCATGACGATTTCCAGTCCGGCAGGCGCCCTGTGGGCGCCGGTTCCCGAAAAAGCTCACCCTTATGCCGAGCCCGCCTTCCGATAGCCTCGTCGCGCTGCACCCGGCCCCGCTTGAAACGCTCGCGATTCCCGCAGGCCTCGACGGTCGCGCGGGAACAAACCGCGCGAGCGTCGGGCACGCGCAGATCGCCGCGTCAAACGATCTCGAGGCCATCCGGGCATGGCTCGCACGCTTCGCCGACAAGCCGACGACCTTCGAGAGCTACCGCAAGGAAGCGGAGCGGCTGCTGCTCTGGTCCCTCGTGCAGTCAGGCAAACCGCTGTCGTCGCTCACTCACGAGCATTCCAGACCCGTGCCGGGCCCGGCGTTCGCGGAGAAACCATGCGGCGCAGTTATCAGGTCTGCCGCCGTTATATCCATTTCACCGGGTTACGTGCCGATCAGGGTTTTGTTTCTCGTGAGGACTTTGTCCGCTATCAGCGCATTCTGGCAGACCCGCAGCCGGCCTCGATGTGGGTGGCGCTGGCGGCCTTTCTACGGCCCGCTTTCCCCCGCCAGCACCCGGCAGGCGATGGTCATCCTGAACGTGCTGTTTTCGTGGCTGGTGCAGGCCGGGTATCTGGCCGGTAACCCACTCGCGCTCTCACGCCAGCGGGCGCGGCAGACTGCGCCTCGCATTACCCGCTATCTCGAACCTGGGCTGTGGCAGAGGGTGAAGGACACCATCGCGTCGATGCCACAGGACACCGCGCGCGCCCGCGCGCACTATCACCGCGTGCGCTGGCTCTTCACGCTGCTCTATCTCGGGGGTCTGCGCATCGCCGAGGTCGGCGGCAACACGATGGGCCAGTTCTTCGTGCGGCGCGATGCCGATGGCGCGATGCGCTGGTGGCTGACCGTCCACGGCAAGGGGACGGGGAAAGGCTGATCCCGGCGACGCGCGAGCTGATGACGGAGCTCACACGCTACCGGCAATCGTTCGGAATGACGGCGCGCGCAGCAGGCAGTCGCCGCGGGTACCGAGCGGAGCTGCGCGTCGACGTGCTGCGGCAGGAGCCTCACCGCACACAGCCCTCACTGACCGCGATGCAGAACTGGCAAGGCCTTTCAGATCTTTCTCCTGAAGACAACGGGCTTTCCGCCCATCGTCTGTTTCGCCATCCATGCGGCAAGCGCCGAATCCAGGTAGTCGGCGTGTCCCGGAAACCAGTTGTACAGATGCATGCCGATGTCATGCACCAGCGCGCAACCGGCCTGCCCTGCTTCGACCGCTGCTTTAACGTCTCGGACTGACTTCAGCACGGCTTCGTGCTCGTCGATGTGGCAGTCGCGCGGGGGGAAGTTGGTCGTGCGCATCCATTCATCTTCCTGCTCGAAATGGCTGACGGCGTGGTTCTCGAATTCCGCGATCGCGGCCAGGGCGTTCGCATCCGTGCAGGTCACGAGCCGTAGCGCGACTTCATAGAATTCCTTGTGCACATCATCCATCGGCGTGAAACCCAGCAGCCGTGCATCAGACCATACAAGGCTGTTGTCCTGCAACGGAGCATTGATACCGTTCATTTTTTAGGAAGCGCGTTCCAAATTGAAAAACGCCGGGATAATCCGGCGGATTCGCTATCCTCAGCGAAGCTTAAAGTATCCCGCCGGTCACATTCCGCAGCGCCGGTAACATGTTGCCGAGTATCGACGGCGACCACGTAATCGCAAAAATGCGACCGAAGATCACCCACAATGCAACCGTCGTCACTACCGCCAACAGCACGGAAGTACGCCAGCGCTCGGCAAACTCGAAACGCGTCAGCAGCAGCACGAGGACGAACAGCGCAGGCAGCAGGCCGATGCAATACCCGAGCGCCAGTGCACCCGTGATCCACCCGAAGAAGCGCAGGGCGCGAGCGCGTACCAGATGCGCAGGCACCGGGTCTGCGTGATACGGTATTTCGTGCTTGTCGCCTGTCTTGGCTTCTTCGGCAGAAACGCCACCTTCTACCGTGACAAGTTGACGCAGACAGATCAGCGTGCAGAACAGCAGAGCCGCTGTCGCTGCCGTCAGCGGCATCAGTTTCGCGCCGAAATTCCAGTCCTGTGCTGACCAGATTGCAGCAGCCGGAATCACCACCATCACGAGCGCGAACAGCGTCTGGTGATCGAAGCGGCGCGCGACCCATTTGCCTTTCGGCTGCTGCGTGGCATTCGTTGCCCGCTTGTTGCGCAGATTTCGGTACCCGCGACGCACTGCCGGGCCGATCACGACCCACAGCGCGGCCAGCAGTACGATCAGCACGATCGGGCGCGCAAAGAACTCCCCACCGTACACCTCAGTGGAAATGAAATAATAGCGCTCGCACATGGTACCGAGAACCAAACCCAGAATCAGCGGCGGACGAGGCCAACCAAGACGTTTCATGATCCAGCCGAACACACCGGATAGCACGAGCGAACAGAGGTCACCCCAGCTCATGCTTGCGTTGAACGCACCGAGAAAGAGAATCGCGAGGATCAGCGGCAGCAGCACACCGACACGCACAGTCGCGAGCTTCGCAAACAGCTTGCTGCCCGACAGACAGATGAGCGCGCCCATCATGTGCGCAATTGCCAATGTCCAGATAATCGCGTAGGTCACGCTCAGATGTTTCGTCAGCATTTCCGGGCCGGGCGTGAACCCGTGCATCATGAACGCGCTCAGCAGTAGCGCCATCGATGCGCCAGCAGGCATGCCGAATGCAATCGTCGGAATCAGGTGACCGCCCTCCTTGGCGTTGTTTGAGCTTTCCGCTGCAATCACGCCGCGAACGTCGCCCTTGCCGAAGTTCTCGACGTTCTTCTCCGTGCGCAGCGCGTGGGCGTATGCCATCCAGTCGATCACGGCTGAACCTATACCGGGCACGGCACCCAGCACGGCACCCAGCCCACTACAACGCACGACAAGCCACCAGTTGCGCATTGCGTCGCGAATGCCATCCCACTGGCTACCGCTGACGCTTGCCGCACCCTCTGTATCGCGTGCGATGCTCGTACGCTCGATCGCCATGTCCGCCAGTTCAGGAATCGCGAAGATACCGAGCGCGACAGGCACGAGCGGAAGATGATCCCACAGATAGAACGAACCGAAGGTCCAGCGCAATGTACCGGTCTGAGGATCGGAACCGACAAGCGACAACATCAATCCGAACGACGCAACCGCAAGCCCCTTGAGAGGCGCTTTACCGCTCAGCACTGCGATCATCGAAAGGCCAAAAATGCAGAAGGCCAGCAATTCGGCTGAGCCTACGTACATCACAACCGTGCGCAGAAATGGCAACAGCAGCGCGAGTAGCAGTGCACCAAAAATGCCGCCAGAAAGCGATGCCATGTAGCCCGCGCCGAACGCACGCGCCGCCTGTCCCTTGCGCGCCATCTGGTGACCGTCAAGCACAGTTGCCGCAGCACCGACCGTGCCCGGCACACCGAATAAAACGGCCGGAATCACGTCTGACACGGTAGTGACTGACGCCATACCCAGGAGCAGCGCGAAAGCGGTGTAACCGTCGGTGTGATAGGTGAACGGAATCAGCAGCGCGAGGCCGACGATGCCGCCCAGGCCAGGCACCACGCCGAGCCCGAGGCCGAGCAGGACGCCGCCCAGCATCGTGAGCAGGCGCAGCGGGTCCATCACGACGACGAACGCCTGAAGGGCAGCATCTAGCATGGTTGCTGCTCCGGTTGAACACGCGCGCGCAGTGTACGCGTCAAATCATGATGAACGGACATGTGTTGTCTCCGTTGTACTGTGTTACCGGTGACAAAGCGGCGCTGCGCTCGCCAGAATCAGCGATTTGCAGCGCCGCTCGCAAGTATCTTTTCGATTAATCTGTCGCCACCGCTCAACGCCGAGCGCGTTGCACCTTGCGGCGCAGATAATCGAAGTTGATCGTGAACTGTTCCGGTCGCGTCACCTGATCATGCAGGCGCTGCACATCTTCGTCCGAGAACACCTCGCCCTCGCCGCCTGCTGCTTCCGTCAGAAGCTGGATGTGGCAGGCCTCATCGAGCGCAAGCGCGAGAATCACCACTTCCTCGATCGTGCGTCCGGCAACCGCCACACCGTGGTTGCGCATCAGCACCGCTTTTGCATTGCCGAGCGCCTGAGCGACGCCGCGACCCATATCCTGAGTGCGGATCAGGTTCACCGTGTCGGTGTAATACGGCACGCCATCTGCGAAAGTGCAGGCAGGCTGGCTGATCATCTTCAGTGATTTGCCCGTCGCGGACAGCGCAACCGCATGTATCGGGTGCGTGTGGATCACACTCGTAATATCCGGCCGGGCCTTGTAGATTTCCGAGTGAATGAACACTTCGCTGTGACGGCGACCGCCGCCGCCGATCTTCTCGCCGTCAAGGTTGCACACGACGATATTCTCAGGCGTGATTTCATCGAAACCGTAGCTGTGCGGCTTCATGATGAATTGCGACGGATCGCCCGGCATGCGCACCGACACGTGACCGCGCGTGAAATCTCCCTGACCGTTCGTTTCGAGAATGAGGCCTGCGTCGATAAGCTGCTGTTGAGCTTCTCCGAGCGTCATAAAAATTCCTTGTGTAATTGGTGAACTGATTATTTGTTCAATTGCGCAGCGGGGGCAGTATTGCCCGTGCCCAGGCCAAACTATCTGCTGCGCTTGCTGCGTTACATGCGCCCGCCGACTGCGGCCTTGGCCTTCGCGATCTGATCTGGCGAAGTCTTGTAAAGATCATCGAGCACCTTGCTGATCTGCTCAGGCGGAACGTAACGCACCTCGATGCTCAAACCCTTCGCATCCGCGAGGAACGCGGGGTCCTTCATCGTATCCGCGAATGCCTTGCGCAGCGCGTCGGCACGATCGACAGGAATACCGGGAGGCGCCGCGAACGGACGCGCGAGCGCCTGACTTGCCGCAATAACCGTTAGCACCTGTTTTGTTTCTGCGTCGGACGCAAGGTCGGATAGCAGAGGCACGTTCGGCAGGTCGGGATGCTTCTCAAGCGCCATCTGCACGATCAAGTTGACCTTGTGGTCGCGCAGCCAGTCCGGGTGACGCATGCGCAACGTGCTCCAGGACGCGCCACATTCGCCGTCGATTTCACCGCGCTGCATCGCAAGCGCGCTTTCGTTGCTGCCCGGATAACCGGTGACGAGTTGCAGCTTGGCGTGGAAGAGATTCTTGATGGTGTTTGCCATCACATCCGGATCGGAACCCGCACCCTGACCGCCGAAGCGCGATGACTTGGTCATCAGATCCTGAAACGTCTTGATAGGCGACGTATGCCACGTCACGCACAACGACACGTCGCTGTCCATGCTGCCGAGCCAGACCAGTCTGCGCGAATCGTAATCCGCTTCACCGAGCAGCGGTTGCTCCGGCATCGTACGGCCGAACGTGCCTATTGTCGCGCCATCCTTCGGCGCAACGCTGTAGAGGTAATTTGCCGCCTTCAGACTGCCGGCACCCGGCATGTTCTGCGGCGTGATGGTCGGCTTGCCGGGCAGATGATTGCCAAGATGCTTGGCGAGCAGTCGCGCGTACATGTCGTAACCGCCGCCGACCGAATAGCCGATTTCCATGTTCACCGTGCGACCGCTATAGAAATCCTGCGTGCTTTCGGCGTACGCGGTACCAAGCCACGCGGTAGATAGGGCCACTGCTGTTGACATGATCCAGTGCCAGCAACGTTGATTTGCTTGCTCTCTCATTGCTTGTCTCCGTCTGATCTATATACTTTTAGACCTGCGCCCGGCCAAGACCGGGCATAGGTGTTCTTACTTAATACACGAAGTCCGCTTCGCCATGCTTCTCGCCATGGCTGTCGCCCTCGAACACCTTCGCGATGTCCCGTGCGATGGGCGAGTACTTCGCATGAGTACGCAGCATGAAGCTGGCGAAACCATCGCTGTTGTGGTGCTTGTCTTTCTCGTTTGGCAACACGATGCACTGATTTTTCGCCGCATCCCGCACGATGCCCTTCGGGTCCTTGCCCTCTTGTACGTTGCGAATTTCACGGCGCAGCATCTTGCGGTACATCGCGATGCCGATGTCCGTCGAACCCAGGTTCTCGGCAGTGCGGTCAGCGATCGTGCCCTGCGTGATCCAGGCCATCATGTCCTGACCGTCAACGTTGTCGACGATGAATTCGCCGTTGGCATCCTTGTAGGGCACGTTGTACGTGTACACCTTGTCGAACAGACGCCTGGGCACTTCGGCGTCCTTCGGCGGGATGTACGCGTTGTACCAGAGGTGCAGCGTGCTTTCGTCATCTACCGGCACGCGAATCTGGAAGGAGTAGTAGCGCGTCGCTTCACTGCCGTTGCCGACTGCCAGCATGTTCGGGAATACGATCGGGTGGCCGACCTGCCAATCGTCCGACTGTTCCGAATGCCCTTCGAGCAGACGGTGCTTGGTCATGCCGTAGTCGAATTCCTTGAAGTCGATCTTCTCGTGGTGCGTACTGATGGCGACCTTCATGCCCTCCTGCTCCTTCAGGAATTCATAGTGGTGACCGTGCAGCCACTCCGTGTGAATCGGATCGAGCGAATTCTCCATGATCTGCAGCCAGTTGATCGGCAGCTCCGCACGGCCCATCATGCGAATCGCGCCTTCGGCCACGAAGCCGTCGAATTTCGGCAGCAGGGGTTTGAGTTCGGGCGGTCCCATGTACGCGAACAGTAAGCCGCCCAATTCCTCGACCGGGTACGAGTCCGTTGCAACCGACTTGCGGAATTCCGGGTTGTCCTTCTCATTGGGCTGATTCAGGCAGTCGCCTGCGCCGTTGAATTCCCACCCGTGGTACGGGCAGCGAATGCCGTTCTCAGTCGGAATGCCGTGGAAGAACGATGCGCGGCGGTGCGGGCATTGCTCTGCGATGAGCCCCAGCTTGCCCTGACGGTCACGGAACAACACGAGGTCTTCGCCCAGCAGGCGCACGCGCTTCGTCCACTTGCCATCCAGTTCCGACAACGCGCCGATTGGCTGCCAGTAACGGCGCATCAATTCGCCCATCGGCGTGCCGCGTCCTACGCGCGTCAGTTCTACGTTCTGCTCTGCGGTCAACATACAGGTTCCCTCAATGTGTTGCGGTGAAATGGTTTGCCGGCTGACTTCGTTTGCATATTAAACTTAGGCGCCTAAGTAACAATGCAGGTAAACACCTACTCGTTGAATCCCGCGAAGAACTCCACGAAAGATCAATACGTCGTCAATTCCGCAGGAATCGGAGGAGGATTACGGAGTAGAGACTACCCCTTATTTGACAAAGGAAGCTTAGTTCGCTAAGTTTACAGCATTGGTACCTGGAGAATTCATGAACACCATCACAAATCCAACAGGGCGTCTGCGCCTTGGCATGGTCGGATTCGGCGCAGCGGCACGGGCGTTCCTGCCGTCCCTCGCCCAGCACCCGGAATTCGAACTGGCCGCTATCGTTGATCCTGTCGAGCAAATCCGCACGGAAGCCGCTGCGGAATTCGGCGTAGCAACCTACGCCCGGATCGAAGCAATGCTGATGCATCCCGGTCTTGACGCCGTGTACGTCGGCTCGCCTACGCAGTTGCACCGCGAGCACGTGGAGCTGGCTTGCGCAGCAGGCAAGCACGTGCTGGTTGAGAAACCGATGGCGGTCAGTCTGGCTGACGCGCAGTCGATGGTGGAAGCCGCCACGAAGGCAGATGTTGTGCTGCTGGTCGGGCACTCTCACAGCTACGATGAACCGGTCCACTTGATGCACAGCCTTATCGCGAGCGGTGACTTGGGCCAGGTGCGCATGGTGAACACGTGGTGCTACAGCGACTGGATTTATCGGCCGCGCCGCCCGGATGAACTGAATGACAATGAAGGCGGCGGCGTGACGATCCGTCAAGGCGCGCACCAGTTCGACATCATTCGGCTACTGTGCGGCGGTGAAGCGCGTACCGTGCGCGCGAAGACGTTCGATTTTGACGCGCAACGCAGCGCGACCGGTGCGCACATCGTGTTCATCGAATTTTCGAATGGTGCTGCTGCAACGGCCGTATACAACGGCTACGGCCGCTTCTCCAGCACCGAGCTGGTCGGTGGCGTTGGCGAATGGGGCTTCAATGCACCGACCGCTGCGCGCGCCCGTATAGCCCCCAAAGACGAGTTGCGCGCCAAGCAGGCCCGTGCGAAACACGCTATTCCCGGCCGCGCGCCCTTCCAGCCACACTTTGGCCTCACGCTCGTGAGTTGCGAGCGCGGGGAAATTCGCCAGTCCCCCGAGGGACTGCTCGTCTATAGGGATGAGGGTATGTCTTTACTCAAGCTGCGCACGGACACATCACCGCGTGAACGCGTGATGGCCGAATTTTACGACGCGATCACCGGACGCCGCCCCGCGCTGCATGATGGTCAATGGGGACTCGCCAACCTCGAAATCTGCCTGTCTGCACTGCACTCATCGCGAAATGGCTGCGAAATTCCGCTGGCGCACCAGTGTGCGCCGAAGGCCATCTAACCCACCTTCAGGGGACGCCGGAACCGACCGGCCTGAACAATCATGAATCGAACACTGACGCTTGATGTTACCGGCAAAACTCTGCTTGCAGACGGCATTTACGAGTTCGAATTTCGCTCACCCGATCGCGAGCCGCTGCCGGCATTTACTGCCGGTGCGCACGTATTGATCGAAACGCCGGGTGGCGTTGCGCGCCGTTATTCCCTGTGCAATGCGCCGTCTGAGCGCGATCGTTATGTTGTCGCGGTCAAGCTCGATCCGAACAGCCGAGGCGGCTCTATCAGCATGATCAATGACGTGCCGATCGGCAGCCGCCTGAGTGTGTCGGTACCGGAGAATTACTTCGCGCTCACCGATGCAGCGTCCGATTACCTGCTAATCGCAGGCGGAATCGGCATCACACCTATGCGCGCAATGATGGCCGAGCTTGATGCACGCGGCGCACGCTACCGGCTCGTGTACTGCACGCGTTCGCCTGAAACGACTGCCTTCCTCGGAGAGCTTGCTGCGCTGCCATCGCACCGTGTCCAGATTCACCACGATCACGGCGACACTGAACAGTCACTTGATTTCGCCAAGCTGCTTGCGACGCGCGAAGGCAATACGCATCTCTACTGCTGCGGTCCTCGCCCGCTCATGCAGGCTGTGCGTGATGGCGCATCGGGCTGGCCGTCGTCGGCGGTCCATTTCGAGGATTTCGGCACAAGCACGTCTCCCGGCGATCAATCCGGCAGCTTCACCGTCATACTCAAAGGCAGCGGCGTGTGCGTGAATGTTGCGCCGGGACAGAGCATTCTGGCAGCGTTGCGTGAGGCTGGCGTTGAAACGCCCAGCTCGTGCGAAGCGGGAACCTGCGGAGCCTGCCGGACCGCGCTCTGCGCTGGCGAGGCTGATCACCGTGATTTCGTGCTCGATGACGACGAACATGACAGCGCGATCATGATTTGCGTGTCGCGCGCGAAGTCAGATGAACTGGTACTTGACCTTTAAAAGGAGTCAGTGTGAGTAAATTGCAGCTTTCGGTTGCGGTCGGTCCCTACGACCGTATGCGCCCTCTAGTAGACGGCGAAGTGCAGATCGAGGGGGTCGATCCGACGTTCATGTTGCAGGAACCGGAAGAAATCTTCTTCCGGGCATTCCGTCACGCAGACTACGACATCTGCGAATTGTCGCTCAGCAGCTACTCAGTCAAGACAGCGAACGGAACTTCACCCTACATCGCAGTGCCGGTCTTCCCATCGCGCGCGTTCCGTCACACGTCCGTGTACGTCAACGCAAATGTCGGCATCAACAGCCCGGAAGACCTGAAGGGCAAGCGTATCGGCGTGCCGGAATATCAACTGACCGCCAACGTGTGGGTGCGTCTGTTCCTCGAAGAGGAATACGGCGTGAAGGCTTCGGATATTCACTGGATTCGCGGCGGCTACGAAGACCCCACGCGTGTTGAGAAGATCATACTGAACCTGCCTGCGGATGTGAAGCTGGAGAACGCACCCGAAGGCAAGACGATTTCCGGCATGCTCGAAGCGGGTGAAATTGATGCGCTGATCGGCCCGCGTGCACCATCGTATTTCGATCTCGGCTCCCCGAATGTGAAGTATCTGTTCGACGATCCGCAGGCAAGCGCTGCTGACTGGTACCGACGCACGAAGCTGTTCCCGATCATGCACACGCTCGGCATTCGTCGCACGCTGGTCGATCAGCATCCGTGGCTACCGATGTCGGTGATGAAGGCGTTCGAGCAATCGAAAGCGCTCGCCCTGCACCGGCTGACCGACACATCCGCTACCAAGGTCACACTGCCGTTCATCGAAAACCAGCTACGCGCAGCACGTCAACTCATGGGTGATGACTTCTGGTCGTATGGTTTCGCCGCAAATGAGAATACCGTGAACCGCTTCCTAAAGCGGCATCATGAGGAAGGGCTGTCGAGCCGCCAACTCGATGCAAAGGAACTGTTCCATCCGTCGAGTGTCGAGAGCTTCAGCATCTAAAAACGGCGTTGTTGCGTAAATCAGGCGTAGAGACAACATGCCCTCTGTGATGTCGATCTCAGGCGATACGGACGGACTGCGGGCGTGCGATGGCCGCCATGCGGTTGAGCACGCCTGCACGAATCGAGACTTCGGTTGCCTGGGAGCCAATCTCGCGAGCCCACAGGCAGGAGCCCGTGAGGATCTTGAGCCGGTACATCAGGGCCTCTGCCAGCGAGCGACGATGGTAGCCACTCGCCTGCTTCCATTCACGTCTGCTGCTTGCCGCGATCGCGTCGATGGCAGCGTTGCGCCAAGCCGCGCCCGGCGTGCTCACTGGCCACGGCGTCGCGCCTTCACGTGGCGGAATCGAAGGGACCGCTGTGCGCGCCGCAATTCGCGCATGGCATGCCTTGGTGTCGTAGGCACCGTCGCCGCCGATGGTATCGATTGCCACATCTGCAGGAATCTGGTCGAGCAGATCGGGCAGAACTTCGCCATCGCCTTCGTCTTGATGGGTCATAAGCGCGGCGCAAATCTGGCCCGTGTTCGCATCCATCGCCAGGTGCACCTTGCGCCACGTGCGACGTTTGGACCAGCCGTGCTTGCGTACCTTCCACTCGCCTTCGCCGTAGACCTTCAGGCCGGTGCTGTCGACTACCAGGTGCAAGGGCTCGTTGGCGCGCCGCGTTGGCAGTACAACCTTCAGTGTCTGTGCGCGGCGGCTCAAGGTCGTGTAGTTCGGCACCGGCAAGCCCGGATAGCCGAGTTTGCGCAGACTGAGCGCGAAGCCCTGCACAGCGCGCAGCGGCAGATGAAAAACCTGCTTGAGGCCGAGCAGCATCTGGATTGCCGCATCACTGTAGATGCGCGGTCGGCCGCGCCTGGCAAAGCCAGCCTCGGGCAGCTGCGTCAGTACGCTTTCATCAATCCACATGGTCACATCGCCTCTCGCAATCAAGCCCGCGTTGTATTCACGCCAGTTCTTGACGCGGTACGTTCCTTTGGGCTCGCTTGCCTTGCGTTCGTCCTTGCGCATCTTCTCGGTGAAAAAGTCGAGAATCTACGCAGTTCAGAGTGAAGTTAACATCCTGGTCAACCCCAGCGTTGTGCGCAAACGTCATCGCCGACCGCCGTGATTTCTGCAACAACGCCTCTAAAAACCCTCCATAAAAACGAAACGCCGGAAATCTCCCGGCGTTTCTCTTTATTGATTCAAAGACTTCCAGCCGAAATAGCTGTCCCAGAAATCGTACTGCGCGCGATCATGTATCGCGCCCGGACCGATGGTTGGACCTAGTGTAGTGCGTCGTAAATAATGCAACTTAATCGCGATTTGCGAGTCTCCTTCCAGGTGATGAGGGAGAACCCATGAGAATCGCGGCAAAAGTTGAGCTGAGCGAAGGCCAGCGCAAACAATTGGAAACGTGGGCGGCTGGGCGGAGGGTTCCGGTACGACTGGCCGAGCGTGCCAAGATGATATTGCTCGCGGCACTGGGCCACACAGACAAAGAGATCGGTGTGCAGTTGGGTATCTGGCGAGGCACGGTGGCGCGCTGGCGAGCGCGCTTCATCGCGGACGGTGTGGCGGGGATCGAGCGGGACGAGACGCGACCCGGGCGCAAGCCGAAGATCTCTGCGCGCAAGGTCAAGGCCATCGTGGCGATGACCACGCAGCAGCGTCCCGATAACGCGACGCATTGGAGTACGCGCAGCATGGCGGCAGTGGCCGGCGTCAGCGAGGCGAGCGTGAGGCGCATCTGGCAGGCGCATGGACTCAAGCCGCATCGGATAGAAACCTTCAAAGTCTCGAACGACAAGCACTTTGCCGAGAAGCTGGAGGACATCGTCGGCCTTTATCTCGATCCACCTGAGCACGCACTGGTGTTCAGTTGTGACGAGAAGTCCCAGATTCAGGCTCTGGACCGGACCCAGCCTGGCTTGCCGATGAAGCGAGGTCGAGGTCAGACGATGACGCACGATTACAAGCGCAATGGTGTGACGACGTTGTTCGCCGCGATGAACACGCTCGATGGCAGCATCATTGGCCAGTGCCAGACGAAGCATCGTCATCAAGAATGGCTGGGCTTCCTGCGCAAGATCGATCGCAGCACCCCCAAGGGTAAGGAACTACATTTGATTGCCGACAACTACGCCACTCATAAGCATCCCGAGGTGAAGGCGTGGCTGGCCAAGCACCCACGATTTCACATGCATTTCACGCCCACCAGCGCTTCCTGGCTCAATATGGTCGAACGCTTCTTTCGTGATCTGTCCGAGAACCAGCTACGGCGGTCAGCCTTTCGCTCGGTACCCGAGTTGGTCAGCACGATCGAGCAGTACATTGAAAAGCACAATGGTGATCCAAAACCCTTCATCTGGACCGCTAAAGCTTCCGACATTCTGGCGAAAGTCACGCGTGCCCGCACCAAGCTGAATAAGATGCAATCCGTTTGACGCAGACCACTAGGTACATCGCACGCGGCGCACGCGACTGAAACGCCGGCCATAATGGCAAGCCACTGCCGTTCGGATGGCCGTGCTTCGCAAAGTTGATCCAGTAACGTGACACGATTCCCGACAGACGCGTATCCGCGGCCGTTACAGGGCCGCCGGGTATGGAGAGCGTGTGAAAAATGTAGGGAATCTCAGCGCC
Source organism: Paraburkholderia sp. MM5477-R1 (assembly GCF_050436385.1). Lineage (NCBI taxonomy): Bacteria > Pseudomonadati > Pseudomonadota > Betaproteobacteria > Burkholderiales > Burkholderiaceae > Paraburkholderia > Paraburkholderia sp. MM5477-R1. The sequence goes on from NZ_JBNDMC010000001.1 coordinate 101,024, forward strand.
ATGCGAGGCTTTGAAAGCATAACCCGGATTCTCGTGAAATATCTGCTGCTGCGGAACAGGTAGCGGCTGGTCGTAGTAGTAGTAATAGACTTTGTTCTTTCCCGTGCTCGCCTGAAGGCGCGCCCAAGTCCAGTTTTGCCAGCCGAACCAATCATCGCGCAAGCTGCCCTCGCTCGAAACGGTCGCTTCCACATCGTTGCCGGCGGGATATACCCGCAGATAGGCGGTTTCGTTTCCACCGAAACGTTCTTTGGACTGACTGATGAAATCGTGAGCGTTCGACACGTGCGCAAACATCGTGCCTTCGTCTGCATTCGAGCCCGTCATCAGCGGGACATCGTTTTGCAGGCCGCGCCGAAATGTTTCCTCAGGCGAACGCGGCAACATATACCCATCGATGACCGGCCACGCGGAGTCGAACCGGTTTGACGAAGGGGGGCGCAGCAAGTATTGCATCCGCAGATAGTGCACGCAGCTCGGCAAGTGTCGATACGCCGAGCGTGTGTGCAAACGCAATACCACTCTGCTCTGCACTATGCAGATCTTGGACCGCATCAACGGCGGCTGCATGCGCAGGTGGTCCGAAACTCGCACCGCTCTCGCCAATCGCGCGCTGGAACAATCCATGCGCCAGCGGGGATGCCATCAAGTAGCTGATGCTGATAGACCCTGACGACTGCCCGGCCACCGTCGCATTATCCGGATCGCCGCCAAACGTTGCGATGTTATTTTTGACCCACTGAAGCGCAGCGATTTGATCAAGGAGCCCGTAATTGCCCGAACTATGTTGTGGCGATTCCTCGGCTAGCTCGGGCAAGGCGAGAAAGCCGAACCTTCCGACGCGGTAATTGAACGAGACCACCACAACGCCCTCGCGTGCGAGTGCCTTGCCATCAATCATAGGGTTCGACGACATGCCTCCGTGAAAGCCGCCGCCATAAATCCAGACGATTACGGGTCGCTTCGTTCCCGAGTTTGCGCCAGCCCAGACGTTCAGGTACAGACAGTCCTCGCTGCGCAGCTCGCCGCTACCCGTGAAAAATAGACGACGTTGCATCGAATCGGGCGGTTCATCTCTCTGGATGCAGGTCGGACCGAATGCCGTCGCCGTGCGCGCGCCAGCCCATGGCTGCACCTGTTGCGGCGCGCGCCAGCGTAACGGTCCGACCGGCGGCGCCGCGAACGGTACACCCTTGAAGATATGAATCTCGCCATCGGCTGTAGTCTCACCCACAATCGTGCCGCTCGTGACATGAATCTGCGGCAATGCTTTGGCAACCGCAGACATAGCCGGGAGTAAAAGCGCACTACCTACCCAGGGGATGATCACGGCGTGCCGCAAGCCTCGCGCAAATGACCTGCGACGGTTGATGGGTGTAAGCTCCTGCATCACGTCTCCATATATTTTTATGTGGCCGGGATCCTACGCTGCGTGGTTCCCGACTGGATCACCGCGACTGAAACATCAGAACCGCTTCTGAATACCGAGGCGCACGTACACCTGATGGTTCGTTGTCGATGGCGTGATGTTGTAGATCGACGCGACAGCATCGTGCCCGGTCGAATCGGTACCGCTTGCCTTCTGGTAGACACTGAGTAGATAAAGCAGCGTTGTCTTCGAAAGCGCGTATTGCGCAGCGAGTCCCGCCTGATTGTACGACGCGCCTGTATGGCCACTGACGCCGGATGTCTTTGTGTACTGATACGCCGCACCAAGCAGGACGGCCGGCGTTACCTGCCACGTGGCGTTAATTTCGCCCGTGTTAAAGGTTGCCGTGCCACTGATGCCGCCAGCGGGCACCGGTCCAGCCGAATTCTTGCCGAGGCCACGGAACTGCGTATTCGAGTAGTTCGCGCCGAGCCTCACCGGCCCGAGCTGATACGCTGCACCGGCCGCGATCGCCTGCAAGGAATTCGCGGATGCAAATCCCGTTGTCACAGGCGAACCCGCGAAATTCGCACCTGGCACGCCGTTTGATGTGGCAGCCGGCGAGCCCGTGTCGCCCCAGAATGATACGTTAGGCTGACGCACGTTCAGGTAGCCGATGCCCGCGGTCAAGGGACCCTGGCTGTAGTCTGCGCCGAGCGAATAAATCTGGTTGCGCGTGAAGTCGCCCGCCGTGCCGCCCATCCCGTACATGCCGCCTACACGAAAGCCGTAGAATTCTGGACTCAGGTACTTGACGGAATTGTTGGTGCGATTGGTGTGCGCCATCTGGTCAACGTCACCAGGGTGCGCAAGGGGCGGCCCGCCCCACGAGTTGGCAACGGCAAACGGGTTGACGAAATCGACAATCGAATCGTACTGGCGACCCAGCGTCACTGTGCCGTAGTGCTTGTCCGACAGCCCGACCCAGGCCTGACGGCCGAACATCAAGCCACCCTGACCGAGTTTGCCGTTCGTGATATCGAATCCGTTCTCAACCCGGAATACCGCAGCGAGCCCGGCACCAAGGTCTTCCTTGCCCAGTAACCCGAAGCGACTGCCGTTCAGCATGCCCGAAGTCATGTTGACAAGCGGTTTGCCGTTTGCGTTGCTCGTGTAGTTGATTCCCACATCAAGCAAACCGTACAGCGTCACACTACTTTGCGCAAAAGCCGTGCTGCCGACCACACCTAATCCGGCAACAGCTATCCATTTGACCGCGTTCATTCTGTCTCCACCCGTTAAAAATTCTTGTCCTGCGTCAAGCAGAATGCCCATCTGGGGCGTCCCGCCTTGATATAGTTAGTCACCTAAGTTAATATATTAGCACTGGACGCATCAGCGTCAACCCGGGCCTAACTAGTGGTAAACGCGTCTTTTATGGGATTCAATTCGCGATCTTCGTTTGAGAAGTCAATATCTCATGTTCATACCATCGGTAGTTTTACTTAGGTTACTAATTTCATGGATGCAACGAAATCCGCGCGCGGTCCGGTTGCAGCGGCGCACAGGGGTAGTGACGAACGCATCGCACATCTGGTCAAGGATGCATACCGTGGACTGTCGAGTGCGCTGCAAGCGCGCCTGCGCTCGCACGATGTCATGTACGGTCACTGGACGTTCCTGCGCATCCTCTGGCAGACCGACGGAATCACTCAGCGGCAACTGAGCGATCAGGCAGGCGTCAGGGAACCCACGACTTTCTCGGCAGTGCAGTCGATGGAGAAGCTGGGCTATGTCACACGGCAAAAAATGCCAGACAACCGCAAGCAGGTTCGCGTGTTCCTCACGCCCAAAGGCGCATCATTGCGCGCGTTGCTGGTACCGGCTGCCGAGGAAGTCAACGACATGGCGCTCATTGGCATTCCGGCGAGGAATGTTGCGATCACGCGTGAAACGCTGCTCGCGATCAACGACAACCTCGCGCTACCCAGTAGCACGTTATGCCTCAGACCACGACACATCATGACGGGTTGACGGGCAGTCGCCTATATCTTGGCATACTTGCAATCTCGCTCGCGACTGCACTTGGCATGCTTGACAGCGTGATCGCAAACGTAGCGTTGCCAACTATTACAAAAACGCTGCACACCAGTCCCTCGGATTCGGTGTGGATCATCAACGCTTACCAGCTCTCGATCATCATGTCGTTGCTGCCGCTGTCGTCGCTAGGCGACCGTGTGGGCTATGCGCGCGTCTATATGGCGGGGCTCGCGATCTTTACGTGCTCATCGCTGATGTGCGCGATGTCGAGCTCACTAGACATGCTCATTGTTGCGCGCGTCTTGCAGGGCTTTGGCGCGGCCGGTATCAGCAGTGTGAATACCGCGCTCGTCAAGACGATTTATCCGTCGCGGCTGCTCGGCCGGGGTGTAGGCATCAGCGCCTCGGTCGTTTCGATTTCGACCGCGGCCGGTCCGACGATTGCAGCGGCGATCCTTTCTGTCGGGCCGTGGCCATGGCTGTTCGCAATCAACGTGCCACTTGGAATGATCACATTCCTCGTCAGCTTCATGGCGCTGCCCCGCCCGCCTATTTCGAAAGCGGCCTACGACTACGGGAGTGCGCTGCTGAATGCGGCAACGTTCGGCCTGCTCGTGCTGGGCGTGGATCGCATGGGTCATGGCAACGGTATCAGCGCAAGTGTCGTGATCCAGTTGGCTGCGTCAGCAACCTGCGCATGGCTGCTCGTGCGTCGCGAGCGGGGTCGCACACAGCCGCTGCTTCCCGTCGATCTGCTGCTTAAGCCCGCATTTCTTCTGGCCGTGCTCACCTCCATCTGCTCATTCACCGCGCAGATGCTTGCGTTTGTGTCGCTGCCCTTCATGCTACAGGACGCACTCGGCCGCAGTGCGATGGAGACTGGCGCGCTCATTACACCGTGGCCGGTCGCTGTTATTGTCGTGGCACCATTCGCTGGCACGCTGTCGAACCGCTACGAGGCAGGAGCGCTCGGTGGTGTCGGACTCGCGATTCTCGCGCTCGGTCTCGCGTTGCTCGCGTTGATGCCCGCGCACCCTGCATCGTTCGATATCGGCTGGCGGATGGCCGTGTGTGGCACAGGCTTCGCGCTTTTCCAGACGCCGAACAACCGGGCAATTCTCGCAGTCGCGCCGCCGGGCCGAACGGGTAACGCAAGCGGTATGATCGGCACGTCACGTACGCTGGGCCAGACACTCGGCGCGGTGCTGACCGCACTTATCCTGGTGGTTGCGCCGAGTCACGCCGGGCCTGTCGCATTGACGACCGGCGCGATCTTTGCTGGGGCTGCGGCGGCGCTGAGTCTTACACGTATGCTATAAGCGTTCTGCGTCGATACGTACCCGCGCTTCAGATCGCCCATATCGTTCGCTTCAGCGATGCGCCCAGCGTCAATCAGCTTAATATGCCGTCTACTGAATCGGACCCGGAGCTGATTTGCGATAATCACTGCTACTGCGATTTCCGGGGTAGAGGCACACACATGACAAAACAGGAACCAGCCAAAGTCGAAATGGGTGCGGCGAAATCCACACCGCGCAAGCCGGCGGCCGCCGATGAACGCATAGCACACCTGGTCAAGGATGCGTATCGGGGGTTGTCGAAGGCGTTACAGATCCGTTTGAAGGAGCGTGACGTCATGTACGGTCATTGGACGTTCTTGCGGATCCTCTGGCAAACCGACGGAATCACTCAGCGACAGTTGAGCGAGCAGGCCGGCGTCATGGAGCCGACCACCTTCTCAGCATTACAGTCGATGGAAAAGCTCGGTTATGTCACGCGCAAGAAAATGCCGGACAACCGCAAGCAGGTCCGCGTGTTCCTTACGCCGAAGGGTGCGGCGTTGCGCGCAGTGCTGGTGCCAGCCGCCGAGGAGGTCAACGACATCGCATTGGCCGACATTCCGGCGAAAGACGTCACGCTCCTTCGCAAGACGCTTGTCGCCATTATCGAAAACCTCGCTCGCGCGGAAGCAGCAGGCCGTTGAATTGCTTCTCGCCTTGACGCATTCCCCCTTTCGCCGCTCAGGACGATCGCCGCGCAGCACTCGGTTTCTGTTCAATCGCCGGATTTCAATGCGAACCGGTTAACGGTAAGCGCCTCACGGCGCCCGTTCCGGTGCATCAGGAGCCCTGCAAGCACAGCGCGGCCAACGATCTCAGGCGCTTCAGGTTATAGGCCGCCATCGTCTGCGTCAGTAATCGATCCACTTCCCCAGGCCTCGAACGATGACCTGCCGCAGCGGCTCGATCGTCTTCAAATCGTCCGTCTTAAGACAACAGGCTTTCCGCCCATCTTCTGTTTCGTCATCCATGCGGCGAGCGCCGAATCCAGGTAGTCGGCGTGTCCCGGAAACCAGTTGTACAGATGCATGCCGATGTCATGCACCAGCGCGCAACCGGCCTGCCCTGCTTCGACCGCTGCTTTAACGTCTCGGACTGACTTCAGCACGGCTTCGTGCTCGTCGATGTGGCAATCGCGCGGGGGAAAGTTTGTCGTGCGCATCCATTCATCTTCCTGCTCGAAATGGCTGACGGCATGTTTTTCGAATTCCGCTATCGCGGACAGGGCGTTCGCATCGGAGCAGGTCACGAGCCGTAGCGCGACTTCATAGAATTCCTTATGCACGTCATCCATCGGCGTGAAGCCGAGTAGCCGTGCGTCCGACCACACAAGGCTGTTGTCACTTTCCCGCACAGGGGCTTCGACATCTTTCAATACAGAGTCCGTCATGTTCGATCAATCCGGCTTTATCAAGATCTATATCATAGCCGCGAAACATAGAACGCCGCGAATTCCCCAGCATTCGACCGTCAGCGCGGCTTAAATCCTTAAGTCTTTCGAGGCTAGCCGGGTGGAACGATTCGGCCGGCATTCAGGCACGCGATGCGCTTGCCCTTCAAGTCTTCAGGCTTATCGATACCGCGATCTGCAGCACCCGGTCGCCGCTTATCGTTGCGCGCCCTTTCGCGCCGGTATACCTCCGTTTCCGGTTTCAACGGATTCATCCCAGCGTGCTTCCCGGGATCGATGACGACAACATAGCCGGCCCGACCGAAGCGCATCGCACGAAGCGCAGCCAGCGCCTCGCTAATCAGTTCCATAGGCGATGAATCCCACCTATTTATTTGGATCGAATATTCCTGGTCCAGCGGCACGTCTGACCATGCGTAGTTTCCCGGATGCCCCTGAAAGGCGCTTGCCATTTTCCCTAGATCTCTAATATAGTAGAGCAACACCTGCTGATGAAGGCGACCCAGTCGCCGGGAGACATGACATGCTGAACCACCAAGAAAACGAATTGCTGTGCCGCGTCGAAGGCGATGCCCCGATGGGCCAACTGATGCGCCGCCACTGGACGCCGGTGTGCCTGATCGAAGAAGTCAGCGAGCCAGATGGCGCGCCTGTCAAAGCGCGCGTATTTGGCGAGGACCTCGTCGTATTCCGGGACTCGGAAGGCCGCGTTGGGGTGCTGGACGAGTACTGCCCGCACCGTCGCGCATCGCTCGTCTACGGCCGCAATGAAGACGCCGGCCTGCGCTGCCTGTATCACGGTTGGAAGTTCGACGTCTCAGGCAACGTGCTTGAAATGGTGTCCGAGCCGGCCGCGAGCTGCATGACCGACAAGGTCAAGCACAAGGCCTACCCGGTGCGGGAATGGGGCGGCATGGTGTGGGCATATATGGGCCCGCAAGATGCCATCCCCGAATTCGTGCCGCCGGCCTGGGCGCCGACCGCCGACACCCGCGTAAGCATCGCAAAAGCACTGCTGCCGTGCAACTGGGCGCAAATCCTCGAAGGCGCGATCGACTCCGCACACAGCTCCAGCCTGCATTCGTCCGACTTCGTACCGGCACGCGTCGGCGGCGCCGAAGCGACCGACAAGAACTGGCTGCGCCCCTCCACAGACAAGGCCCCGCGCCTGCAGGTCGAGCGTACCGACTACGGCTTCCGTTACGCCGCGCTGCGCCGCCCGATCTTCAATGCCAGTACGCACGACTACGTGCGCTCGACGGTGTTCGTGGCGCCTGGCACGGTGCTGATTCCGCCGAACAATCTCTACAACGTCGCGAACATCAACGTGCCGATGGATGATACGAATACGGCGTTCTACTTCATCGCCTGGGGCGATCCGGAGACGACGCCGGAAAATGAAACGTGGCGCAAGTTCCTGCGTCAGCAGGTCGGTGTTGATCTCGACCAGTACTATCGTCCGCTGCGCAATCACGACAACCGCTTCTGGCAGGACCGTCAGGCGATGAAGGCTGGCAATTTCACGGGTATTTCGGGCTTCCCGAACCAGGACATCGCCATGTGGGTCACCATGGGTCCGATCGCGAACCGCTCGGACGAGCGCCTCGGCGCCAGCGATTTTGCCATCGTCGAATTCCGTCGCCGCATGATCGATGCGATCGACGAATTCGAGAAGGATGGCGAAGCAATTGGCACCGGTGCAAAGGCGATTTCCCGGGATGTGTGCTCGTACCAGGCTGTCGTGCCGAAGGAAATCGACTGGCGCACGTATGCCGCGCGCTACGTTAGCAAAAACAATGCCGAACCGGCCGACCAGCCGTCCGTGCTCGCAACGGACTATCAGGTCAAGCAATAACGGGAGGCACACGGTCATGGAGCAGCGCCGTTTGCGCATCGGGGTCGCAGGACTGGGACGGGCATTCTCGCTGATGCTGCCGACCTTCCTGCGCGACCCCAGAGTCCAGCTCGTCGCTGCGTGCGATCCGCGTGACGATGCGCGGCGGCAGTTCGCCGCCGACTTCGCGGCGCCCACCTACGCGGACGTGGCAGAGTTGGCGGATGACCCCCACGTCGAGATCATCTACGTTGCGAGTCCGCACCAGTTCCACGCGCGGCACACTGAAGTTGCCGCGGCAAAAGGCAAGCACGTGCTGGTCGAAAAGCCGATGGCGCTCGCCGCTGCGGACTGCGATCGCATGATCGCTGCATGCCTTGCAGCGCACGTGCACCTGATCGTCGGCCATTGCCACAGTTTCGATACGCCGTACCTGCGTACGCGCGAATTGATCAGCAGCGGCGATTTCGGCGCGGTGAAAATGATTCAGGCTGTCAACTACACCGACTACCTGTACCGCCCGCGCCGGCCCGAGGAACTGGCGACGGCTGAAGGCGGCGGTGCCGTCTTCAGCCAGGCGGCGCACCAGGTCGACATCGTGCGCATGCTCGCCGGTTCGCGCGCGATCCGGCTGCGCGCGAGTGTCGGCCGATGGGATCCGTCGCGCCCGACCGAGGGGGCCTATTCGGCGCTGATCTGGTTCGAGAACGGGGCCTATGCCTCGCTCTCGTACAACGGCTACGGCCACTTCAACACCGAAGAGTGGAGCGGCTGGATCGGCGAGATGGGCGAGCGCACAAGCCCCGACACATACGGCAGTGCCCGCCGCCGTCTGGAAACCCTCGCCTCGTCGGGCGACGAGGCAAAGCTCAAGGCGGCCGGCACCTACGGCGGATCGGCATACAAGCCGCTAACGGCTGCCGCGGCCGAGCCGCAGCAATTTCATCAGCATTTCGGCCCGGTCATCGTGTCTTGCGAGAATGCGGACCTGCGCCCGCTGCCCGATTCGATCGTCATCTACGGCGACGAGCAGCGGCAAACGCTGCCACTGCCTGCAGCCGTCGTACCGCGCGCCGAAGTCATCGACGAGTTATATGGCGCGGTCGTCGACGGACGCTCGCCCCTTCACGATGGCGAATGGGCGAAGGGCACGCTGGAAATCTGTATCGCGATTCTGAAGTCGAGCGAAACGGGCGCAGATGTAGCGCTTTAACAGTTCGAGGTAAGCGCAAAAAGCCCTCGTTGCCCTTTAAATGCCATTCAGTCGAGGTCTCTCTTGAGGACTCGAACGGTGTAGCGAAACGGTCGCGATTTGACGGCTCGAGCGCAACTGCGCCCGGGCCGTTTCTCATTGGGAAGTTGTTTGAGCCGCTGATGCAGACGCTTGAGCAGCGCGGGCAGTTTGCCGTACGAGCGCGTCATGGCTGCCCATGTCATTTCGTACTGAAGGGTGTGGAACGCGCGGACGAAGCTCAGTTCATCGGGGGCGTGTCCGGCCGCGAGTGCGGCTTTGGCCATCTCCAGACGTATCAGGTTGTGGGCGATCAGCGTGCCCCGGAATTCCTGATAGACACCCTTCCACGGTCTGGCTGCGAAGGGTCAGCTCCATACCCAGCATCGACTGCGTGAACTCGTGGTAGCTGGTCTCTATCTGCCAGCGGCGCCCGTAGCACGAGACAATGTCGGCGGCCCTGAAATCTCTTCGATCAGTCAGCGACGTCAGCAGCGTCCGTTGCCGCCCACTTGCATACACGGCAAGCACGGCGCGCGCGCTTGCCAGGATTCGGGCAGCTCCGGGCACTTCGTGCGGGCCTGCGGCGAGACTCGCATACGCACGATCTGGTCACCGTCGTGCCCGCTCACAACCTCGCACCGCAGATTGGATTTGGCCGGAATGATGAAATGCCGGTTCTCGCCGCCCGAGACCAGATTGCACAGGAGTCCGGCCGACATGACCCCCCTGTCGAATACGGTGATGGAATTGGCCGGCACACGGGCAATGAGTTCGCGCGCCGAGACCATTTCGCTGATGTCGTAAGGCCCAAACACTGCATCGCGCACCAGATGCGTGGCAAGCGCGGTGAGCGTAACCGCGAGCAGTTTGGGATAGCTGCCAACGCGGCCATGAGCGGCGGCAGAGGCGCCGAAATGTCTGCGGTTGGCGGCACTGTCGGCGGTGCGCAGCGTGGTGCCATCCATCGCGAACGACGAGAATCCCTTGAAGAGGTACTGGTCCTGATCCTGCGCAACCCAGTTTCTGGCTGATTCGTGAAAAGCCATGCCAGCGGCCCCGCGCCCACGCGCTGCCGCGCCTGACTGAGGGCACTCTTACTGACAAACCACGCATCGGCCACAGGTAGCGCGAGGTCCAGTTCACCGACGACCTCGCTGATCGACTGATGCCGGTACAACGCGAGCGCGATTACAAGCCAGATCACCTGTTGCGCGGGAAGGCGACGCCGGCGAACGCTGGCACTGCCACTCCCCGTACTGCAGGCTCGATCCATTCATACGGCAGATGCGATTCGACAAGAAGGCGCAGATCATCAACCAGCATGGCGATGCAAGTTAAAACATCGCCGCGCCGCGTTTCGCTTAACTGAACGGCACTACCTCGTTGCCCTCGTTTTGAGCTGAGCCATGCGCAGTCACAACGAGGGATTTTTTATCGGCGCTTCCTTAAACGGGGCGCACATATGCGCCGCGATCTCGCTACCCGGCGAACGCCGTGAAACGCAATGAAAAATCAATCGCCCTGACGTTCTTCGTCAGCTTACCTATCGAAATACGGTCCACGCCGGTCTCGGCAATAGTTCGCAGCGTCTGCTCGGTCACACCGCCCGAGACTTCCAGCTCGGCGCGCCCTGCGGTGACACGCACAGCCTCGCGCATCGTCTCGATTGAGAAATTGTCGAGCAGAATCGCCGCGGCGCCCCAGCCAACGCTTCGCTCAACTCATCGAGCGTCTCCACTTCGACCTGCACCGGCACACCCGCACCCAATGCTTGAGTGGCGCGAAGGGTCGCCGCAATGCCGCCGCCCGCCGCAATGTGGTTTTCCTTGATCAGGATGCCGTCGTACAACCCACGACGATGGTTTTCGCCGCCGCCAATACGCACTGCGTACTTTTGCGCCAGGCGCAAGCCGGGAAGCGTCTTTCGCGTGTCGAGAATCCGCGCAGACGTGCCTTCGACGATCCGCGTCATCACGCTTGTCTCGGTGGCCACGCCAGAAAGCAACTGAATGAAGTTGAGCGCGGTACGCTCGGCGGTGAGCATACCGCGCGCCGGGCCAGCGATCCGGCAGACGGTCTGCCCTTCGTGCATCCGTTCGCCCTCGCCGACAAACCAGTTAATCGTGATGTGCGGGTCGACCTGCTGGAGTGTTTCATCGAACCACGGTCTGCCGCACAACAGGGCGGGTTCGCGTACGGTCAAGACGGCTTCGGCTGAAGCGTCGGGGTCGATCAGTAGCGACGTCCAGTCAGCCTCGCCGACATCTTCCGCGAGCGCATCGCGGACGTTGCGCGTCATCGCCGCGCGGGTCATTCCATCCATTCCAGATCCGTATTTTTTTGAGCGAAAGAGCAGCATGCCGTGGCCTGCCGTCGTGCCTGTAGTGGACTTGGCACGCCCGCCAATATTATTAGATCCATAATGAATATGCTACTCGGGAATGACCTGAAGCGCCGAGCTGCGCCTCATTCCTGATCTATTTCTTCTCCGCGTGCCGCTATCAGGTTGCCCACTTCCCGCGTCGACGGAATGCGCAACGCCGGGTTGTCCGACTCCGATTCGTCGCGCGCCATGTTCTCGATGATCGTCAGCAGAACCTTCCGCGCGACACTGATCTCGGTGGTTTTCAGGCCCCTGACGCTAATTTCGTTGACTTCTTCCGCGAGCGGGACGAGCTTGTTTTTCAGGCTCCGGCCGCGCGGCGTCAGATAGACGTGCGTGTTCTTGCGATTGCCGGGCTCGTAGCGGCGCTCGACATACCCGAGCTTTTCCATTGCCGACACCGCACTGAACGTGGTGGGCGTGGTGGTGCCCGTCTCGTCGCTGAGCTCCTTCTGCGTGAGCCCGTCGGTGACCCATAGGACACGCAGATACGCCCAGTGGCCGAACGAGACTTCATGCTGCGCCAGGCGCATTTGCAGACCGCGAATCATCGCGCGGCCCGCATCCTTCACCAGGTGAGCAAGACGATCATCCGGAACCGCCTCGCGCCAATGCCGCAGAATGGGGTCCTCGCTCGGGACCCCGCCCTTGCCCTTGCCCGAAGTACGTGCTGCTGCCATGCCTTCCTCGCTGTTATTGGGACCACACCGGTAATAATCATAGCGCTTTAGCCCGCGCGAGAGGCATTGGAGCGCATCGTCAAAGCCGCCTGGAAGGCGTGGCGAAAGCCCATGGTCACGCCCGCCTGGTTCATGCCTGGTGCAATGTCCACGCCCGTGCCGCGAATACCGACATTGGAAAATGAGCGATTGGAGACATGCGCCCCTTTCGCATACGCGTCGGTGCGCTTGGACAGCGAGTAGTCGACGAGCAATACCCCCATCGTCGGGCCGCCGCGCGGATTGCGAAACTGTGTGTGATAGACGCTGGCGGAAACGGAAAGCGGCGCATTCACCCTCTAGGTCACGCCACCCGAACAGAGCAGCGAGCTCGGAGGCAGATCCGCATTGCACGTGTTCAGCCAGCGCGGGCCCGCCAGTGTCGTGACCGGCCCGAAGTTGTACGACACGCCGACCAGCGCGCGCTACCGCGCATTGCTCTGCGTCGCAATCGAAGTGCCCTGCAACTGGTCGTACGTCAAGCCGGTGCTGAACGGCCCGCGATCAGGCCGCCATGCAGGCGAGCGTCAGCACCCGCCGCAGGCGAGCGGGAACGTGTGTCTCTTCATGTTCATCTGTCTTCTGGATCACTGAACACACTGGATTTATTTTCCCCTTCCGCGCATCCGTCGCGCACCCAGCGGCTGCCGGATGCGCGACGGCATAAGCAGCCGCCGCGAGGGAATCAGATCTTGAATCGCTCCAGGCTGGCCGGGTGGAACAGTTCGGCAGGCTGCAGGCGACGGCTCGACAATCCCTCGGCGTGGTGCTGCGCGAGGAAGCGGTCGATCACGTGCTCGTTGTTCGCGAATCCGTACGACCAGAAGTCGTGCCCCATCAGACGCCGTGCATTGCGCAACTGGTCCTCGATGAACGGCAGCGTCACCTTGGTCGCCGACGTGTCGCTCAAACGGACCAGCGCGACTTCCTTCGATTGCTCGAACGCCTTCGCGATCGCACCGGGCAGCCACGGGTGCTGATCCGCGAGCGTCTTGCGAATGCCCAGCGTGTGCATGATCGGGAAGAGCGCCCTGCGCTCGTACCATTCGGCGGCGCTCTTTTGCGGATCATCGAAGAGATACTTGACCTTCGGATGCCCACGGTCGAAGCACGACGGCGCGCGCGGTCCGATCACGCCGTCAATCTCGCCGTCGGCCAGCAGGTTCGAGATCGTCTGCCCTTCGGGTGCGCTTTCCAGCACGACGCCTTCAGGCAGTTTGAGCGCGATCTTCTCAACGCGCGTCGGATCATCGTAGCCGCCCCGCACCCAACGGATATCCGACGCCTTTACACCATATTCCTCTTCGAGAAAAAGGCGCACCCATACGTTGGCGGTCAACTGGTATTCCGGCACGCCGATGCGTTTGCCCTTCAGGTCCTCGGGCCGGTCGATTCCACGGTCGGAACGCACGTAGATCGAGCTGTGTCGGAACGCGCGCGACGGAAAGACCGGCACCGCGATGTAGGGCGAGGTGCCCGCAGCCGTCTTCACCGAATAGCTGCTGAGCGAAAGCTCGCAAATGTCGTAGTCCGCGTGCCGGAACGCACGAAAGAAGATTTCCTCCGGGTCCTGCAGCATGAACACGGGATCGACACCGTCGATCTGGACGTCGCCGTCGATCAGCGGCCGCATCCGGTCGTAGTTGCCCACCGCGATGGAAAGTTGAAGCTTGCTCATTCCTGCTCCTGTCTGACTGTCGAAATTCTGGCCGTCGCGTGCATCGTCACGCGCCGGATTGCTGTACCTGCCGCTCGCGCGGTACGCCGAAGAAGACGGCGATGCCGCCGATGAAAACGAGCGCCGCGACCAGCAGGATGCCGGCCGAAAAGCTGCCGGTCACGCTCTTCACCCAGCCGAGGACGATTGGTGCGAAGAAAGCACCCACCTGACCGAGACTGCTGATCACGCCGATGCCGCCGGCGGCCGCCGCGCCCTTCAGGTAGTTCGGCGGAATGGTCCAGATAATGGCGGCGGCCGCGAAATAGCTCACCGAAACGAGACTCAGGCACGCGATGGCGGCAACCGAGTTGTGCGTCAGAACCGTCAGGAGCACGGCGCCCGTGGCGCCCGCTGTCGTTGACAGCACGAAGTGCCAGCGGCGCTCGAGCCGCAGGTCGGAGCTGCGTGCGATCAGCAGCATGGCAACCGCGCCGACGATATAAGGCAGCGCCGACAGGAAGCCGATCTGCAACAGGTTGGAAACGCCCGCCTGTTTGATGATCGTGGGCGTCCAGTAGTTGAGGATGGTTCCGCAAATGGGCACCGTGGCCCAGCCCGCGGCAATCACGTACACGCGCGGGTCGCGCAGCGCCGCGAAGAGCGTGCTCGGCGAGCTATGCGGCTTGCTGCGACCTTCCTCGTCGAGCGCGCCGATGACAATTCGCTTCTGATCCTCGGTCAGCCACCTCGCATCTTGCGGCCGGTCGACCAGGTAGAAGTAAGCCACGACACCGGCAATCACGGCAGGTACGCCTTCAAGGAAGAACAGCCACTGCCAGTTGCGAAAGCCCCAGACGTCCATGAAGTTTTGCAGGATGAACCCGGAAAGCGGGCCGCCGACAATCCCCGCAACCGCGATCGCCAGCAGGAACCGGGACGTAATACGAGCGCGGCGCTTCGACGGGTACCAGTACGAGAGATAGAGGATGATGCCGGGCCAGAAGCCCGCTTCGGCCGCGCCAAGCAGCGTCCGGGCGAGATAGAACTGCCATGGAGCGGTCATGAACGCCATGGCAGTCGAGATGGCGCCCCACAGCAGCATGATCCTCGTGACGGTCTTGCGGGCGCCAATGCGCCGCAGCAACAGCGTGCTCGGCACTTCGAGCAGGATGTAGCCAATAAAGAACAGACTCACGCCGAGCCCGTACGCTGCGTCGCTCAACCCGAGATCGTGCTTGAGCTGCAACTGCGCGAAGCTGACGTTGACGCGATCGAGATAGTTGAGGACCCAGCACAGGAAAAGAAAGCTCATTAGCCTTAACGTGATCTTGCGGTATGTCGCCTCCTCCGCCGCCGAGTCGGCTATGGCAGGCAGGGATAAGTCCCCGGCGTGCAACGTTGAATGTGCCATGACTGAATGTCTCCGAATTTCACTCGTGTTACCGGCTGGAACAGGTGTTCCTTCACCGTATAACTAGATGTCTAATATTCAGGTTACGGCGGCTTTATGTCGCTGACAAGCACGGGTTTATACCGAGAGCAAGATCGCGAAGAATCGCTCTTCTTGACTTGCGTAATTAGAGATCTAGCAATATTATGCAATCCATGTTGACGCAACGCAAGACCGGACCGGTCAGAAGGAGACAGACATGACGCCCCCATTGGAAGACGGTTTTCTTTGTCTGAAGATTGCTGTCAAAGAGAAGATCGCCCGTGACATCTGGCGCTTTGAACTGACCGACCCGCAAGGCGCGCCGTTGCCGCCGTTCGAGGCGGGCGCAAACCTGACCGTCGTGGTGCCCAACGGCTCGCGACGAAGTTATTCGCTGTGCAATGACTCGCAGGAGCGCGATCGGTACGTCATCGCGGTGAAGCGTGACAGCAACGGACGCGGCGGTTCGATGAGCTTCATCGACGATACGGCCGAGGGCGACGCCGTGGACGTCTCTTTGCCCCGCAACGAGTTTCCCCTCGATGAGCGCGCAAAGTCATTCGTTCTCGTCGCGGGCGGCATTGGTATCACGCCGATGCTGTCGATGGCGCGGCAGTTGCGGGCGGAAGGCCTGCGCTCGTTCAAGCTGTATTACCTCGCCCGCGATCAGGAAGGCACGGCGTTCTTCGATGAACTGACCAGCGACGAGTGGCGGTCGGACGTGAAGATTCACCACGATCACGGCGACCCGTCGAAAGCGTTCGACTTCTGGCCTGTGTTCGAGAGGTCGAAGTCGGCGCAACACGTGTACTGCTGCGGCCCGCAGGCGCTGATGGACACCGTGCGGGACATGACCGGCCACTGGCCGTCGGGCACGGTGCACTTCGAGAGCTTCGGTGCAAGCAACGCGGATGCGCGTGAAAGCACGCCGTTCACTGTGCGGCTTTCGCGCAGCGGCACGTCGCTCGACATTCCCGCCAATCGCTCGATCCTAGAGGTGCTGCGCGACGCGAACGTGCGCGTGCCCAGTTCGTGCGAAAGCGGTACCTGCGGCTCATGCAAGACAGCGTTGTGCTCAGGGGAGGCGGATCATCGGGACCTCGTGCTGCGCGACGACGAGAAAGAAACGCAGATCATGGTTTGCGTGTCGCGCGCGAAATCCGCGGAGCTGGTTCTCGATCTTTAAGTGTCGCGGGCGGGGTACGAACGCGTCGCTTGCTCGCCTCCAGCGCGCCCAAATTAGAAAAGCCCCCGCCGAGACGGCAGAAATCCTTAAATGGCATCCAGCATGCCGGTTTTGAGTCAGGAAGTCGTGACGGCTGAAATCAGCGCTTCCTGTGACGACATTCCGCCAGCGCCGATTGGACGCACGCACCTATCTCCATAGCATCGATTCGTCGTATATCGAAGGGAAAATTATGGCGGGCAACAGATCACTGCGTTCCGAGGTCGAAAAGCTCGTTGGCCCGACGCAGGGCCGCGGGGCGTGCGTGCGTCTGCTGGACCGCTCCCGATCGGGTCGAACATGCCGCGTGTGCATTCAAATCGATCGGCCGACCGGAACGTTTTCACTCTTCTTCTTTCGCCATGCCGACGGCACATGGCACGTGTTTCCGCAGGGCCAGCGCCGCCCGGAAATGGGGATCGGTCGCCTGGCTGCCTGACGGTTCAGCAGGCCAGGTGAAGCGCGCAGGCGCGACGATGCTTTGCATTGCTCGAAAAACGGCGAAGTCAATCAATGCAACATCACATCGTCGGGCCTTATCGCGGATTCGTTACCGACGCGCACATGGAGCCGCGCCCGGCCCACTCGTCCGATGGGGTCGCGCTGACATCGCATCACGTGGTCGTTGCGTAGAAGGCAACGAAAACAACACGTCGCCGGTGACTTCGGCGATCCCGTTACATACGAGTCGGAGAGCGTTGCTCTCACGTGCATTGACCGCGAGGCTCGCGCTCTTATCGATGCCATGCTGGCGAATCACGCCGAGCACACGTTAAGTGGTGTTCTGCAATCGTGAATGCAGAGGAATACAACGCATATTGGCGCGACGACCGTTGACTGCTGCCCATCGCAATGGCGATGCATGTTCCGCGCGTATCGCTGCCAGGACCCATGCATTGATGGGACTGACGACTATCACGCGTTCTGCAGATCCGCGATCGTCGCCGCCAGGAAGCGCGCCGCTTCGCCGCCTGTCACGATGCGGTGATCGAACCTCAGGCTGAGCGGCAAAAACCGGTGCACGGCAGGCACGCCGTCTGCCGCGACCACGTGTTCATGGATCGGCCCGCGGTCGGCGGCACGACGATGGGCGCAGCGTATTTCCCGGAAATCATTCCGAAGTGAACGGGGCGCCTTTGGAGCGCCCGCGCGCAGCCTGCCAGCAGGTTTTGCCGCAACGACGGGTTTGACCACCGCTTTAGGCGCCGCCGTTTTGCCTTTCGAGGTCAATTCCGCGCTCGCTGGACGGGGGGCAGTTTTGCGCGCGCATCAACAGGCGGGCCATCTCGGTGAAGCTGCCCGGCTGCCGGACACGATCCGCTGCACCAGCTCGATGCTGAGGCGGAACCCGACCGTCGCGAACGCGCCTGCCCGGGAACCTCAAGAATCACGGCAACTACGCGACCAGCATGCCGGATTTATCTGAGCCTGTTCCATACGAGATCCATCGTCGAACTGACGGCTGTACGCGCTTGCTGACCGGCGCAGTTGCGCGTCGGCAACTGGCTCGTTTTCGCGTCGGCGGGAACATGCGCCCTGCAAGCGCACTATTCTTTAACTCGTTTTAGACATTATGCCTGTAGTGTCAAAAGAGCTCCCACGCGTGCGACAATCGCGATGACACATGCTCCTACCCGTTCCACGATGAAACCATGACGACGATCCTGATCGCGCCGCGCCCGCTCGATGCGCTGGACCTGCCGCCCGACCTTGACGGTCGTCGCGGCATGAACCGGGCGAACGGTCGCCAGCAAATCGACGCAGCTGACGACCTGAGCGCGATCCGCGCGTGGCTGGCACGCGTCGTCGACACGAAGACCACGTTCGACAACTACCGTAAGGAAGCTGAGCGACTTCTCTTATGGTCCATTGTGCAGCTGGGCAAACCCCTGTCATCACTCACGCATGAGGACCTGCTCGCCTACAGGGTATTTCTTGGCGATCCCCAGCCGCGTTCGCGCTGGATGTCGGATGGCGGGCGAAAGTTTCCGCGTCACGATCCGCGCTGGCGACCGTTTTACGGGCCGCTCGCAGTCTCAAGCCAGCGTCAGGCGATGGTCATCCTCAATGCGCTGTTCTCATGGCTTGTCGAAGCGGGCTATCTGGCCGGCAACCCGCTGTCCCTGTCGCGCCAGCGGTCCCGCCGACAGGCGCCGCGCATCACCCGCTACCTGGAACGCGACCTCTGGCAGGAGGTGAAGGTTTATATCGACGGCCTGCCGCGGGATAGCGACCGGGAACAGGAACGTTATTGGCGCGCTCGATGGCTCTTTACCCTGCTCTACCTCGGCGGCCTGCGGATCTCGGAGGTCGGTGGCAACACGATGGGCAAGTTCTTCTGCCGGCGCGACAACGAGGGGAACGAACGGTGGTGGCTGGAGGTGCTTGGCAAAGGCGACAAGGAACGACTCGTCCCCGCATCCGCCGAGATGATGGTCGAACTCGCGCGGTACCGGCGCGCGCGCGGGCTCGCACCGTCGCCGTCCGCGCACGAGGACACGCCGCTGGTGTTGCCGCTCGGCAAATCGACGAAGCCACTCACGCGTGCCGCGCTGCACTCGATCATTAAAAGTATCTTTGCTGGCGCAGCGGACAAATTGAGGCTTCGCGGAGAAGACTATGCCGCGCGAGCGACGCACCTGGAGCGTGCATCCGCACACTGGCTGAGGCACAGCGCCGGATCGCACATGGCCGACGGCAACCTCGATCTGCGACTCGTGCGAGACAACCTCGGACACGCATCGATTTCGACGACGAGCATCTATCTTCACAGCGACGACGACACCCGTCACCGGGAGACGGAAGAAAAACATCGACTGGACTGGTGATGATGGATTTCACTACCGGCTGCGATTTTGCGCAGAGAGAGGCGGTTCCGCCCGGAGGTCCGCGTTTGCCGCTGCTGCATCAGTATGCTTGAGCGTAATCACCTCAAGTTCGATAGCACGAGCAACGCACATATCATTCGTTATCCATAACAACCACCGCCGAGCGATGGGCCGTAGGAGTTGGGCGATCGGTCTATGGGCTGCCCGAGTGCACTCGCCTGCTGCTACATACCGGTTTCTCAGTTCGTCAGAAAATTTACGGCAACTCCGTTCTCCAGAGAGAGCCTGCGTTGACACTCACACGGCAACAACAGATTTCGGATCGCCTTCAACGGTGTTCGCGGGGGTGAAGACCGGGCAAGCGTCGTATCGCGGCAGCACAGCCGAAACGCTGTATCCCGGTGCTGTCGGCTGATTGACGTGCTCTGGAGGTCGAGGCGAAAGAGACGAAGCAGGTCCGTCGCCCGCATTCCCGATAGCGAGCAAAAGCCCTGCATGATGTTCTTCATGTGCAAGGCCGCCGGGTGTGGTGCTGGGCAAAACGCGGATACCTCGCTTGAGCTGGAGCGACATCAGTCGGAATTGTGCGGGATCATCGGGCCGGTCACGGCCCCCCGCGACCACTTCGCGCTGCGGGAAGTCATGGACGGGAAACGGCCACCACACAATGCGCTCATGACTGCGCGCCTGCTGCGCTTCATGGAGGAAAGTATGAAAACTGTCGAGACATGCGATTGCGAACAGATGCAGCGTGAGCCATCGGCTCGTTGACTCGCTCCATTCGCTAGGCGCGATCGGCGCATAACGCGACAGCCAGACGACGATCCCAAGCGGACCGTGCAGCGGTGGATGCAGCAGCGCCTCGGGAACGCCAAAGCCGTCCCATTTCGTGCGCCACCGCAACACAGCCTGTGCGACCGGACAGAACGGCGGCGTCGAGCGGCCATCCATCCTCCTGCGTAGATGGTGGGTGGCCGACGCAATGCACACGTGATGCTGGCCGCCATACTCGCGCATGACCCAGCGCCTGATGGCCTTGTAGCAACTGCGCGCTCCCGCCAGGAGTTCATCGTCACCGGCGGTTGCGTCAGGGAACATCGTACACGATGCATACCCGCTCACTTCCCTTTCCTCGGGCCGGCATACGTTCCATACGCCGTCCATGGGATCCGTTTGCGGACCACCTTGTAGGACACGACGCTGGCCGGCGGCCCACCGGGAAAGCAGACGCCGATGCGCACCGTCGACCCGCAGGTCATCAAGACCGCGCGACGGTGCAATCCACGGCGTGCCGCAGGAGGGACAGCAGAACGGCGCCCTGAAAACGTCTCGTCGCAGCCGGAAGGGAATCTCAAGGGCACACTGGGGGCAACACTCCTCCAGCGGAGTGTGGTGCACGGGGCACGAACGACATGTTCGCAGCTGGAACACCGTCAGGTGGACGCCCTCACGCGCGCACCGTGCGCACCAGCGCAGCGTCGGCACCGCGATCACGTGCGCCAGATGCGACGGCATGACGAACGCGCACGCGATGTCTTCCAGGGGCAGGCGAAGCACATCCGTCAGGCGACGGACATCAAATTGCCGTGCGTCGCGCAGGTCCATGCTCCCCGATACCGACCGCCGCCCTTCACGACGGCCGAAACAGTCCGCGAGGCCGGCGCATGACAGCGCGTTGAGCCGCTGAAATTTGGCAAGCAGCGCAAATGCAGATTGCCCGGTGGCGTGCCATTCATCACGCCAGCACCACAGGCCGGGCGATTCATGTTCAGGGTGTGGCACAAGGATATGGAAACGCTTCACGATCCGTATGCAGCCTCGTCGACAAAGATGATGCGCAACTCCTCAAGTGCGGCGACGAAATTCGATTCCTCCACCGCCTGCGACCAGCTGGCCTGGCTCAGTGCGAAGTCTGCAGCGTCGTGCTGCATGTTGTCCGTCAGCGCGATCTCCACCGTGCGGGCCAGATATTCCGTCGGTATTTCCATCGTGAAATCGAACCGCGCGCGCCGATGCGCGGCATCGAACGCCTCCCACAACACCCCGTGCTGCTTTCCCAAGCGGAAACCCGAGTCGAATGCACGTTGCAGAAAAAAGCGCGTATAGGGCCATTCACTGCGATCCGGAAAGGTCGAAGTGTCGTACGCGCCGAGCGACATCTTCAGATCGTCGGCGGAACGGAAGCCTTCAAAGCGCAACTCGTCAATCATGAAACGGGATACGATCTGAGATGTGTCGACGCTTTGCCGGAACGAGCTCTTGCGGTTCAGGATGCCCGGTTGACCGACGAGAAACGTGAACATCCGTACGCCTCGGCGCTCCAGTTCGTCTTGCACATCACGGAGCCATTCGTAGTGCTCAAGTTCCAGACGCTGCGCCTCGTCGACGAACACGATTAGTCTGTTGCCAGCGGCGCGTTCTACCAGTTCAGCCAGCTTGTGATAAAGACGCAGCCGGCGCTGTAACGCCGTGCCGCTATCCGGGCGCTCATGTTGTGCCGCCTTCAGCAGCATGCCGAAAAACAGGGCTTCCGAACGCGACGGATTGCGCGGCATGCCGATCGTCAGGATCGCCGCGCGAGGCAGCTCCAGACGCAGAAGCCGGACGCAGTATCGGATCGCGTATGTTTTGCCCCAGCGGGTGTGCCCATAGATCAGGGCGCCGGCGACGCCACGCCGGATACACTGGCGCACATGCGCGTACATCGCCGCGATCGCCGGCGTCGGCACCATGTACGTCTGGTTCGCGAGCGGATGTTCGGAGGGATCAACAGGACGTGGCAGCGAGTCAGGCATCGGTCACCCGAACGTGAAAATCTGCGTCAGCCACGGTGGCCTCGGTGCGGTTTTCGCAGGCGGTTCCGCCGTCTGCGCTTCACGGGTTACCGCTGCGCTCGCATCGGCGACGTCGGGCGCAGGCAATCCCTGATGCAACTTCGCACGGTCCGACAGCATGCGCGCCAGGTCGTTTGCATCGCGCGTATGGCTTCGCGCCTGATTCTTCTTGTAGACAAACCATGCGCTAACGGGATCGCTGCCCTCCCGGACCGCCAGCTTTCGCTGATGGATCAGCGAAAAGATTTCCTGCCGCACACGCAGCGAATGTGGCGTAAAGCACCAGGGCTGCGCTGCGGTCAGCACACCAAGTTCAGATCCGTCCATATGGAACGCGTGCAGATGGCGGATATCCTTGACGTTGAAATAGATGCGGAGCTGCTTGCCGATCAGTCCCGCGATGCCCGACAGCACGCGGCTGTCATAGCGCACGTGTTCGAAATTGATGTGCGGGCGCTCGCCTCGGCTCACGTTGCCGCGAATGGTGACGACACGAGCCTCCTGGAGAAGACACAAGGTACTGCGCCGGGCTAACGGTAGCGTGCGCAGCAGTCCGTCCTCTCTCGCGAGCAGGAACTGCATCGCCTCCAGCGGGGTTCGCCCGCCCAGTCCTCCGTGCGGTTCGCCGTTGTAGTCGGCGAGAACCACGTCGATCACATCCTCCAGTTCGTCGAGGGTCATCATCAACGAGGTTTTGCCACTGACATCGTTGAGTGCGCGTTCGACTGCGCGCGGATCACGACCCGTGGTGGCCGGCAATCTGTGCGCGAAGTGCGACGCTATCCGGTCAAAGAAGCGCTCGATCAGCGCACATTCATTCTTCTGGCCGAGTGGCCCGTTGTCGGTCGCGCAGCCGACAACCTGGGTCAGACGCTCGAGCGTCGCAGTTGCGAAGTGGGACTTCGCGGCGTCGAAGCGAAACGTGCCCCAGCATGCCCACGCCGTTTCGGGAATCACCGCGGACGGGAACCCTCCGCCCGGCCGGATAGTCAGCGCCGGAATCTTCGACGCGCGTGCTGTGTGTGGCATCAGGCTGGCCTGCAGGGCCACAGCAATGTCGTCCTTGTTATATTCGTGGCCCAGCGAAAGCGTATAGCCAATCACGGCGCGCGTTGCCACGTCGAGCAGCAGCAGGATCCAGATCCTGTGCAGCACAAGCAGCGTTTCGAAACCAAACGGGTCATCGATGCGCAGTGTCAGGCGCACGTCGACCTTGTGACCGTCGAACTCGACTACCTCGTAGGGACGGGTCGCCGGTTTGCGCACGGTTTCGGGATCGTCGCGCCAACGATGGCCAATCTGCCGGGCACCTGCTGCCCGGGCCGCAGCGTCGAAATTCCGGTTCGCCAGCGTGCGGACATACGTGGCAAGCGATCGCTCGCCGAGGTATTTCTGGTTGAATGGATATTCATGTGCCGGAATGCCCGCCTGCCGGCACTCCGCAAGAAAGCCCCCGTGCAGTCGCCACAAATGGCGGTGCACTTCGGTCGGCTCCGCGTGCTTCCGGCTTCGTTCAGTGACCTTGCGTTCGATCCAGCGCGCGAGGTCCGGATAACGCTGCAGCAATTGGGTGAAGGCGCCGCTGGCGTTACTTGCGACGTCTTGACGGGATGGCTTGACCAGCGAGCGGCGATCATAGGGCCGTGTATGCTGATAGGGAATCAGCGCGCGGCAACCGAAGATGCGCCCGTCCTCGTGCTGCGTGATGCATCGCTCGAAGACACGATACAGGTCGTTAAAACCAATGCCGGTTTGCCGGCTGATTTCGCGCAGGGGAGTGTGCCCATCGACAAACAGTGTCATCGCCCTGATCCGGCGCTGCAGCAGCTCGCGCCCCTCGTCAGAGAGCGCATTGTCGTCAGCGGGTGGCCACTGCCCGACATCCATCAGAGCCTGCGGAATGGACTGGCGATCGAACCGCAACGCACCGAATGCGATCGTTTTCACGGCAGCTCCAGCCGGGTGTGCGGCCCCAGCGGCTCGAGTCCAAGTGCTGGACACCGCATCTCACCGCGCAACACGAGTCTGAAAACCGCCGAGCGCACGAGCATCGGGTCGATGGGCGCTAGCCGCCGCTCGAGTTCGGCCAGAGTCAGGCCGTGATGTAACTGGTCCTGCACGCCACGGATCAATGCCCCGACAGGAATCGAATGAGTGCCCGCGAGGTGCTGCAGCATCGTCATCCTGTTATCGCGCAACACCGGCGGGTCGTCCAGATGCTGTGGATGAATGAGGTCGAGCTGCATCGAAGACGCCCTGCTCCATTTCTCGAATGCAGGAAACAGGCTATCGCCCCGCGCGGCTGCAGTCGACTCCGACGGACGCAGCACGACGCATAATTTCTCTTCATCAGGTGTGCGGACCCAGAAATCGACGGTCCGCGCTGGGTTCGTGCCGGGAATACTCAGGGGCCTCTCACAGTATGCGAATACGTGGGCATCCGATTCGAGGCGGATCCACAGATCCAGCGCACATCGCCCGAACAGTGTTAGCCGGCGCCCCACCTTCGGTCCGAACACGTCGTAACGATGCGCGCCGTAAGGACGCGTGCTGTTGACGGCCCGCACGAAACGTGGTTCGATCATGGTCAAGGCTCCGGTTTTGCCCGATCACCATGTTCTAGTACAAAAACACCGGGTAATCCGCCCTTCCGACGGCCACGCCGTCGAATTCCCCTGCATTCGGCGCCCCATTACAAAATACGTATCAACCACTACACTCCGTCCACGCTCGCATAG
This sequence comes from Paraburkholderia sp. MM5477-R1, assembly GCF_050436385.1. Classification (NCBI taxonomy): domain Bacteria; kingdom Pseudomonadati; phylum Pseudomonadota; class Betaproteobacteria; order Burkholderiales; family Burkholderiaceae; genus Paraburkholderia; species Paraburkholderia sp. MM5477-R1. Next base: position 126,071 of record NZ_JBNDMC010000001.1, read on the forward strand.
TGCATATGCATTTTACGCTTGACTCTGCTGGGGGCCCGCTCGCGGATTACGTCTCATCGTGAAACAATCAGGGTAAAAACAAGCCCGATTGCCGTCAAAGCCCCACCAGTGCTGGGTTCCGTTCGGTCGGTGTGTATAACACCTATGTTTCACAAAACGTTCGTTGATCCCGGCCTGCCCGTATTCGACATTTCAGGCTTTCTCTTCCGTTCTCTGGCATTTCCGTCTTTCACTTCCTGACGCGAAGAAGCGAAAGTGAAAACGGCACTCCCGGAAACCAGCCTCCGTTCGGTGACGGGCTAATCGGAGGTGCTGCAACTTTCGCTTCAATCCACGATGACCGACCACTCTCTTGACCTTGCCGTCAGCACCACCAACCAGTTCCCGTCAGTCGGCCACAACGAACCAGCGTTGCTAAAAATCCTAAGGGCGGCCGTCGTCGCGAATCCGGCGATGCTAGACCGCCCGTTCTTCTGCTCGGCGGACTATTCCGATTTTCTGGATTTCCTCGCCGACGCCTCAAGGACCGGCTATCAGGATGTACCCGTGCACACGGTGATGGGCACTCAGCACAAGAACTTCAACCTTGACGTTCGCAACTGGCGGGATGCGCTTGCCGCGTTGGAGGGTGAAAACAAGGCCAAGACCAAGTGGGATGACCGGGCGCTGGTCTATATCGAATCGGAAATCAGAGACCAGCCATTCCCATGCGATGCGCTGCCAGGCACGATGCTGAAACTCGTGTCCTGGGGCGGCGCCGTGTTCAGCGACAACGGTGCGCATCGTCTCATTGCCGCCGTCTGCTGGCTCTCCGCCAGGCATGGCACCGAGGCCGTACTCCGGCAGGCGCATGTTACACATCGGTCGCTCCATCCCGCCCCGGTGATGCTCATTGCGTCCGCCGCGCGGGAACGACAGGACATCGCGTATGGTCGGCACGGCTCCGGATGGCTGGTCCGCATCGGCGTAGCGCCCGCGGCCCGCTATTTCTTTATGGCAAAAGAGGGTGCCGCCCCGCAGTCTGTCAAGCGCCGTGACCTGTGGAGCGTGCTGCGCAGTGGTAACAATGGTGACGCGTTCGATTCACCAACCGACGACCCGCTCAACCTGAAGCGACTGCCGCCCGAGCTGGCGCTCGCACTGGCCGACGAGACCTCGCTGAAGCAATAGCCCTGCGCCTGGAGAGACTTCGTGGCCAATAAACCCCAGTCCATCGCCCTCACGCGGCGCTATACGCGAAGCGACTTCACCGCGCTACGTGCCTTTGTGCAGCGCGTGCCCGCCGCGACCATTGCGCGGCTGTACTTTACCGAAGACGAGGACGGCAACGTCCCGACTGCGGGGTGGGCCGACGCGTACCTGCGACGCATGCAGGCGGTGCTGGTGGAGCTGGCGCTCGAACACGGCTCGCCCGTACTGGCCGACTACCTGAAAGCCTCTGCGAAGGCGCACGGCAGCGCGCGCCTCACGGCAGTCAGCCTCAAGATGGTCGAACAGGCCGCGGCGCTGGCAGTCGCGCAGCCGCAGCTGGATCACGGCGTCGGCATGTGGTTCCGGCCGCTGGTGGCACAGCGCCTGAAGGCAGAAGGCATTGCCACACTCGGCGACCTGATCGACTTCTGCAACGGCCGCGGCGGTAGCTGGTGGCGGGCGGTGCCGCGGATCGGCGCGGGTCGCGCCCGGCTGATCGTGGCATGGTTGCGCCGGCACGAAGCGGTCCTCGAACGACGTGTCGACGCCGACGTGGATCTGGCCGACCCGCTTACAGCACCGGCGGGCGAACTTGTCACGATCGACGGCGGATCGCGCGCGCTGGTGCCGCTGGAGCGCATGGCCGTAGGTCACGCGCTTTCGGGTGCGCACGGTTCGAACCGGTCCGGCGCCTTCCCTTACATCAGCGCACATCACGATCTCGATGCGGTGCGCACCTATCTCTATCGCTTCCGCCAGCAGCCGAAAACCCTGCGGGCGTACACAAAGGAACTTGAGCGTTTTCTCTTGTGGTCGGTCACCGTCCGCAAGAAACCTCTAAGTTCACTGCTCGCCGACGACTGCGAGGCGTACAAGGATTTTCTGGCGTCGCCCGATCCGGCTTTCGTGGGCCCGAAGGCGCCCCGCGCGAGCGGCCGGTGGAAGCCGTTTGCGTCCGCCGAGCTGGGCGCGGAAAGCCAGAAGTACGCGATCCGCGCGCTGCGCGCCGCTTTCGGATGGCTTGTCGCTGTCCGCTATCTCGCGGGCAATCCATGGGAAGCCGTCACCGACCCTGTCGTTGTCGAGCGGATCGACAGGATCAGGGTCGATCGCGCGTTGCCTGCCGCACTGTGGCAGCGCATCCGGAATTTTATTGATATGCAGTGTGATGCTGCCGACGCCTCTTACTGGCGCGCAGTACGCGTCGTGCTGCTATTGGGAGGCGATTCGGGCCTTCGGCGCGAAGAACTGGCGAGGGCCACTCGCGAACGGCTGTCGCCTACATCGTTTGGCGATGCGGAAACGCCGGTATGGCAACTGCTCGTCATCGGAAAACGCAGCAAGGAGCGCGTGGTGCCCGTCAGCCCTGCTACCATCGACGCGCTCCAGATGCACTGGCGCGATCGCGGCCTTGACTTCTGCACGGCCACAAGCGGTCCGTTGCTCGCGCCGATGTTTATTCCGCGAACCCGGTTGGCACAGAAGAAGCATGCGGATGGTACCCCCCTCGCCTATCATCCCGACTCGCTCAACACGATGATTGCGTGGGCCATGAAGCGGCTTATCGCCGGGATGCCGGATTTGACGACGGCTGAAACAAACTTGCTGGCCGGTACGTCCCCTCACGCGTTTCGCCATACCTTCGGCACGCAAGCGACGGCTGAAGACGTGCCGCTTGACGTCGTGCAGCGCGTGCTCGGCCATGCCTCGCTGCAGACTACCTCCATTTACGTTCAAGCCGAAAAGCAGCGGATGCTGCGCGAAGTCAACGACTTCTACCGGAAAAACGGTAGCCTGTGAATTCGACGGCGGCCGCGTTGTCGCTTGGCCGCTTCACGCCGCACCAAACCTGGAGGCCGAAGCCTTCCCGAGGCGAGCCGGTGCGTAACACGCTATGCGAGGTGGCCGCTGGTCGGGCGTCCCTCCAGGGCCATCGTCTTGGCAAGCTGGGTTCGGGGTGTGCGCAGCGGCCTTCATGCCCCGCTGTGTTCGGGTAATTCAGTATATGCATTTTCTAACCGAATATTCGGCTGATGTTCCACCTTCACATTTTGGAACGGGTTTGCCACCAGGTACCGATGCACGATGAGATCGTTAAAGCACTTTTTCACTATGTGGAGGGCTTTTTGGCGACTTTCGTCCGAGAGCGGCCCGCGAAAGGGACGCCACGTCGGCTCGTCGCGTGAGCGTCGCCCTCTCATTACCCACACAGATGATGGCTGTGGGTCCAACGTAAACCGATTGATGTACTCGTTCGCATCGTTCACATCGATGCTCGACAGCGGCTTGCCTTTTGCGAAAAGCGCCCATAACAGCAGCCGCTCCAATTCATTTTGATATCTGTTCTTGGTCACGGGGCTTGTGTAGTCGGACAGCCAGCGCTCCAGCGCGGCGCGATCGTCGTCAATCCCTACGGGTGGCATGGCTGTGTCGCGGTTTGTTCCGGCAGACCCGGACAGGTGGGGCGGTACCGAAAGACGAGACAGGGGAGCCGGTCTGTCGAGCCGCTGCTTCTGTGCGAGATATGGTCGAAGCCGTTCTTCCCGCGGCACAATGGCGGCGCTGCCGACCTTCGAAACGCTTCCAAATTCCAGGTTCACCAAGCCCACGAGCGTCTCAAGCCTTGATTCGCTTTCCGGATCCGAAGGGTCAAGATATAACTCTACGAAAAGGCCGCCTGAACGACCATTTTTCTTCTTCCCACGCCGCACCTTGACTTGAACCGGGGAGCAGTCAATTCCTATAAGGCGACTCAACAAGCGTTGAGGGCTGAGTCGTGGGACGATGTTTTGAACTGAGATCGCTTCTTCGCAAATGACTTTTTCCCCGCGAAGCGCTACTAAGTCGACAAGGGCGCGACCCGTCTCGAAAGTCAGGCCTCCGGTGGGGAGAGCATTCAGTAACTCCTGCGGCAACGCGGCAATAGCGGACGCCATCGTCAGCCTGGAATGCGAGATACCCATCGCGTCCGCCGCCTGTCGCACTGTTGACCATAGGCCGGAACGACATCCTTGGACATATCGCTCGTTCAGCGCGAGAGGGCTTTCGCCCGTGTACGTCCGCCGATAGCCGGACGTAGTACGGGTGTTGCAAACGTGCGCCAAAATCTCGGACCTCGATTTCCCCGCAGGATTGAGACTAGCGGAGCGCGCGACCATGTCAGCTATGCCCTGCTCGTTTCGCGCTCGGATAAGCTCGCGAGCTGTTCGGTTCACCATTCCAACGCTGGCGAATAGAGCCAAGATCTCCGTCGGGAACTCGGAGACCGCCACCGCCTGAACTATCCGATTCTTGCTCGCGCGCACCCCTACCGCGGCCATTGCGACGGCCGCCTCCGTCATGGTCTCCCATTTAGAGCCCAGGCCCGCCCTGTATAGCGCGGCCAGCGCCAGCGGGTCGTCAATCATTTGTCTTTCTCGCAATTTTCATTGTCATTAGCCCCTTCCTCATTGTCCGCGCATCCCCGGACCGCAATTCGCCGAAAAGCTAGCTAAAACAGGCGCCAATCCGATGCTTTTCCTCCGATGATTTCCTTCATACTACCGGCGCCGCTCGCCTAAGCAAGAGTTCTCGCCCTACGCGAGAGGATTTTTCCGTCACGCTTGTTTTCCTTGTGAATAGGGGCGACCGCACGGGACAGGCGTTTCCCCGGGGAAGCATGGGCTCGGTCAGTTCGCAGGCCACTCTGGGGCCAAACTTGGCGCGAACGCGTACGGTCCGTGGCGAGGCCGATCAAAGGCCGAAGGGCGTTACCACCAGCCATTGGTGAACACGTACGGCCCGTGGTGCGGCCGAGCAGGGGCCGAAGGGTGTTACCACCAGCCATTGGTGAACACGTACGGCCCGTGGTGCGGCCGAGCAGAGGCCGAAGGCTGTTACAACCATCCGTCGGCGGAGAGTCTAGCAAGCGATCCCGGCTTTTCTCCGTTCTCACGCTACTCGCTCGCCCTGCCCTCTCCCAAGGGCCTTTGGCGAGATCTCGCCGACTCTGTCGGACTCCCGCTCTTCCTTGTCTCTTAACAACCGTCTATGCCGGCGGGAATGCAAAAGGTCACGGTTTATGGGGAGCCGCGCGGCGCGCGCGACCGAAGGGCAAGACTCCACCAAGGTCCGACAAGCACTTTTTAGCTTTGAGGGATGTCGAGGAGCCGGATCGCGCGACGCTCTGAGCATCAACAGCGTTCGAGTCGTCGATGTTTTGGGGTTGGCAGGAGTGTCGCCACTTCCCTGCCCTCCCGATCTACCCGACCGAATGGCGCCTACGTCCGACTTGTTGCTTTTGGGTGCCTTGCGTTCGGTCTAAAAGATTGATTTTGCGAACTATCCAATTTGGATGGCCGCTCCAATCAGACAGTCGCCGGGCACGCCGTTGAGTCAACTAATTCGGCATGACTCCCGCATCGATGGACAAATCAGCCGTCTCGTCACGACCAAATATTCGCGCCGAGCGGTAGGAAGTGTTCAAGCAAATAGTCTCCTCGGCCCAAAAGTCATGGTCTATGGGGACGACGCTAGGAAGAACTGGGTGGCTCCGTCCCGCACTCTGAAAAGTAACGAGCGCCAAAGAGCGGGATTGCGTGACTTTTGAGGCCAGGCAGTTCGAACCGCCGACAGGCTGCGGTTCGCAGGGAACGGCGCCATCCGATCCCCTTCCGCTCTGCCGGATCGAATGGTGCCAACGCGTAACGCGTTGGTCTAGATACCTTGCGTTCGGCCTAAGTGATTGATTTTGCGAACTATCCAATTTGGATGGCGCCTGGGCTGGTATCGCCGTCGATGGCGGCCAGAACGCTAAAGGTCATGGTCTATGGGGCGCCCTTCACCCGCGCGGCGGAGAAGCAAGGCGCGGCTGCAATCAGACAGTCGCCGGGCACGGCGTTGAGTCAACTAATTCGGCATGACTCATTGGCGCCTAGAGGTAGGAAGTGTTCAAGCAAATAGTCTCCTCAACCCAAAGGTCATGGTCTATGGGGACGACGCTAGGAAGAACTGGGGGGCTCCGTCAAACGGCCGCCCTGCCTAGGTGGTATCGCCGTCGATGGCGGCCAGAACGCTAAAGGTCATGGTCTATGGGGCGCCCTTCACCCGCGCGGCGGAGAAGCAAGGCGCGGCTCCAATCAGACAGTCGCCGGGCACGGCGTTGAGTCAACTAATTCGGCATGACTCATTGGCGCCTAGAGGTAGGAAGTGTTCAAGCAAATAGTCTCCTCAACCCAAAGGTCATGGTCTATGGGGACGACGCTAGGAAGAACTGGGGGCTCCGTCAAACGGCCGCCCTGCCTAGGTGGTATCGCCGTCGATGGCGGCCCGAACGCTAAAGGTCATGGTCTATGGGGCGCCCTTCACTCGCGCGACGGAGAAGCAAGGCCCGCACTCTGAAAAGTAGCGAGCGCCAAGGAGCGAGATTGCATGAGTTTTGAGGCCAGGCTGTTCGAACCGGCGACAGGCTCCGGTTCGCAGGGAACGGCGCCATCCGATCCCCTCCGCTCTGGTGCCACGCGTAAGCGTTGGTTCTAGATACCTTGCGTTCGGCCTAAGTGATTGATTTTGCAAACTATCCAATTTGGATGGCGCCATCCGCCGCGGGAAAGTCGCCGAGTATGTCGTTGATTGGACTAATTCTCCAAGTTGGATGGCGCTGCCTCTTTACTCTCCAGTTCTCGACGGATGAATTCGGCGATGCGCTCCCCCCATGTTTCTGCCAGGGCTTCGCTGTCCTTCCCTGAAAACCTCAGCCCGACCACCCCGCTCCTCACTGTCAGGTCGCAAAACTTTTTTCGACCGATGTTGATTGTCTTGGCGTTTGGAGCGACCGATTTCGGTCGTGTAGGAGTCGCAAGTGTGAGAGCCCTCTCTTGGGTCATGTCTTCCGATTCAACCAAGGCCTTGATTGCGCTTATTACCGCTCCCTCGTGTCCCTGTTGCGCCAGAGCGGCGAACTTGGCCGCAGCGGTCCCGCCAAGCCGATGCGGATTTAAGCCAACTAGCTCTTTGGCGGCAACCGGCAAATTATCGAACGCGAGGATACGTGCGACGTGGCTCTGAGCCAGACCCGATGCGCGAATAATGTCAGCCTGCGTTAGCCCCAAGTTCTCCTGGATACGCTGGAATTGTCGGTACTTTTCGAAATCAGGAAGTGACGGGGCCAACAGATTCGAGAACGCAGCCCCGAGCTCAACCTCCGCGTCGCTCCCGCTAAAGGGCACCGCCCGGATCTTTGTGCGCTTAAGATCGTCCCGGTAGATAGCGACTCGGTTGTTTCCCGAAATAATTTCATTGCGACCGTCACCCAGAGGACGGTAGACGATCGGATGAATAAGAGGGTTCGCTTCGAGATTCGCTCGCAGCTCGCCGTATTCCTGCCTCGACAACAGTCTTTTACGGCCGGGAACTTCGACGAGGGTCGATATATCGACTTCTTGCAAACTCGCATCGCCGCCCGTTTCTAGCTCTTCGATGCGCTTAATCGCCACCTGAAGCTCTTTCTCCTTCTCTGCCAGTAATGGCAGCGATGCCATCAATTGACCGGGGGCAGTCTTCGGCCTGGCAGGGGTCTCTTCGTTGTTTTTTTGCGGGCGCGGGGACGTTCCAATCGTTGCAGACTTCGCTGCGAGACGGTCTTTGATACTCATTCGGCCTCCTGGTCTGCAAGCCACAGTGCGACAAGCTGCTGATCAACAATTTCCGCGAATCGATCGTAGGCTTCTCGAGCGCGTTGATAGGTTTTCAAACTGCCTTGGTACCGGGAAATGTCGTACACCGTGCCAAATTCGGCGGCGGCGGTTTGCGTGACAGCCGTCGTAGGGATTTCCACCGGAAGGACGAGTCCTTCATAAGTCTTGTTAATCCAGTCGCGAACGATGGGTGTTGCCGCCTGGCTTTGGTCAACCTTGGCCAATAGGACGTGTATAAAGTCGAAGCTCTTGGCCAATTCCGGCGCGACTTGTTGCATGCTCTCAGAAAGGTCCGAAAACAGATTCCAGAACTGCGTTGAGGAAGCGTAGTCGAGCGCGCTCGGTGGTGTCGGAACGATAAGTCCGTCCGCCGCCATGAAGGCGTTGATCGTCAAATAGGATAGGGCAGGAGGCGTATCAATTACGATGGCATCGTATTCACTCAATAGCGGCTCGAGCCCCTTGTTCAGGACATTCCAGAACTGGAACGACTGGTCCTTCGACTGCTTAAATGGCAGGAAAAACTCCGCGCCAAAGAGCGCTGCACTCGCCGGGATCAGGTCGATTCCGTCCCAGTACGTCGACTGCACAGCGTACTGGAGATCCTCTTCATCGCCGTAAATCAGCGGAAGCACGGTCTGCTCGTCCGAAACTTCGCTGTCCGCAAGGATGCCGTGCAGCGCCGAAAGCGACGCCTGCGGGTCCAAGTCAACCAAAAGCACTTTACGGCCGAACAACGAGAGTCCTTGCGCCAGCGTCATAGCGGTAGTCGTCTTGCTGACCCCGCCCTTGAAGTTCCCAATTGCTATCTTCTTTCCCTTGACGCCAGCGGGCCGCTTGGAATACGGCCCAATTCGATCGATCCATACCCTGGTTTCGGAAAGAGTAAACTCCCTGCTGCGGCTGTGACGGAGGGTACCTTGAGGCAAATCATCCTCACTTCGCGCCAGGTAATGCATGCGCTGCCTGTCGATGCGGCACAACTCGCCGACCTGTGCAGTTGTGAAGACCGGAGCATTTTTGCGCGGATGAGGAGCCAGCATGCTTTCGCGTACGTCCACGAGCATGCCACTGGCGTTCTCTGCAATTGCCTTGATGGATGCGAGAGGTACAGGCTTGGGTGCATGCTTCAGCTTTATGGACATTTGCGGCTTTTCGGCACGCCGAACTGCTGTGTTCATCAACCGCTCCCGTTTCATTGTATCGAGTACCAGCACTTGTTGATTCAACACGCGGAGAAAAAGCTTGCAGTCCGTGTTGAATTTTGCGGAAGCTTAGTGGCTAATCAAATGAAGTGCAAGCGATTTGTGACTGGGCGCGAACGCTGAACAGCACGTCTACCGGCCCTTGCCGGGGAGTTTTGGACGCAGAACATTAATTGTTCGGGAGTTGCGGCAGCGTGTTGGCTTTGGCTATGCGCCTTGTTTTTACTTGGAACCATCCATCGAGAAACCAACACCTGTTTGTTGTTTCTTTAGGAAACAAAGACTTTAAAACGTTTACGTTCGCCGCTTCCTTACCTGGCAAGGGTTTGGCGGGGGTTAGGTCATGCCTTATGGGGCGAAAGGTCACGGTTCATGGGGCGCTGATCGGAGGTGGGTCAGGCTTTGTGGGGTGAAAGGTCATGGTTAATGGGTCTAAGTCAGGGTCTATGGGGCCACACGCGCGCGCGAAGCAAATCATTGATTAATTGCGCATTTTGGCGTCGGCCGATCTCCACAGGTCATGGTTTATGGGCGCGGGATCAGAGTGTGCAGACGGAAGTGGCGCCCATGATTTCGACGTCTCGTTCCTTGCATACTCCGGTAGCCGCCACGTGAGCACAATTGCAATCCCCGAGACGTAGTTTTCGCAGCGAAGCCCCCCGACCGTTACCACTGATCGGCGAAGCTCCCCACAAACCATGACCTTTTACCTCTCCTTTTGTCGAAAGAGCCCCATAAACCATGACCTTTCGCCGGCGGCCGCCATCTTCCCCACAAACCATGACCTTTCGCCGGCGCTAATGGGGGCTTCAAAAGTCGGGGTTCATGGGGAATGCAGTGCGTCGGACCGGGAAAGTCAGTGTCAGATAAGTTGCCGCCATGACTTTTAGCTCCTAAAATCCCGAAAGCCTTAGGAGAGTGCATGCCCAATATCAAGCCGCTTGGTCCTCCCCCTAGCGAACTGAAGAAGCACGTAGCCACGGTTCACGTAAGCGGTGAGCTGTCGCTGCTCGAGCGCAAAATCGTGAACGTGCTGCTACTTAATGCGTTCGACGACCTACTTACAAGGAAGCGCCATACTTTGCCTGTGGGCATCCTTTGCACGATGTTAGGGTTCGACAGCAAGAATCACGACGCATTGAAGCGCGCACTGCTAAAGGTGATGTCGACCCCAATTTCGTTTGATCTCCTGCACGATGGTGGAAGGACGGATTGGGAAGCGTCTCCGCTCATTGCATACGCCAGCATAAAGAATGGCCTTTGCTCGTACGAGTACAGCGACTGGCTTGCGGGCAAGCTCGCGAATCCCGACATCTACACCTTAATCAACATCAATGTGCAGCGGCAATTCAGTGGGGGCTACGCGCTTGCCCTATACGAGAACTGTCTGCGATTTAAACGAACAGGATCGACGGGTTGGATTTCGGTGGAGACCTGGCGCCGTCTGCTTGGCGCAGACGCGAGCATGTATGATGAATTCAAGCATTTTTCGGCCGAAGTGATCAAAAAGGCCGTCAAAGAAATCAACCAGGTGTCAAACATTATCGTGTCTCCGGAGTACAAGCGAGAGGCGAGACGCGTGGTCCAGATACGCTTCCTTGTGGAAGACAATCCTCAGAAGTCGATGTATGACACCAACGAAGACGACGAACATAAGGCTATTCGACAGTCCGAAGCATTCAAGCGGCTAACTCGCCTTGGTGTCGGAGATCGACTCGCTATAAGCTGGATCCAGCAAGAGCCAGACCGCGCCTTACAGACTGCCATTTACGTCGAAGAGAAGGCCAAGAGCCGGCAAATTCGTGGCAACGCTGGAGGGTACGCAAGAACTGTCTTCGAAAAGGGCACTCGCATTGAAGTGAGGCCCAAGGGCGATGGCCAGGTCGAATCAGCTTCTCAACGTCCTGCGACCCTTGATAAGGATAGCTCTGCAGAAGAGCGTTCACGTCGAACGACTGCGAAGATCAAATCATTGACGCTGGCCGAGAAGCAACAGTTTGTCGGCCAATACATGGCAGAAGGCGGCAAGGGAAACACTTACCAGCCTGAGATGGGAACGTTCAAGAACCCATTGGAGCGAACTGCTTATACGTCATGGCTACGCTCGAAGATCGCGGCCTCGGGGGATTGATTGGCCCAATCGGGGGGCGCTTGCGGCCGTCGGTGCCAGATTTTGCACAAAAAGGACAATTACCCCATCGATCAATCCTATACGCTTCAGGAGTGCGTCAGCACATTAACGCAGGTCAGTCACAGCTTGACCGCTCGGCTTCGACAAAACGAGAGGAAGGTCCGATTCTTCAGTGAGTGCTCTGGGGAAATCGGCGCTCCTTCGGATGGACCTATCGAGCCATGCACGACTGTAAGTTTCGGTAGCCGCCATTAACTGTCCCATCACGCGATTCGGATCGAAAAACATACCCACTATGATCAGTTCAGGATTCCTATCGAACTGGTCGCGCATCTCTGTAAGGACGCGTGAAAGGGGGTATCCGTACTTTCCGTGCAGTTTCTGGCGGTTTCCGCCGAAGAGCATCGATTGATCAAAGACTTGCGGATCGGTCGTGTGCGCGAACGCCGAGAGGTCGCACAGTCTTGATACAAGCGGCTGTTCACGCTGTTCCGCCAGTTTTTTTTGCACCAATCGACCGAATACCCCGGAATGCGGCTCGGTGCCACACGCCGCAGCGATGGACATCACATTGGCGATCATTGAGGGCCGTTGGACCGAATGCGGTCGCGATCCACAAGACGGCCATGCACTGACGCGAGGGGTGCCGGCTCGAAACGTCGAACGTGCGAGAGAGGTTTTGGAAGGCATCAAGGCTGCTCTTAAGCGTCAGCGGTTCGCGTAGAACGTGTACACGTATAACGCGTTAAAAATCATGGACGGCCGGACTGGAGATAAACCATTGATCGGAAACGGGAAACGGTGGCAGCCGGCGATCACCAGTTATAGACCAAGGGAATAATGGGTGATTCACGTGTACAACCGGTAACACAGGGCCTTCGTTGGTTTCCTCGGAATGATGCGTGAAATTGATGGCCTTTTCGCGTTTAGACCCGTAACGCGTTACACGGCCGCGTTTAGAGAGGCGTAAAGCGCCAACGACGTGTTGCTGAAAAGGCAGTTAAATCTCTGTGCCTTTCGCCGCAAAAGGCTGGTTAGAAATTGTTTCAATGGTAGCCATTCATCAAGGGTTGCCATGCGCATTTTCAGGAACAAGCGGCAGGCCGCGCTATCCACGGCCCCCGGCATGTATGCCGAGGAAGATCCATCGAAAGTCATTTTCGAGACGAGCACGCGGCTTAAGGTCGAGAGCAATCGCTGGATGCTCATCGCGTTCGCCTCGGCTGCCGTTGCTGCAGGGGCCGTCTGGACTCGACAGCCTCCGCCGTCGGTTACGCGCGTAGTCGGTGTGTCGGCGGACGTGAGCGGTCATCCCGTAGTCACCGAGCTCATCGCCTACAAGCCAGATTCGCAAGCCGTGCGCACGAGCATGCGGGATATGGCGGTGCGCTGGTTCACGATCGAGCCGGTGCTGACCGACAGCCTGACGACGTCGCGCATGTCGTCAAACATCAACTCGGTGAAGGCCCAGATGATTGGGGCTGCAACTGACCAGTTCAAAAGCTGGCTGCGCGACGACGCCCCGTTCCAGCAGATCACTGCAAATCCGAAGCTGATCCGCGAAGTCAATGTGCGAAACATTGCGCTGCTTGAAGACCAGACCGTCCTCGTTGAATTCACAACGACGACTTCCCAAGCAGGCGCGACTGGCAAGCCGGACGTCAAGTCCTATGCGCTGACCCTGCGCTACCAGATCGTCGCGCCTACCGCTGACGCGGCTCTCACGGCGAATCCCTTTGGCATCTACATCCCGTTTTTCCGCCTCGAGCGGACCGGTGGAGCTTGAACAGCATGACCTCCAGATACCAGCGGCCCACGCGCGGGCTATTCGTGTTGCTCTCAGCAATCATCCTGCCCACAGCAGCGGTGTACGCCAAGCGGCCTGCTGATACCGGCTCCTTCAACGCCGCGATGATCGCCGGGGACCCGATGAGCCCTGTCAATCCGTTTAACGGTGGCTCTGACCCGTTGACGATGCCGGGTGACGCCCGCATCGGCGTGTTTCCCTACAGCCGCGACCAGATTTTTCGTGTGCTGACGGCGCCGCTGAAGCTGACGACCATCGAGCTCGAACCGGGCGAGAAGCTGATCGCTGACCCTGCTATGGGCGATAGCGTGCAGTGGGAAATTGACGACGACAAGATGAATCACGTCTTCATCAAGCCGCACAAGGCGGACCTGGTGAACACGCTGCACCTGACGACGAACCGCCGGGAGTACGACTTCACGCTGATCGCTTCGCCCGCCGGTGGCTTCTTTTACCAGACCGTGCGCTTTCAGTATCCTCGCGCGCCGATGGCACGCGTAAATGTGCGCGACGAAGCCGGAGGGGCTGGCCCGGGTGCGACCGCGACAGAACGCGGCGGCGATTCGGGCTCGATTACGGTGTCGCCCGACAAGCTCAACTGGGATTACACCGTCGACGGTAATGCGGAATTCAGACCTGAGGTCGTATTCGATGACGGCCATTCCATCTGGATGCGCATGCCAGTTAAAGCCCAGACGTGGCCCGTGCCGATGTACAAGGATCACGGCGACCGCGTGGTGGGCAATTTCATCCGTCGCGGCGATTTCCTGGTGTTCCAGCGGCTGGCCGACGAGATCGTTCTCGTCTCAGGCAAGGACGAAGTGACGGTGACGCGTGGCCGCCGGCGCTTCCTCGGGGTGTTCTGATCGTGGCCAAAAACACCGAACAGGCCACGCCCAATGCGGAACAGGCTGCACTCGTCAAAGGCAAGACGCCACGTAATGCCATCATGAGCATTGGCCTGCTGGCCGCGCTGGTGATTGGTGTGCTCGGTTTCTACTACGAGCTGAAGGCAAGCAACCAGGCACAGGAGGAAGAGCGCCTGAAAAAGGCGTCGGCGCTCAAAAGCAGCACAGAAGCGCCCGCAGCCGGTAGCTCCGATATCGACAGGATGATCAGGCAGCAGCAGGAAGCGGCCGCCGCCGAGGCAGCCGCTCGCGCCGCGTCGGAAGCATCGGCTGCACAGCATCCGACCGTGAAGCCCATGCTGACTGGCAATGACTTCCAGCGCGAGGTTGGAGCTGACGGCACCGATACGCGTGCGCTCGCGGCCAGCAACAAGCTGGATGCCATCTATACGTCGTCGGTCTTCAAGCAGTCCGGCGCCTCCCGCAATGCAAGCCAGCAGGCGTCGGCGGTGCCGGCGGGCGTACCGTCACTGGACGATTTTCGCGCGGCGCGTGCCGCCGCGACATCCGGTGTGCAGAACCCGACCGATGCAATGGCACTGGCGCTCGCTAAACAGGGGCAGGCACCTGAGGACCGCGACAGGGCGTTCCTGAAGGAAACAGCAGGGCAGGGCGGCATAGAGCGGACCACCTTCAATGGCCAGGCAGGCGGTTGCACGCTGACGCCTCCGCACAACATCCACGTGAAGACCGTTGAGGGGCTGAACTCGGACAAGCCCGGCCGCGTCGCGCTCATGGTTGACGAAGATGTGTACGACAGCCTGCGCGGCGACTGCCTGATGATTCCCAAGGGCTCATTCATCAACGGCGCCTACAGCGCCGACATCAAGGTTGGACAGGAGCGTCTGCTCGTGGCCTCCACCAGTCTGCGGCTGCCCAACGGCAAAAGCGTGCCGATGAACGGCATGCAGGGCGCAGACCAGAACGGGTATGCCGGCTTCTCCGGTGACGTCAACAACCATTTCCTCGCGATCTTCGGCGCGGGATTCATCACCGCAGTGCTGCTGAAGACCTTTGACAATAACGCGACTACATCGACCACCTCCAGCCCGATCGGCGTGACGACTTATGGAAGCACCGCCGGGCAGGTGGCCGCCACCACTGCGCAAGCCGTACTTCAGCGGAACCAGAACATCCCGCCGACGATCACCGTGCCGCCCGGGGAAAAGTTCCTCGTACAGGTGACGCAGGACATCGTCATGGAGCCATACCGTGACTAGGCCCGCTATCGTCGCGCTCGTGCTCGCAGGGGCCTGTTCGTCGGCGGGAGCGGCAGTGATCGACGCGGTCATCAGCCCGACGCGCTTCGTCGTTGAAGAGAGCGGCGCGCGGTCCGTGCTCGAAATTCCCGGAACTCCCGTCTATGCGTGCGGCCTTCAACGGTTTCTCACCTGGGCGCAACCGCTGAAAGGACAAAGCGTGGCAACGGGGGCGGGCGGCTTTGCGTCCGTGCTCGTTGATGGAACGCCGGAGAGCCTGCAAGCCCTGCTGGTCAGTAACGGCTGGCTGCAACCGGCCGTGCTGGATGACGACGCACAGGCGGCTTTGACGGAGCGCCGTGGCGGCTGGGCGTGCGCATCCGCACAGGCTCCGTTCGAGGTGATGCACACGAGCGTGGACGCAAAGATTCTTGCTGGCGTTGCGCTCAACGAATCGGCGTACAACGGCCGCGCATGGCCGTGGACACTGAACGTTGCGGGGCGTGGGTTCTTTTTCCGGACGCGCGACGACGCCTACAAGGCTATCCGCTTTCTCATCTCAGACGGGCGCTGCGATTTTGATGTAGGCCTGATGCAGGTGAACTGGTGCTATCACCGGCAGCGCTTCGCGTCGCCGTGGGACGCACTGTCTCCGGCAACGAACATCCACGTGGCCGAAGACATCCTCAACGAGAACTATCGCAAGACGCATTCGGCGGTGAAAGCCGTGGCGTACTACCACAGCGCCAACCCACAGCCAGGCCGCGAGTACCTCGCGCGCTTCATCCAGCATCTTTCCCAAATCGACCGCGGTCTATGAAGCAAACGCTAACCCTTATCGCGCTGTCAGTGCTGTCACTGTCGGCGTCGGCTGCGAGCACCGATCCTCTCGACTTTGACTATCAGGTCAACGGAAACATGACCGAGCGGCCCGCGCTTATTTTCAACGACGGTACGGACACGTATCTCCAGCCGAGAGCCGGCCAGAATCTGAAAGTAGACGGCGGTCACGCTGAGGGCCCATACATCGTTGTGTCAGGCACGCCGGAAGTCATTTCCTATTCGGTGGATGGTTCGATCGCCACAGCCCGATGGAAAAAAGCGAACACCTTCACCTCCGAGGCCGGCAATCGCAGTGGGGACATGCCTGCCGGTTTTGCGGGTTTCTCGAACCGCCTCGCACTGATTGGTCCGCGACCCAGTCTGGAGGCGACCCGTCCGATGAGTGCAACGTTGCCACTAGCGCAGATGGTCAAGTCGCTGGTTCCGCAAGGTTGGAGCGGCTCAGCGCAAAAAGACGTCGACCTCACGAACGCGCAGAGCTTCGCAACGCGAGATGGCGAGAACTGGATGCAGTCCCTGGACCGCCTGCTAGGGGCAGTAAATCTCTATGCTGACGTCGATTTCACTGCGCACCACGTGACGTTGCGTCGGGCACCCGTCAAATCGACGGGAGTGAACTATGTGGCAAACGCCGCGCCTGCGCAGCCTGCAACTCAAACAGCCTCTGCAAGCCTATCGCCCGCGTCGGGGGTAGTAGTCAGCGCGGGCGACAAAGCGCAGCTGCAGGACGGTGGCCTCGCGGCGAAGTTCGGCGCGGTAGCGATCCGGGACGGCGACGACACGCACATTCAGATCCGCTTTTCACAAAGGCCTGCAAAAGAGCTCGTCTTTCGGGACATGGAGGGGCACTCCCTCAAGCCAAAATGGGACGACTCAAGCAATGTCGTGACGATTAACCGGGCGGATCGGTTTGTTGTGTCCAATGGGTCCGACAGCGTTGAAGTGGCGCGCGTTGCCGGCCTCGTCTACGGATTTGACGCGAAGAACACCGCGGGCCTTGAAGCCGTGTTCGACAAGGAAGGATCGACGTACTTCAAATTTGCTGACACGGTCGGCAACGTCAAGGTGTCGGATGTCGCGCACATGGGCTCAGGTGAGCAGCAGGGCCGCTATTACAAGTTTAACGGCACCGCAGACCAGTTCATCGTCAATGCCGATGGCAACGTGGTGAATGTGACGCGCAAGCATGACGTCCGTTTTTTCGACCGGACGAAATCATGAGTCTTCGGGCCGTCGCCACATGCGCGGGCGCGCTGCTCTTAGTGCAGCCGGCGCTCGCAGACTGCCTTGATGACGCTGCGCGGTTCCACCACGTCAATGTCGTGCTGGTGCGCGCAATCGCGCAGCAGGAGTCAGGCATGCGCGCCAACGCGGTGAACAGGAACACGGACGGTTCCGAAGACATTGGCCTGATGCAAATCAATTCGTCGTGGCTTCCGAAGCTGAGGCGCTATGGCGTTTCCCGGGAGTCGCTGTTTAACCCGTGTGTCAACGGATACGTCGGCACATGGATTCTCGCGTCAAACATCAGGCAGTTCGGTCCGACGTGGAAGGCGGTGGGTGCGTACAACGCCGTCTCAACCAACAAGCAACTGGTGTACGCGAACCACATTTATCGGCGCGTTGTGCGCGCGGCCCACTGAATCTCATGAAGCCAATGATCATCATGCCCACCCGTCGTCGCGCCTCGCTCCTTGCGCGGGTCTTCGCCTTGCTCACGATAACGGGCTTCACGACCGCTGCGTTCTCGCAGTCGCACCTCTCGCCGCCTGCGGGGGATGGGTGGCAGATGCTGGCGGCCAACGCAGCCAGTCCGGCCGCCCCTGGCCCAACGGCTTCGCTCGCGATGGCCAACCCTGCAGCGAGTGCGCCTGCGACGTCTCACGCATCGCCGCCGCCGGTACTTGCGCCGTTCCAGGCTGCGGCGCCAACGCTCAGCTCAACTGCCGTCACGCCGGTTGTCCTGCCGGGTGCACAGGCTGCAGCCGGTTCCAGCGCCCTGACGCTCACGATCACCCCGCAGGACATCAATCTGCGGAACGCGCTCGACCGCTGGCTGCAGCAGCAGGGCTGGCAACTGGCCTGGAAAATCGACGATGACCTGCCACTCGAATTCAATGCGACCTTCAGCGGCGACTTCGATTCAGTGCTGACGCAAGTCATGCGCGCGACCAACCACATGCGCACCCCGACTCGCATCTGCGAGCACAGCAACAACGTTATTCGCGTGGTCGCCCGCGCGGCAAATTGTCAGGACTAAACCATGCGAGCAAACCGCTTCCAGGCCGCTGTATCACTCCTTGCAGCAACCATGCTGACGGGTTGCGTTGTGTCCCAATCGGACGTCAACCGGGCCTATGACGCAGCTACACACGACGCGACGCGCGCGATGGCCGGCATGGGCGATTCGATGCCGCTAGTCGAGCACGTTTCGACCGCGTTTCTCGGCGATCGCCTTGTGCCCGTTGCGTATGAAGCGACGCTGCCTGCCGTATTCCGCGACAAGACAATCACGCTTCCGGCGAATCTGCCAATCACAAAGATCGGTACGTACATCTCGGATGCGTCGGGCTATCCCGTCCATATAAGCCCGGATGTTTTTATTCCGCGCGAAGCTCTTATCGATGCGGCGTCGGGAAATGCAGGCAGGACGGTGATGCGGACGACCTCAATGGCCGGGGCGGCAAACCTTGAGCCAGTCTACCGGCAACCGGGCAATGCACGGATTGGACAGTATCTGCATAGCGTGACTGAAGACCTCGGTCTCGCCTGGGACTTCGATGGAGCAACGATCAACATATCGCGCTTCGTAACTCGGACGTTCCAGATTGCTGCCGTTCCGGGCGCAGTCAGTATCAAGTCCTCGATGTCGAAGGGCACAGACACCTCAACGGGTACCCAGTCAACAGGAACGGGGACGACGAGCGCTAACACTGGCTCTTTTGCCGCGGTGACATCGACTGGGCGCGACGGCACCTTCAATCAGATCGACATGATCACGAAGGAGCTCCAAAGCCTCCAGACACCCCTAGGCAAGATCACCGTCAATCCCCAAAGCCGCCTCGTCATGGTGCGCGACACGAAAGAAGCCGTCGATCGCATGAGCGAGGTGCTAAAACACGAGAACGCCATTTCGACGCGTCAGGTCATGGTCCGGGTGCGCACGTTGCAGATTGCGCTTAACGACGGGTCGCAGGCCGGCGCAAACGCGGACATCGTCTTCAACAGGATCTCCGACGGCCTATCGAAATACGCGATCAGCATTACCTCACCGACGTCGCTAGCGACTGCCGCTGGTTCCGTCGGCCTTTCGATTCTCAACCCGGGCGCGCCGCTCAATGGCACCAACGCGGTAGTCAATGCGCTAAACACCTTTGGCAAGACCATCGCTGACAACACGCAGACAAAGATGACGCTCAATGGTCTGCCCATGTCGATCGGTTCGTTCGAAACGAAGGGCTATCTGGCGGCAACGACGCCTGCAACAGGCTCAATCAGTGGTGGTGCTGGGGCGCCTGGACTGACGCCTGGATCGGTAACGGTGGGCGACTTCGTGAACGTCCTGCCATCGGTCAACGACCATAACCAGATCATCCTTTCGTACTGGAGCGATAACTCCAAGCTCAATGGCCCATTCACCACCATCGGTACGGGTTCCGGCGCATCGTCACAGCAGATCCAGTTGCCGGACATCGTGGGCAGTAAGGATGACCAGACTATCGCGTTGTCCGACGGGCAGACGGTGGTCATGTATGGCGCCGTCACCAACAACTACGACGGTACGAGTAACAGCGGGATTCTCAGCTTCAGCGGCGCATGGAACAAGGCCAAGACATTCCAGGTGATCATGCTGACGGCCTCCGTCGTCCCGTCGATGTGAGCGGCGCATGCACTTCGAATCGATTCCCAACGAAAAGAAGGCACGTCTTGTCTTCGGGCTTGACTGGCGCGCATATGCGACCAAGGGCGCGACGGGCGAACGCCGTCGTTACGCTAACGAGCTTGACGCGACGCACTACGTTGAGATCAAGGGCAAGGAAGAAACGGTTGCAGGTTTCTGTGCACCTGAGCCTGCCGAACGCAAGGGTCTAAAGCTGTATTCGGCGGCCGCACGGGTCGCGGGTCTTGATCGCGTGCGCTCGAAGCCCGCGGTGCTCGTTCTGGTTCAGGACGGGCAGCGTGTGCATGTCATTTTCGTTGTCCGCGGCGCGGTGCGCATAGACCAGACGGTAGCGCTCAATGCGCTTGATGCCAGCCTCGATACGGTTGAGGACGAGTGCGCAAAGGACCGTGTCCCCCTGCTCACAATTGGCTACGGCACCGACCTCACGGGCCTGGACGAGCCGTTCACACCAGCCGAGCTGCTGCGAGGCAAAAGCGTTGGTCTGATCAGGAAGGTGCCCGTCAAGGTGCCGACGATCATACCGCTCGCTGTCATTGGCGCCACCGCGATCTATCTGGGGAGCGAAGCGCTCACCTATATCAATCCGCCGCCGCCACCGCCTGCACCGCCGCCGACCTACATGCAGGACTATCAGGCCGCCGTTGCGCGGACCTTCAATGGCGCAGTACCGCTTGCTTCGTCACTTGCGCCCGCGCTGATAGACATGTTCGGCAAGCAGGAAACGAACGTCGCCGGTTGGCAGTTCCTTAAGGCGTCATGTGGCGTGACCGGCTTCTGCTCGATCACCTACAAACGCGAGGGCGGCACCTACAAGGAATTCGATGCGCGGGCACCGGCAGAGATGCGTCCAGTGGTGTTCGATCCCAACGGTTTGCTGTTGCAGGCCAAGGGGCCGGCCGTGCCGCATGTCCAGAAGCTCGCGCTTACTGAACAGAAGCAGTGGCCGACCGCGCAGGCGCTTATCAAGCAGCTTCAGACGGACCCGCAACGGCTGTCGACGAAGCCCGACCAGTTGATGAGTCACGGCTACGTGGTCACGCTGCGCCCGCCCCAGCGTCTGCTCGCCCGCCAGCCGAACGCCGGAGAGATCAACGGACCGATCCTTCAGGCTGGCGACTGGTCGATCGACGGATATATGTGGCAGAGCCGGCTGCTAGAAAAGCTGCCGGCCAACATGGCTCTCGACGCACTTGAACTCGAGCTTAAGGACGACGGAAGCGGCGTTCATTTCACCGCGAAAGGTAAATACTATGTTCTCCAGTAACTCCGGCCGGTTCGCGGCAGCATCGGCTCTTGTGCTCTGTATCGCTGGACTCGCGCACGCTGACGAGAAGCACCTAACGCTCGATGACATCGACGGGCTTGCGCGACAGAACCTGGTCAATTCGATGCGCAAAGCGGACGGCGCACAGCCGCCTGCGGGCGGTGTCGCATTGAGCGCTCCTTTATTGACTGCCCCGGCCCCGGTCGCGACAGCAACCATCGTTGCGAAATCGCCCAAGCGTTCTGATACCCCGGCGCGAAAGGTCATACCCGTTTCATTCGTTGGAGCCTACAGCGATTACGCTGGGCCGCACGTGCTTTACGAGTACCAAGGCGGCGTCTATGCAGCCGGCCGCGGAGAGAAGCTGCTCAACGGTTGGGTCGTGACGCACGTCGATGGGTATCGCGTAACCGTAGCAGAAGGAAAGCGTACGTGGTCGGACGTCATCTCGCAGCCCGCCGGCGCCGGTTCGACGGGAGATGGGCCCGCCATCCAGGCGATCACTGATCTCGGCGGACCTCTTCCGATGGCAACGAACATTGGCGCATTTGGGGGAGGACGGTAAGCATGGGTATTTTTTCAGGCGTTGAGACGGACGACACTCAGGCGAGCGGCGGCTTTCTGAAACGGTTCCGCGGGGTCAGGCCATCGGCATTCGTTGAGGCAGGGCAGGCGGCGCCGCAGCCAGCTGGCCAACCCGGGCAGGAGCCGACCTTCAGGGAGCCGACGCGCGCGATCAATCCGACAGTCTCGTTTCTTGGCCGCCGGCTTTCCGGCGACGATGTAGAGGACGTCGAGTCGTACATAGAATCAGACAAGCCGGTCGCAGCGCCGGCCAGCCCGCCCGAGGCAGTCTACGCGCCTTGCGTGCAACAGCCCGAGCACGTAGGCGTAAATGTCCATGCCCCTTCGGGGGAAGGGGTCGCTGAATCAGGCGCAGACGTAGCCGGCCGCCTGGGCGATGAATATGTAGAAGGCGAGAAGGCGCTGCGTGAGCTGGACGAGCTGATAGCCGCGCAACGGGGATCGCCGAGTCAGACCGCCGCCGGTCATTCTTCAGCCACTGAGACAGCGAGCGTCGCGGCCTTCGGTGCCGAGCCGGTGACCTCTGTGCAGCCTCGAGCGCAACCACACCCGGAACAGCAATTCGCCCCTGGCGCAACGCCTCGGAACGAGCCCCTACCGGCAGTCGCGTCCGTGCCCGTGTCATCGAACCCGCGCTATCCTACGCCGGGAGCGCACGGCGCTACAGCGCCCGGTGAGCACAACGCTGACGACGAAGAGGATGACAATGAAGAGCCGACGAGCGCATTAAACGGCAGACCGGTTCTGGTGTCGGCCGATGCGCTGCCCGACTTCAAACGGATCGTCACTGGCACGGACGGCGACGCAACCCTAAAGCTGTCGACCGCCGCACGAAAGGAATTCGTGGCAGTCGAGATTCAGCCCGGTATCGCTATCGTTGCGGCGACCGCGCGGTTCAGTGAGCGGGCGCAGTTCACAACGTTCGTCAAAGACCTTGCCGCACGCGATCTGCTCGTGCAGGAAGAAATGATCGCGACAGAGGAAGTGATCGCGGCAATTTACGAAGGGAAACGGCGCGAAGTAACCGGGACCGTGGAACGCGAGGCGTCGCGTGCCATCGGCAATTTCCGGGACATCATCGAAGCCGCGCACGCGTACGGCGCAAGCGACATCGCGTTTGAGCCACGGGACTTTCGCGGAGAAGTGGAAGTTCGCTTCCGGGTAAACGGCGATGTGTATACCTATCGGCGTCTGCCAAAAACCATCGTCCGCCGCGCGCTGTCTGCCGCGTATTCCGACCTGGTTCAGAAGAACACTAACTCGGGCAACTCGTTTCAGCCCAGCGCGACGCAGTCCGCAATGATCCCGCTGGTGGCGGGGCGCGACACCATCAATCTGCGCTGGCAGTCCGCGCCGACAGTGGGCGGCTACGACGTCGCCCTGCGTTTGCTCGATGGGAACTTCAAGAATTACTCGGTGTTGATGCCCGGGCAGATGGGCCTCGCGCCGAGCCAGTTGGCCCTGATCGACACGCTCAACTATGTGAGCGGCGGCATTACTGTTCTTACGGGCGAGACGGGTTCGGGAAAGACAACGTTGCTCCGCGCACTGTCGTACATGTTGCCCGACCGCGAGCTAAAGAAGCAGTTCGCCGTTAGCGAGCCGTCCGAATACCCGTTGCCGTGGCTTTCGGAAATCTCGATCATTCGCCGCCCGGACGAAACCGACGACGAGGCGAACCGCAAATACGCGGAAGTGATCCGCACCCTCATGCGGATGGACCCGGACGATGTGACGATTTCAGAAGTGCGCGACCGCGTGGTGATGGGGCTTGTGTCGGAGCTTGCGCTCACCGGACATCCTGTGCGCTTCTCGCTGCACGCGGGCGACATCATTTCTGCGTTCATGCGGATGGCCGGCGGCCGTCTCATGCTGCCCATCGATGAGCTGGCCGCCGAAGGGTTCGTTAATGCCGTCGGCAACCAGAAGCTCATACCTACGCTATGCCCGCACTGCAAGCTCCCTGCTGAAGATGTGATGCAGGAAGCCGATCTCGAACTGCTGCGCTCGAAGTTCGGACTCGACACGTCGCGAATGGCTTGCCGCAACCATGCCGGTTGCCAGCATTGCCGCCTCGACGGTCTCTTTTCGCGTGACGGCAAAGTGGCCGGCGGAACAAAGCGGCCCACGCTGGTTGCAGAACTGTATAGGCCGACCGATGAATTCCGTCAGCGAATTGCGGTTCGCGACTGGACGGGAGCACGCGAGGTATGGCGTCGGGAGCGCAAGACCGCCTTCGATAACGAGGACATGACCGGAAAGACGGTATATGAACACGCTCTTTTCAAGGCTTCCCGTGGCGAAATAGACCCACAATTTATCAACCGTTCGATGCAGTCGTTCGGGCAATACCGCGTGTTTCCAGGCGCGGACGGAAAACCTTAAGAGGCTGACGGGTCATGTTTAGTTCGTTGATTGCGCTCCTCCCCGAAGCGACACAGATGCGTATCGCGCGCTGGCGCTTCCAGAGCGTGCGCGAGACGTTCTACAGGGAAACGCGCCTCGACATCGAGAAGAAGGGCTTGCGCGACGTCGAAACGCTGCGCGAGCGGCTCGAGACGTATGAAAACCGCAACCGGAAGCGCAACCGCATCGTGTGGAAAGTCTTTGCCAAGGTACGGGAGCGGCTGGTGAAGGGCGACTCATTCTCGGCCGCAATCAGGCCGTTCATACCGGGTGACGAGTACACGCTGTTCGATATTGCTGACGAGTCGACGCAGAGGGACGCAGTGGTGCGGGGATTCGAGCTTGCCGAAATGGCGGCGTTCGCCAAGCGCACTCTGTCGTCACAGACCGCGCTACAGGTTGCTTATCCGACGTTTCTGCTGGTCTACCTGTACGGCTTTTGCATGATGTTCGGCGGCATGATCTATCCGCAGGTCGTAGAGATCAAGCCGCTCGAGCAGTGGCCTGATGCCGGGCGGCTGCTGTACCACATCGACACATTCGCCTACGACTACTGGTGGTTATCCACGTCGGTCGTCGTCGGAACCATAGCAGCCTACTTCTACAGCCTGAAGCGCTGGGTCGGGCCGCTGCGCATCCGGTTCGACGGCTTCCCATTGATGTGGCGCAACCGGCGCGACATGCGCGCAGCGCTGTTGATTGTGTCGCTCGCTGGCCTGTTCGATTCAAACCTGACGTTGCGCGCGGCGATCAACCGGGTCGCCCATACGGCCGATCCATGGATGCGGTGGCATCTGACGACGATGAACAAGCGCCTCACGCAGCGACCCGATCAGCCAATGCGTGCCCTTGACACGGGCATCTTCTCGGAAATGATCGTAGACACGATCACCGATGCCGCCGGTCGGGATCAGTTTGAAGCGGCGATCAAATCGCTCGGACGCGATTCGCTTGGCAGAGTCGTCGAAGCGGTGAAGCGCAATGCGCGAATGACTCACTACGTGCTTCTTGGATTTGCTGTAGTCGTTTTCCTGACGATCGGAGTGGGCTCGTACGTCGTCACGGGAGCGGTCAACATGAGTGGTGGCATTCCGGTAGCAGGCGCGCAGTAAGCGCTCAACCAGCAGTCATATCTAGGCACGCTGATAAGGCGTGATCTTCGGGAGAAATCTGATGCAACAAAAAAACACCAACGCTGTCCGTCGTTTGAGTCTTCTTCGGATGGGCCGACGAAAAAAGCAGTCAGGTGAACTGTCGCTGATCGAGGCGGGGGCATACATGGCGGGCGCTGCGCTGCTGGCCATAGCGGTCATTAAAGGCAGCACCTATGTCTACACGCTGATCAAGTCCTCCGAGTTCACCAGCGAAGCGCAGATGTTTCACACCGGCATCCTCAATGCGACGCAGAACGATGCTGACTTTTCTGCTGAGACGCTAACTACGTTGGCGACGAACAGGGCGTTCGACTCGGCCGGAACGCGTCTGGCTAGCGACAAGTCGTCGCTGAAAGGGATCTTCAATCAGGCCGTCACTGTCAGTGTCGGAACACTCAGCACGGCGAACGACTCTCTGATTCTTAACTATCAGGTGCCTGCCGCCGTATGCGCAATGAGCGTTGCCGCGTTGACCAACACGTTCTCGCAGGTCGGTGCGAACGGCACGACGCTCTCGGGGCCGACCACAACGTTCAGCAGCACTACGGCGGGCACTGCGTGCGCATCTGCGGGGGCCTACGCGACGCTTCAGCTTTACACGTCGCGCACGTAACGGGGCGATAGGACCATGGGCAGCTTGCTCGAAATGATGTTCGTCCTTTTGGGCTCAGCGATCCTGACAGTGCAGGGCATCAAGCTAGACATTGAGCATCAGCGCGCGACGATGCTGGCGCTGGAGGGACAGAACGAAGCGACGCTGGTGACTGCCTTTCAAGGCTGGATCACTGATAACTTCGGCACGATCCTGACGCAGTACGCCGCCTCCAATATCGCGACCGTCACGCCTCCGACGATCGCTCAACTTGTGACGGCGGGCAACCTCAAACAGGCACACAAAAGCGGGCCGTATTGGGGTGGTGCGTACGTCACAACGATGACGATGGTGCCGTCAGGCTGTACGCAGACAGCGGGCGACTGCCACGTCGCCTTCACGATGTATCCGAACACGCAACTGCTCAAGGGCGGCAAGCCGGACGTCGCTGGTGCTGCACAGATCGCCCTGGCCGGTTCGAAGCTGGCGGGCACGAGCCAGTTCGGCTATTCGAACGCACAGAGCCCAGCGCAGATCACAGGCATCAACGGGTCATTCACGGCAAGCAACCCGTTAGGATCGAAAGCTGCGTCGATCATGGCGACGAACGGCCCCGACACAGACGGCAACTCGGTGTATATCCGGCGCGATGGCAGCTTGACCTGGACCGGCGATCAGGATGTCAACAACGTCAGCCTTAAAAACGTCAACGACATCAAGGCACAGACGCTTGAGGCAAGCGGTGCGGTGACCGCAGCGAGCGTAGCGGCCACTGGTGCGGTTACGGCCGCGACCATGACTGCAACGGGGGCCATAAAAGGAAATTCCGTCACGTCGACGACCACATTGCAGGCAGGAAACATCGCAGTGCCACGCGCGGCTTGTACGCCTAATGGACTGATCGGAAGCAATAGCGATGGATCGGGACAGCAGCTTACCTGTCAGTACGGTATCTGGCTTCCGACGGGGGGGCAGCTATTGAGAATGGGCTATTTCCCGGTGAATAACGGCTCGACTGTCCCGAAGCCTACTTGCCCAGCAGGGGGGACGCCAATCGTGGAACCCACGCCGTGGAGCTGGTATGTCAACACATCGGCCACTGTGAACTTCAACGCCACCGACTACGAAACCTACTGGTACATCACCATTACCGATGGCGGTGGTGCTGGTATCCAGGGAAGCGGGACGGCCGGAACCTACTGCTCCTACTGACACACAGACATGACTGAGAAAACGGTAATCCCGTCGCTGCGCGCGGCAGTTCTTTGTTCGGCGCTTCTAGCGCACGTTGTGCTGGCCAACCCTGTCGTTTGTTCGCCGGGGTATTGGGACGCTACCTGCAATCCGAGAATCGCGGCAGGCTATCAGGCGCCGCCTACATGCTCGCAGGACCCGGGATGGACGACTGGCTCGGCCGCGCAGTGGCAGGGCTCGCATTTCTCGTCGCCGCAGTGTAATTACCAAGCGCCGCCGAGTTGCCCTGCTGGTTACTCTACGATTTCCGGCCCGTCATGGAACGGTTCATCATGGGTTGGGCTCGCATGTGCGATACCACCGCCACCAAGTCAAGGTACATGTCAGTACGGATTTTTGAGCGGACCCACGTGGACCGGCAGTTCGTGGTCATACACCTGTAACGCACCGCCGCCACCGCCGCCTCCTGTTGGAGACCGTTCAGCGATTTGTTCGGATGCGATTACCGCAGGAATGGCGGCGCTACGTCCCGTGAGATTTGGCACATTCTCTGCACTAGATGCGCAAGGTTATGTCCCGCCTGAGAAGGGGGGCGGATATCAAATGTCCATGTATGGCGGCGACACTCACTATTCTGGAGCTACTGACGGGATTTGGGCATATGACGCAAACAACCCCGGTGGGGCTGGTGGTCCCACTGGAAGCGGTGGCATTGGTTCCTGCATATTTCGGGCGGGAACGTCGAATCTGCTTATGTGGGAATATGACATTGTGGTCAGCTATGACGGCGGTTAAAAACCGATACCGCTGACGGGTTAGGAGCGGAACAACGAAAAAAGGGGTGCAGTCCGCAAAGGCTGCACCCCTTTCTGTATTGAAGCGTGTCTTGCGGGATAGTGTTAGCCGACGATGTTTCCGGTCGTGAAGGTGAAATTACGCGAAAAAGCCGTGCCGTTGACCGTGCCAGTGACCGAAACGCTGTATGTCGTATTCGCCGTCAAAGGAGTAGCCGGATAAGCCACCGCTGCATACGGCTGCGTGATCTTGTTCGGATCGTTGGCCGAATAGAGCAGTTGCAGGTTGATGACGTTGCCGGACGGGTCGGTCATCGTGCCCGAAGTCAGCACAATCGTATCGGTCGCGTTGCCGATGACAACAACCGGCGTGCCCCACGGACCCGATGTATTCGGCGGCGTAGGCGATTCCGAAACGGCCTTGTACGGAACGCCGGTCGTGCCTTGACACGGAAACGTCATGGGTCCGCTTGTGGTGAGTTGCTGCATCGACGTGTCTGCGAGAGTCAGTGAACCCCAAGCCACCGGGAAGCCATTCAGTGCCGTCTCGTATTCGCCAACGCCCATCTTCGTAACGGGGGTCAGCAGAATCTGAGAGTGGTACACGGTCGAAATCCACTCATTCACCAGTGTCTGGCCGTACTGCGTTTCCGAGAGTGCCGACGTGGTGTAGTAATTCGCACTTACGCCACCAGTGTATGCGACAGCAGACGGGAATCCGAAATGAACGTCCCGATCAACGTAACTCACGCCGGTAAAGCCTTGCTGACCAGCCGTTTCGTTGTCGGCCACCGTGTTGTTCAATCCTTCCCACATCGCATGCGCTTGCGCAGCTTGATCGAGAATCGTGTTTTGCTGAACTGCCGGGAAACCGCATTGCTGACGGTAGGCGTTGACCTGATTAAACATCGCAAGCGTGGCGCTGTTCGCTGCGTATTGCGGGGTGGGTTGAGTGCCCGTTACCGGAGAGCTGGCCGAACTCGGAGAGCTGGCCGAACCCGGGGCGCTTGCCGGCGTCGCGGCGCCGGTAGAGCTGCTCCCCCCGCCACCGCCACCACCGCATGCGGCGACGAGGATGCTGGCTGCAACCGCAGCCGAAGTCAGTGCGAAAGTGCTTTTGATGGTCATTTTTCTGGCCCTAGTCGTTAGTGCAGTCGCCCCCGCGATCTGCTTACTTTCATCTTATCGAGCGCAATCCAAAGTCAAGGCAGCGTCGGCCGCAACCTTCGGAAAGCGTGAATGCTTACCGCAATTTTCACGTGCGCAGGCATTGTAAAGAGCGGTAAGCACTTGCGGCGAGCCCGTCGTTGTGTAGACGCAACCGTTTGCTACCGTCGCCCGGAGCGGTTCCTTCGCCGGTTTATGCGAATTGCAACGAATAGCGCGGCGAGTAGGATGCCGGCGATCGCTGGCTGTTGTTTTCCAACCGTTGAGAGCAGCAGCGACCCGCCCCACAGAAGCGCGAGGAAGAACACAACACGCTTGAATGTCTTGCTGTCAAGCACGCGCAAGATGCGGCCACCTGACTGCGCGCACCGTTTCGAGTACTGTTCGTTGGATCGTTCAAGGTCGAAGGCTTGCGTGTCCTGCGTCGCCTGCCGCTCGGCTTTGTAATGCCGCTCGTACCGTTGAAACCTTGCGTCGCCACGGCCCCTGAGCCAGGCCGCGACGCTGTCACCGAAGAGATAGGCGAAGTCCTGCATATCAGTGGATGACGTCCGAGCAGAACTCCACCGCGCCAATGACATCCGGAATGCATTGGCCGTCGGCTTCGGCGTGGAACTCGCCAGTCTCAATGTCGCGCCAGCCGAACTGTGCCCGGCCATCGTGAGAGAAAACCACCAACCCAATTTGAACCGCGAAATCCTGATGCATGACGCACTCTCCTTCAGTGTGACTGCTTGCGCTTGCTGACCTGACTCTTTGGAGAGAGAAGGTAGTTGCAACCGGGGCAGCTAAAGTCCTTCGCCAGTTCAATCTTCCCTTCGCCGTTGGACAGGACGTAGTCCGTGCCGCAGCTGCGGCAAGGTGCCATCGTCAGACGGGAGTCAAGCGCCATCGCCCTCGTCAGGTGATTGCCGCGATCGGCCGTAATCACGAGACTTTTGCCGAAGGTCTTGGCCATGATGTCGTTAGCCGCAATGAGCGCTTCGGGAATGTTCCCGCCGTTGTCCAGCGCACTGCGATAGAGCCACACGTATGTCGTCGCCTGAAGCCGATGAACGGATTGCTCGACGTACCAGATCAACGACGTAGGGTTGCATCCGCAAGGCGAACTCACGCCGTGGATGTGCTTGTATGTGGCGCGAGCCTTGCCGGGGTTCAGGCTAAAGAGGTTTGTTGCGGTCGATGCCCGGCAGCCTTGACCCATCATCATGCGTGCGAACACCTCCTTTTCGCTTCGCTCGAGCCGCAGGTCTGTCCACGCGTGCTGATAGGGAAGGGAGGCGGTGCGAACGGGGGAAGTGCGCATCAGATAGTGAGCGACCGTTTCTTCGGTGAGCCACCCAGCGCCGAATTCCATCCAGAAATTCGAGTCGTGGAAACGCCACCGGAAAAGCGGAAACTTGATCGCGCCGATCGCGTTGTCGAGCCGTGCCATCGGGAGCGATTTGAGATACGACGCGAGTTCTTTGGAAATGCCGAGTAGCGGTATGGCCGCGACATTCATGTGCAGCACGTCCTTAAGCAACTGAACGTAAGCCTGGTTGTAGTGGTAGATGTCCCGACTGGTGATCTGGTCCACTCGCGGCATCTGTTCGGTCAGCTTCTCGACGTTGGGCGAAAACATGGCGCCGTCGACGAACGTCTCCCAGTCGCGCGGATCGTCGAGGACTGGAGCAAGGGCAACGAACGGGAGGTTCATAAGCGTTGCCTTCGCGGCGGTCTGCTGCCGGAAAGTATCCATGTTGGCGTGTGAAACGCCGAAAATGCTCTCCAGCTCGCTATGGCCGGCAAGGGCGAGAAACATGAAGTCGGTAAGGGAAAAGTTCGCGCGCTGTATTTTCTCGGCCAGCCAGGGCGTGAGCAGTACATTGCGCGCGTCGGTGCTGAGTGATTTTTCGGTAGACATTATTTGATTTTCTCTCTTGTTAATCACGGCGCCCGGTCTAAGGCGCCATCCACTGAGCATCGGTTTATTACCGCTGCAATGCCGAATCGATTTCGGCGACATATTTGCGCAACTGCGCAGCAAGTGCTTCAAGCGCTGGGTTGTACTGTTTGGGGTCCGGGGATGCGAGGACGGCCAGCTGGAAAGTGCTCATCTTGCCGCTGACGTCTTCCCAGGCCACGGTCAGCGCTTCAAGAGAACTCTGCACTGCCTTCCCCGCATTCAGTTCGGCTTGCTGGCGACTGATTTCCGCCTCAATGTTGGCTTGATCAATCTTAAGCGCCTGCGTTTTGCTCTTTACCTCTTCGAGCTCCTCGTAGGCGTCCATCACGGCCTGCTTGGCGGTCTGATATCCCGCGGGAAGGGTCTCGACGGGAATCTCGACCTTTTCTACTTTCGCGGGTGCATTCAGGGCCGCCTCGAGTTCCCTAGAAAGTTCCAGTACTTGCCTGTTTTTGACAGCCAGTTCCTGTTCCATCGTCGGATAGCCGGCAGTGCGCTCGGTAAGAGCCTGGCGAAGGTTCGCGATGCTGCTTTCCTTTTCAGAAAGGTGACGCTCGTAAGTCGCAAGTTGCTCTCTCAGATGCTGACTTTCGCGCTCTGTGACATCGAGTTGCGTCTTGTGATCCTCAAGGATCTCGTGGATTTTTTCCAATTCGCGAGCGGCGTCTTCGGCCTCTTCCTCTTTAAGCTGGAGTTCTCGCAAGAGCCTTTCGACGTCGTCCTTGGTCATCTTCTTGCCGTTGGGAAGCTCATTGGCTTCCTTCTTCTTCAGCATGATGGTTTCGATCTGCTCTTCCGTGACGTCTTGCGCGGCCAGCAGATTAAGCTCTCCATAGCTGAAGACTCGGATTGCTTCCGCATTGTCGGCAAACTTCTGATGGCAACGAATGTAGCCGCGCGCGCTGGGCTGTGTGATCCCCATCGCCTTATGGAAAAACGCAAAGCACAGTTGCGCCGCCTTCCTGCGAGCAGGAAACGTATCGCCGACCTTTCCGGTGTGGTGGGTAATGGCCATCTTCACCATCTGCTGAAGGTGACCGCCCAGGATGATGAGTTCTTGTACAACCTTCGAGCGGGACTCGGACACCGACAGCATGTGCTCTACGAGCTTCGCGATGAAGTCGGTGTGTTCCGGCCCGGTGCCAAAAACATCTCGGGCGGCTGCGGCAATGTTATCGCGGGTTACCGCGTTCGGATCTTGGACGCTAAAAACGAATTCATTGAGTGGGTCAAAAGAGACCATATCCGCGGCGTGCCCCGCGCTATCGTCATGTGGCGTGATCCCCGGCAGCAGCCCCGGAAGTAGCCCTCGGCTCGACGGCCTTAAGTCAGTACTGGACGTCTTGCGATTTTGCATTCTTCTCTCCAGAAGTTAAAAGAAAACGACCACCTTTGTTGTCGTCGTGGAAAAAGAGCATGTGCTCAAAATGGGACTGGGCCAAGCCGTCTCGAAAAAGCAGAAGCACAGTCGGGCTGCGTTGCGTCGGCGAGAGGGCGTGTCACCAACGATGGCCACGTGCCTCTGGACCATATTCGCTAGGATCCCACGGAGGTGCCCGCCCAGAGCTACCAAGTCCGCAGGCGTGCGACGCCGAAATTCATTTGTTTCGTTCGCCCCCGTCGAGTTTTTGTCGTCGCTTTCGTCTTGCATCTCGTGCCCCGGTCTGGCGTATATGAGCAGACGCTGAAGGTGTAAGAGAGAGTAACGCTGTGTAACTGCGCTCAACCTGCGAAAGGCGGCGTTTTTATACCGTCTTTCGCCGTGGGAGCCGCCGCGCCCGCCCGTCGTAACAAAGCCCTAAGGCAGGTTTAACGGTAACATTTGTGAAACATTTAGATACATTCTTGGAAGATTTGTTCTATTGCTTCTTGTCGGCCACGTAAGAATTACCATTTACGCGTGCGAGACGCGCGTCCATCGCCGCTCGGGAGGTCTGGAGTAAGGGAGCTATCGCCGCGGCAACCTTCCGGACATCAATCGCGGGTAACCCGCCGAAGCTATCGCGGCGCGCGCGCAGCCAGTGCGGCAGGTCGCCAAGAGAAAGAAGGTCGGAGTGCAGCGCGGGGCTAAGGTGCGCGTCGTCGGAAACTAGCAGCCCTGCGCCGGCGACTGGCCATAGGGTTGGCAGCCGACTGCGAAAAAAGGCGACCTTGGTCCGATTCTGTTCAAGAGGGGATCGACGGTCCTGAGCACTGCCGTCGCGGTCGGTTCTCGTCAAAAACCCCTGCACACTCGACGGGCTGATGTACCCCGACCAGTTCTTTGTCTCGAACACGAAGATGCCGAACGGGGTCACTGCGAGGTGATCGATCTCTGCGGTGGGGAAGTCGGTTCCCGGCGCATGTTCAATGATGATCGGTCCTTCGAAGAGGTGATAGTCAGCGCTGCAAAGCGCGATCATGGTTTCGCGCAGCTTGGCCTGCGCTTTGGCTTCGCCCGCCGCGCCGAGTGCCGCGCTACGGTCCTTAGGTTTTTGCCGAAGCCATTGGAAGGATGGGCGTTTCTTGCGGGTGAAGAGTTGCCATGCGCCGACGCCTAAAAGGATCTCGAAGAACATCTGTTGCCCCATGCAGTGTGATGTGTAAGACCAGCTTGACACGCTCACATCGAAGTCAAGGAAGCTAAAGACGTCGAATCCACATTCCAAAGGCGAAAGCGCACCTGTTTTCTGAAGCTTTCCCGTCGCTCGGTCGCGGTGAGATGCGTAAAGTGGCATTCATCCCCGCGTCTCCGACGCATCGACCCGAGTTACTGGCCTTGTTGGACACGCGGCCGGCCTCTATCCCATCTCCCATCTTTTTGCTTCCGCCGATAGCTGCTTTTGTCACGCCTTGCTGAGCCGTGAGAAAAGCGTCTCTCCGCGCGCCCGTTTTCCCTGCTCGTTTGAGCATCGAAACGGTCCAGTGCCTTCCAGCCTGGACATCCCCTAGTGCGTTATTTTTCTGGAGAGAAAAATGCCGAAGCAGTTTGTTATGAAGGCGACCCAATCGCCGTTGTCGTTCCTTGCTGTGTGTTTTGGCCTTTGGTTTGCGGCTCATTCATTTTTCGCTGCTCTTTTCGTCGGTTTCGTTGTCTACCGGTGGATCAAGGCATCGATTCGCAACGCAATGAAAGACGAAAAAGAAACAAGCGATGCAACAGCAGCAACCTCCGCGACTGCGCAGCCTCAGGCTGAAGCGGTTAAGGCGGCGGCTGTCACTCCTATCAAACGACAGTACGCCAAGTCACCTGTCGTTGTTCCGCTTAAGACAGGCACCGACGAATAGTCGGCCAGCCACTGACCGCAAAGATGCCCTTCCGGGCGTCTTTGCACCTTCACCCCAACGGGAACCAACCCGTTGCGGGCATGGGTTCCCGTTCACCGGAGACTACCCATGGAAACCGAAATCACGGCATGGCAACTCGATATGTTCGGCGGGGATCAGCCAATCCTTGCCAGTGCACCTCCCAAGCCTGACCCGCTACCTGATCCGCAGTTCTGGAGCGAAGCGGTGCGCGACAAGATGGTCGACGCACTGGTGGACCTTGCCACCGACAGTCGCCGTGGCGACAACATGCCCGAGTCGTTGATGGATTGCTGCACGCTACTGAGCGACCGACTTCGCAACCGGAAAAAGCTCGAACTTGACGACTACCGCGCAACGCTCGGTTGGGTGATGGAGTTCTGGGACGGCGCCTTGCCGTACCGGTACGTCTGCCTCATCAACGGTGTCGATCCTGAGATCCTGCAGGACGTCATCGTGAGCAACCCTCTCCTGAAGCGCGACATGGAAGACGTCCGTCGTAACTGCTTCGGCTCATTGCTGTAGGAGCCCGGAAATGACGACAGCGACATTTGCCAGAGTCCTCGGGGGCATCTTTGGCGTCGGCGGGAACGAACCGTCAACGCCGGCGGCGCCCGCACCCATAGTGGTGGGGCAAGGCGGGTGCAATGAACGACAGGTAGTGATAGCGGGCGAGGCACGGCTCTTTCGGGATGAGGGCGATGTTGTCGTCCAGTTTCGGCCGGCGTTCGACTACGAGCTACGCGACACGCCAGTCGGTATGAAACTCGTTCCGTCACTGGAGCCTCATTGGGCCGTAGTCAGCGAACATCAAGGCTCACTGAGGGACGCAATCGCGGCAGCAATCAGGAGTGCGGCTTCGCCGTTTCCTGTCGAAGCCGACGCCAGAGAGATCCAGCCACGCGCGCGATCGCCCGTCGCATCTGGCCCCGCGACAACTGTCATTGACAACGAAGCGCCTGCCTTGGCGTCGCTTGCAAAGGCACCGACCGCACGCCGGACGGAGCGTTCACACTACGGCGTGGTGAAAGAGTGGGGCGAACGTGAGTTCCCGGACGGCAAGCGCCCGGGCAAGACGTACGAGTCGTTCTGCCTAATGCTCGAACACCGCGGCGAGACCAGCGTGTTGCAGGGGGAGGGTCTGCGCGATGCGATAGCGGAAGCGCACTGCCGCATTGGCGATCGCGTCGAAGTCAGGCGTCTCGGCAAGACGAAGGTTCCCGCAGTCGACAAACGCGGGCAACCGAAGCTCGATGGCTCCGGCGCGCAAATCCTATGGGACAAATGGCTGTGGTCCATCACAAAGAAGTAGTGATCGTTCTGCATCACCGTTGATCCCGAAAATACTCACCGTCGATCCTGTATCAGCTCACCTTTCGTTGTTGTGCCCGTCCCCCTCGGATGGGCATGGCAACGGAGGTGAGTTTTCTCCTTCCCGGTCCCGGCCGGAACCCCAATAGGCAACGCCTTCCTTGCTGAAAAAAGCCGTATTCCTCCACCGCTGGGTGATGGACGGCTTTTTTGAGCACGGTTTCACCGCCTGTAAAGGCATCGACCTCAACCACACCACTACTGGAGTGACATATGAATGTTAAGGACCTCAAGCTGTCCCCGGAACAGTGGATTGCGTTGCTCCAGAAGTACGGAGTGCCCGCAACGTCATTGACCGGAAAGGGCGCGCCCTGTCCCATTTGCGGCGGTAACGACCGCTTTACCTATGACAACAAGCGCGAGCGCGGCGATTGGGTTTGCCGTAAGTGCAACGACGGAAGCATGAAAGCCGGTGACGGCTTCGAGCTCATCTGCAAGAGCGCGGGAATCACATTCCGTGAATTGATGCTGGAACTGGACGGTGGCATCCCTGCCGCTATGCCCAGCGGGCAGAGTCGATTGGGCAAAGCGCCAGCGGCCAGCCGCAAGGCCGACCCGGCGTGGGCGCGCAAAAGGCTCGAATCAATGTGGGACAGCGCTGTCGTCAACGGTCGCGATGATCTTATAAGCCGCTATCTGCGCGCGCGCGTTCCTGGTCTTGAAGTCTCGCCATCGTCGGCGCTACGCCTGGCGATGCTCGAGTACCGGCACGAGAAGAAGGTGATCGGCAAGTGGCCCGGCATTCTCGCGAAATTCACGCTGCCCGACGGCCGCCTCGGGACTCTTCACCGGACGTTTCTTGACCGGACGAAACCTGCAAAGGCCTCGATCATCACTAACGATGGCGAGGTTTTGCCTCCGAAGCTGAACGACGTGACTGTGAACAGGTTGAACGGCGGCGCAGTCCGGCTGATGGAGCCGGTCAATGGCGAGATCGGTGTAGGCGAGGGTCTGGAGACAGTGCTCGGCGCGCACATGCTGTTCGGGTTGCCTGTCTGGTATTGCCTGAACCGCATACTGCTTTCCGACTTCGTTGTCCCGGACGGGCTTGGAATCCGAGTCGTGCACATCTTCGCGGATTTTGATGCGGTCGATCCGAAGACGCGAAAGTCTCCGGGGATGGCTGACGCACTGGCGCTTGCCAGGCGTCTGCGCTCCGACGGCTACACAGCAATCGTCCATCGGCCGAGAATCCGGGGGACTGACTTTGCTGATGAGTGGCTGGCGTCGTGTAAAGAACCTCGCGGCCCTGCTGTCCAGGTTCGGGCCGGAAGGACGCCCGAGGCACTGCATTTCTGATTAACAGCGGGTTCGCTCGCTCGTAGTTTTTCTTAAACCGCCCGGTGGGGATTCGTCCCCGCCGGGGCCGCAATCCGTCTGGGCTCTCCTCGTGGAGAGAAGCATGTTCAAGATGATTGTTGGCCGGTTCGAGATTGTCGCTACGTCGGGAGTCAGGAATGGTTCTGTACGGGTCGGAAAGTCGGACGCACAGGCCTACGACGTGATTGATCGACGTCGGATTGGCATCGTGATCCCTGACAAGATCGGGGTGGAGCTTGACGACGCGTGGTCCTATTGCGTTCGTCATCAAGGTCGAGCTCAAGGCATCGCTCTATTGCATTAAACCAACCCCATGACGACAAAACCCGGCCACTGGCCGGGTTTTTTTTCGGTGCGCCAGGCATGGCGCGCAGCGCCGTGAAAGGCGCTATCTGGATCGCTGTGGTGGCGAACTGGATGACTTGGGGGTGAGAGTCCCCTACACACCCGGCAAGGGGAAGTGTTAGCGGACGGCAAGGGTGTCCATCGTGAGGTGGAATCTGAAGGAAGCCGAAGGCAAAGCGCTGGCCTGACGAACAGGAAGCGGATATCAGGCGGTATGGCGGGGTGAGCAGGCCGAAATCTGTAAAGCCCGATACTTGCACGGAACGCCATGACGTAGATCCGACAGGCATAAGCGTGAAGGTCGCGCGTATTACCCTGGGAGATCTGCCATCCTGCCTTGTGCTACTGGCATCGAGAGGTGTCGGAATGGGGTGGCAGAAGTCAGCAGAGGTCGTAGTAGCCGTTGAAACCGGAGCGGCGAAGGGCCAAACCTGTCACGAGTGGCAAGTCACGCGTGATCTCTGCGTATCTGGGCAGAAGCCTCGGCCACGCCGGGGGCCTGCAGCCATGCTGGAGGGGCCGGAAGCCCCGAGAGAGGCTGAGGTGTCCATCGGATGCCAGGCGACACGACGCACGAAACAAGCTCACGCCGACGACCGATCCGGTCCGAGGCCGACGGGAAACGCCGGATACGTGAACCGTACGTCCGGTGTTGTGGGAGGACGGCGGGGGCAACTCCGCCTCCTACCCGATTCCTGACATTGGGTGGATCAAGGGTGTCACCACGGGGACGTCTTGATCCGGAACACAATCTTCATGAGGAGCATCATCATTAAGAGGAAAGGACGCAGTATGCCAATCGCCCAAAGGAATCCGATGCCGCACACTAGAAAGACGGCAACGGTGAAATCGCATTTGGGCAACTGGACATCGATGCCGATCAACCCGAAAAGTGCTGCGGCGATGACTGCGCGGCGTGCGAGCGGATCCAGATTCCGGAATTTCTCAAGCATGATCGCGGTCCTTGCGAAGCCATGACAGCGCCGCACGGCGCAGATGATATGCCGACTCCCACGCAGCAACGGCCGCTGCCACAAGAAGCCAGAAGCGCGTAGCGCGAGTCCAGTCCGCATTAGCGAGAACGTGTAAAAGGTCCATTGCTTTACTCCTGCTGTTGGGGGCCTGCTATTGCAGACCGATGACCTATCTTCGCAGATGCGGCGCGAAGTCAAGGCCATCGGCCGCAACTAGCTAGAAACCAGCGAACTGGTCGGCAATTGCGTCCGTGTCGAAACGCTTGGCGCCGGTGACCGTCGGATCGACGGCAAACGGTTCTATCGGTTGCACTGCGGCTAACGAGGCGGCACCAGTTGAGAAGGTAGGTGCTGGACCGCTTTCTACTGTAGCTGTTACCTCCGTGACGCGCCGGGGCGTTGGCGCGTCAGTCATGCGCATGAACGGCGCGTCGAACGGGGCGGCGGATGTGCCTCGTCTCGCTTCTCCTCCATTGAGCGCCGCTCGCGCAAGTGCACGGAGGGCGCCGGCGCGCATGCGCTCGTTGTCGAACTGTTTGACGTAGGCGAAGAGATCAGGGTCCGTCGCTTCGTTGAGCGTGACTTTGACCACGGCCTTTCCAATCATGCAGCGACTCCGAGTGCCTTACGTTCGCGGGCAAGGGTTGCTTCGCCGACGATCAGGAACCCTTTGGCGTTGGCATAGCAGGGGGCGTCAAGCACGTCGAGTTGTACGCGTGGGAATGCTGCCCGTATCGCCGGCTCGTACAGAGCTGCGCCGCCTCCGGTGAGAACGATAGAGCGCAAATCCGCGGTGCGGCCGACACGATTCTGCATTTCTTTGACCGTTGAATTGATGATGGCCTGGGATTGGTCCAGATAAGAGATGAGGTCGATGTCCTTGCCGTAGAACAGGAGCGGCTTTTTCTCGCGCAGGCACTTGTCGATGCGCTCGATATCGTCGACCGGCTCTTTTTCGTTCTTTGCGATCAACGACGCAATGCTCTTGTAGACCTGAGACGCCCCGCCCGGAGCGCCGCCGCTGCGGCGGTCATTCATCGTGAAGCCGTGAGCGACCACCCAGTCCGTCGTGAAATATCCCACGTCGATAACCATATGGGCGTTCTCGCGATCAAAGCGGCTGCCACCATATTCCGAGAAGGAGACCAGTGATCCGAGCGGTTGCGGCACAACCTTGACTGAGTGAATCCTGATATCGCCATGGCCGAAGTTGAGCGTACCGGTGAAAGCATCGCGCAGATGCGCCGAGAACTTGTTAATGGTGTGAACAGGGAGCCCTAGCACCATGCGCTCCACCTCAGTCACGCCAGCAAACTGGAGCGAGCCGCCGAGTAGCGCTGCATAGTTCGCCGTGAGGCAGAAGTCCTCCGATAGCGTGCGGCCTGCGTTGCCATAGGCCGACGACAGTTCTACGCCAGGACCGATTTCATAGGTCGCGCCGTCCACTTCAATTGGCAACACCTTGCGAGAGTGCAGCACGCCTTGTCCGTAGCTCGATACTGCGTCGCTCACCGCGATCGGCGCCACCGACGGAAACATCTGTGTGGCGATGTCTGAACCCATACGGAACGCGGTTTTGGTGTTGCCGTAGCCGACGTCGACTGCGAATACTGATACTTTCATTGACTCTCTCCAGAGTTGTTGGACGTTGTCACTTCCGCTGGGGCCAAACAGGGACCAAGTTCGGGCCAATGTCGTTGTCCTTATGACATGCTCTTTCTCTTGGCCCGAGCTTGGGCCAACGTTGGCCCCAAGGCCGGGTGTGACGGTCCAACTCTATCGGCCCGGGAGCAAAGTCAAGGAAGGTAAAGCTCGCAACATTTAGGCAGCTTTAGGAATACCTAACAGCGACGCCGGCGTTTATTCTCTACGTTACCCACCGCGCAACACGCGCATCGACCTCTGAGTTTCACCATTGAAGGGATCGCTTTGCCTGGCGAAAACCCCTCCTGTCACAGGCCGCAAATTGACGCGGCCTTTTTCTGAAACAAATCAAGAGCAACCCGGGGCAATCTGAGGACCCCGGACACGCGATATCCATTGGGTTAGCGGGCGGTTTTGCCCGAATCTGCGATATGAGACGAGTTGCCACCGGACAGTCGGACACTTCCGGCACCAACGGCAATGACTCAAGATCGCATGGACACACCCTTTCAGCACACGGAGCTGGGACCGTTACATGAAGCCCGACACACTGCGGCCGATTGAGCGGACTTGGGGGTGGGGGTATGTGCTCGCTGAGGTGCGAGCACATCCCTGTACGGAAGACGAACGGCGGGCGCAGCCGGAGAAAGAAGGGCGCAAAAGGTATTGCCGGGCAGTTGGCCGTAGTCGTGCGAGTCGAAAGACAGGCGCACACCGCCACGCGAGAGCGTGTCGAGGCCGGCACGGTAGCCGGAGCAGTCGGCACAGCCGGGTTCGCGAAGCGATAAAACGCTCGGGCCCGACCAGCGAAAAGCGGCAAATGCGGTCAACGACGATGGATCCTGCAAAGGCAGGTCCGGTTCGGGGTGCGCGACAGCAGCAGGTTTCGCAGGCAGCGAGTCGCGCGTAAGCGTGGCGGCTGGCAGCAGACAGCAGATGGACGGTCGATGCACGTTTCTTCCACGTGCGGGGCTGATCGAATGGAATCGCTAAAGGACAGGAAGGCAGGGCCCGGCGGGGTACGCAGAGCGCGGCGACAGGAAGTTCAGGGGATAGGCTCCCGGGGCACTGTAAGCGGCGAGGGATTGAAGGCTAAGAGTGCGGCGTGCGGCTCTCGGACGTCGGGCTACATAACGAGCGTGAGGAAAGAGGATGTCTGCGATATTGAACGTGCGCGCGGTGTTACGAGATTACTGGCTACCTGCGGATTTCAAGGGGGCGCTCGAGCAACTATTGCTTGATAACGTGAACCGTGTCCACAGTCGAACGCGCGTTAGCGCTAAGTCGCTGTCAATCAAGACACAGACGGTTAGGACACAGCAGATCTGTCGTTCGTTCGAGGAACTGCGGCAGAACGGCTACGCGTTGCAGTCCCCTTACTCGCTTAAGCCAAAGCATGTGAAATTTCTGGTTGAACTGTGGATCAGGGAGAAGCTGAGCGGCGGCTCCATCGAGAACAAGCTGACCTATCTGCGCGCACTGGCCAGCTGGATAAAAAAGCCGCATCTGGTAGGTACGCTCGCCGATTACGCCGACCGTGAAGCTTGCAACCTGGTTCGCTCCTACGTGGCGCTGAAAGACAAGTCGTGGGAAGGCAACGGGATCGATGCCGTTGCGAAG
Source organism: Paraburkholderia sp. MM5477-R1 (assembly GCF_050436385.1). Lineage (NCBI taxonomy): Bacteria > Pseudomonadati > Pseudomonadota > Betaproteobacteria > Burkholderiales > Burkholderiaceae > Paraburkholderia > Paraburkholderia sp. MM5477-R1. Next base: position 167,596 of record NZ_JBNDMC010000001.1, read on the forward strand.
ATTGCGGAGATAGGACTGACGGAGCCGTGCGTCGCGGTGCAACTCAAGCTGCAAGCGGCATTTGGGCTGCGTGTTGAGGAAAGCTTTCTTCTGCGGCCCGGTGAGGCAGTGCGCGATCACGCCCTACTGAGCGTCACGCGAGGCACGAAGGGTGGCCGCGATCGCGTTGTGCCAATCGAGCTCAAGTACGAGGTCTTGGAGGAAGCGGCGAAATTGGCCAATCCGGTGACCGGTTCAACGATCCCCCTTGGAATGACCAAGCAGCAGTGGAAGTGGCGCTACTACAAGGTTCTTGCGAAGCATGGCGTGAAGCAGTCGGGGCTCGGTGTGACAAGCCACGGCCTGCGCCACCAGTTTTTGCAGCAGATGTACGAGCGAATGACCGGAGTACAGGCGCCGATCAAGCAGCCGGTCGAGCGGGTCGACCGATGTACTCATAAGGAAGCGATGCAACGCATTGTCGAAGCTGCAGGACACAGCCGTGCAACGAAGGCGAACGCCTATCTGTCAACGCATAACGCACTGGCTGCGCGCAAGAACCGCTCGTTGACACGCGAAATGGCGCTGGAGGCCGTCGCGAAGGCTGGCGGGATAAAGTCCCACGCGGCCACTGCAATGGGAATTTCCCGTCAGGCGCTTTATAGGCTCTTGGAGGAGTGAACCCGGGCGATAAGATTCTGTACCCGTCTTACCGCACCTGTACACGTGAATCACCAATTATTGCCTTGGTCGATAATTGGTGATTCGGAAAAAACATAAGAATCAAAGGCTTGTATGGCGCGCTCTTTTAACGCGTTATACGTGTACATGGCTGCGGTGCCCTGACAGGCCGCTCACTGAAAAAGCCAATTGAGCGCCGGGCTCGTCAGTGCGTGGTAGGTGACGATGATGCCGAGGGCTAGAAGCGTCATCAATTGCGGCATCAGTTTTTCGCGGTGGCGGTACGCGGCGCGAATGTATTCGACAGGGGACATGTTTTCTCCGGTAGTTTCGCTCACCGATCTGGCGAGAGTTGAGCCCAGTATGGCGCGGCTCCCAGGAAGTCAAGTCACCAGCGGCTGCGATCCGGCAAGTCGTCTACGGCAGCAGAGACGCGAGTCTCAAAAGCGCATTCCTCGTCACCTCCCGTCGCCGGGATCCGCGGGAACTGGACGGACGCTACGCCATCGATATAGACGAAGCGGGCCATTTGCTGGAGCGTGCGATAGCGCGCGGCGTCCTCGAGCACGGGATCTATAGGCCAGAAATCGCGGGTCGTGATCTTTCCGTCGACAACCTTCTGGGCGAGCATTGCAAAGACGGGACCTCGCTTCTCCCACTCTTCGGTGGTGCGCGCCATCAGATCGAGAATGTACGGAGCGTCGATCGGCGAAACCTCTTTGCGCACGAGATCGAGTAGTTCACCCTCCGTCGCCGCCGGCCGGTTCAATCTTTGATTCCAGATCTTCCCCGCTTCGTCGAGCGCGGCGTTCTTGTCCTGGTCAATCACAATCCATGGCGTTTGCATCCCGCAGTCCTCGCAGACGATGCAGCAAAGGCGCTCCGTCGGCGGTTCGGAGAGCGAGCGTGCTTCCATGTCGTTCATGATCGGCGCACGGCTTGAGCCGATCTGCAGAAATTCGGTAGAAGGCCTCGACCGGCTTCCTGTTACCCGTTGGGACCAGCCGAAAGCCCAGTTGCCGCCGCAGTGTGCGCAAGGGAAGAGTTCATCAGTCATGGCGGCTTTTGTCGGGTCGGTTTGGCTTGACCAATTGTAATGTTGACCGACCGGCGATACGACACATAACGACAGAAAAAAACACTAATTGGGACAAGTCAGACCCTGAAAGTGTCGACGGCGCGGTTATACACCTCGTGGGATAGCAGCCGCAGAGGGCGCAATGAGACGGCGTCAAACATCAGACGATATGTGTGTCCGACCGGTACAGAGAAAAGCTGCCCGTTGGAAGACCGGATCGGCTTACCCTTCAGCGCGCACGGATGGGTTCCGTCGCGGACCTTGGTCAATACGAGTCGGGCCTCTCTCTGAACAGAGGCAAGATGATCGACGCAGGACAGGTCGATGAGGTCTGAGGCGGCGGCTTCGGCCTTTGACAGCCGTTTTTCTTGCCGCGCGAGACGTTCCTCTTCTTTGGCTTTTGCGGTTGCGTCGCAGGCGTGGCAGTACTTGCCTTTGCCCGAATGACCGCAGGCGAACGTGCGCTTCATGGTGATCCTTCTCGGCTAGATGGTTCACCATTCGACCACGAAGGCACGGCCTGTCAAGTTCAGGTTGACGCGGGTTTTAAGCGCCCTTTTGTCCGTGTCTGGCCGTCAAGTTCGGCTGACAGTTCGAGAATGCGGGAATCCGCGCAGGCAAGCCTGTCCTCAAGCCGCCTTGCATGATTCAGCGCGAGTTCGTACTGTTCAGCGAGCATGGTCAGCGCCCAGAAGGGAGAAAGAGACGCGCCGCAATCGCGACAGGTGACAATGCCGCCTCGCGAGTCGAGCTTGATGTTGTGATGCGCGCATTCACCGGGGCGGTGGGTGTGATTGTCGGTGGTGACGCGCAGGCGCGCGAACGGGATAACACTGCTCATGGCCTGTCGCTCAGCAAGGGGAGTGGTCTATGGGGTGAGGCAACCAGAGTGCAACGCGAACGGGGCCTCAGCCGGGAAAAGGGCGCGCGAGATTGCCTCGTCGCGCCTGTAATGCTGCTCAACCGTGTCGAGGTAACGACGAAACGCTTCGGTGTCGTGCGGCGCAACGCTCGCGCTGCCGCCGGCGAGGCGCACGTCGGTCGGCGCATGCGCATAGCGTTCGATGCTGGCGAGCGCGGCGACGTCTGGCAGCCACCAACGGTTCCAGCGGGTTGTGAAAGCAAGCCAGCCGCGCGTAGCCGCATCCATCTCCGTCCATGCCGCACGGAAATCGAGGATGGCACCCAACGAACTGAAAAAGGCCATTCGGATTGTCGCGTCATCCGCGGCCGCGACGACAATCTGCTTTCGGCGTTCGTCGACCGGATCGGTCGAGCTCGCCATACAGAGGGCCGGATAACTGACGTGCCAGTCGGCGCCGCGTGCTACGGCGCGCCGCAGAAAAAACGAATTCGATTCCATCTTTGCGATCCTGTTATGAGCTATGCCTGCCCCAACCTATCGGCTCGGGCGGCAAGTCAAGTCGCCGGTGGGAGCATGACAGAGCCGAGCGGGGAAGGCGGCACCCATTCGACGCACGGCTCGCTACCCCGCGCATACAGAGCCTGCTTCTCCGTCTTGCGGGCGCGGTAGGCATCGTTCGACTCCATGCCATACACCTCGATAGCGGTGGGTGGCGTCGTATCCATCAGCCGGAAGTCAGGCAGCATTTTATCTGCGTCGTCGCGACGGATCGGTTTCAGGAAGCGTCGGCGCTCTTCCACCAGCCGGTTCGCCATGTCCACCTCGTAGCTCGAGTCACACGGAATGAACGAACGGTTGCACAGTTGCAATGCGAGGTCGATCGCGCGCAGGTTGTCGTCCTTGGTACGCTCAATGATGAGCACGGCGACGATACGTGCCTCGGCTTTGCCAATCATCGGCCACGCATGCCGGAAGGATCTGGCTGCACTTTCGACAAGCTGCTTCGACGCGTAGAACGTTTCGAAGGTCTGGCGCAGCCGAAGGATGAAGCCGTACTTCGAGGGATCGATTGACTTGACCTCGGCGATGACCACGCCGCGATCTGATGCGGCAGGGGTTGTGCGAATCCGGTTGAGGAAGGAATCGAACTCGGCCTTGATGGTCGCCTGTTCGCTTTCCTCATATCGGCGCATCACATGCACGACATCCTGAATTGGCTTTCCGTTGATCTTCCCCTCGCCAAGAACGGCAAGAATCTGTGAACTGCAGGTGCCCCAATTACGCTGGAGCCCGCCGGACCACTGGTTGAGGCCCGCGTCCTGCCATACACGTTGCAGGAAACCGAGCAGGGGCGCCGTGCGGCGAGACGTTGACCGACTGGTGGTTTTCGCCGTGCCGTCTGCCTTAACCGTGCCGACAGTCCGGACGGTCAATGAAACGTCGAGTCTGGCATTCAGCCCAGCAGGCGTACTGCGGATCGCGTCCTGTTCATCGCCAGCGGAAGCGCTGGATTCGGTCGTTTCGGCGAAGAACGAGCAGGTTTTCGAGTTGTGATGGGTGCCTTCCTCCGGCCAGCGAGCGAGATGGAAGAGCGCGCCATACCGGCGAACGACGAGCCGAAGTGGCTTTCCCCCGCTCGCGCTCTGGCAGAGACACTCGGCAAAGCCTGGTGAGCGCTTTGCGCGTTCAAGTCGCGTAGCGAAGCGTGCGGGGTTCTCTTGCACCTCTTCGAGCGAGGTCACCAATCCGTCGAACGTGACGTCTGTCATCGTTTAATCCTTCTGAAACCTGCGATCGCCGACGCCGGCGGTGCCGCGGAACGCGTAAGTGCCGAGCAGCTTGCTTACCTGACGGACACTGCATGCGAACTGGTCGCGATGGTCCCGGGTTGGGAAGCGGGCAACGACGCGTCGGAGAATGCCCGGTGCAATGTAGTCCCGATGCTCGATATATCCGTCGCCAATCAGAGCGTCCATCCAGCAATCGGGCATGCCCAGCGCAGCGAGACCGAAAGGGCCCGACTGACCGCGGCTCGTGTCAAGGAATTCGAAGACGATGGTGATCATGGCTGAACCTCTGAGGTCCTGAGTGCGTCGCCACGCTGGGCCATGCGCCCGAGCGGAACGATGCGCTCGATCGTCGCGACGTCGATCACATGGCGGACGCCGGACGCGTTCTGGAATTCGAAGAAGGTGACGCCCTCGACCACGTGCCTCTGGATAAAGGTCCGTTCAAGCACCAGGCCGGGAAAGTAGCCATTTGACAGCGAGACGGCGCGCGTCTCAATGCAATAGCCCGTTGCGGGTTGCAGTTGTTCTTTGGTCTGCAGCATGCGTTTCAAGACGGTGGGTGTCCGCGCTTTGCGCGATACGCGTCGAAGAGCGAGATCGCGCCGAGTGCAGTGGCGAAAGCGTTGAACAGGGCGAGCGCGATAAGCGAGGCCGAACGCCTGTCGCTGGATGCGAGCTCATTGGCGCGCTGGCGCTCCGCTGTGGCGAGGTTCGCCCTCTGCGCGTTCAGCGACTCATTGAGTGCCTGTTCCGATTGCACCTCGTGCCGCGCAAGAACTCCGGCGCGTAGCGCTACCGGCATATCCCTGATCGCGTCAGAGACGCCGGTCAGTTCGGAGACAATTGCCGTGTCGATCACCACATCGGCTGCTGCGCGTTGATGTCGCAGTTGAAGTCCGGCGACGCCAATGGTCGCAACCGACGTAAGCACGGCGATGGCGAGGATGGAAAGCGTTGCGCGTTGACTGAGTTTCATGATGACCGATGTTGAGCGTGCCCGCGAGCGCGGCGCTGCGCCTATTTTCGGACGAGTCGTCAGGCATGGGCGGGCGCAAAGCTGCGAGAAAAACGGAGCATTAGGATCTTTGGAGAATGCTGGTTCGAAAGGGCGGAGTAATGATGTGCCCGGAAAGACATAGCAAAAGCGCAAGCATTCTCCGGGTGGACCTGTAACGCGTTAAACGCTGCCGGTCCGATCGGTCGAATTCAGGGACATCGGACCGGTGAATTCGCCGGGTCGTTCGCTGCGCTTGCAGCGCGCTGACGCGGACCCACGGCGACGGCTTATCCACAGCTTTGCGCACAGAAACTGTTGATAACTTGTGTCGAGCTTTCCGAAGAGACGGGCCCAAAACCCAGCCATTAACCTTGGCCGACACGTCTGCGCGCCGGTATGTTTACGCATCACCCGCGCATACGCGCATCGACTACCGCGCATCCGCGCAATCATCTGACGGCTGCTTCTCGCGGTCGCTCATTCAACCCAGACGGGATCCATCCCGCTCTGGCGTGGTGTCCCGTCAATTTCATCGAGGGATACACCATGTACACAGCACTTGTTCAGCAGTTCAAGGACGCACAGGCGAAGGCCGCAGCCGCCTATCTGGAAGTTTGCGCAGCAGAGACCGCGCTGTTTCCGGGCGATGGCCAGTATTGCTACCGCGCGACAGAGACGCGATCCGAGTACAAGACGGACCGCGAACTCAGCGACTTCTGCAATCGACTTTCTCACGTGCTTGTCAGCGAGGCGGTACGACGCTTTTCGCCGCCAGGCGGACGGCTGGAGATAGAAAGCAGCAAGGAACTGGCTAACGCGTCGATCGATATTCCCGGCGCGCTTAAGGCGGGGACGTGTCCTGACTTCGACGCGTTCTGGGCACATCTGGAACGCACCTACAGTGGCGATGCCGGCAAGCGCATTGGTCTGATGCAGGCCGCGAAGCTGATCATCAACGGCTTCAACATCCGCCCTAATTCCGAGATGAAGCGCACCTCCAGCGCGATCGTGCTGGAAGCGCGCATCTGGAGCGAGCCGGCTTATCGGTCCAGCGCGCGCAAGGCCACGTATCAGTCACAGGAGACTGCGGCGTGCATCACGCGAGGGCTCTCCACCTTTGCGGGGCATGCCGGGTTCGATGTGCTATCGGTCGAGCTCAGCCGGGGGCGACTTGTCGATTACCACTTCGAAACGCGGGAGAAGGTCTCGCTTCATGGACTCGACGTCGTGATGTTCAACGAAAAGTGGCAGTTCAAGTTCTCGCATCAGGTGGGCGACGCACTGTCGTTGTTCATCAGCGAGTTCGGAGCCGAGCACCTCGCGTCGCGTGACCGTTACTGATGCGGGAGCCTCCATGTTCCGTCAACGCATCATCCGCTTCTCGCGCCATGTCGCGCAGACGTACGCGCTCCCGCACGACGTTCTCACGTCGATTGTCCGGGAGCGTGATCGCTACTCGCCGACGTTCCGCGCCGCTGCGCTGCGCCATATCGTGATGCAGGCTCCGCTGCACGTGACGGGCGGCCAGCCGTTCGCCGCCCGTCGGCGAGCCGTGCGCAGGTTTTATCAACTGTAGTCATCTCCCCGCCGGGCAGTACGACCGGCGTTCTTCTTTGGCCCGCTTTCACGCGGGCCTTTTCTTTTTATGGATCCAATCATGCAGAGAGATCTGTTTTCATTCGCGCCGGACTGGTACGAGCCTTTGCGCTCGCTGCTAAGCCTCGGTTCACAGGCTTCGTCGGTCGCTCATCAGGGGGAACTGGCCGCAGCACGGCGTCAGCACCTTGGGCAGTTTTTCACGCCCGACGCGATCGCCGCCTTCATGTGGAGTTTCATCAGCGGCTGGCGGTTGGATCGGCGTATCCGACTGCTCGATAACTCGGTTGGGTCTGGCCGGCTGTTTCAGTATGCCGACCCCGAGCGCTACGCGGTCTATGGCGTCGACGTGCATGCGGACGTGATTACGCAGTGTCAGAAGGTGTTCGAAGAAGCGGGTTTCGACTGCGAATTCAGGCACGCCGGCATGGAGGACATCCAGCCGGCAAACTTCGACGTCGCCATCATCAACCCACCGTTTTCGGTCCATCTGGAGTCGCCGCACCTGAAGCCGTTTGAGTGCACCACATGGGGTAGATACGGTGCCAACACCAGCGCGCTAAGTCACGAGTACGCGGTGCATCAGGCGTTGGACGCGGCCAATATCGTCGTCGCCTTACTCCCGATCACTACGGCGGAAGCCGTGCTGACCGGGGGGCTCGGTGATTCGGCGCGACGTCGCGCTGCGGGCCTCTTCGAGCTGCCGCCCGACGCGTTCAGTTCGGAGGGCGCGAATGTACGCACTGCTGTCGTCGTATTCGACCGATACCGATCCAGGCCATCGGACTTCCTGAAAACGAAAGTCGAAAACCTCGCGTTGCCGGGCCCAGACCTCGGTTTGCACTACGAGGATAGAAGTTTTGGCGAACCGCGACTGCGCTTCCAGAAACTCGATGACAGCGTCCCGGCCATCACGCGGGCTGTGACGGGCAACAAGTCCGTCGTCATCTCGCATGACGGCCGGCGAATCCGCCTGGGCTTCGCCTGCGGCTTCAACGAGGCGATGGTGCTCAACAGTGTCTTTGTTGAGCGCATCTATTCGCGCGACGGCCACAGACTGCCACGCGGCTTCCGTTATGCCGGTCAGGGGCTGCTCGATCTCGAGACGTTCCTGATGCAGGACGATCCGCGCGCGGCGCTTGGCAAGCTGCTCGACCGCATCCGCAGCGTCGGTGGCGAGCCGCAGTTTGCGCCCGGCTTCCTTGAGCACCTGGAGCGTCGGGCGAGACGGAGCGTGCGTCAGGCGACACCGCTCAGGCATGTCGCGTGGACCACAGGCGCTGGATCTTCGGATGTCGTCACCGGCAAGGCGCGGGAGACCCACAAGGTCGATTTAACGCGCTGGGCCAGTCCCCTCGTGATGGCGGGAGAGTCTGTCAGCTTCGCACGCGAGGACGATGGCCGATACCGCTATGCCGTGAAGGGCGCTACCTATCACCTATCGGTCGATGAATTGAACGCGCGGTTTGCGGTCGATAACGTTGCCGAAGGCTGGGAGGTGGTGCACGAAGGGCTGACGGTGAGATTTCCACAGCAGGCCGCGGCGCTTCACGCCAGAGTCAAGGCGTTAGGCGTCGATCGCTGGCTGAACTGGGAGTTCCAGACGGAGGATCTTGTTGAGACCCTCATGAAGCCGTCCGGTTGCGTGATCGCGTGGGAGCAGGGATGCGGCAAATCGCGTCTCGCGCTCGCGCTCATTCTCGTGTCGGAGGTCAGGCATGGACTCATCGTCGTTGAGTCGCGTCTGATTGACGAGATGATGAAGGAGATCGCGATGCTGCCGATCAATGCGGATGACGTGAAGGTCATCGGTTGTGCGGCGGACCTGAATGATCTGCGCCGGTTCAACCTGATGTCCTACGAGCGGCGCGTATGCCGGTCGATAGGGAGGCGTCGAAGCGCGTGACCTATGCACACCGCTTGCGGCGGCGCATTGGTCTGCTGGTTGCCGACGAAGGCGAGCGGCTGGCCAATCCGACGAGCGACCAGAGCCGCGCGCTCTGGCAGCTTTCGGCGCGACGTCGTTATGTGCTCACCGGCTCGCCGATCCCGAATTATCCGCGTGATGCCTTCGGGCTGATCGCGTTTTCTGGTGGTGATGGCACCGCGGCACAGCCTTACGGTTACCGGCTCGGTTATCTGGAGGAAAACTGGATCAACACCGTCGAGTATGCAATGCGTGGTGTGGACCGCTTCCGGGATGACTTCGTAGTTCTGGAATGGGTCACATGGCAGTTCGCGGAGAGCCTGCAGGAAGGGGCGAAACGCGAGGTGCCAAAGATCGGGAACCTGCACGGCTACCGCGCGATGCTTGCGCCGCATATCAAGCGGCGGCTGGTGGCAGAGCCCGAAGTCGCGAAGTACATCAAGATCGAGCCGCCGGAGTTCGAGGTCGAAACCGTGGACTGGGACCGTGGGCATCTGGCCACGTACCTGAGAGCGGCTGATGAGTTTGCAGACTGGTATCGCTCATCACGCGATGACCGCAAGGCATGCAACCTCATCACGATCCTCGCGCGCATTCGTGCGGTGCATTTTGCCGCCAACTATCCGCAGTACGGGATGGAGGGCGTCGAAGTCGTCGGCGGGCTGACGAGTAAGCAACGCGCGGTGATCTCGCGTATGCGGGAAATCGCGGCCGAGGGCAAGCAGGCGATCGTGTTCGCAGAGAACCCGGGCGTGCTTGATCTTCTGGCGCGTGAGCTTGAGTCGCATGGTGTGCAGTCGGTGCCGTTTCATGGCGAGATACCGATCAAGCGCCGCGTGTCCGACAAGGACAAGCGGTTCCTGACGGGGCTGGCTACGGGGCTTCTCGCTACGAAGGCGTCGGGGCGTGCGGGCTACAACCTGCCGAATGCTGACTACATCCTTTTTTACGACCGGTCGTGGACGTGGCGCATCGAGTATCAGGCGATGCGGCGCGCGCTGCGCTGGAACCGGAAGGGAATCTTGAAGGTGTTGTATTTCCACTTGCCCGGCAGCATCGACGAGTACCAGGACCAGATGGTTGCGCACAAGCGTGATGCAACACAGGCAGGACTGGACTGGGCGACGCCCGAGCTTGAAGACGAAACATTCCTGCACATGGATTCGTTGCTGGACCGTTTTGTTCATGACCTCGCATTGAACGCCGATCGCGAGAGCGGCGACATGCGCAAACTGTTGAAGGAGGCTGCATGAAGGAATCCAAGGTGTCGGTGTTGGTGGGCGACGGTGTCGTGACGGTCAAGCGCAAGGGCTCGAACCGCGCGCTGCAGGCGAACATTCTTGGCACCGTCGAGGCCGACGGCGTCCAGGTGTTGTGTCTGGACCGCCTGGTGCATGCAAGCCATGAGCAGCAGTTCGGCGAATGGACGCTGGCCGGCGCGGTAACGACCCTGCTGTCGCGACCGCTGAAGCTGGAGGCGGTTGCGCTGGCAATGTCCCGGGCGTAGTTGAAGGTTGAAGGCGGCGGTTCCCCGTTGGAAATCCGAGAGAATCGGGTTTCGACGACCAACTTCCCGGACAGGGAACCAAGGAGAACCGCCAAATGAAGCGTACCAAGGAGATGCCCCAAAGCGCCAGCGCGCCGTTGCACGTGGTGCCTAAGCAGGACCCGGACGGGCTGCGCGCCTGTTTTGCCGAGAACAGTCAGCTTCTGTTGCCCATGCTCGATCTAATTCAGAACACCCGCACCAGCATCGACGAGTTGATGTACGAAGCCGGCCGTAGCCTGGTCGAGCAACTGCTGGTGATCTCGGCGACGGAAGTGGCCGGCGAGAAGCATCCGGGCCGCAAAGGCGGCGAGGTCCGCTGGCACGGCTCGCAGCCAGGCCAGATCGTGATGGACGAACGCAAATTGAAGGTGAAGCGGCCGCGCCTGCGGCGTCGTGGCGGCGGCGAAGTGCCGGTCCCCGCCTACGAGCAATTGAACGAGAATCCGCGGCTCGCCGAGCGGGTGCACGAGATCATGGTCACGGGCGTGTCGACGCGCAAATATGCCAAGGTCCTGCCCGAGATGGCCGGCACCGTCGGCATCTCCAAGAGCAGCGTTTCGCGCCAGTTCATCAAGGCCAGCCAGACGGCGCTCACCGAGCTGATGGAGCGGCGCTTCGATGACAAGGACTTCTTGGCGATCTACCTGGACGGCATCATCGTCGACTCGCGTCACATCATCGCCGCCATCGGCGTGGACAGTCCCGGCGAGAAACACCTCCTGGGCCTCGCGAGCGGTTCGAGTGAGAACGCCCAGGTCGTCAAGGATCTGTTGCGCGGACTGATCGAGCGCGGCCTGCCTGCGGATCGCGAATACCTGTTCGTGATCGATGGTTCCAAAGCGCTGCGCTCGGCCATCGAGGAGTTCTTCGGCGAACGCGCCCACGTGCAGCGCTGCCGTGTGCATAAGCAGCGCAACGTCCTTGAGCGCCTGCCGAAAGAGAGCGTTTCGCAAACCGCCGCGATCATGAAGGCGGCCTACAAGCTGCCGGCCGACGATGGCATCGCCAAGCTCAAGACGCACGCGGCGTGGCTCAAGGCCGACCATCCGGACGCCTCGGCCGCACTGCTCGAGGGGCTGGAGGAAACGTTCACGGTGAACAAGCTGGGCCTGACGCCGGCGCTCATGCGCGGCCTGTCGACGACCAACATCATCGAGAATCCGAACGGCGCGGTGCGCCGTGTCGCGGGGCGCGTGAAGCGCTATCGTGACGCCGACATGGCCTTGCGCTGGACGGCCGCGGGCTTCCTGGAAGCTGAGAAGCACTTCCGGAAAATCCTCGGCGTGAACGAGCTCTGGATTCTCGCTGCCGCCTTGAAACGATCGACCTCAAAATCGATTGACCAAGATCGGAAGGTTGCCTAACCTATGCCGCACCCGCCGTCCCAACCGTCAACTGTCTTCGGGACATCGCCGTTGCGCTGCAATGAGATGAGAGCGGCGCCGATAAGGCGTCGCGCTCGTACCCTGATCAAACCCGGCTTCGTGCCGGGTTTTTTTCGTCCGCGAAATGCGCTGGCCTGTTTCGTTTACCGGAAAGGCACTGCGTTTACGCGAGCTTTGCGCGTCGAATGGCAGTAGGCGCGGCGGTATCTTTGCGTTATCACCCGCGTCCCTGACGCATCGACTCGCCGGCTTTGACCGGTCTATTGTTGTTCAACCCTTCGGGAGCTCACTCCCGGCGGGGCTGGGTTCCCTCTCCGGAGACCCACAATGCAACAGCAACCTACTCTTGCCCTCAAACGGATCACCATCGCTGCCAATCCCCGCACGTACTTCGATGCGGCGGAAATGGAAGAGCTGACGGCTTCGGTCCGTGAGAAGGGCGTCATCCAGCCTGTCATCGTTCGCACGCTTGCTGATGGCGGATTCGCTCTCGTCGCCGGTGGCCGCAGATACAGAGCGGCCATGACGGCGCATGGCGAGGATTACGATATACCCGTCGTCGTGAAGGAGATCGATGAAGTCGAAGCGAAACAGCTTGCGATCATCGAAAACATTCAACGCGCGGATATGTCGCCTGCCGAGGAAGCCATTGCAGCAGCCGAGCAGGTCGGGCTGTGCAAGGGCGATCGCGACGAAGTCGCGCGCATCTTCGGATGGTCGCGTGCCACGCTCGATAAGCGCCTGGCGCTCATGAACTGCAGTGCTTCGGTTCTCGAGGCGCTCAACACCCGGCAAATCCTTCTGGGTCACGCAGAGCTCCTAGCCGCGCTTCCCAAAGAAACACAGGACAAGCTGCTTCCCGTCATCATCAAGGAAGGCAAGTCGGTCGCCGAAGTGAAGAAGACGATCGAACAGGTCGCCTGTTCGTTGTCTGCTGCAATCTTCGACAAAACCGACTGCGTCAGCTGCCCCCACAACTCGTCAACACAAGGCGAGATGTTCGGCGAGTCCATTGCCACAGGCAACTGTACGAACCGTACCTGTTTCAACGAGAAAACGGAGAAACAGCTTGAGGTGGTGGCCACCGGCCTTCGCGATGATTTCCCCGTCGTGCGCATCGTGCGCGCGGGCGACAACCACACCCGCATACAGCTTGCTGTGGAGGGTGCAAAGGGCGTCGGCGAGGAACAGGCGAAAGCCTGCCACGCGTGCCAGAACTACGGCGCGGCGGTGAGCGGCCTTCCGGACTCAGTCGGCAAGGTCTACAAGGGCCAGTGCTTCGACACCGTCTGTAACATGAAGATGGTGGCCAAGCGCCTGCAGGCTGAAAAAGCTGCTGTCGCGCCGAAGCCCGCAGCGAAGGCCGATGGCACTGGCACGGCGAAGGCTGCAGCCAAAGCCTCCGGCACCGCACCGTCGACGACGAGCAATCCGCCGGCGACGGTCGTTGCTGAATCGGATCGTATCAAGACGTATCGCGTGGCGTTGTGGCGCAAGGCTCTGCGTCGCGAGGTTGGCCAGAATGCCGCGCTAGCCCAGCGATACCTCGTCTCAATCGCTCTCGCCGGACAGGCCCGCTGTGTCGATGACTCGACCATGAAGGGCATCTGGGAGAAGCTGACCGGAGAAAAGATCGCGGTGTCGGATGTGGCCAAGGCCGCAACGTCCGTGGCCGCCGCTGACGACGACAAGTTCGCGCTTGCTCTCACTGGCGTCACGGTCGCTGCGATCCAGGGTCTGGACGTTCACCATCTGACGAGTCTGTGCCGTCATCATCGACTCGACCTCAACCAGCACTGGAAGCTCTGCAAGGAGTTTCTGGAGCTGATCACGAAGTCGGAAATGATGGTGGTGGCCGACGAGCTTGGCATCCGTGCCGCGCTCGGCGACGAGTTCAAGAAGGTATTCAGCAAATCGAAGGAGGAAGTCATCGATGCGCTGCTCAACGTCAAGGGCTTCGACTACACCGGGAAGATTCCGAAGGTTCTCAAGTATTAACGCGCCCTCTGGCGCATCGACCGAAGCGGACTTTTCCTGTCTGCTTCATTTCTCTTTTGGACTGCCCACAGGCGGTCCTTTTTTATTTGTGGAGTTTTTATGTTCGTTGAACTTGAAGCGCTGTTGAAGTCGTGCGGTGGGCTGAAGCTGGCCATGAAGATGAAGGGTGATGCGATGGTCGTGGTCGTCATGCCGGAAGGCGAGGCGAAAGACACGGCGTTGCGTCAGCCGCTCGTCATGACCGCGACGGCGGCGGAACTGGATGCGGGCTTTGCCGAGCATCTGGCGACGTACACCGGCGCTCATGCGTCGCTGGCCGAACAGGTGGCCGCAACGACGGCGATCCTCGGTGAAGCGCAGAAGGCCCAGGTCACGAAAGCGACCAAAGCTCTCTCGGGCAAGGCTGGCAGAAGTTCGCCAGCCGCGGCGAAATCGTCACCAGACGGGGACGCTGAGGATGACGACAGTGAATCGTCGGAGTCGGACGCACCGGTCGCCGCGAACGAAGGCAAAGCCGATGCTCCGGCGCCTGCGGAGCCTGCTTCGAGCGGCACCGACCTCGCTTCGCTCTTTTAAGGAGGCAGGGTCATGTCGATTTCGATCACCGCGCTCGTTCGCCAGTTCTCTTACAACGGCGTTGCATTTGCCGATCCCGGCCCGGCGTTCTCGCCAGAAGATGTTCGCGATCTCTACTCGGCGCAGTATCCCGAGCTGACGACCGCGTCCGTCGACGGCCCCGAATTCACGGGCGATGTCGCAACCTACAAGTTTGTCCGCGCGGCAGGCGCCAAGGGTTCGTATGCGTAAGCAGACGCTTCTCAAGGCTCTAGCCGACCCGGCCAACGGGTTCAACCAGGAACCGCCCGGAAGGGCGGTTTTTTTATATGACGACGAGGTTCGCCAATGCTGTTCGATCCTTCATTCACTGATAGACCGGTCGATGCGGGCGCCGGTGCGTCCTGGCAACCGCCAGTCGCTGCCGTTGCCCGACATCGATCTGCCGATTGTGTTCTGACACTGCCGGATGTTGCTGAAGACGTTCCTGTCCGCGCATCGCTGAAGTGGCGCGAGGACACGTCGGTTGATGCGGTCGTGCTTGAGCAGTTCAGGCACGGGCCGCTTCTCGCGGCTGATGTAGAGGCGCCTGTCAGTCCGGTGGACGCGTTCCAGCAGGCTTTCTTTGCGTGGGCGCGCCGGCAGTTGCCGGCGCCGCTTCGTTTCATGTCGTTCGGACTGGAGCTGTGCGACACCAACGCAGTCACCGATGCCATCCAGCACCAGTACGACCATGATGAGTTCAAGCCTCGCACGCCATTGCATCTCGGCGTGAAGTGCTCCGACGAATGGGTGCACCAGGTCGGCGCTCTTGCCGAACCGCTCCGACGCGCCCATCCACTGCTGCTGCACACGATCTTTGAAGCGGTAGATCGCGTGTCCGGCAAGACGGTTTTGATTCGTACGCCCGGCTGGTTCCTTTGCGAGGCCTCATGCATGCACTGGGAGGGCGACGAAAGCGCGACCGATGAGGACGTGCGGGAGTGGCTGCAGGAGATGAATGGCGACGACGCCGACGTTATTGATCGGTATCTCCCGTCCGTACTTCGGCCGCTGCTCTGTCCTGACGAAATCCGCGTTCCGGCAAAAGTCGAGGGACGCCGCTCACGGTCTTCAACGCTTTCGGATAACGAGTTGCGGGAGTTGCGCAAGGCGTCTCCCGCGATGGTGGCAAGGGTGTGCGTGGAACTGCTCGCCCTGAAGCACCTGTTACGCAAGGCGGGCAAGTCCGGGTGCCTTTCTGATGGCTATGACGCGCAACCGATCTATTCGGGCTGCACGCTGCTCCTCGCGCACAACGAGCGAACAGGCGAATTGCTTGACGACCACATGGAGAACGCATTCCAGGCGGGCGAAGCGACCGAGTACAGCCGCTTCATCACTTTTTCCAACACACGACAGGGCATCCGCGAGCAGTACACGCAATGGAGCCTTGGCTTGCGCATGCTTCATCACCTCGATCGCCTTCTGGCGCTGGTGGTGGATCCTAACTAGTGTAGTGCGTCGTAAATAATGCAACTTAATCGCGATTTGCGAGTCTCCTTCTAGGTGATGAGGGAGAACCCATGAGAATCGCGGCAAAAGTTGAGCTGAGCGAAGGCCAGCGCAAACAATTGGAAACGTGGGCGGCTGGGCGGAGGGTTCCGGTACGACTGGCCGAGCGTGCCAAGATGATATTGCTCGCGGCACTGGGCCACACAGACAAAGAGATCGGTGTGCAGTTGGGTATCTGGCGAGGCACGGTGGCGCGCTGGCGAGCGCGCTTCATCGCGGACGGTGTGGCGGGGATCGAGCGGGACGAGACGCGACCCGGGCGCAAGCCGAAGATCTCTGCGCGCAAGGTCAAGGCCATCGTGGCGATGACCACGCAGCAGCGTCCCGATAACGCGACGCATTGGAGTACGCGCAGCATGGCGGCAGTGGCCGGCGTCAGCGAGGCGAGCGTGAGGCGCATCTGGCAGGCGCATGGACTCAAGCCGCATCGGATAGAAACCTTCAAAGTCTCGAACGACAAGCACTTTGCCGAGAAGCTGGAGGACATCGTCGGCCTTTATCTCGATCCACCTGAGCACGCACTGGTGTTCAGTTGTGACGAGAAGTCCCAGATCCAGGCTCTGGACCGGACCCAGCCTGGCTTGCCGATGAAGCGAGGTCGAGGTCAGACGATGACGCACGATTACAAGCGCAATGGTGTGACGACGTTGTTCGCCGCGATGAACACGCTCGATGGCAGCATCATTGGTCAGTGCCAGACGAAGCATCGTCATCAAGAATGGCTGGGCTTCCTGCGCAAGATCGATCGCAGCACCCCCAAGGGTAGGGAACTACATTTGATTGCCGACAACTACGCCACTCATAAGCATCCCGAGGTGAAGGCGTGGCTGGCCAAGCACCCACGATTTCACATGCATTTCACGCCCACCAGCGCTTCCTGGCTCAATATGGTCGAACGCTTCTTTCGTGATCTGTCCGAGAACCAGCTACGGCGGTCAGCCTTTCGCTCGGTACCCGAGTTGGTCAGCACGATCGAGCAGTACATTGAAAAGCACAATGGTGATCCAAAACCCTTCATCTGGACCGCTAAAGCTTCCGACATTCTGGCGAAAGTAACGCGTGCCCGCACCAAGCTGAATAAGATGCAATCCGTTTGACGCAGACCACTAGGAGTTTTCCAATGAAAAATGTTTCGATTGGCCAGACGGGTCACGACGTTGCGTTGTCGTCAGCCCTGCTGCTTTATACCGCCCAGAATGGTTCGCACTATGCAACGGTGCATCCTGTCGCTGCGGAACGCGAAACCGGGCGCCCGATTATCGGTGCCGGTCGGCCGCTCGATCGGAAGGCCCTGATCGATGCACTGATGCAGCTGGATCGCAATGCCGCGCCCAAAGCCGATTTTCTCCCCGCGACTGTGCTTGGGGTGACGTCGGCGGCAGTGACGTGGTGGTGCCCGCCGGCTCCGCGACGCGTGTTTTTCAGGTGTGAGGAACTGGGTGAGCGCAGTGCGATCGTGCCTCATCCGGGACTGGTCTTTCAGGCCAGCACCAATGGCTTCAGTGTCTTCGCGCTGAAAGGCGACAGCAGACCTGAACCATCCACACCGCTTTTTGAGCCTCCGTACTTCAACACGTGGGACAGGGGCAAGATTTGCATCGGTTCGGCCAACGTCCCGCGTCGCATTGAGGTCGCGGCGATCGCTGGATGGGAAGAGGGCTTTTTTACTTCGGCCTTCACTCACCCGAACCACGGCGGCAAGCGTGTCGAGTACAAGAACGGCTTCTACGCGTTCTGGAAAGACATGCTCGACGGCAGCTTCGAGGCGTTTCCGCTCGATGCGCTGGTGCCGATGAAAGACGCAACTGCGGGCAAGCTCGTCGCCGGAAAGATCGGAGGTCAGCAATGAATCCGGTCGATCAGGTGTTGCAGGGTTCGTTCCCGTCCGTCATGGTTCCGGCGCGCGAACCGGTTGTCCCGATGTCCGCGTCTGGCGAGCGACTGCTCATCGCGTCCAATGGCGTGTTCCTTGAAATCAACCGGCCGTGGATACGGCTTGTCCGGCTGCTGGGCTCGTATGGCTGGCGCACGCCGGTGCCGTATGGCGAGGCGGCCGATGCCACAGAAGTCCGCTGCGGTGCTGTCCCCGGAGAGATGGTTGCCGGGTTCGCACGGATGGCGCATGCGGCTTTGCCCAACGAGGTTGGGGCGTGGATCATCTGGAACGCCTCGACTGGCGCGTTCCGGTTGGTGCCGCTTCCTTCGTTGTCGCACAGCCCGGATCACCTCCATTACGAGCGTCCGCAACTGGAAGCTGGCGAATGGCTGGTGGTTGACTGCCATTCGCATGGTCACGGCAAGGCGTTCTTTTCATCGACCGATGATCGTGACGATCAGCACGATGTGAAGCTGGCGCTTGTGCTTGGCCACTGCCATCAGACGCCGTCCGTTGCGCTGCGGTTGTGCGCAAAGGGCCGGTTTGAGGTCCAGCGCGCTATACCAGAGCGCTGGCAGGCTGCGTTGGCCCGGGAGGTCGTATGACGCTACTCCATACGACACCTGCGCACATGCTGAGCGGGCCGTGGAAGGTGGTGGTCGTGGGCGCTGGCGGGACTGGCAGCGCCTTGCTTCCTTCACTTGCACGGCTGCATCACGCGATGGTCGAGCTCGGGCATCCGGGCGGGATCGAATGTGTGGTCTACGACGATGACACGGTCAGCGAGTTCAACGTTGGCAGGCAGGGCTTCTATCCAAACGACGTCGGCCAGTACAAGGCGACGCTGCTGGTAAACCGCCTGAACCTGCTGATGGGAACGAACTGGACCGCCGAGCCGCGCCGCGTCGATTCGAAGCTGAATCTGTATGCGGACATGGTGATTGGCTGCGTCGATTCGAGGCGTGCGCGTCATGCGATCGCGCAGGCTGCGAAGCGGGGCAAGGTTCGCTATTACCTCGACTGCGGCAACGAGACGGATCGTGGCCAGGTGATTCTCGGCGAGTTCGGCAAGGCACGGCATGACAGGCTACCTCACGTGGGCGACCTGTTTCCCGACCTGCTGAATCCGAAGAATGACAAGGGCGACGATGCGCCGTCCTGTTCGATGGCCGATGCACTGCGCAAGCAGTCGCTGGTCATCAACCAGGCGATCTCGGTGCAGGCGTTCAATCTGTTGTGGTCACTGTTTCGCAACGGTGGCCTCAATTTCTCGGGCGTGTTTGTGAACCTCGCAACGGGGAGAACGAACCCGATTCCCATCGATCCGGCGGCATGGGCGCGATTTGGCTATGACGCGCCAAAGCCGCCTGTGAAAAAGACCAGAAAGCCCGCAAAGGCCAAGGTCTCCGTCTGAGTCGCACCCGTTCAGAGTGCGGCGCTATACCTCTCTGATGACCCCGCTTCGGCGGGGCATCGAATTCCCTATCTCAAACTGGAGGAGTCTCAATGACCCAACAAAAACCGTCGACCCCGGTCGGCAAGATGCTCATTCGCTGTGCCCAGTCCGCGGCGGCTGGAGCCGCTGTTTCGTATGCGGCCAACCACTACGCGGTGGTGCCGGTGCTCCAATCGCTCGCGCAGGCGGTCCTGCATCACGAGGAGCTTGTCAGCCCTGACGTCGGGAAGCGGCTGCTCATGGTGCTCGCGGTTGCTGCTTTGTTGTTCGCGGCGTCAATTGCGACTGAGCGGCGTCGCAATGCATTTCTCGATGCCGTCGCTTCGCGCGGCCGGCGCCTCGCAGGCTGGCTGATGGCCGGTGCTGCGGCGAAGGTCTGTTTCGTCTGCGGCGCGCTGGCGGGTTTCGGCGGTCAAGGCCTGCTCGCAGGCCTGCTGACGCTCGTGATGTACGGCGTTGTTCTCCTGTGCGTTTGGCATCTGGTGATGTCTGCGCAGATGCCTCGCCGTTCCCGGTCGTAACCGACCCTCTTTCTCTGCCGCCCTCGTGGCGGCTTTTTTCTTTTCCCTCAGCGGGTTCGCAGCCCGTTGGGGGCTGCTCCGCATTTACATATCGGAGCTTCAAATGAGTGCAACTATATTGACTGGCAAGAAGGCTGGCGCTTTCCAGGCGGCGGATGGCGAATGGATGTTCGCGTTGTTCGAGCGGACGTACGAGAAGAACTGTTATCCCCACATCGACCAGTGGTCAGCGATGGCATTTGGGCGATATGCCGACGTGATGCGAAGGGTGTTCAGACACGCTTCATCGTGCGAAGGCGGCATGCTGCAAAGCCGCGCGGGCTACATCAGGCCAGAAAATTACATTGCGACCTGGCGGTCGTTGCTCGCGAAGCCATTCCGGCTTCCTGACCAGACAATCCGGCTGGACGTTTCAACGTCCTTCCGGGCGGCGATTCCCTAAGCGTCGCTCGATGACGTTCGCAGCAGTCTGACCGCTGCGGGATTCGCTGAGCGCGTGGACGAAGTGGTAGGCGGGCAAGCGAAAGTCTCGTTGTACGGCGACGCTGCGCTGCTGGAGGCCATTTACGGCGAAAGCGGGGCGCTCAGCGCATGGCGAGTGCTGCGGGAGCATGACTGCTCAAGTGTGCCGGTCGCCGCGGACCTCAAGCTGCCGTCTCGTGACTCGTCGGCGCTTGACCGGATGCCGGCGGTGCGATGCTACAAGATCGATAATGAAAACCGCTTGGTGTCTTTCGACGGGCAACCGTGGGAAAACGCGGGCTGGCAGTATTCAGCGATCGGTAGCTTCATCACGGGCGTTGCCTATCCGATTGAAATGGAAGCAGCCGGTTTCGCGAAGGCTGCGATTCCGGTGTATCGCGAGTGGGTGCGGAACGCTGCCCCGTTGCCGGGCGAGACAGTCATCGAAATCACCCGGTTGCCACAGGGTCTCGAGGACTATTGCGCGCGTGTTGCCGACGAGCTCGCAGGCTACCTCGGGCTTGCTGACGGCGAGGGCCATGCGCCTGAACGGTTCAGTTTCCGGTTTGGCGAAGTGCCTGCCGAGCCGCGCGGCTCAGCGATGTACAAGCTGTGCAATCTGCGTAGCCAGCAGGCGAAGTGGACCTTGCCGCAAGACACCGCGTCGACGCAGCCGGTCGACGAGGCAATATCCACGGACCTCGTCCAGATGATTCTCGAACTGGATTAATTTCTGACGACAAGCGCCGCTCCCCAACAAGGAGCGGCGTTTTTTTTTACCAGTAGCGACGACGGCGACGCGCGTAGATGGCGGCTGCAAGCAGTCCAACGAAAAGCGCTTCGACACCCCATTTCACCCAGTCACTGTTGATGAGCGGATCACCGATCGGCCGGAAAAAGTCTTCTGTGTCGCGACCACCGCTAGCGATGCTGTCGAGCACCGGCCAGATTGAGGGCCACGCGATGACGAAGAAGCCGGCGAGGAGGGGCAGGGCGAAGTCGTCCAGAAACCGCCATGCAGCGAAAAGAATGACCGCCGAGAACAGGATCGGGACCGTCGCTGTGCACACGGATGAGAAACTGGCTCCGAGAGTCCGCGAGATCCAGAACAGGCCGCCAATGATGGCCAAAATAAACAGGCCGATGAGTGAAGAGGTAGCGTCGTTGCGCATGGGAAGGTGCCTTTGCAGTTGGTTGGGGATAAATAGGAAAGCGGCGAATACCGCCGCATGGTGCTCAGAACACAAAAGCCTTCTGAGCCGGCGTTTCGGGCTCGCTTTGCGTAGCACCCGCGGTCGCTCGAGCGGCGAGCAACGAGTCGTAGCGAGCTGCAACCGACTCCGCTGTCGTGTAATCGACGTCGAAGCCGACGAAAGCTGCGACGCGCGAGCGCACGCTTGCGATCAGCGCGGCCTCCTGCGGGCTTGGAAGGTGGGTGGGCCAGCCTGCGGTGTAAAGAAGATGGGCCGGTATCTCGGCTTCAACTGCAACTCGCGCGGCGGCCGCCACCTTGGCTCGGGCCACGGCGGCGAGAAGCGATGCAGGAAGGAGATCGGGCGCAACGTCCGCGAGCCATCGTTGGCCTTGGAATGCGAAGGTCGATGCGGCCTCGATTGCCACCATCTCACGGTAGAGATCATGGTTGTCGGTGCATCCGGCCGCTGCGCGCAGGTCGTCCAGGGAACTCATGATGCAGAAGGCGCATGAGACGCGTGAAGCGCCGTACCGCGTGTACGCCTCGTGCAGCGCCAAGCCCGCGTCGGCAATTTCCTGGAACACGTCCTCGACCGGCCATTCGATAATGGCGTTCCAGGTCATGCCCTGATTCCCGCGACGCGTCAGCGCGGCGAGCGGCGCGGCAACGGGCATCTTGCTGCGGGCGGAGCTTTCCTGGCGGCGAACGCCCGTTACATTCACGATGTCGTGCGTCGGATACCGCTTCTTCAGTGCGCTTGTGATGACGGCCGTTTCCAACTCGGAGGTGCAAAAGCGCATGGACGGCGTGCTCCACGGCAGGATCAGTCGCACGCAGGACAGTTCTCTGTAACGCGTCACGTTGTTTTCCCAACGCTTCTGCCAGCGCGCCAACATGTCGCCCGCCTGCCGTCGCACCGTCATTAGCTCCCAGCCAAGGTGCGCGGCCAACCGTTCGCAGGCTGGTGCACTGTCCTTCCACTCCACACGACCGAGGTCGGCATGGACGAGGACACGCGGACCGGTGTGCCCGATCAGGTCAAGGTAACGTGCTACGGCCAGCGCGCACGCGACGCTGTCCTTGCCGCCGCTCACGCCGATAGCGACAACGGCATCGCCATCGAGAAGCGCGTTCACTTCTGCGGTGCTGGCGATGGTTCGCTGGACACGCGTGGCCGGGCTGGTGAGGCGCTCGCGGAGCGACGAGAGGTCGATGATCTGAAGGGACATGGCGCGCAGTGGAAGTAATCGTGTTGATTCATCTTCGCAGTTGCAGCGCAAAGTCAAGGCATCGCCGCAGACGATCGCGGTGATAGCGAATCGGCCCCTAATGAGGCGTCTTTTCGGAGGATTGGCGCTCGGGCACGTCGATACAATGAAGTCTCTCTCTTGTTCGTAACGACCACCCTCGGAAAGACGAACTCTTCAGGCCAGCCCTCGGGCTGGCTTTTTTTTCGGTGCGCCAGGCATGGCGCGCAGCGCCGTGAAAGGCGCTATCTGGATCGCTGTGGTGGCGAACTGGATGACTTGGGGGTGAGAGTCCCCTACACACCCGGCAAGGGGAAGTGTTAGCGGACGGCAAGGGTGTCCATCGTGAGGTGGAATCTGAAGGAAGCCGAAGGCAAAGCGCTGGCCTGACGAACAGGAAGCGGATATCAGGCGGTATGGCGGGGTGAGCAGGCCGAAATCTGTAAAGCCCGATACTTGCACGGAACGCCATGACGTAGATCCGACAGGCATAAGCGTGAAGGTCGCGCGCATTACCCTGGGAGATCTGCCATCCTGCCTTGTGCTACTGGCATCGAGAGGTGTCGGAATGGGGTGGCAGAAGTCAGCAGAGGTCGTAGTAGCCGTTGAAACCGGAGCGGCGAAGGGCCAAACCTGTCACGAGTGGCAAGTCACGCGTGATCTCTGCGTATCTGGGCAGAAGCCTCGGCCACGCCGGGGGCCTGCAGCCATGCTGGAGGGGCCGGAAGCCCCGAGAGAGGCTGAGGTGTCCATCGGATGCCAGGCGACACGACGCACGAAACAAGCTCACGCCGACGACCGATCCGGTCCGAGGCTGACGGGAAACGCCGGATACGTGGACCGTACGTCCGGTGTTGTGGGAGGACGGCGGGGGCAACCCAGCCTCCTACCCGATCCCGTTGTGGGACGCGGCCAGGGAGAGACGGGTGGAAATCTGGAGCATTGCGGGCGTGGCCCGTGCTCTGTGTCGATAGACTGGCTTCATTCCCTGCGCTACTGCGCATCGACCTCCCGATAGTCCTCCAGAGGACCGTCCATTTTTTCTCTCCAGCCATTCACTCGTTGAATGGATCACTGAAAGGCTGACGTTCGCGTCAGCCTTTTCCTTTCTCCCGATGGTTTCTCCATCGTTCGTTGCACGCTGTAGCTACAAGGCGGATTTCGCGTCCGTCCAATTCCATGTACCCATCTGGGAGCCTCCTCCCGCACGGGACCGGCTCCCTTTCAAAGGAGCCGCACCATGTCGCAGCAAATTATCGCTTCCAAAGAACTCTCACGTGTCCTGGCCGTTTCAGCCGAAGCGCATAGAGTTCCGGAAAAGTGGGGCTTTCGCGAAAATCAGCGTGTTGTCGCGCAAGCTGTCGCGACTTTGCCTATCAGGACGTTCAGTGGCTCCATTCTCTATCTCTGGAGCGACGGGACGGCAACAGTGAAGTTTGACTACGACTTCGCGTTCGACGCTGAGCGCGAGCTCGTCAGCAATGGTCGGGTCGATCTGCATTACCTCACGCGCCTCGCTTCGTAAGTAACACTCTCTTTTCTTCTTTTTAACCCTGTGGGGAACGTCCCTACGGGGCGTTTCTCGTCATTTTTTTAAACGAGGAACGTCATGTCCACTGTTCGAAATTTTCATGGCCGCACCGAAGCGGTAACGCTGTCGGTTCGTCCCTGCTCGCCGCGACTGGGCAGCACCCATACCTACGTCCTGAACGGCACGCTCATGCGCGACGTTCTGGTGAACGGAAAGTGGGTAACTGTCCATACGAGCGAGCCTCGTCTTCGTCTCGCTCGCTAAATTCATTTCCCCGTCAGGGCAACCTCCCTGACGGGTGGTTGCCCATTTTTTCGTTGAGGCAACCATGTTCAAACTTCTGATCAGCACCGTCCTGCTTTCGTTTCTCACCGCTTGCGCCAGTGCGGATTTCGGCTCGCCGAACACGTACCAGCGTTACGACGTCCAGCGCATCGGACAGATGGAGCAGGCAACGATCATTCGCGTTCGTCAGATCACGATCGAGTCCAGTTCCGATTCATCGGGGCTGACTTCGATTGTGAGTGCCGCGGCCAGCGCTTTCCTCGGCTCCCAGATCATCGGGAACGGACGCGGCCGTTATATTTCCGGCGCTCTGTCGGGCGCGGCTGCCGGGTTCATTTCGCAACACGTCAGCGCTGCGATGTCGCGTCACAGCGGCGTCGAGGTCTTCCTTCGACGGGCCAACGGCCAGACCGTTGTTGTGTCGCAGGTTGATGACCAGCAATTCGCGCCTGGCGAACACGTTTATCTGATTTCCAGCGGGTCCGGCTACCGGATTACCCACTGATTCTGCGCGCGCCGTCACCGGTGCGCTTTCCCTTGCGGGGCAACTCCCCGCAAGGGGTTGCCTCGTCTTTTCGAGGTTCAACATGAAATTGCCCAAGCTGTTCTACGCGGATCGTCGATCCGCTGGCGCCGGCGCTACCGCTGCTCTCCAGCAGCAGGCCTCGCGCGTTCTTCGCCGTGTCGCGCAAGACCTGCGTCTTCGGTCCCATCAAATTGTTGTTCAACCCGCGCGCCGCAATTTTCCGGGCCGCGTGTCTCTTCGCACCGAGACGTTATTTGTCGACGTGCTGGAGCATCCTTGCCAGAAGCCGGTGGCGCTAAGCTTTCGCACGCGCCGCGGTCGCTCAGACCTCACGGGTGGCGGTGAGAACCATGTGCCGCTCGAGCAGATCGAGACGGCAGGTGGCTATCAGTCGTTCCTCGACGGGCTGCGTCTCGCCGGGGGCATCGACACCTCTTCAGGAGGTCGCCGATGAAACTCGCGAAGGTCAAGGTCGAGTACACGGGCGGCACGACGATTACGGAACGGGTGACACTCGATCCGGAAACCGGGCAGGTGCATCTGCCGCCGCGTCTTCATGCACTTATGCAGACGATGGACGAAAACGAGTGCTCGCCATCGTTTGTACTGGAATACAACGGTTCGAGGCTGCCGGTCACGATGGATTCAAGCGGATTGCGGAAAGTCGTCATCCCCATGGAACCACGATCAGGCTTCCGGCAAGTGTTAGACCCGACGAAGGACCAGCGGCAGCAGAATGCGCGCTACCTGCATACGCTCTCAGCTGCGTCCGTTGGCGGATTGGTCGGATATGTCCATGCAGCATCCAGTCTGGACTTCACAACGGCGGCCGGCACAGGGATTCTGGCCGTAGTTGCGATACTATTGTGGTACGTTGGCTTCGTCGGAATGAAAGGAGATTGAAATGGTTGCAAACCTCATCACTCTCGTTGTGGGCGTGTCCATTGCAGCATTCTTTCTCTGGACAAATAACAACGGCATCAAGCGCGATCGTGAGCGCGCGTGGGGCAAGCGTGATTGACGACGTGGCGTAAGGCCGCGTCCCAGAAGTAGGAGCCGTACCCTTATGGGTGCGGTTTTTTTTCGCCTTTTTAGACCACTGAGCGCGCCTTCGGGCGCGTTTTTTCTTTTGTGAGACCAGAAATGAACCATGCATTTGTGAAGCCGGCCGGTTTTCAGGAGCCCGTTGCAATCGGCTCAGGCGTTGTCGAGGGCTTCGTCGCTTCGGTCGCTGCTGGAAATGGAAACATCCCGCGCCGCGAGCGACTTGATGTGGAAGGCAAGACCGTTGGAGAAGTCTGTTCGATGCTCTGCAAGGTGTTGCGCAGTACGGAGCTTGAGCCGGAGTGGCTCGTGACTGCAAACATGCTGGACGATGCCAACGAAGCGACCAGCGGTGCGCGGATGGACAGAGTCTGGCCTGCAGACAGCGTCTGGAATCGCGTGGCCGTCTCGGTTGACATCGGCAGATCCGAAGGCTGGATTGTTCATGTCGACTGGATCAGCCGAACGGAGTTACCGGACGTTGTCGGCCGCGGATATGCCGTGATGCCGCTCCTGCGCGCAAAGGTGTTCGTTGCAGATCAGGCGTGGGAGCTGGCGCGCTTTATTGCACGCGCGATCGACGTCGCGTAACCCCGACTTTTTCGCGTCGTAAGGCGCAACCATCAATTCAACCCTCTGCGGGCACTCGACCCGACAAGGGAACGATTGCCCGCTTCCTTTTGCCCGGAGCAATCGTGTATCAACTTTCCTTCGCTGGTCTTTCCCTATCCATCGGTACGCTGCTTGAAGTGCTGGCAGTCTTCAGAACCGACACTCGCCTTCTCTCCGTTGGATCCTCTGACATCGTGCTTATGCATGGCGGTCAGCCCGTTGCCGTCACCCGTTACAACGGGACATTGACGGTGCGCCGACCGGGCGCCGCTCAGGACCTGTTCCTCTCGATGATTGACGAGATCGACGGTGCATACTTCCGTCCGAACGGCGTTGTGCAGGCAGCATGGCAGATCCGTCGCTCGCACTGGAAGCTGCTGTATGACGCTTTCGACCTCACGTCGCATCCCCGGCTCATCTTTTCGTCGGAGCAGATCGACGCGGCGGCCGATGGGCGAGGCCACCTTGGTTTGCATGAGTTGCTGCAGACCGAGTGCGAGCGCCGGTTCGGGTTTCGTTACGCGGGCCCGGAGTACGGCCGCACCCGGCATCTCAACGGCCGGCATGAAGTGCATGTAGCGTATGCGCTTGCTGAAGGGTGGCCAGTTCCTGAGGCGGTGCTCGCGGAATATCGTGAGCTGCCCGACAGGTTCACGACCGATGTGACGTGGGGCCGGGCACTGATAGACGTCCCCGAGCTACGAGGCGCGATGTCTCCTGACAAGGCTCGAGTGTTAGTGAGCGTGATGTCGCGCGAGAAAGGCGGCATTCATTCGGGCAATGCAGCGCTGCTCGCGATGGTCATGCGGCTGGCTCCGAACAAGCCGACGTACGCAGAAGTCGATGATCTGCTGTTCCGCCACGGTCTCGTTGAGGCGTACAGCCTGCCTGAGCGGTACGCGACGCCCCAGCCGCTTGGAACGCCTGTCTCGAAGTTCGCCGAGGTGTATCGAACGAACATGGCGGACAAGCGGCGGGATACCGAGATGGCACGCCTTCGCAGGGAGCGCGAGGCGGGGCGGATGTCGCAACGGACGTTCGATCTCCAGATGCAGATCGCGCAGCTGGAGCATGGACGCGAGACCTTCGCTTTCGGAAACGAAATTTCCGGGGCGATTGACGGCGGCGATGTGCGGTACCTGCTGGACATCATGGACTGCCCGGACGACCGTAATCGCGTCTCAAAGCAGACGGTGCGCGAAGTGTTCAACGCCAAGCTGCTCGGGGTGCGTGCTGCCGCGCGGCGACGCGCGATTTTTGCGTTGGCGGGCTTCGATGAAGCCGGTCAGGCTGAGTGGGAAGCGGCCGGCTCCCAGCAGGCTCGCGAGCGGGTTGTGGAAGCGCATCAAGCGGCGCGTGCGGCCGCAAGCATCCATCCGACTGTCTACGCGCGGGCGAATGTGGCGCACCACGCCTGATAAGCGTTCGTCTCAACACTTTTCGACAACCCGGCCTCGTGCCGGGTTTTTTTTCGGTGCGCCAGGCATGGCGCGCAGCGCCGTGAAAGGCGCTATCTGGATCGCTGTGGTGGCGAACTGGATGACTTGGGGGTGAGAGTCCCCTACACACCCGGCAAGGGGAAGTGTTAGCGGACGGCAAGGGTGTCCATCGTGAGGTGGAATCTGAAGGAAGCCGAAGGCAAAGCGCTGGCCTGACGAACAGGAAGCGGATATCAGGCGGTATGGCGGGGTGAGCAGGCCGAAATCTGTAAAGCCCGATACTTGCACGGAACGCCATGACGTAGATCCGACAGGCATAAGCGTGAAGGTCGCGCGTATTACCCTGGGAGATCTGCCATCCTGCCTTGTGCTACTGGCATCGAGAGGTGTCGGAATGGGGTGGCAGAAGTCAGCAGAGGTCGTAGTAGCCGTTGAAACCGGAGCGGCGAAGGGCCAAACCTGTCACGAGTGGCAAGTCACGCGTGATCTCTGCGTATCTGGGCAGAAGCCTCGGCCACGCCGGGGGCCTGCAGCCATGCTGGAGGGGCCGGAAGCCCCGAGAGAGGCTGAGGTGTCCATCGGATGCCAGGCGACACGACGCACGAAACAAGCTCACGCCGACGACCGATCCGGTCCGAGGCTGACGGGAAACGCCGGATACGTGGACCGTACGTCCGGTGTTGTGGGAGGACGGCGGGGGCAACCCCGCCTCCTACCCGATCCTGCTGCCGGGGCGGCGAAGCTAAGGCCATATAAAAAAGCGACGATTCGGGGAGCGGGCCGGTTGGTCGCTCCCTACACTGAGGACTTCACCCGCGTCATTGACGCATCGACCCGCCGACACGTCGGCATCTATTTATCGCCCCTGAGGGACCACGTCCCTTCGGGCGTAGTCTTTCCGGGGCTTTCTCTTTTCTGGAAAGCCATCATGAAAGTTACGCCCGCACAACTGACCGAACTGCTCTCGCTGTATGTACCGAAGCGTCTGCCGGTGCTCATTACCGGTCGCCCGGGTATCGGCAAGAGCGACATCGTCGAGCAGACCGCTCGCGACACCAATCACGACCTGCTCATCAGCCATCCCGTCGTTGAAGATCCGACCGACTCGAAAGGGTTGCCGTTTCCTTCTGCCGATGGGGCAACTGCGAAGTTCCTGCCGTTCGGTGACCTGGAACGCGCGATGACGGCGAGACGCCCGCTCATCTGGTTCCTGGACGATCTGGGGCAGGCCTCGCCCGCGGTTCAGGCAGCGAAGATGCAGCTGCTGCTGGCGCGCCGCGTCGGTGAGCACGTTCTGCCATCCCACGTCACGTTTCTCGCGGCCACCAACCGCCGCACCGACAACGCCGGGGTGACGGGAATTCTTGATCCCGTGATTTCGCGCTTTGCCACGGTTGTAGAGCTGGAGCCAACCATCGACGACTGGTCCGCCTGGGCCAATCGAGCAGACGTGCCGCCGGAGCTGATTGCGTTCCTGCGCTTTCGTCAGGATCTGCTGTCGGTGCAGAAGACGTCGCGTGACATCGAAAACGTGCCGAGTCCCCGAAGCTGGGGATTCGTCGCCAAGACGATGGGCGTGGTGCCAAGGCATCTTGAGCATATCTCCTACGCGGGATCGGTCGGCGAAGGCGCTGCAACGGAGCTTGTCAGCTTCCTGCAGATCTATCGCGAACTGCCGAATCCGGACGCCATCCTGGCGACGCCGGACTCAGCCCCGATCCCTGAAAAGACGTCGGCGCTCTATGCCATTTCAACGGCGTTGGCGGCTCGTGCAACCGAGGGAAACTTCGATCGCGTGGTGACGTACACCGAGCGGATGATCGAAGCGGGACACCGCGAGTTCGCTGCTCTGCTCGTGCGTGACTCACTGCAACGCTCACCGGCTGTCGCCAACTCCTACGCCTTTATCCGGGCGCAGGGCGGTGAGATCGGCAAGATCATCAAAGGCGATTAAGCCACCAACTTTTTCCCGAAGCAGTTCAACCCCTTGGCCCTGAAGCGTCTTCCGACGCCCAGGGCCATTTTCTTTGCCTCATCCATTCCATTTCTCTACCGGAGTTTTCTCATGAACATCTCTAACATCCAGTCGAAAGTCATGCTGTGCTCGGTCACGATCTCCACGTGGGTTGCCCGTCGATTCGACGGCAAGGCTACCGAAGAGGTCGAAAACCGACACCATGCGAAGGGCATCGGCAGATTCAACAAGCGCCTGTTGCCCGAGCACGCGCCAAGCTACAAGGAAGTGCTCACGATCGCGAGCCGCATCCGGGGCTACTTCTATGATCACTCGCTGAAGTACGACCAGCTTGGCGTTCGCCTGCTCCCGACGATGGTGTACATGGAGTTCGCCGACAAGATGCGCTCGTTAAAAGACGAGTTCGATCTGGCGGTGTCCGTGTTCCTCACCGACTACCTGAACCTGAAGGAGCTCGCCCGCGCAGAACTCAATGGGCTGTTCAACGAGGCGGACTACCCGACCCTCGCGGAACTGCACACGAAGTTTGGCGTGAAGATGGCGGTGCTGCCGTTTCCGGACGCGAGCCAGTTTGGCGTCGATCTGCCGGAAAACGTACTGACGACGCTGAAAAGCGAACTCGACCAGCATGTGCTCGCCTCGATCACCACGGCGAACGAGGATCTGGTGGAGCGCCTGTACGAGGCGGTATCGCAGATGGCTTCCCGGCTGTATGCGACCGGCAATGTGCGGCTCGACGTGGCCAACAACGTGCGCGATCTGTGCGCGTTGCTGCCGAAGCTGAACTTCGCTAACGATCCGAAGCTGACGCACATCCTTGAACAGGCAAAGACGCATCTTGCCGTTCACACGGGTGCGGACCTGAAAGAGTCGCGCGTCCTGCGTTCCCAGGTGGCCAGCAAGGCACAGGAGATCGAAGGGCTCATGGCCGCTTTCATGGGCATCGCCCCGGAAACGGAGATCGAGCGGGCCGAGACGGGCAACCAGTTGCGGCTCGTCGCGTAAGGGGGCTGTATGGATCGCACTGTGACGTTACAGGGCAATGGCGCGGTCTATCCGCGCATTTCCAGACAGCGGACGGAGCTTGTCCTGTCGCAGCCTTTCTTCGGTGCTCTCGCGCTGCGCCTCAGAATGGTCGAGGACCGCTCTGCGAAGACGTGCTGGGTGGACGGGGAGTCGTTGGGTTACAACCCCGCCTACATCGATTCGTTGACCGACCTCGAACTGCGCGGTGTGCTTGCGCATGAGGTGCTGCACGTGGCCAACGGTCATTGCTGGCGTCGGGGGCCGCGCGAGGATCGTCGCTGGAATGAGGCCTGCGACTACGCGATCAATCCGATCGTGCTGTCGTCTGGGTTTGTATTGCCAAAGGGCATGCTCAACGCTGCGCGCTTCAACGGAAAGTCCGCCGAGGAGATCTACGGCGTGCTGACCCAGGAGGCGAAGCAGAAGCAGCCGAAGCCTGACTCGCAACCGCAGCCGTCACCGCAGCCGCATCCTGATGGCCAGTCGTCGGGGTCAGCCGGGAAGGGGCAGGGTGACAAGCCGGGCGACAAGGCCGGTGAGAAGCCAGGTCAGGGGCCGGACGGCAAAGGTGGCGGCTCACAGCCACCGTCGCCGTCTGGCGGGTCCGGCGATCCGGCAACGGAGCCCGGCTCGTCGTGTGGCGAAGTCCGGCAGTATCAGGGCGCGGACAAGCCGGTGAAGGAGGCCGAGTGGAAAGTCGCAGTCGTGCAGGCCGCCAAGGCTGCGCAGATGCGCGGCAAGCTGCCCGGTGACCTTCAGGCAATGGCAGGCGAGGCGGTACGGCCGGTAGTTGACTGGCGCGCGGTGCTTCACCGCTTCGCGCAGCAGTCATCGCCAACCGATTACAGCTTCGCCACGCCGAACCGCCGGTATCTGCATCTTGGGTTCTACCTGCCCTCGCTGCATACGCCGGCAGTTGGCGACGCGGTTTTCGTGAGGGACTCCAGCGGCTCAGTGTTTGACGAGACGCAGGCCCAGTTCGATGCGGAGATCCTGTCGGTGTTCCACACGCTCAAGCCCGCCCGGTTGATCGTGATGGACTGCGATACGCGGGTCACACAG
The DNA here is from genome assembly GCF_050436385.1 of Paraburkholderia sp. MM5477-R1. Lineage (NCBI taxonomy): Bacteria > Pseudomonadati > Pseudomonadota > Betaproteobacteria > Burkholderiales > Burkholderiaceae > Paraburkholderia > Paraburkholderia sp. MM5477-R1. Next base: position 199,807 of record NZ_JBNDMC010000001.1, read on the forward strand.
GTGCAGGTCTTCAAGCGGGGCGACTCGCCGGAGATCAAACCCGTGCGCGGTGGAGGCGGAACAGCGTTCACCGATCCGTTTAACCGCGTGGCGGCCGATGGTCTGAACCCGGCGTTTCTCGTCTATCTGACGGACATGGTCGGATCGTTTCCGGCGACCTCGCCGCACTACCCGGTGCTGTGGGCGTCGACCACGCCGCTCACGCGGGCACGCCGGGCGCCATTCGGCGAAACCGTCGAGGTCATCTGTTGATCGCTTTAGATCTTCTTCAACCCAACCCGGCCTTGTGCCGGGTTTTTTTTCGGTGCGCCAGGCATGGCGCGCAGCGCCGTGAAAGGCGCTATCTGGATCGCTGTGGTGGCGAACTGGATGACTTGGGGGTGAGAGTCCCCTACACACCCGGCAAGGGGAAGTGTTAGCGGACGGCAAGGGTGTCCATCGTGAGGTGGAATCTGAAGGAAGCCGAAGGCAAAGCGCTGGCCTGACGAACAGGAAGCGGATATCAGGCGGTATGGCGGGGTGAGCAGGCCGAAATCTGTAAAGCCCGATACTTGCACGGAACGCCATGACGTAGATCCGACAGGCATAAGCGTGAAGGTCGCGCGTATTACCCTGGGAGATCTGCCATCCTGCCTTGTGCTACTGGCATCGAGAGGTGTCGGAATGGGGTGGCAGAAGTCAGCAGAGGTCGTAGTAGCCGTTGAAACCGGAGCGGCGAAGGGCCAAACCTGTCACGAGTGGCAAGTCACGCGTGATCTCTGCGTATCTGGGCAGAAGCCTCGGCCACGCCGGGGGCCTGCAGCCATGCTGGAGGGGCCGGAAGCCCCGAGAGAGGCTGAGGTGTCCATCGGATGCCAGGCGACACGACGCACGAAACAAGCTCACGCCGACGACCGATCCGGTCCGAGGCTGACGGGAAACGCCGGATACGTGGACCGTACGTCCGGTGTTGTGGGAGGACGGCGGGGGCAACCCCGCCTCCTACCCGATTCCACTGCGCCGCAGGAATCGCGAAAGTCAGTCACCGTGCGGCGGAAAGCTATACCTTTTTTGGGGTCTTTCTTCGGATAGCCCCGTAACGCGTTATACGGCGCCGTCGCGAAGGGCTGTGCACAATCGGATCCGGAGCTACCACCACGACCAAAGCATGACCGCTTGCGATTGGCGCACACCGGGAAAGCCGTGTGATTTTGTGGCCCTTTTGAAGCCCGTCCAGCGAGGCCAGCGAGAACAATAGTCGCATGTTAGACCGCCCACAAAGCCTCGCATGCACGACCTTGACGACAACCCGTTGCTGAAGCTGCAGCCGCTGAAGGCGGAGGCCGTCGCGATGTTTTTCGAGGCGCTGAACCCGCTCAAAGAACTGCTCGATGCGCCCGACCTCGCGGAAATTATGGTCAACGATCACCGCAACGTATGGATCGAGCACCGGGGTGTGATGTCGCGCGTGAACGTGGATTTGCGGCCCGAGCATCTTGAAGGGGCAATCCATTCGCTGGCGTCGTCGGTAGACAAGTCGGCGCACGCCGGCAGCGACAAGGGAATCATCAACGCGGGCCACAAGAATCTGCGTATCGCGGCCGTGATGAACCCCACCGCCATCGACGGGCACGCGCTGAGCATCCGTAAGCATCGCGAGACGAAGTTGACGCTCGAGGACTACGTGAGCATGGGCGCGTTCTCTGCGGCAAATGCGCGCCCGGAAGAGGCGGAAGCAATCAGCTTCGAGGAAGGCATCCAGGACGAGGCGCTCATGCGCGCACTCAAGGCGCTGGTGCAGTCGCGTAAAAACGTTCTCGTCGCCGGCGGTACCTCGGCGGGCAAGACGACGTTTCTCAACGCGATGGTAGGCGTGATCCCCGAAGATCAGCGGGTGATTACGATCGAGGACACGATGGAACTAAAGGTTCAGGTTCCAAACCGCGTCCGCCTGTTGTCCAACGCCGATACGAACGTCACGACACAACTTCTTGTTGCGCTGTGCCTGCGGTTTCGTCCCGACCGCATCATCGTTGGTGAAGTCCGTGGTGGCGAAGGCTACGACCTTCTCCAGGCGCTCAATACTGGCCACGACGGTGGCCTTGCCTCCCTTCACGCCAATAACGCGCGCACGGCACTCAGCCGTCTCGAAAGCCTTGCGATGCTTGGTATCCCGCCCGGTTCCCGCTGGGAACTGGACGACATGCGCAAAAACATCGCTGACTGTTTCAACTATGTGGTGCATTTCAAACGCACGGGCGAGATGCGCCATGTCTCCGAAATCCTCGAAATCCGGGGCTTTCGCAACAACGACTATGACCTACGACGGGTTTTTTAACGGGAGCAGGAAATGAAGCAAGGAAAGTTTTTCAGCACAGCCGCAGCGGTCGCGAAGAAGCTGCGACCGGGCAAGCCACTCATCGTCGGTGCTCTGCTGAGCGTGGCGTCCGCCGCAGCAATGGCCGCTGGCGACTATTCGTCGCTCACCGGCCTGACGGACATCATCTGCACGATCAGTAACCTGATCAGCGGTCCGTATCTGTATGGCATCGGCATCATCCTGATCGTGATCGGTGGCGTTGCAGTGGCAAATTCCGAAAGCAATATCGCGAAGACGTTTTCTGTGGTGCTGGTGGGTCTCGGTATCGCATCGGTCGCTGTGCCGATCATGCGTGACCACTTCCACATGGCCGTAGCCTGCTGATATGCGCCAGCACAAGGTCAGCCGCGGGCTCTCGTTGCCACGCCAGATGGGCGGGGCGGACCGGATGCTGGCGATTCTCAACGGCACGCTGACGGCGCTGCTCACCTACACGAGCTGGACCCCGTCGTTTCTGGCGCTCGGCATCATCGTCCATTTCTACCTTCGGTGGCGTAGCTCGAAAGATCCGTGGTGGCGGCTGGTGATGCTTATCTATAACCGCTATCCCGACGTGTATGCGCCTGAGCCTCACGGCAAGTTCAGTGTGCGCTTCAAGCGCCCCTACGGTTTTGATCAGGACCTTCCATGTTGAGAATGCCATTCACGAAGCGTGCGGTGCAGGAAATTGCGCCGTGGATGACGCTCGTCACGCCTGAGCTTGTGCTCGACAAGGACGGTTCACTCGTCACCGTTTTCGAGTTTGATGGCATCGACGCGGATACACCGAACCCAGGCGACATCACGGCCGCGCGCGACAACCTCGATCACGCATGCCGGAATTTCGACCACCGTGTCACCGCATGGTGGCGGGTATCGCACCGACGCATCCGGGGCGGCATCGAAGGCGAGTTCGTGAATGAGGCGGATGCGCGCGTCGATGCGATCAATCAGGAGAACATTGGCAGCGGCAAGTATTTCCGCAACTCGCATTCGCTCGCACTCGCGTTTACGCCGGAGACGGGCCTCTCGCGTGTTTTCGACAAGATCGGCTATCACGTGACGGTGGGCGGAAAGAACGTAGCCGTCGCGATGTTCGAGGCCGCAAAGGATATGGTGCTTGCCCGCAGCGCCTTTGTGTTCGACCTCACCAAGCTGCAGAACGAAATCAAGCGCTTTGAGGCGGTCATCGACGGGTTCACGGGCGGTGTGACGCGCCTGAAAATGAAGCGGCTACAACTACAGAACGTGCTGTCCTTCCTGCATCAGCGTGCGAACCCGAGCACGCCGAAGCGTCGCATGCGCTATCCGGTCACGATGCTGGACACGCACCTGACCGAGACGCAGGTAACCATCGGCGCCGAGCAGTTGATGTTCGATTCTGCCCACGGCAAGGTCTACGCGCGAATTATCGGCGTCAAGGAATGGATGGGCTTCCAGGAAGCGGCGCTCGATGTGCTGTCGCAGGTCGATGCGGAACTCGACGTTTGTGTGATGTTCCGCTTCCTCGACACCTCGCGCGCGAGCGCGTACATCCGCAAGATCCGCGGCTTCTACAAGGCAGCCGCGTTCAACCCGGTCGCAATCATCAAGCAGTGGGCCACGAAGGAAGAGCAGAAAAACGACGAAGGCCGTGAGCAACTGGCGAAGGAGGCGAGCGAGGCGCTTGCCAAGCTGGAGGCAGAAGGCCAGCAGTATGGTTTCGCGAACATTTCGATCATCGTCTACGGCAACACGCCCGAAGAATGTGAAGACGCGACGCGCCAGGTCGTCGGTGTCATTGGCAATGCAGGCTTCGGCGTGATTGCCGAGAAAGACAACCTTTTCGCCGCCTGGAGTTCGACGTTGCCCGGGCGCTGGGACCAGCAGAAGCGCCTGCAATTCGTTGAGACGGCCGCCGTCTCGGACATTGCGCCGTTGTGCAGCGTGGGAGAGGGCTCAACGCTCAATGAATGGCTGACACAGCAGTCCGGCAAAAAGACGGGACCGCTGACGTGTCTACCCACGCGTCATCGCACGCTACAGAACGTCGATCTGCACCACCCCGGCGGCAAAGCCCATACGCTCGTGGTTGGCCCGATCGGCGCCGGTAAATCGGTGCTGCTCAATTATCTGATGTCACAAACCGGCCGGCACGGCGCGCGTCGCATCCGCTTCGACAAGGATCGCTCGACCCGCATCCCGACGCTGCTCGGCGGAGGGAAGTTCATCGACGCGACCGGTCGCTTTGAGGCGGCAACGTCGGTCAACCCGCTCTCCCTGATCGGGGACGAGAAACACTGGTCGTATGTGGCCGAGTGGGTAAAGCTCGTCATCGAGGGCGAGGACTACACCTGCACCCCCCAGCAGGAAACAATTATCTTCGAGCGCATCCGTACCCTTGCGAAAGCCTATGGGCGCGAGAAGTGGCGGCTGACTGGCCTGATTACCCTGCTGCCAGACGATCTCCGCGAGCGGCTGGCCGTGTGGACCGAAGGGCAGAAAAACGGGCGGTTCTTCGATCACGTAGACGACGGCTTTTCACTTTCCGATGACCTGTCAATCGAGATGGGAGACCTGTTCCAGAATTTCCCGGTGGCCGCCGCGCTGTTCATGGACTACGCGTTCTACCGGATCGCGCAGATTCTCGACGGCAAGCGCTATACCGTCATCGAGATCGAAGAGGCCGGGTTCTTCTTCACCTACCCGAAGTTCTATGCACGGCTCGAAATCTGGGCTGTGACCATCCGTAAGCTGAATGCGGCGTTGCTTATGGCAACGCAGTCGCTCGGCCAGCTTGCGCGGGTGGCCAACTTCGAGATCATGAAGGAGAACATCCCGAACATCATCTACCTGCCCAACAGCGACGCGATCAACAACCAGACGCTGTATCGGGACATTTTCGGTCTGACCGAGCACCAGATCAGGATGATCTCGAACGCGGTGCCTAACCGCGACTACCTGTGGGTGACGTCGACCCAGACGCGCATGCTGCAGGCGAGCTTCCCGAAGGAATCGCTTGCCTATCTGCGCTCGGACGGCCGCGCACAGGCGATTCTCGACAAGCACGTGAAGTCGGGCGTCGACAACTGGCAGGACGCGTATGTGCGCGACGTCCTCGCGAACGCATAACGTCAGTCTTACTCCCGGAAATGCTCACCATGATCAAAACACTGCTCCGCACCGCGACGGCGACGGCCGCGCTGACCTTCGGTCTCATGCAACAGGGCCACGCCCAGCTTGCCGTTATCGATCCCACCAACCTGGTCCAGAACACAATGACTGCGCTCGGCGCGGTCAAGGGCGAGGTGTATCAGGACACCAACCTGGTCTATCAGTATCAGATGATGCTGAACCAGTTGAAGCAGGCGACCAACCTGAATCCCGCCGCGATGCTCGCGCAGGCGACCTCGATCACGAACGACATCAGTAGCCTGACCAAGTACACCGACACACTGAAGTCCCTGTATGGCGGTCTGCAATCCAACGCTGAATACGCGACGAAGGTGCAGGCGCTGATCACGCAGTCCGGCAAGACACCGACGCAGTGGTTTTCTGACCAGAGCACGCTCATCAACAACAACGACCAGACGGCCAAGCAGATGTTCCAGATGGGCAACGACGTCATTTCGCACGTGAGCACCCTTGCCAAGCGCCGTCAGGAAATCCAGGACCAACTGAACATGTCGCCGACTGCGGAAGCGACAGCGCAACTCACGACGCACCTGCTGGATATCGTCGCGAGTCAGAACAGCGACATGCTCCAGATGATGGCCTCCAAGCAGCAGGCAGATAGTGTGAGTCAGGCGCAAACAACGTCGAGCGACCAGGCAAACAACACTGCCAAGGCGGCATTGCAGGCTCAACTGGATCAACAGCGCGCGACCTACAACGCGACGATAGGTTCGTCCAAAGTACTGGGGCAGTGAACCGTGGCCATTTTTTCTCTCAAGTGGCTGCGCTGGCTGTTGCTCATGGTCTGCCTGCTCGTCACCACACTGGCCGCGCCCGCTGCGTTCGCAGACGACAACATGACCCTTCCGGACGGCTCGACGCTGTCGACCGGTTCCCCAGCTACGGGATCGTCGACGAGCGCGAAGCCTCTGACAAGCGCCGATGGGGATTTCGGGAAAGGCTCGACCGACGCGGTCAGCCAGATTCAGGGCTTGCTCGGAGGCATCATTCCCGCTGCTGTAGCGGCTAGCGCAAGCGTGATGGACGAGGCGAACAAGTTTGCGTGGGGTCTTGGCGTCATATCGCTTGTCCTCGTCGGCGTCCGCTTTTCGGGAACGCACCATCCGATCTCGGCATGGGTCAATCTGTTTGAAGAAGTGGCAGTGCTGGGCATCTTCGTCGCGCTGTACCTCGGGTACTCGACGTCGGCGGCCGGTTTCTGGACATGGTTCGAGCAGCTGGCGACGCACATATCCGGCGGTTCAAGTAATAGCATCGGCACCCAGTTGGCGACGCTGGCGGGCACGATGTTCGATGCTGTGAAAACGCGCTTTGTCAGCATCAAGCTCCTTACGGACCTGACAGGGACCGTTGTTGATGCTATTGGACTCTTTCTGGCGTTCATCGTTGTGCTGATCGCCTCGATCGTCTTTTCCTACTACAGTGCGGTGGGCCAGATTCAGGCCGCAGTGGGAATTGTTCTAGGACCGATCGCGATTGCGCTGGGCTTTTCGAGCTATACACGAAACTATTTCATGAAATGGCTCGACTGGATGATCCATTCCGGCATGTACGTTGTCATGGTCGCGGTCCTGATCAGGCTGCTCGGTTCCAATATCGCGACCGCGGTCCAGAAGGCCACGAATGTCAGTGGCGCGACGGCCACCGGCGCCTACGCTTTCGATCTTGCCGTTTTCATTCTGCTGCTTTCGTTTGAGATCCCGAAGCTCGCCGGGATGTTCGGCAGTGGCGCTGGCGCGACCGGTACCGGGGCGCTCAAGCTCGCCCGGAGCTTCATCCCATGACCGCCTCCCATCGCCCAGCTTTGGCGAGCGACTTGCTGATTACGCATGCCAAGCGTATCGAGCTCGTACGCCAGTGCGCCAACGAGAGCACGGAAGCCGACTTCGAGCGGAAATGGCTTTCGGTGCTTCGCCGATGCGCCGCCTGGTTTTCGTCCATGCCGCTTACGCCTGAATTGCATGCGGAGCCGGGTGGCGCTTTCCGCGCGACCATCGAGTCGACCTTTTACGCGATGCGCCTCGCGGGTGGCCAGAAGTTTGCCGCCGACATGACGTCAGATAAACGCCGACGGCTGGAGCCGCAATACATCTATGCGGTGTTCCTCGCCGCGGCCTGTTCGTCGCTCGACGAGCCATGCAGGCACTTTGAGATGGTCCGCGTCGCCGATCACACCCCATGGAGCCCGGCGGCACATGGTGCTTTCGGCAACTGGATCGGCGACGGAGACTATGTAGTGCAGCGTCGACCGGCTCCGCTGAAAAGCGAGCGCATGCGTACGGCAATGTTCGCGCAGACTGTTATCACGCCCGAACTGCTGTCGGGGCTTGATAACGCAGTACTGGCCGATCTCTTCGGCGCGATCAACCCCGAAAAAACTCCGCAGGGCTTTGAGGCGCTGGTGCACAAGGTGGTGCGCCAGGCGATGGATGTTGCCGTCGAGTTCGAGCGCAAGGCGCAGCGCGGTGTCTTCGCGCCTGTAAAGTTTGACGTGCCGTCCGCAGTCCATGTTGCGCTTGAACTTCAGCCACAGGTCGCGCCGGTCGCGGCCGCACAGGATCAGGGTGGCGCAGCGGTGGCACCGTCTGCGTCGGCGGCAGAGGTAGCCACTTCTCCTGTCGCACAGCCGGCGGCGTCACCGCCGGCACCGGCCGCTGCTCCCGTTTCAGGCGCGGTGCCGGGCGGCCCACAGCTTTCCCAGTCGTTGCTCGATGCGTTGGAGCGCAGCGAAGCCCAGACCGCCACCGCGGCCGCGACTGGACCCGTTGAACCTCCCGTCACAGCCGCGCCTGCGGTTGACCCTTCACGGATGGCGGGGGGAACCCCGTCAGCCGCGAGGCAAACGCGTACCGGACCAACAGAGGAGGAGCTAACTGAGATCCTGGGCCCGGGCTCGGCTATGCTGCGGGAGTTCTTCCGCGCGCTCGCCGGCGACGTTGCAGCAGGGAAAGCCAAGGTGACGTGGGAAGAGAAGGGGTTGGCCGTGCAAAAGCGTCTGATCGGCGGCTACGGGATAACGAGTGACACGCTCGTTGAGCAGTTGAGGAAGCGCACCCTCCTGCTGCGTGCAGCCGGCAACGACATCTGCATCGTAGAACGTGCGGGCCGTCTCATAATGGAACGGCCTGCGGCATGAACTACATCAATCATTTCCGGCCGATCTACGAATTTCGCCCACTCATTGTCTGGCCGATTGCGATCGTCGGCATTTTCGCGTCCGGCATGCCCTACGGATGGGCGTTTGCGCTGGCCTGCCTCGCGATGCTGGCCGTTCGCGCGGTCCAGGTGTGGCGGGCGCTCAGCTTTCGCATGGCGATCTCAACGAAGTGGCTTAGCAAGATCCACATCAGCAAGCTGCTGGAGCTGCAGCGCAGGATGCGCGAGCGCGAGGACTCGATGTATCTGGGGACGGGCTTTGAGTGGACCCAAAAGCACACACAGATCGCGCACGACATTCTTCGTATGCCCGTGACGGACATCCCGTCGTTGCCGAAGTGGCTGAACAAGACGGAACTGGGTCGAAAGACCGAGGCGCGTATCGAACGTCTTTTCGCACCGGGCGACAGTATCCGCGATCGCATGCCGCAGGGTTCCTCGTGGATTCACGGCATGGAGCCGAAAAAGGTCCGCGTGCCGTTTCACTACAAGGCGATGGGCGGCCATACGCTAGTCGGCGGCACGACCGGTGCGGGCAAGACACGCACGTACGAAGTGATCTCGACGCAGGTCATCCACAACCCCAAAGACGTGCTCATCATCGTCGACCCCAAAAACGACGATGACTGGAAAAAGCGCGTTGAGAAGGAGTGCGCACGCGCCGGTCGCAAGTTCCTGTACTTCAATCAGGCCAAGCCGCACGAGTCGATCCGCCTGAACCCGCTTGAGAACTGGTCTCAGCCGTCGGAAATCCCGTCGCGGATCGCGCAACTGATGGAAGAGGGGCCGTTCCGCGACTTTGCGTTCCTGTTCATTGACCGTGCGGTGAAGGGCGAACTGTACGTTGGCGACAAGCCGAATCTGCGCTCGATCCTGAAATACGCGCAGTCTGGCATCGGCACGTTGCTGGATCGCTCGCTGCGCCGCTTCTTTCTCGAAAACGGACTGTCGAACTGGGAGGAGTTGACGGTCGCCCAGACGGTCAAGGACTCCGTTCGAAAGAACGACGTTTCGCTCGTCGATGGAATGGCGAAGCTCTACATGGACCGCTTTGCGGCGCAGGATCGCGGACACGAAACCATCGACGGGCTGATTGCTACGCACACGCACGACCGCGAGCACTACATGCGGATTATCGCCTCGGCGCTGCCGTTGCTCCAGATGCTTGCGACCGGTGAGACTGGTCTTATGCTCGCGCCGAAGGCCGACGATTTCGAGGACGAGCGCGAGATCTGGGACATCGACAAGATCATCAAACAGAAGGCCGTGCTGTATATGGGCCTCGACTCGCTTTCGAACAATATCGTCCAGAAAGCGATCGCCTCGATGGCGCTGTCCGATGTAGCGGCCGTGTGCGGCTCCATCTACAACTTCTACGCGGAAAAGCCCGACGTCGTTCTGATCATTGACGAGATTGCCGAAGCGATCAACGAACAGGTCATCCAGATCCTGAACAAGGGACGCGGCGCGGGCTTCAAGGCGTTTGTCGCATTCCAGGCGCGCGCCGACCTCGAAGCCAAGCTCGGAAACGCCGCCAAAATGCTGCAGGTTTTGGGCAACCTGAACAACCAGGTCATCCTTAGACTTGAAGATAGCGATACCGCCAAGTGGTTCTCGGACAAGGTGGGGGAGACAGCGATTCGGGTGGTGAACATCTCGAATAGCATGAACACCACGACCGAGTCGCATGCAATGGAATTCAGTGGATCCCAGTCACGCACGCTTCAGCTTGAGAAGGTGCCACTGATTCCCATGCCGCTGATTCATCGTTTGCCGAACCTGCAATATTTCATGCGCATCTCCGGCGGTGCCGTCTACCAAGGCCGAATTCCCATTATCGAAGGCTGAACTACACAATATGTCCGCTGTTTTCAAAAACATCATTCGCGATCACAAGCTCTCGCACAAGCTGATTCCCGTGTTCAATGTTGCGCCGGATCTGGAGCTTGCGTGCTCGCGGGTTGCCGACTTCATTGGCGAGCGCTTCGTTGGAGACTCAGGGCCGCTTGCGGCAGAAATGATTGAGTCGGCGCTGGCAGGTTTCAAGCGGGCTAAGCGCACGGGCGATCAGCACGTGGCTTTCATGCAGGGACTCTTTGAGCCGGCCAAGTCGCTCTATGCGCGTCGTTATGTGGCCCGCCGGGGTGACAAGGTCAGCGTCTGGTCGCCCATGCTCGAGCCTATTCCGGCATTTGAAGAGCGGCATCAGAACAGCGAGCTGGAAATGGTCGATGAGCGCTGCCCGGAACACATCACCGAGCGCACCGCAGCTTTCCAACTGGCGTCGCGCGTGCTGCAGGGCGAGGCATTCCGTCGCTACTTTGAGGAATACGATGTCGCTCACCGTTACGATAATAGCGAAGTTGTCGGGGGTTGATTCGGACATGGCCCGGCGCGCGCTCAACACTGCCAGCGCGTTTGACGAGCCGGACGCGACCCCGCCAGAAGAATTCACCTGGGGCGCGGGAGCCCGCTGCTACGCGCTCGCTTCAATCGTCGTGAACCGCCCCCATCTTTTTTGGGGTGGATTGCTAGCGATTACCTCGATCCCGCTTCTCGTCGTCGCGAGGCTGATCCATGGCTAGCCGGTTCGGATCGCACCTGAAAGTCTGGTTCCTGCTTGTGCCCGTCCTGTCGATCGCTATAATGCCCGCGATACCGGACAGGAAACTGTTCGAGGTGCCGGACGTCGAGACTGAGTCGCTTGTCGCGTCGGTCGGACAGGACAGAGCAGACGCCGCGGTGCGCTCGGCTAACGAACTGTTCAAGCGTTCGTTCGTGGACAACGGGCTCCTTCACCGCACGCTGGCGGCGTCGGGCAATGTCGGCGGTCTCAACGACGGCGGCATGTCAACCTTCGCCCACACGTGGACCGAAAACTTCTGGCTGCTCGCGTACAGGGCGATGTTCCGTGCGATGGTGATGAAGATGTGGATCGGGGGCACACTGTGCTTCGCGCTCGGCATGTTTATCGACGGTACTGCGCGCAGGAAGATCAAGGCCGCCGCGGCCGGCTTCGTTAGCCCGCTTTCTTTCCATCTCGCAGGCCACGGACTGCTGATCGTCACGGGCACGCTGTTCGGCGTGCTGCTCGCGCCGGTACCGGTGCTTGCCGGCTACTGGCTTGTGGTTGCCGCGCTGCTTGGCGCACTGCTCTGGAAGGCCGCCGAGTCGTTCCAGTCGGCACGATAAATTCTCCGAGAAGCAGGTTGGGGTTTCCGACCTGCTTTCACCGTTTTCCCTCCCATTTCAGCGTGCATTCCGCTCGACTGCTAATCCGCTAGCAGGCGGATGTCTCCTGTCGCCTGTTGTCTGTGGCCGAAAGCTGGGCTTCGCCTTAAAAGCCGTCTGAAATAACGCGTGTTTCGGGAGTTTCGCGCCCCGCCACGCCGCAACAATTGTGCTGTGGGGACGCGTGGCGCGCACCCAATTACCAACGATCAAACGGACACTGGTCCGACCTGGGAGAAACTCGCATGAGCACTGTGGCAGAAACCGAACTCGACAAAGCTGAAACGGCAGGCGCTCTGGCAGCGTCCGATGCGAGCGTACTCGCGCAAGCTTCACATGCCGACCACGAGCCAAGGCTTGATGGCGCCGAAGAAGGCGAAGGCGAGATCGAGCGTGAACTGAGTCAGATGGAAGCGGACGCCGACCGTCTGCAGAAAGAGGGTGTCATCTCGCCCGACGACGCCAACATGAAGCGCGCCGAAGTAGCGAAGACCCGCAAGGCGTTCCGCGATCTTCCTGCGAGCGAGCGTATCTCCATCATCAAGCGTCGCCGTGAGATCGGCCGGCAGTTGATGGAGCGTCAGCTTTCCGGCGCGGCAGTAGTGCCCGCGCAGGTGCGCCTGAATCACACACGCCTGAAGCCGCTGTTTGAGCAATGGTGGCCGTACCTTAACCGCATGAGCGTGAACATGCAGCGTTTCGGCGACTCGACATTCGGCGAGAGTGACAAGAACTCGGTCAACAGCTTCTTTGAAAAGCAGATCAAGTCGATCGAGGAGTATGTCGACGAGGCGTTGCGCGTGGCCGTGGGCTTTCGCGAGAAGAAGGAGGCCGAGCTTCGCGAGGGCGGCGAGTTCGTGTTCGAGCCGTCGATCCCGATGCCGGCGCTGGACATGACCGTCGAGGTGTATTCGCGTTTCTCGATGCGCGTTCTGTCGGCGATCATGAAGTTCGACAAGGTGATGGATCAGTTTGATTTCATGGTCTGGAACGGCATTCGTGACCAGTCTGACGTCGATGACGAAACGGTGCACTTCCTGAAGAAGGTGAACCCGCTGGGCGTTCGCGGTTACATGACGCACCTGCGGCTGATGACCACGGTCCGCGGCCTGTAAGGGGGCGACATGCTGGACGAACTCAATCCGCAGCAGCGGGAAGTCGCCCAGTTGCGCCAGAACTGCGTGGCGATTGCATGCCCCGGCGCGGGCAAGACAAAGACGATCGCCACCAAGGCCGCGCTACTCCTGCAGGAAGGGGCGGCGGTCGTTGGCGCGGTGACGTTCTCGAAGGATGCAGCGGTCGAGTTGCGTGAACGGATTCTGACGGTGGCAGGCAAGGCGGTGAAAAAGCGCCTGATCGCAGGCACTTTCCATTCACTCGCGTACAAGCAGCTTCAGCGTCCCGGCGGCCGCTCGCTCGACATTGCGAGCGATGGCGACAGACTGGGACTGCTGATCCGCGTCATGCAGGACCTTGGGCTTGAAGGAAAGGCCGAGGACGTCATCCCGACGATCGAGAAGATCAAGACGAATTTCGGCCGGTGCGATGTCAACAGCGCCGACGGCCAGTTGTACAGCGCCTATCAGGAAGCGCTGGCGCGCAACGGCAAGATCGATTTTCAGGACATGCTGCGGCTCGCCGTTGAGGGCATGCAGAACGGCACGATCCTGCCGTACCCGTTCGCCTACCTGCTGGTCGACGAGTTTCAGGACACTGACCCGCTGCAGTACCGCTGGATCGAGCTTCACGCAAAAGCCGGATCGGTCGTGACGGTCGTGGGCGACGACGATCAGAGCATCTACGCGTTCCGCGAGGCACTCGGCTATCGCGGCATGGAATCCTTCATCAAGGAATTCGAGGCGAAGCCGGTCGTGCTTGGGAGCAACTATCGGTGCCGCGCCGAGATCCTCGCGGCGGCTGACAGGGTGATTCGCAACAATCCTGACCGCATCCCCAAGGTCCTGCGGGCGGAAAAAGGCCTGGGCGGCCGGGTCGAGGCTTCGCGCCACGCCGACGAATACGTGGAAGCCGAGGCCGCCATCGAGGCGCTGGCGCCGCTGCTGCGCAATGGAAAAACCTGCGCGGTGCTCGCGCGCACTAACCGTATCCTTGACCCGCTCGAGGCGGTCTGCCGCTCGTATGGCGTCAAGTATCACCGCGCGTCAGGCGCATCGGTCCTCAATCGTCCTGAAGGCGCGCTGCTGTGCAATCTGCTGGAGATCATTGAGGGCGTGAAGGCGACCGGTCTTGACGCTGTACTGGCGCACTCTGGCCTTCATGCGGACCATCTTCGAGCGCTGCACGCAAGCATGGGCGCGGAACTCGTCCAGAAGCCGCGGGCGGAGCTCGTTGAACTCGGCATGCCAGAAGACGTAGCGACGAACTACCGCGAATTCATGAAGCGGCTTGCCGAGTGGCGCGGGCTCTGCGAGCGGAAGTTCTATTCGTTGGTGCTGTCAGGCGTGAACGAGTGGCTGCTCAAGTACACGAAAAAGGAAAACGGCATCCGCACCATTCAGGCGACCTATGACGTGCTCTCACGACTGAACGGCACCTTCGCCGAGCGGTTGCTGTTCCTGCGGCAGGACAACAACGAGCCCGCACCGGACGCGCTGGTCCTCACGACGATGCACAGTTCGAAGGGGCTTGAGTGGGATCACGTCTGGATCGCGCGGTCCGAAGACACCATCGTCCCCGACGCCAAATCCACCGAACCCGAAGAGCGGAGGCTGTTCTACGTCGCGATGACTCGCGCGCGCGAGACGCTGATGCTTTCCGGTACGGCTAAAAACTTCGCCTCACGATTTGTCGCTGAGGCGCAGATCGAGCAGCCCGCGCAAGCTGCCTGAAGGCGGCAACGCTCAACGGCGCGAAAGCACGTGCTACACCCATCCACCGTGGCCACGCCACCGATTTCGGAAGAAAGAGAAACAGCAATGATCAGAAAGTTTGCCACTCCCGCTGCCATGTCCATCGTCGTCGCGCTCGCAGCCTGCGGCTCTGCAAAGGATGCGAACAATGGCAATTTCGAGAAGGCGCTCAACGCCCACTTTGCAAGAGAGTGCATTCCGGTACAGCCGTTTGTGATGGCCGAAAACAACCGGCAGTACCCGCTGGTCGTCGCCCTGCAGCCAAAGCCGACGATCGCGAGCCTTGAGGTCGGAGTCGAGCAGAACAACGCGTCAGCGACCCGTCCGCTGGACGTGCTGGTCCATGCGGGCCTGCTGTCGGTCTCCGATGGGACAGCGAAAAAACGCGGCTGGCTCGGGGGCGAGTACACCGCGCCGACAAAGACTTATTCACTGACTGACGCCGGGAAAAAGGCGCTGGTGAGCCCCGACGAACTTACGATGTGCGCGGGCCACTACAAGGTCGACGAGGTAGCGCGCTTCTCCGAACCCAGCAATGCGCTTGGGCATACCATTTCCGAAGTCTCGTTCACGTTCAGTCCGGTCGACGTGCCGGCGTGGGCGAAAGACGACGGCGTCCGGAAGGTCTATGGGCTCAACGCGCGGATGGCTGACCACGCCAAGGGAACCCGGACTTCTCGTGCTGGCCAGTGATGGCTGGATCGACTCAGCGGACTTCAGCAAGTGAGCTTCGGCGGCCGCGCGGTGCCGCGGCGACGCGCAAAGAAAAAGGCCCGCGCGAGGCGGACCTGAATCCATGATGGAGGACATGGAGGAGACGGCGTCAGTATAAACCCCAACCCAGTTTTTCTGCATGCGGGCGCTACGCTAGTCTGCAACGGGGTGAGAAGTCGGAGAAACGGCAAGACAGCCGAAAAAAAGGGAGCCAGCGGTTCCTTTTCCTTTTCCCGCTTCGCTCAAATCGCTTCGCGGTGAAGGCTAAGCACGAGGCGGTAATGCGGATCCTTCATCGGCACTTCGACTGTCTGCGTCCCGTTCAACTCGACGGGTATGTCCGACGCAGCGTAGCCGTGTGTATCGACGACCTCTGATGCGCAGTCTGCATTCCCGGTCTTGCGCTTGCCGTCGAACGCGGTGTCGATCGCGGACACTGAGAGTTGAAGCTTATCGAGGTCAATGAGGACCGGCTTGATAAGCAGCGAGCGGCCAACGAAAACGCTTGATGGAACAAGCTTCTTACCTTCCGCTGTCGTTTGGCACGTCACGTAACCAACTTCTTGCCCGCTGCGGTGCAGGTAGGTCGAGACTCCGGCCCCATCGGCTACGATGTGTCGACCGCCGTCGATCACTTTTCCGTCTTTGTACCAGGTTACGTCGAGCGTCTGCGCGATCGGCGCCGCGTGTGCGCCGGCGATGAGGCCTGCAGCGATAGCCGTTGCGAAAAGTGCCTTGCGCATCAATTGCATCGTGGTTCTCCGTTTCAATGTGAGATAGGGCTGACCGTCATGTCCGCGAGGCATGCGGCTCTGGAATCGTTGAAGCAATGTGCTGCTCGAAAAAATCAGAGGCCAGCGTGAAGCGGCTCCGGTGCGGCGTGTTGTCGGACATTGCCTGCCGGTTGATGAAGCGGCCGTCGCTGAGCATGCAGAAGCAGAGCCCGTCGAAGGCGGCTTCCTGTGCTGCGGCTTCCCAGTCGCGGGTGTGGTAACTCACGCTGGTTTTTGGAATGAGCGTTACGCCGCAGCGGCGGAACCGCCCGCGCGTTTGCGTGGCAACACGATAGCCAGCGTCACTGCGAGCCAGCTGCTAATCGCTACGCAAAAGAAACCGATTGCTGTGTTGCGCCAGACGCGGCGCGCTGTGTTTTCGAGGTCCGCGTGGGTCTGCGCAAAGGTGGTTTGCGCGAGCTTGATCCTGTCCTGCAAAGCTTCGGACGAACTCAGGCCGTGTCTGGCCAGCAAAGCCGATGCATCCGTAGGTGGAAGGATACGGATGTCCCCAGCGAGCTGGGCGAGCCGCACGACATCAATTTCGATGAGCGAGGCTCTAACCATGGCCGAGCCGTTATCGACATAGGCCGAAACCATACTTACCACCGTTAGGGGCATAGCTATCGAAACGGCTACCGCAGCCCACTTTATTAAATCGCGCAACTTCATTGGTTTTTACCTTTATGCAGCCTGGAAAATGTCGTCGGTTTTAGGCCTTCGCGCGCGAGAATTCGGTCACGTTCGATTCCGCGCGCTCTGGCGCGGCCGCAGCCCGGTCTGTGGCAGTAAGCTCCGGATTCGCGCTCTCGCTGGTTGCCGGTTCCACCGTCAGCATGCGCGCCACGCGCTTGAGCGTGCCGTTGAGCGCTGCTCGGGGTCCGAGACGGATCGTGCCGCAGTACATGATGTCGCCCGAGACGTGTCCGTTGATTTCCAGCGTGCCGCGAGCATGGACGTTGCCGTCGACGCGTCCGTCGATGCGCACGTGGTCGCCCTGGACATTGCCTTTGATCAGGCCACCGTCGCCGACGTGCAGCAGGCCTTGCGTGGAAATGAGACCTCCGTCGAGCAGGCCGAAATAGCTGATGCCGTGATCGACGATCAGGTCGCCGCTGATTGTGCAGCCGGCGGATACGAGGGTGATCGAAAGTTCGTTTTTCATGTCATGGCTTCCCTAGAACATCTTCACTTCGGCAGGCGCGGCGCGGCTTTCGGCGGCCGGTCTGGCGTCTGAACCGGACTCTGCGTTCTGCTCCACGCGAGGGCGCGAGATATGGCGGTGCGCAGCGCGGGCCGGTTTGGCTGCTTCGGCGGGCTGTACCGGCTGCGCCGGTTGTGCCGCTTGCGCCACCGGAGCGGGGGCTTGCGCCGCAGCCGCCGGCGGTTGCGTGACTTGTGCGGCCTGTGCGGACTGCGCTTTGGTCTGAGCCGCTGGTGCAGGTTTGGCAACGACAACAGCCTGAGCAGGCGCCGGCTCCGCCCGCGGCGTCGGCTGCGTTGCTGCGGCAGCCGTTTCACGGCTCGCGCCCACGCGATGGATCGGTGAAACGGCCGCGAGCTGTGCTTCGCTCGACAGCGCGGGCGCCGACGGCGACGTCACAGGCTGACCGGCGCGCGCCGGGGACTTCAGGGAGTTCCTGAACTGGTCGGCGGTGAGGCCGAGCGAACCGGCGGAAGCAAAGTCGCTGGCGCTCAGTGTGGGCGCGGCGCTGACCGGATGAGCGGGCGTGGCGTCGACTTCCTGAAACGCCGGCTTCTCTGTCGTTTGGGGCGACGCGTCCGACTTCTGTTCGGTCGCTGTTGAGACCGTCGACGCCGGGTGGTGACCCGCCTGAAAATTCCTGTAAAGCGACGCTGCGCCCATTCCGGCCATGGCGACCATGGCGGCAATGGCAAGTCCGATGGCAGCTTGTCTCGCACGTGGCGCCACGCCTGCCATGCGAGCATGAATCGCGCGCGATGGGTCGGATTCAGAATGATCGCCCGGCGCTGGCAATGCAGCGATCTGGCGGGGAAGGTCGATGACCATCGAATCTGGGGCGAACTGGGCGTGCAGTCGCTGGATCTCGCGAATGTCCATGAAGATGCCTCTTCTCGTTGTCTGGATTACAGCCTGCCCGATACCGCCCGATGTCAAGGATGAGCTCTACCGGCGGCGAACCGGCGGGGTTCAGTGGGTGTCGTCGTGGTCGGGAAGCAGTACGCCTTCCGGTGTGTACCGGTCGTTGTCCGGCATGCACAGGATGGGGATCTGCTTGATGCGCGCGGCTGCGGCGTCAAGCGCCGACTTGCGATCGTGTGCCATCACTGAGCGGCCAACGAGAGCTTCCATGGTCTTGCGGAAGAGCTGGTCGTAAATCGTGAGCAGTCGCACGAGGCGCCCCGACATCGGGTGTTTGATTTCGAGCGTCACGCGCTCCGGCTCAAGGCCGGTGCTGCGACCGTGCAGCTTGTTGGCCCAGACGAGTGCCTTGCGGAAAAACGTTTCTGCCGTGTGAAATTCCGCCTCCAGCGCGAGAAGCTTGCCGCCGCGCGCAACGGTCATCTTTGCCGCGCAGAAGTTGTAATCGGATCTCACGAAGGTGCGCGCGAAGTCCGAGTAGTACAGCAACTCGGTTTTGGCCAGCGTCTCGGGATGAATTCGCGCAAGGCGGTCATCGCTCGTCAGACGCTTGATGGGTCGCAGACCGCCCGCGCCCGTTTGGGCAGCAGGGGAAGGGGCAATCAGTCGTTCTGGGTCAGCCGCCTCGGGCTTTTCCGTTTCGAAGCCAGACATAACGTGTTCTCGGTGTATGTGTTCTCTCTCACATAAATTCTCACTGAACACTTAACCGTCAAGCAGGCAAAAGCTATATCAATTTCGTGAGCTTTAAGATGCTCCCTCGGGCAATTTGCCCGGATACTTCAATCCATTCCCCGCGTCTCTGACGCATCGACCTCGACTCCAAGCCCGGAGTCCATCTTCTTTCTCCAAGTCGTGCTCCTGAGCATGCTCCGACCGGATAGCTACCGGTGTGGAAATCTTCTTGTGCTGAGTCTGCCCGCTACAGACTCCCCAATTTCAGCTGTGATACTCGTACCTGGCCCGCATTCTTTGCGCCGGTACATCGTTCGAACCCAGGTTTTCGGGTGTTCTCTCTCCAGAGCCTGATCTGGGTAGAACGATCGAAGTTGGCTGATCCGTGATTCCTGCGGCGGAATGTATTTTCCGAAAAGGGCTGTTGCGCGGCGTGACCATGCTGCGCGAGGACGACTTTACGTCCTCTGACAGAGCGCACCGGTTTCCGGTGCCGCTCCCTGCTCGCCACGTCCCCAGAAGGGACGTGGCGCGTAGGTCACATCTATCCTGATTTCACGAAGCTCGCTCCCTTACCGGAGCGGGCTTTTTTTTCGGTGCGCCAGGCATGGCGCGCAGCGCCGTGAAAGGCGCTATCTGGATCGCTGTGGTGGCGAACTGGATGACTTGGGGGTGAGAGTCCCCTACACACCCGGCAAGGGGAAGTGTTAGCGGACGGCAAGGGTGTCCATCGTGAGGTGGAATCTGAAGGAAGCCGAAGGCAAAGCGCTGGCCTGACGAACAGGAAGCGGATATCAGGCGGTATGGCGGGGTGAGCAGGCCGAAATCTGTAAAGCCCGATACTTGCACGGAACGCCATGACGTAGATCCGACAGGCATAAGCGTGAAGGTCGCGCGTATTACCCTGGGAGATCTGCCATCCTGCCTTGTGCTACTGGCATCGAGAGGTGTCGGAATGGGGTGGCAGAAGTCAGCAGAGGTCGTAGTAGCCGTTGAAACCGGAGCGGCGAAGGGCCAAACCTGTCACGAGTGGCAAGTCACGCGTGATCTCTGCGTATCTGGGCAGAAGCCTCGGCCACGCCGGGGGCCTGCAGCCATGCTGGAGGGGCCGGATGCCCCGAGAGAGGCTGAGGTGTCCATCGGATGCCAGGCGACACGACGCACGAAACAAGCTCACGCCGACGACCGATCCGGTCCGAGGCTGACGGGAAACGCCGGATACGTGGACCGTACGTCCGGTGTTGTGGGAGGACGGCGGGGGCAACCCCGCCTCCTACCCGATTCCATCGATTCCTGGTGGGCTTTTCTCAACTGGAGGTGCTTATGTTGTTGCACGACCGCCTCAACGAACGCATTGCCGAGGCCATCAAGCTTCAGCTCGACAACGAGCGTAGCGCTTTGGACACCACGTCCGACGCATGGCGCAGCCGCTGTGAGGTCGCGAAGGTCGCGATGTTCAGCGATGCCGAGCGCTCTGTCTTTATCCACCATGTCAGCGAACGTCGCGGCAATGTCGCTGCCCGGGAGATGGAATCCCAGGCCAGCACGTTGCGTACGAACGCCATCTTTTTTCTCGCAAGGAAACCTTCATGAACGCAGTCGTCCAGATGTTCGACAACGCGCCTCGCAGTCTGGTCGAAGAGCGCGCAATCCGCCCGCCGGTCATCGGTAAGATCAGGCCTGGCATCAAGGTGCTTACGCGCGCTGCGCAGGGCAACCCGCAGGCCGTTGAGCTGTACAACGCGATGGTGGCCGCCGGCGACTCATATGAGACGATCGGAAAGGTCATTGAGACAAAACTCAAGCTGCGCAATGCGCTCATCCCGAGAAACGTCGCGCATTTCACTTGCAGACGATCCGACTTCTCAAACCCCGACACGGCCGACGAAATTCTTCGCCTCTATGGTGAGGATCGTGGCGATGGCGTCAAGCTACATCGTTTCCCAGTGATGTTTGCCTTTGACGACTGGCTGCGCAACGTGCCCAACCAGATGGCCGCTTACACAACGACCGGCCGCCAGTACTTCTCGGAATATGGTCGCGACGGCAAGCGCTACTGCAAGACCTATGCACCGGTCGAGCGCGACGAGCGTGCAAAACGGGTGCGGCGGTCTTTCGGTGGACGTCTTGTCATCCAGCGGCAGGACGACGACATTCCCGACGGCCTCTGCGATCCGCATGTGTGCCCGCAGTATCAGGACCGCAAATGCAATCTGAGCGCGAACTTCGTGTTCGCGATTCCCGATGTCAAGGGGCTTGGGCTGATCGAACTTCCGACGAATTCGATTTACGTCCTGCAGAAAGCGTATTCCGCCATGCAGACCGTCTCGCTCGCGCGAGGCAGGTTGACCGGCACGCGATTCTGGTTGTCAAAGAAGGAATTCGACATCACCCGCATTGACGACAACGGCCAGGCCGTACGTCAGAAGCAGATGTTGACCGTGCTCGATGCCGATATCGATCTCGGCGCGTTACTGGATGCAGGCGACGAGCCGCAACCGGCGCTTGATGCGGCGAACCGGGCGGTTGCCCTGATCGAAGCAGCAGGTAACGTCGAAGTGCTGCCGCAGACGTTTGGGGAAGCCTACGTTGGTGAACCTGAAACGGGCGGGCCGATGCATGGTGAAACTGACAGCGCCGGTGGTGCGGACGGTGAGGGTGGCGGCATGGCCGGGCAACCGGAGCCGGATGAAACCCTTGAAGACAAGCGTCACCGCATGTCGGATCTGCTGAACCGGCTCGGTATGAGTCAGCCGGATCGTCAGCAGGATTTCCGCAGATACGCGCACGTCACATTCGGGCGCGGCTGGGCGGAAAGATTGGCAGACGTCGATCAGATGAACGCACGCCTTACAGCGGCGCTCGATGATCCCGTTGCGTTCGACGATGACATCAAACAGGCAAATAGCTACGTCTAACCCTGACCGGCCCCTTCGGGGCTGGTCATCCTTTTTCTTTCCTCGCGTACGAGAGCCCTTCAGCAAGCGGACTTGCTAAAGCGTTTTCGACCGCGCACATCTGCGCATCGAATTCTTCCGCCGCAACCGGCGGATCACTATCCTTTCTTGATGGAGCATCGATTTTATGTCGAAGAATCTGGGTGCCCTCACGGGTTTGCAGCAGATGCGGTGCGGCGGATGTGGTGGTGACCTGTTCAAGGTCTTCACTGCCGATCGAACGCAGCGGATCGTTGTCCAGTGCCAGCAGTGCATGAGCACGTCGTTTATCGAACCCGAACCTGCGAAGCTGCAGATCGGTTGGGGCGAAGGCGACGGGTGCATGACCGTCTTCTAGGAGCTTTTACGATGCGCAGAATCGCGAACTTCACGCTGTTCTTCGGCGCTGACGACGCGTTTAGCAACTGGCACCCGTGCCGGTTCGCTTATCACGGTGTTGAGTTTTCGTCGGTAGAGCAGTTCATGATGTTTTCAAAGGCGAAGCTGTTTGGCGACGAGAAAGCATCTGCAGAAATTCTCAACGCGCGCTACCCGAAAGATCAGAAAGCGATCGGACGGACCGTCAAGGGTTTTGACCTTGCCACGTGGGAAGCGAAGCGCGAGGCGATTGTCTATGTCGGATGCCGGGAGAAGTTTGCCCAGAATCCGGGATTGCGCTCGCTGCTTCTGGCGACCGCGCCAACCGAGCTTGTTGAGGCCAGTCCTTACGACCGTATCTGGGGCGTAGGGCTGGGCGAGCGGGACCAGCTGATTCTTGATAAGGCGAACTGGCGTGGCACGAACCTGCTTGGCGTGACGCTGATGAAGGTTCGGGACACGCTGTCTCGCTGACCGCTTTTCGACCGCGCCGCATGGCGCGCTATCCATTGAGGCTGCCCCTGGGCGGCCTTTTTTCTTTTGAGGAGGCGACGTGAAAATCGCTCACATGTCTGACCTGCATTACTCGCCGGAAAACCTCGACGAGGCGGACCGTTGTTTCTCCTACGCTGTCGATGACGCGCTCAATCGTTGTATGGACGTTGCTGTCATCTCGGGTGACTCGACCGATCATCGGCTCGATGCTCACGCCCCGGCGCTCAACCTGGTAGCGAGAAACATCAACCGTCTGACGCTCGGTATGCCGGTTCTCATGCTGCAAGGCACGTTCTCGCACGAGCCGCCTGGCACGCTTCGCAACTTCGCGCTGATGGGAACCACTCACCCGGTTTTCATTGCCGAGCGCGTGCAGCAGGTCAGCCTGTTCGAGGGACGTTTCTTCGAATCGGCGGGCCCTGTCTTCAACGAAGAGGAACTGGCGAGCGTGCTCAAGCTTGGCGCCGATGTCGTGTTCACCTGTCTGCCCACGATCAACAAGGGGCAGCTGGCGGCCGCGGTCGGTGCGAAGAATGCCGCGACGGGGCTGGAAGCAGTACTCGGTGACTATCTGGCAGCAGCGGGGCGCATTAACAGGCAGCTTCGCGCGGCCGGCATCCGGACAGTCGGCGTTTCCCACGGCACGGTCAACGGTTGTACGACCGAACACGGCGTAACGATGGCGGGGTTCGATCACGAGTTCTCGTTGGGTGCGCTTTTCGAGGCCGAATGTGACGCGTTCATGCTGGGTCATATCCACAAGTCGCAGCAGTGGGACCGCGGCGGCCGCGTCGTAGCTTACGCAGGCTCGCCGGGGCGGTTTCACTACGGCGAGGAAGGCGATAAGGGCTATCTGGCATGGGACGTTGAGACGGGCGACGCGAGAGCGGTGCTTGTTCCAACGCCGGCGCGCCAGACGATCTGTATCGATTTCGACGGGCCTCCCGACATGGAGCGCCTTGCGGCCATGGCAGCAGATTCGAGCGACAAGTTCGTTCGCGTGCGTTGGCAGGTCGACGAGGAGCATCGGCAGTCGGTGGACCGCGAATCGATCGAAGCGCTGTTTTCAGGTGCTGCGGGTCTGAAGGTCGAAGCGCGAATCCTGCCTGTGACGCGTTCACGATCGCAAGGCATCAGTCTTGAAGTTACCGTCGATCGAAAGATCGAGCGGTGGGCTGAGCATGCAAACGTGGAGGCGGCTCCAATCGTTGCGCGATTCCAGATGCTGGAGTCCGGCTACGCGGAGGCGATCGCTGCTGCCGTTCTCGCGGGGCTGACTGCTGACGAAAGTGAGAGCGCGATGTTGCTGCCACCGAAGCAGGCGACGGCACCTGCGGCCAGTGCGGTCGTGGATGTTGAAGTCCTCACGCAGGCTGTCGAGCCAACGCTGCCTGATGCGACGGTGGAAGTTGCGCCCGCATCACAGGTGTCGTGGCTCGAGGATGATCTTTTCGCAGCGTAGTTTGCTGCTCATATGCGGGGGAGGCCGGTAAGGCTCTCCCGCAGTGGAACAGAGCCCTGTTCCGATAGCTCCGCAGCTATCGAAACGAGGTTTCACCGCGTCTCAGACGCATCGATGTAGTCGTTGCTTCACCTTTCTCAGCAGTTCAATTCTTTCACCCTGGCGGGGAGCGATCCCTACCGGGCGCACTCCGCCTGTCAACTACGGAGTGCAATCATGTTTGGTCTTTACCCTGCCGGTTCGGAGTGGGTTCGCGTGTTCGTGATGGATGATCAGGACGTGCGCGATATCCAGAAGTCGCTCGTTGAGTACGCTGGTTTCACGGCGGCAATCCTTCATCAACCCTTCGGCAAGGACCGGGGGGCTGTTCTGGCGCAAGCCGGTCAGATGCTTGTCCTCGGCGCAACCACGCCGGGAGCGAGCCAGATCGTCGTCACCCCTGCGGTCGAGATGCAGCACCTGTTGTGGTCGCATCACACGGGCATGGCAACGCAGTGGTCCCCGATGGAGATTCGTACCCTCACCGGCTATGCCGGGTGGGACGAGTTGCTGACGAGTGCGCGGCGGGAGTTCAGCCGGGCATGCGAAAAAGTCGAGGCTGCCATCGCCGGGAAACTTCAGGCGCCGGGCGTTGTGGTCGCGAGAGTCGACCCGATGACCGAGCCGTTTCCAGATGATGACGACATCGCGTTCTATTCCCGGCTGGCTTCCATGGCAGAAGGGATGGAGGTGTCGCCATGCGCCCACTGAAGCTGACTCTCGAAGGCTTTTACGGTGTGCGCGACGGTATGAAACGCGACAGCATCACGCTTGATCTGGAGTCGCTGCCGGATGGCCTGATTGCGCTAGTCGGTCCCAACGGGGCTGGCAAAACGACGATCATGGACAACCTGCACCCGTATCCGATCATGCCGTCTCACGCGTCGTCGCTATCGGTCGATGCCTTTTCGTACTGGGACCACATCTGCGGGACCAGTGCGCTGAAGGAGCTGGAATGGGAACACGACGGTATCCGCTACCGCTCGACGTTCACATTCAGAAAGCCGGGAAAGACAGGCAAGGCGGAGTACTACCTTGCGTGGCGTGGATCTGATGACGCGTGGCGCCCCGTCACCTTGCCCGATGGCACGGTGTCGGACGGCAAGGCGGTGACCTATAACCGCTGCGTCGAAGCCATCAACGGCTCGCTTCAGACGTTCTTTACCAGTGTCTTTTCCGCGCAGAACCGGCGGCCGCTCGCCTCCTACGGAGCGGGAGAAATAAAGACGTTGCTCGCGGAAATGCTCGGCATTGAACACCTCAAGGCGCTGTCGGCAAAAGCTGGCGATGTCGCGAAGATTCTTGGCCGGGCGCTTGAGGAGATCCAGTCGGACCTGACGGCGCTTGTGGGCAAACGGCAAAGGAAAGCGGAGGTTGAGCGATCGGTGCTGGCGCAGGGCGATGTCCTGCGTGAGACCCGGGCGCAACGCGATCTGAAGCTTGAGGAAGCCACAAAGCTGACTCAGGAGCGCGCAACGTTGGCGGCAAAGGCAGGCGAATCGTCAACGGCTGAAGCGAGGCTTCGTGAGTTGTCGGTGCGCGCTGGCGAACTGGTGAAGGGCGTACAGGCGCTGGATGGTGACGAGCGGGCGGCATCCATTCGGAGCCAGCAGCGTGTGAATGCGCTGAAGCAGACCGTGACCAGTCACCAGACGACGCTCGCCCGCAAGGAAGCGATTCTGGGTGCGGCGGCCAGGCGTGACGAAGCCCAACTGCTGATTGCTCGTGAGGAGGTAAAGCTGGAGCCTCTGCAACGGGTTATCGCGGAGCTTGAGGCAAAGCAGGTCAGTCATGCCACGCTTCAGAGCTCGCTTTCGGGTCTCATGACGCAGGGTCAGACTAAAGCCGCCCACTTCGAGACATTGACGAAGCAGGCTGCGGTAGTCGACCAGGTGCCGTGTGTGGGGCATGCGATGCATGCCACGTGTCCGCTGCTCAGTCAGGCGTTGCAGGCGAAGTCGCAGGCAGAGGAGCAACGGGTGTCGGTCGCCGAACTTCGCGCGCAGTATCGCGAGAAGAAAGCACAGGCCGATGCGCTTGCCCCAGTCGTTGCGGAGCTTGCTGCAAAGCGCAGTGAGCGTGATGCGCTCACCGCGATTCTGACCGAAGCCCGGTGCAACCTGCAGGCGGCGACTGAGCTTGCCGCCAGCAAGCCGCTTCTCGATGCTGCTGCAACGGGCCTTGAGACCGCTAACGCGGAGTTGAGGCAGGTTGCTGACGAGGTCGCTGCGCGCTCAGCCCGATACGAGTCCGAAAAGGCGCGTATGACGGCTGAGATGACCAGAATCCATGCGGAATCGAAGCAGCTTGCAGCCGTCGATGTGACGGCCGCGATTGCGGAGACTGACCGGAAGCTGGCCACCAATCGCGAGGCTGTCGCAGAACTTGAGGGCCGGATTGAAGGTGCGATCCGTGCCCAGACAGTGCTGCAGGCCGAAGCAAATGGGCTTGCTATTGAGCTCGACGGGTTCTCGGCGACGCAACTGCGGGCCGACCGGCTCTCCGATGAGATTTCCCAATGGAAGCTGCTCGCGAAAGGCCTTGGCAACGACGGCGTTATAGCGTTGACGATCGACGACGCGGGACCTGCACTGACCGACACCGTCAACAGGCTGTTGCTGGCCTGTTACGGCATGCGGTTCACAGTGGAGATCCGCACGCAGCGCGCGCTTGCAAACGGCGATCTGCGTGAGGGTTTCGAAATCCTTGTGCACGACGCGGACGCCGACAGCACGAAGTCGGTGTCGGTGATGTCCGGTGGCCAGAAGGTCTGGATCAACGAATGCCTCACACGAGGTATTGCGCTGTACCAGGCCCAGAACGCCGGGCAGCCGTACCAAACGCTCTTTAGCGACGAGTCCGATGGTCCGCTCGACCCGCAGCGCAAGCTGCAGTTCATGCGGATGAAGCGGGAGGTGCTGAAGCAGGGAGGGTATGAGCGGGAGTTTTTCATCTCGCAAACGCCTGATCTGGTGAGTGAGGCCGATGCCGTGATCGACGTTCAGGCGCTGGCCGCGTGACGTGTCATTTCTTTTTAACCCTGTGGGGAACGTCCCCACAGGGCGTTTCCTCGCTTATTTCCAACGAGGAACGTCGATGTCCACTTTTCAAAATCTCCAGAAACGCACTGAAGCGGTAACGCTGTCAGTTCGTCACTGTTCCCCGCGTTCGGGCACCACTCACAGCTATGTCCTGAACGGCTCGCTCCTGCGTGACGTCCTGGTCGAGGGCAAGTGGGTGACGATCCACGCGAGCGATCCCGCTAATTCACGCACCGCTTAGGCGGCGCACACCCTTTATTCGAGATATCCAGATGGAAACTTTCCTCATGCTGCTGTTTGCGGCAGGCACGTCATCGCTGTGTGCCTGCACTGCTGCGCCGCAAACCCACGTCGCAACTGCGCGGCCCGTGATTGTGGTCCACGCGCCGAGAGGCGAACCGGGTGACTTCCGGGTGTGCCCGGATGGCAGGGTAATCACATACCCGCTCAGTCATCCAAAAACCTGTTCCTGAGTCAAACCGTGCAACGCCTCGGCACCCTTTCGGGAGCCGAGGCTTTTCCGGTAAACGTACGGAGGCGTTTATGAGAAAACAGATCGTCATTGCGACGGTGGCTGGCGCCCTCGTTGCGGGTGCGGGCATGTTGTGGGCGCAACCGGCGCTCAGCGCAACCAGCGACGTACAGGTGGCGTTTTCACCTGACGGTGGCGCGGAACAGCTAGTCCTTCAAACCATCCGTAGTGCGAGGCAGTCAATTCGCGTGATGGCCTACTCGTTCACCGCGCCGGCAGTCGTAAGAGCGCTGCTGGATGCAAAGCGACGTGGCGTCGACGTGGAAGTAACCGTCGATTACCACAACAACGTCGAAGAGGATCGCAGCGGGAAGGCTGCGGCTGCGATGGGCTCGCTCGTGTATGCGGGCGTGCCTGTCGTCGTGGTGCGCGCGTATCCGATCCAGCACAGCAAGTTCGTGGTAGTTGACAACGCAACGGGCGAGACGGGTTCGTATAACTACAGTCAGGCCGCCGCGCGTGTGAATTCCGAAAACGTGCTGGTGCTGTGGAACCATCCGGAGATCGCGAAAGCGTATCTCGATGACTGGAAGATCGTGACGGCGCAAGGCGAGGCGTATCGGGCCCGCTGACCGCCAACTCCTTCTACTCGTACTTTCTGACCCCGCGGGAAAGCGATCCCGCCGGGGTCGCTCCGCATTCACTTGTGGAGTTTTCATGGTTAATGCAGCAACACCGTGCGCGGCGGGTGCAGTGCCTTGCTGGCTGGCGCCGTATGCGAGTGGCGAGAAACAGGGGTGGGCGCAGGCTGTCATGGCCTACGCCGACTACTACTGCGTCGATGGCAGCGCCGACGATGATCCTGCCGTTGAGGAGCGTCTGATCATGCACCGCCCTGCGATGGTGGGCTATGCCAGCCGGACCGGTACACGGCGCAATCTCGAAGCGCTTGCGCATGCTGGCTGGCGTCTTCTTGTCTCCGCTAAAGGCGAGCACCGCACCGAAGGCATGCGCTACGCCATCGACAACGGTGCGTGGACCGCATATCAGCGTGGCGAGCCGTTTGACGAAGCCGCGTTTCTTGCTGTCGTCGACAAGCTCGGCGAGCGTGCTGACTGGATCGTCCTGCCGGACATCGTCCAGGGCGGTCTGGCATCGCTCGAGTTCTCATTGCGCTGGATGGAGCGTCTGCGAGGCATGCCCTCACAGCTCCTCATCGCTGTACAGAACGGCATGCAACTCGAAGATGTCGCGCCGTACCTCTCGCCCGTCGTTGGTATTTTCATCGGCGGGTCAACGGACTGGAAGGAATCGACTGCCGAAGCGTGGGGACTACTTGCGCGCCGACGCAACTGCCATCTGCATGTTGGTCGCGTGAACTCGGCGCGCCGCATTCGCATCTGTGCGGCCGCCGGCGCTGACAGTTTCGACGGCAGCGGGCCAAGTCGTTTCTCCAATGCGTTGCCGCGCCTCGATCGGGCAACCCGGCAGCCGGATCTTTTCGCCGCGGCCGACCAGTCGCTCGAAGAGGCTCAAGCCGCAAGTTTCGGCATGACCTTGTAGTGAACTCATGACTTTTTAACCCTTTCGGGAGCCGATCCCGAAAGGGACGCTCCCATCCCTTTACGGAGCGAACAGATGGGCCGTGATATTCATACCCTGATGGAAACCGCCATTGCATCGATGCAGTCGTACGTCGAGCAGGGCTATGTACTGGCCGCAGGTGTAAGCGGTGGCAAGGACAGCACGTGCGCGATGGTGCTCATGCTCGAAGCAGTCAGGCGGGCGAGGCATGCAGCCCCCGGCGTCAGGCACTACATTACGTCGTCGGATACCACGATCGAAAACCCGAGCACCGCGAACTTTCTGCACGCGATGCTCGATGAGGTCGCACTGTTCGTGGAGGACAGTGGTCTGCCGATCGAGATACACGTGACGCAGCCGTCGCTGGCCTCGCAGTTCGTTGTTTCAACGATCGGGCGAGGCACGCTCGTACGAACTCCAGAAAATGGCGTGCGTAACGGCAAACGCATACGCGCCTGCGCCGATGCCTGGAAATTGCAGCCACAGGGCAGGCTTCGGGCGCGGCTTGAAAAGGAGGCGTCATCGGCCCGCGTGAAGGAAGTCATCAGCGTCGTAGGCACCAGACTGGACGAGTCGGCGGTACGGCGCGCAGCCATGACTGAGCGCAACGAGCAGGCCGACGTGGCAACACGGCAGGCGTCTGGCTCACTGTCGCTTTCGCCTTTGAAGGACTGGACGTCTGACGATGTCTGGACCATGCTTGGCTGTATGGTTGATCCAGGGTCACTCCGGTTCTCGAGTCCGCTCGCGCCGGCGACCATCGCCAGACTCTCGGATATCTACCGCGCTGGCAGTGGCGGTGTCTGCGGTGTCATTGCCGGGGAAAGCGGCGCTCGCGCAGCTTGCGGAAGCAGGTTCGGTTGCGCACTATGCGCTGTCACAGGTGCTCGTGACAAGTCGATGGAGTTCATGGTTCAGGAGCCGGAACACGCGCACCTGAAGCCGTTGAACGAGTTCCGTAACTATCTTCTGGCGATCCAGTGGGATCTGTCTCGGCGTGAGCTCGTTGGACGCACGATCAGTGATGCGGGGTACACGCGAATCCAGGCGGATACCTACGGCTTCTGGGAGCGCATGCGGATGCTGCGTATGCTGCTTTCGATCGACGCAGACGAACGCGACCGCGCAGAACGGCATTCGGGCGAGTTGGCGTCGGGCCGCATAGCCGATACTGAACACAACCGCATGTTGTGCGATCCCCAGTTCGAATTCGTCACGCCACAGCAGCTTGTGGCCATCGATTTCTTTCTGTCGATGCACCACTACGCGCCGCATGCGTTCCCCGCG
Source organism: Paraburkholderia sp. MM5477-R1 (assembly GCF_050436385.1). NCBI lineage: Bacteria > Pseudomonadati > Pseudomonadota > Betaproteobacteria > Burkholderiales > Burkholderiaceae > Paraburkholderia > Paraburkholderia sp. MM5477-R1. Next base: position 230,557 of record NZ_JBNDMC010000001.1, read on the forward strand.
CTCACTGCGTGGCATGACGTCAACGTGCTTGGCCGCAGATATGCGGTTCCTCACGTCGAGCCGAAGCCGAAGGCAGAGATTGTTCTGCATGGCTGGTACCCGGTGGATCGGTATGACCGTGAGGCGCCTACGGTCGGCCTCCGCGATTTCGATGCGGAACAGTGGAATCGCTACAGGCATCCTGAGCGTGCAGGGTGGTACGCGCGTACGTCGGCCGGCGAGCAAACGGTGTATTTTGAGGAGGCCTCGCAGTTTGAGGTCGATGCCGAGGCAGCATGCGAGTTCGTGACCTGCACGTACGACACCGCGTACATGTTGAGGACGCAGCACCATGATGCGATGGAGTCAGCGCGGTTCTGGCTGAACGAAGGCATTGTGAAGCTGCCGGTCGGCATGGCGCAGCGTTATCAGGAGATGGCAAAGCGAGGGCAGTACTTCGGCAGGCTCGCCCAGCGTTTAAATCTGACGCCCGACGAGCTGGACACGCACCTGATTGCGAATAGCGTGAGTGACGCGCAGCACGCGGCGATGCTGAAGCCGGCGGCGCCGCAGTTTGATCTTTTCGCCGCAGCAGCCTGATCGGCGTGCGGCAGTTTCTTTCGACAATCCCCGGGGCTTACGCCCTGGGGATTTTTTTGGTTGAGCGGGCGTTCGGGGAAGGGCTCTGGTCGACCCAGTGCCGCCAGTCGACCCAACGTGACGTCTATGGCTGCTTCGAAGGTGGAACAGCCATTCGAAGAGGCCCCCTCGGGCGCCAAATTGTCGGACTTTTCCGACATTGAACTGTAGCCGCCTCTCCAACGCACGGTGACGGTGTCTATCCTTCTAGTCTCTCTTGCAAGCGTGGCCGTCCGTCTAATAGGCGGATAGCCAGTTCAGCCGCAATAGCCTAGACCAAGGGGCGCTATAACCCAAGGCAGGTCCTAGGAGGAATGGCACTTACTTAAGCCTACATGGAGGAGAAGACGCGGGTAAGTGCTTGAAGAGAAAGGGAGGGGGCTGATCCAGGGATTGATACGATGGTTGTTACCAGGCAAACACCGTCTCATTCCAAAGATCAGCCCCCATGGATCGTAATGCACGAAGTCATCACAGGCAAACACGAAGCAGGGTTCAAAGCCGGGCGTGCAGGGCCCAGGCGGTAGACTACTTCAACATACTGACGAGCCCGGGGCTGTTGGGCATAACGGAAGCGTATTTGCCAGAACATCGGGAACGGCTGTATCCGCCGACGGTGACACTGTCGATGTTCATGCGCCAGGCGCTGGAAGAGGACGCCTCCTGTCAGAAGGCAGTCAACGGGTGGGCGGCGCAGCGAGCTGCCGACGGGCTGCGGCCCATGAGTGTGCGTACGGGAGGCTACTGCCGCGCTCGCCAGAGACTGCCGCTGACGATGGTGCGGGAGTTGGCGCGCGAGACGGGGCGCCAACTGCATGAGCAGGCCGAGCCTGCCTGGAAGTGGCGCGGGCGCCCGGTCAAGCTGGTTGACGGCACCGGGATCTCGATGCCCGATACGCCGTCGAACCAGGCCCGTTTCCCGCAGTCCAGTGCTCAGGCCGAAGGAGTGGGCTTTCCATTGGCCTATCTGGTTGCGGTGATCTGTCTGGCAAGCGGCGCAGTACTGGAGTCGGCGGTCGGAACTTACGCGGGCAAAGGCAGCGGGGAGCTGACGGCGTTTCGCATGCTGCAAGGCACGTTTCGCAAAGGTGACGTGATCGTCGCCGATGCCTTGTACTGCCACTACTTTCTGATGGCCTCAATGATCGCCGCCGGGGTGGACGTCGTGATGGAACAGCATGGGGCACGCCGCACCGACTTTCGGCGAGGCCGGTCCCTGGGCACGCGCGATCACATTGTGACGTGGCCCAAACCCCGGCAGCGTCCCGACTGGATGACGCATGAGCAGTACCAGGCCTTCCCCGATGAACTGATGGTGCGCGAGTCCAGGCTGCATCACCGGGTGCTGGTCACCACGATGCTTGATGCACGCAAGACCAGCAAACAGGACCTCTCGCAGTTGTACGCCAGGCGCTGGAACGTGGAACTGGATCTACGTAACATCAAGACGACGATGGGCATGGATGTGCTGCATTGCCAGACTGCCCACATGAACGAAAAGGAGATCTGGGTCCATCTGCTGGCCTACAACGTGATTCGGCTGCTGATGGCTCAGGCCGCCAGTCACCATGCCACTGACCCGAGAACACTGAGTTTCAAACACACGGTGCAGTTATGGACTGAATGGCTGGCCAGAGGTCTGACGGCAACTCACAACCAGAGTCTCCTGTTCAACCTGATCACGCAGTCTTGCGTTGGGAGTCGCCCCGGTCGCATCGAACCACGAATGCGCAAACGAAGACCGAAGTCCTACCCATGGCTGAAAGAGCCTCGTCACATCGCACGTGAGCGCGTCCAAAAATATGGGCACGCTCCACGGGCTTAAGTAAGTGCCATTCGCCTTAGGAGGCGCCTTGGTCGTTGTGCATGGAGCGGGAAACCTGCTATCCCGAATCTCCTGCTATGGACGTAACGGACCACGGCGCATCGAACGACGACCGTGACGGTGGTGAGACTTGATTGATACGTTACGAATTTCCATAGCGTCGATCTTGACACACAAACTGACGTCGGTGCAACTGACGAATTCCGCATCGATGTCGAACGCCTCATCGTGGCCAAGTACGCTTCTGGCCGACTATCGCCGGATGCGCTGGCAATCGTCGGCCGTAGCGACCTACGCTCCGAAGGTCAGATGCTTCGTCATTGGCACGCAAGCCAATTCCAGTCCACGCGAGCTACGGTAGGTCGATATCGAATCTCCCGCCCAACCACAACGGCGATAGAACGCTGCCGCGTTTAGCGTTGCATCGAGACGCATTGCGGCAACGCCATGAGCGCCGGCCAACGCCTCGAGAAATTGCAGCATCCTGCGCCCAATGCCGAGTCCCATATGAGATGGCCGCACAAAGACTGCGTCGATTTGGCCGTTTGCGACCGTAAGCATTCCCGTGCCAACGACTATTTCTTCATCGACGGCAACGTAAAAGTCGTTTTCGACAACGCTGGCCCATTTATCGGTGAGCGTGCCATCGACCCATTCAGAAAGGGCTGCCTCGGGATAATACTCGGCGCACGCGGCATGCACTGAGGTTTTGCGGATATCCCAAGCGTCGCAGACGTCATGGCAATTCGCTTTTCGTATTGTCACCATGCCACGCTCCTCGGCTCGAACAAACAAGTCGACACGCGGGCATAGCCCCGATAGACGGCAACACGTTTCTTGTAATGCATGCAATCACTCCTATCTGCGCCAATGCAATTCGGAGCGACTAAAAAGACTCGGCCCCGTCATGACTGGCGGGGCCGTTGAGGAAGTCTATATGTGACCTATGAACGTCACGATTCCCACGACTCGCCGTCGGCAGTCATGGTGCACATCATGGATTTGAGAGTGTCGGAGTTCATGCAGGCATATTGCCTCTTTAAAAAAACACAGTCAACGGGGACCGACGATTGTCACCAATGTAAGCGGTCGACGCGAATGTCTCAACATGGCCGAACGCGGGCCAACGGCCCACGCGCCAAACCGACTCTCCAGCGGCGGCCGCGCCGATTGAACCCGGACATGCAAACCAATGCAAAACGTGGAACTTCCTCCCTATCTGGCCGTCACAAACGCTTGATGATGAAGGATTCGTAACGTTTGACGCCGGAGCAGGAGCCCCCGAGTGACAATAGCTGCAAGTCCGATCGATCCGATCACCGGCATTCTTGAAGCATTCAAATCCCACGATGTCGTCGCCATTTGCGACGGCGGCCACGGGTGTGAACAGGCTTATGCATTTCGGGTCTCGTTGATCCGGGACCCCAGATTTGCCTACACGGTTAACGATATCGTAGTTGAAAGTGGCAATTCCCTTTATCAGGAGATGATGGACCGGTTCGTTGCGGGGGAAGACATCCCCGAAAGTCAACTCCGGCAAGCCTGGCAAAATACCACGCAGCCCCACGACGTGTGGGACCGTCCCGTCTTCGAAGGGCTTTTTCGTGAAGTCCGTCATCTGAATGCCTCGCTTCCAAGAGAGCGTCAGATCCGTGTATTGCTGGGCGATGCGCCGATAGTCTGGTCGAAAATCGAGAGCGCCGAGGAACTCGATAAAGCCTGGCGAGCGTTGGGCGACCGTGACAGTTGTGCAGCGGAAATTATCCAACGTGAAGTGCTGGGCAAGCGGCGCCGCGCCCTGGTCGTCTACGGTGGCATGCATTTATTGCGTAAAAAACTTTTCTGGCGGGCGAAGAACCCGGAGAAGACCGAACAACAATTCAGCCCCCTACCAAGCAGCCTGGTTTCGTTGCTGGAAAGCCAAGGCGCTGAGGTCTATTCTGTTTGGGTGCCAGTGTTTGTTGATTTGGCGACTCTCCAGTCCGAAGCCTCGTCATGGCACAAGCCAAGCCTTACGCTCATCCGAGGCACACCACTCGGAGAAGCAAGCTTCCGATCGTATTATCCGCACCCGATGTTCGCCAAGGACGGCGATGCAATGGTGGAAATCTACGTTGATCCGACACGATCTCCGGTGATGCAAGATCAGTTCGACGCCATCCTTTATCTTGGGTCGCCCTCCGAGTTGACTTGGAGTCAACTATCTCCCGGGCTGTCGTCTGACCCGGAATACGTAAAGATGCGCTCGACCCGACTGGCCTGGACTGGAATTCCCGATCTCGGCTAATCGGCGAGAGACGGGTCAGGCTCGTATCCTGGCTGATTCCAGCGCGTTCGTTTCCCGTTTGTGGTGTGTGGTCGGCAGGGCAACGGGTCGGCCCGATTGTCGACAAATTGGCCCACGACGTCGAATGTCCCAAACTGGCCGGGTATGGACGAACCCAATCGCCGCGTCGCCTATCAAGTGACGCCAATGCACCGTTGCCGAGCGGGCCGGTCAACGTAATGGTGCGGCGCGCTGAAGAGTCGCGCGTCCGCGTAAGTGCGTGCGGCAACGCGCGTTGCCGCGATCCGTGCACGTAGTGTCCGGACATCGATATGTACAAGAAAGGGCACTATCAAACTGAGCGTGCCTTCGCAACCTTTACGGAAGGGCGTAACCTCGTACGAACGGAGGAAGCCGCGCTATGCCGAGCGACGAGCGCAGATCTTCGTCGCTACGTAGCCACCTTCCCTTAAGGCTTTAGGTGCGGAAGAGGTCGTCATGCCTGATACCGAAGTGTACAAATTTCAATACGCGCGTCGACAGGGACTGCAGCGTACCTATGATGTAGTTCTGAATATTTGTCGGCTCGAATCCGGCGTATGTTCTTACGCGGCATGGGTCCATTTCGCCGGCGCGTTCAAAGGGAACGGACTGGTTTTCCCGCTGATCGCAAAAACTACGGAAGAAGCGGCGGTTGAAGCGCGAGGACGTATTGAAAACGACATCGAAGACCTCGCCGGCATCGCTGAATAACGTTGCATTCGTTGTCTGGAGTTGGCCATGGAAGAGCAACAGGTGCACCGAGGCTACATTATCACTGTCAGCGCTCGAGAGGACTGCGACGGCGGGTCGACCGTTACGTTGCTGGTGGAGCAGATGTCGCGGCGTGGCGAAATCGACCGCAAGGGATGGCAAAGGGCCGGAGCATACCGAACTGCTGCGCCTGATCGGGACATTGGTGGAGACGCCAGCCGATAACTAGCGCTTACCTTTTACGGTTGTTCAACTCGCGTCGGTGACTGCGCAGGCCTGCTCCGTGCCAGTATGGCTTGCAACGCCGATGCTTTGCGCTGCTGGCCGTGGACGCCGCCGCCGCCGCTCAAAGCATGGTCCGGCGTGTGCCAATGCCCGCGTTCGACGCGCCCCCGACAACTGCCACGGTGCTCACAAAAGAGCAGTACAATTTTTCGGTTCGGGTACAGGAGGGTACAGCCCATGAACGTGATCCAAGACTACCGGGAGTGGAAACTGGACATAGAGCCGGTTCCCGCTGCGGGGATGTACACGGCCAAGGCCACGATCAGACGGCGAAGCGCCGACGCAGACGACGGGTACTTCAGCTACACGTTCAAGAACCTCGGCGTGTCCGACACACCTGAGGGGGCGATCAAGTGGGCCGCTGACTGGCTGCGCGAGTGGATAGATGACAACTCGTAGGCCGGGACAGTCGGGAACAAGTTCGGATACGCGAGTTTCATCAATTTTTTATTTGACGATTCTCAAGACTTGTGCGATTTGTCCGCCTTCCATTTAGCGCTTTCTTGCGAGTTGATGGCGTACAGCCGTTTGCCGGTTTTGTCGCGTACCGAATCGTAAGCGTCAGCCACGTCCGCTACGTCCTGAGAGCGTCGTGAGAGCTTGTACCGCTGGCTTCGCCGGCCTCCGGCCGAAGCTCACCGGGAGAGAGAACGCGGACGTCTATTACGCGCGTCGCGATATGCTCCGGACACTGCTTTCAAAAATCGACTACGAGATTGCCTATCCCCCAGCGAACAAAGAGCGCTGAAGACGGCCGGGGGTACCGTTACCTTTCGAACATGAGTGGGGTCTCTGTATTGCTGGACTCTACCTAGTCAGACCGATTGTGACCCATTTGTAGCAACCCAATTGCACCGAAAACCTCATGGCTGTTTTTTGGGACACTTTTTTTGATCAGTGTCGATCGTTTCTCGAAGCAAGCTCATTCGCTCGGCTGGGTCTGCGGAGTCGTCCATTCGATCGCCTCTCCTTGTTCACAACAGTGACTGCTGTTCAGAATGCAGCGTCCTGATTCTATAACTGCCGAGGTGGCCCACGTTTGCGGCCATTCTGACTCGGCTTCTTGACCTGATTGGTGCCGAGATCAGCGTCGTGCATGGTCTCGTGCATGACGCAAAGACTCGTCTCGCAAGCGATTGTCGACTTGCCGAGATTGATGTCCCCTCCCATGCTGAATGAGTTAATCCCAGTCTAGGCGATCAGCGTGTTTTCACACAAGCTCGACCCCATTTCGGCCGTTCGGCACACGGTCTGACAGATGTCTCTTGATGAACTGCAACGGTCGTTCCTCCATCTGGAGTTGACAGGTCTGTTCTCCGTTTGCGGACTCGTTCCATCTCCAAGCCGCATTCGGCCATGTCTCCGAATACTTGCCTCCCCAAGTGCTCGCGCAGGTCAACGATCAGTATGTGAAGGTCGCGAAAGTGAGCGGCCAGCTCGTGTGCCACGATCACACGCAGGAATACTAGCTGTTCTTTGTCGTGCGCCCGCTTCTTGCGATCGAATTCGAAGGCGGCGGCGTGGTCGATTTTCGTCCCGGCGCCACGCACTTTGTGCCGCGCGGCACGCCGCACAACCCGGTAGCCGACGACGAATGTTGGATCGTGTCGATCGAGCCCGTGCAGACGAAGCATACGGGCGGCGTCGAATCGTCGCTCACGAAGACGATCGAGGAGCAGTTGCATCGGTCGCCGTAAGAATTGGTCATCGGTTAATGCGTGGACTCAGATATGTGCGCCCTGCCTCAACACCGCCATCTGCTCACCTACGAGTTCGAGAAACGCGCCGACCACCGGATTGCCCCGCGGCGTCTGCGGATAAAGCGTGAAGCCGCGAAACCAAATCTCCGGCGCGAACGGCCGGAACACGATGCGCGTCGGATCGGCATCCACGGTCGCGAGCGGATTGACGATGCCCACGCCCGCGCCGCGCGTCACGAGTGCGCAGATGGTCGCGCCATATGGCGTCTCGATTGCAGGCACCTGATCCGCACCCGCCGGACGCAGCGCGCGATCGAGCGCTGCACGCGTATCGTCCGCATAGGAAGGCAGGATGAGCCGTTCGCCACGCAAGTCGGCCGCGCGAATTCGCGTGCGCGCCGCGAGCGCATGACGCGCCGGCAGCGCGCATAGCCCCGCCAGCTCATAGAGTTCCACGCTCGTCACGCCGAACGCATCCGGCGTGGTGGTCGCGAAGCCGACGTCGCAGTGTCCCGACGACACCCAGCGCTGGATCGTGCTCTCGCTGCGCATTTCGAGCGATACCGCGACGCGCGGATGGGCGTCCACGAAGCGCGCGATCACGGCAGGCAAAAACGACAACGCGAGCACCGGCGCTGCCACGATGCGCAGCCGCCCACTGCCGAGTTCAAGAATCTCTCGCGCCGAATGCTGCAGTTTCTCCAGGCCGACGAAGCTGCGATCCACCTCGCGATAGAACGCACTGCCCGCATCGGTGGCGTGAATGCGTCCGCCATTGCGCACGAACAGGGTCAATCCCGTCGCGGCTTCCAGTTCCGCGATCAACCGGCTGATGCTCGGTTGCGATGTGCCGAGTTCTTCGGCGGCAGCCGTCATCGAACCGCGCAGCATGACCAGCCGAAACGCCTCGACCTGCCTGAGATTCATCGTTTTCTCCGGGCGTGGGCCGCGCAAACAACGGCCAAAGTCGTCAGCTTGCCATATCAGAAATGAATGGAAGCCGTTTTTGGCGCTATTTGACCGGATGATTTGCGACGGCGACACTGAACTCGAATCAAGCGAACAGGGTTGAGTCCATGCGTCCCGATGCGTTGCTGTTTCACGAAACCTTCCGCTGCACCCCGTACTGGTGGGATGCCGCACCGCCCGAGGTCGCGCCGGAACCTTTGCCGGCGAACGTGGACCTGGCGATCGTCGGCAGCGGATATTGCGGGCTGTCGGCGGCGGCGGAGGCTGCGAAGTATGGCGCGCGCGTCGCGGTGCTGGATGCCGCCGAGATCGGCGCGGGCGGCAGCACGCGCAGCGGGGGCATGGTGTCGAGCGGCCAGAAGCTTGCGCTGACCAACGCCATTCGCGGCGTCTCCGCCGAGCGTCTCACGCGTCTGATGCAGGAGTCGATGGCAAGCTTCGACTATCTCAAGGGAATCATCGCCGACGAATCGCTCGACGCAGACCTGCGCATCACCGGCCGCTTCTTCGGCGCCTTTACGCCCGCGCATTTCAACGTGCTGCGTCGCCAAGGCCAGTTGTTGCGCGACAAGACCGGCGTCACGGTGCATGTGATCGAGCGCGATGCGCAGCGCGGCATCATCGGCTCCGACTATTACTACGGCGGCATCCTCGTCGACGAATACGGCGGACTACATACCGCGAAATATCATCGTGCGCTGCGCGACCTCGCGCGCCGGCGCGGCGCGACGCTGCATTCGCACGCAGCAGTGCAGCGGATCGAACGAACGGGAAATACGCGGTTTCGCGTGCACACCGCGCGCGGCGTGTTCGATGCGCGGCAGGTGCTGGTGGCCACCAACGGCTATACGGGTCCGCTGCTGCCGTTCTTTTCGCGCCGCGTGTTGCCGGTCGCGAGTTATCAGATCGCCACCGAGCCGCTGCCCGAAGGCCTCATGAACGTGCTCAATCCGGGCCGCCGCATGATCAGCGATTCGAAGCGCAATCTCTTCTACACGCGCCCGTCGCCGGACGGCACGCGAATGATCTTCGGGTCGCGGCCCGCCATCCGCGAGATCGACGAACGCGAGGCCGCGCGGCGGCTGTACGCGAAGCTGGCGCAATTGTGGCCCGCCCTGCGGGACGTGCGCGTCACGCATGCGTGGAAAGGCTTCGTCGCGATGACCGGAGACAGGCTCGCGCACATCGGTCAGCACGACGGCGTGCACTATGCGCTCGGCTGCAACGGCAACGGCGTTGCGCTGATGAGCTATCTCGGGCATCGCATCGGCAAACATATGGTGGGTGTCGAGCAGGATGTCGGTGCGTTCGGCGAAGGCGCGTTCCCCCTCTCAGGTGCGGGAATGGCCAGCACGCTTGCGGTACCCGTCGGCAGTGCACTGTACCGGATCGGCGATATGTGGCACGGCCGTGTGCGAGCAGCGCTCTCTTGAAGCGAAGACAAGCGGATTGAATCAGAAAGCCGAAGCACCGAAAGGAGCCGCAATGATCGAGCTGAACAACGTTTCGAAGTGGTATGGCGGCAATCGCGTACTGAACGACTGCACGGCGAGCATTGCGCGCGGTGAAGTCGTCGTGATCTGCGGGCCGTCCGGGTCCGGCAAGTCCACCCTCATCAAATCCGTCAACGGGCTCGAAGCGGTGCAGAGCGGGCAGATCGTGGTGGACGGCATCGACGTGACGGCGAAGCGCGCGGATCTTTCGCGGCTACGGGCGCGCGTCGGCATGGTGTTTCAGCATTTCGAACTCTTTCCTCATCTCTCGGTGCAGCGCAACCTGATGCTCGCGCAGATGAACGTGCTCGGCCGCGCGCGCGACAAAGCCGCTGAGCGCGCACGCTCGCTATTGCGCCGCGTGGGCTTGAGCGGTCATGAGGACAAGTATCCGGCGCAATTGTCGGGCGGGCAGCAGCAGCGCGTGGCGATTGCGCGGGCGCTTTCGATGGACCCCGTCGCCATGCTGTTCGATGAGCCGACTTCCGCGCTCGATCCCGAGATGGTCAACGAAGTGCTCGACGTGATGACCACGCTCGCGCAGGACGGGATGACCATGCTGTGCGTCACGCACGAGATGGGTTTCGCGAAGCGCGTGGCCGACCGCGTGTTGTTCATGGACCGCGGCGTCATCGTGGAAGACGATACGCGCGAAGCCTTTTTCGAGCGTCCGCGCTCCGAACGCGCGCGAGACTTTCTTTCGCGCATCCTGCATTGAATCAACCGCTATCCAATCCAAGGGAGCCTCACCATGCGATTACTTCGTCTCGCACGCCATCTCGCCGTGGCCGCATCGTTCCTGGTCGGCGCGACGACCGCCGCCCACGCCGCCGATGACGTCGGCACATTGACGCCCGGCAAGATCGTCGCTGGCGTCGATGCGAACAACAAGCCGTACTCGTATATCGACAACGGCAAGATGACGGGCTTCGACGTGGAACTGGTGCGCGCCATCGCCGCGAAACTCGGGCTCACGGCCGACTTCCGCGCGCAGGACTTCGCGGGTCTGCTGCCGAGCGTGGCGAATCAACAGGTCGATCTTGCCGCGGGCTCGATCTCGATCACCAAGGAACGCCTCAAGATGGTCGATTTTTCGGAAGGCTATCTGACGGGTCTTTTGAGCGTCGGCACGCTGCCGGACAGCACGATCGGCGCGAGCGTCGCATCGGTGAAGGACAAGCGCATCGGGGTCGTGCAGGGGACCATCGAGGACACGTATTCGCAGAGCTACCTGCCGGGCGCGCAGATCGTCCGCTTTCCGAATATCAACGCGGGCTTTCTCGCGCTGCGCAACAAGTACATCGACGGCTACTTCATCGACAAGACCTTGCTCGAAGGGCTGCAAGGTAAGTATCCGGACCTGAAGCTTGCCGACAAGCTCGACATCTCAGCTTCGAATCTTCCCGCCGGTTTCCCGATCCGCAAGGGCAACGCGAAGCTCGAAGCGGCGGTCAACAAGGCCATCGGCGAACTGGTGGCGGACGGGACGTGGCTCAAGCTCTATCAGCAGTTCAATCCCGGCTATCCGAAGCCTGATCCGATGCCGCCGTATGCGATGAAGTAACCGCCCGCCATTGTTGCTTCGTCACGCCTCGTCAAGCGCAAGGAGAGAGTGCTCATGAATGCATTCCTGCAGAACTTCCTAGATTGGCCGCTGCTCGTCGAATCGCTGCCGACGCTGATCGGCACGGGCCTCGTGAACACGCTGATCCTGTCGGTGATCTCGACTGCGCTCGGCATCGTGGCAGGAATGGCGCTGGCGCTCTGCGCCGTATCGCACACGCGCTGGCTGACCTGGCCCGTGCGCGTTTTCGTGGATGTCTTTCGCGGCCTGCCCGCCGCGCTGGTCATTCTCGTAAGTCGGGCAGGGACTGGCGCCGGTCGGACTCTCGTTGTTCGGACCGAATCCGTATCCACTCGCGATCGTCGCGCTGGCGCTGGTGTCGTCGGCGTATATCGCGGAGATATTCCGGTCGGGGATTCAGAGCGTCGGACGCGGACAGATGTCCGCGTGCCAGGCGCTCGGCATGACGTACTGGAGCGGCATGCGCCATGTCATTGTGCCGCAGGGCGTGCGGCGCATTCTGCCCGCGCTTGCCAATCAGTTCATCTCGATCGTCAAGGATTCGAGCCTCGTGTACTTCCTCGGACTGCTCACTTCGCAGCGCGATCTGTTCACCATCGGGCAGAACGCGGCGGTCAATACGGCCAACCTGTCGCCGCTCGTCGCGGCAGGCGCCGTGTATCTGCTCATCACCGTGCCGCTCACGCACGCGATCAATCATCTGGACCGCTGGACCAATCGCTTCATCAATCCCGCCGCGCGCCAGCAGAAGACATCGCGCGCCGGGCGCAACGTGCACGCTGAAGAAGCGCTGCAACCGCAGACGGCGGCCGTGGCCGAGCGTCGTCCGTAACTCTCACTTCGTTGAAAGAAACCATGGGTCCTAAAGTCGACACCGTCGCCGACGATATCAAGCTGCCCGAACGCGCCGATGTGGTCGTGATCGGCGGCGGCATCATCGGCGTATCAACGGCGCTTGCGCTGCACGAAAAAGGGCTGTCCGTCGCGCTGTGCGAGAAGGGGCACATCGCGGGCGAGCAGTCGAGCCGCAACTGGGGCTGGGTGCGCGTGACACGGCGCGATCCCCGCGAATTTCTGCTGAGCATCGAAAGCCTCAAGATCTGGCGCACGCTCGACAGAACGCTCGGCGTCGACACCGGCTTCAACCAGTGTGGCATCCTATACGTATCGAACGATGACGCCGTGCTCGAACGTCACCGTGACTGGCTGAAGCGCGCTCGTCAAATAGCAGGCGACGATGCCTTCGACACGCGCGAAGTGAACACGCATGAAGTCTCACGCCTGCTGCCCGGCGCGACGCAGACGTTCAAGGGCGGCATCTTCACGCCGGGCGATGCGCGCGCGGAACCGCAAAAGGCCGCGCCCGCCATCGCCAACGCGCTGCGACGCAAGGGCGTCAGCATTCTCACGCCGTGCGCGGTGCGCGGCATCGAGACGAGCGGCGGGCGCGCGAGCGCGGTCGTCACCGAACATGGGACGATTCGCTGCGATGCGGTCGTCGTGGCGGGCGGCGCATGGACGCGCTATTTCTGCGGCAATCTCGGCGTGGAGCTGCCGCAACTGCTCACGCGTGCGTCCGTGCTGCGCACCGAACCGCTCGAAGGCGGTCCCACGTGCAGCGCCAATAACGAGGAATTTGCGTTTCGCAAACGTGCGGACGGCGGCTACACGGTCGCGTACGGCTTGCGCACGCACGCTGATCTCACGCCCGATTCCTTCCGCCTCTTCTTCAAATACATCGAAGCATTGAAGAGCCAGATGGGCGCGCTGCAGATTCAGATCGGCAAGCGTTTCTTCGACGAACTCAAGCGGCCGCGCCGCTGGGCGCTCAGCGAATCGACGGTCTTCGAGCATGTTCGCACGCTCGATCCGGCCCCCGTGGTGCCTTACGTCGACAAGGGTCTCAAGGCCTTTACCGAAGCGTTTCCGCAGCTGGCGGGCGCGCGCATCGCGCAGCGGTGGGCCGGATATATCGACGTGACGCCGGACGCGATTCCCGTCATCTCCGGAGTTGGGCGTGTGCCGGGCATGTTCATCGGCACCGGTTTCTCGGGACACGGCTTCGGCATCGGGCCGGGCGCGGGCAGGCTGATGGCGGACCTCGTCAACGGTGACGCACCGCTCGTCGATCCGCACGCGTTCCGTCTCGAGCGCTTCAGCGACGGCTCGAAGATCACCATCGACGCAGGCTTCTGATACGCAAGGACCGACAGCACATGGGATTGCACATGGACAAAGTGGCGATGGTGTCGGGCGCGAGCCGCGGCATCGGACGCGAGATTGCGCTGGAACTGGCGCGGCGCGGCTTTAGGCTGTCGCTCGGTCTGCGCGATATGCACGCTTACGATGGCGTGCCGAATGCGTTCCTGCATCCCTACGAGGCGCGCGATCCCGACGCCGCCCGGGCCTGGGTGGATGCGACGACTGCGCGCTTAGGGCGCATCGACGTGCTGGTGAGCAACGCGGGCATCTGCCGGATGATCGACTTCGATACAGGAAACGATGCGCTCTTGACCGAGACCTTCGAGATCAATGTAAATGCACCTTTCCGGCTGGTGCAGGCGGCGCTGCCGCATTTGCGCCGTGCGGGAACCGGACGTTTCGTGCAGCTTGCGTCGCTTTCCGGCAAACGGGTGAAGAACCTGAACGTCGGCTATCAGATGTCGAAGCACGCGATGGTGGCGCTCACCCATGCGGTGCGCCGCGCGGGTTGGGACGATGGCGTTCGGGCGACCGCGGTATGCCCCGGCTTCGTGAATACCGACATGGCCGCCGGCATCGCCGATATCGAACCGATGGCGATGACGCAGCCGCAAGACCTGGCACTTCTGGTGGTGAATACCATCGAGTTGCCGAATACGACGAGCGTGGCGGAACTGCTGGTTAATTGCCGCTATGAGGAGACGCTTTAGCGGGCGCTTGCGCTTTCTTGAGCTAAAGCAAGGTCAGTCGTCGGGTGATGAAGCCGGCATCGCCTGCCGCTCGACACGGACCGCGGTGCAGTCCTCGTCAGTTCAGCCGTGCCTTCGTAGCCGAGACCGGTCAGTCGCCAGCCAAAGCGGTGGAACGGCTTCGCCTCAAAGCAGCCAGATTCATGATCGAGCAGGGCCGCCACACAATTAACCTGGTGGCGCTGGAAACGGGTTTTGCGGACCGGGAACGTAGGCGCCGCGCGTTCCGTGGAACGTTTGGCGTGCCCGCAGATGCCCTGCGCAGGCGCGCCCGCCGGGGGCACCCGCGACCGGCAACTGAAGCCGCTCTGTGCATCATGCTTCGCTCTGTGCATCATGCTTGGTCTAGGCGCGGCGCGCCCTACGACGGCTGATGCCTGAGCGAAGCAGACGGTCGAATGTCAGCTTTGCAGCTACGGCGACCGTCTGGGATTGGCTGGTCGCCGACAGCGGCCGCGTCGAGCAGCTCGGCAAGATCGCCGCAAGCAACGCGGACGGCAGCGGCGGAACGGTCGATACACAAGCGGCACAACTGACGTTCGGCAGGCACGCGGTGGTCGATGCAGGCCAATGGAATCTCTCGACGCCCGCTTTCACCATCGATGATGTCGCAGCGCATGCGTTGCAGCGCAGTCTGATCGCGGGCACTTCGGTCGACGTGACCACGACGGGCGCGAACGGCGCAACGGGCGACCTCGGCGCCGCGTCGAGCCTGCGCTGGTCCGGTCCGGCTTCGCTCACGCTTGCCGCGTACCACGATGTCTCGGTAGCGACGGGTACGACCATCGCGAACTCCGGTGCGGGCAACCTGACGTTGCGCGCCGACGCGTCGGGAATTGACAACGGTGGCAGCGTCATCAACAACGGCACGATCGACTGGTCGAAGAGTACGGGCATCGTCAGCGCGCTCTACGATATGAACGGTAGTTACAGCCCCGGCACGCTTGTCGCCAATCCGGTATGGAGCGCACCGCTTTACAGCGGGCTCGTGACACAGATAACTGGTTATCAACTCGTCAATTCGGTCACGGACTTGCAGAACATCCAGAACAATCTGGCCGGCAATTACGCGCTTGGCAAAAACATCGACGCGAGCAAGGCAGTTTTTACCACGCTTGGCTTCTATCCCCATCCCGGCCCCGATCCCGGCAGGCCGTTCACCGGTCAGTTCGACGGTAGATTCAATATGATCTCGCATCTCTCCCCGAGTGAGGACGCGGTATTTGCCGATATAGGCTCAACGGGTGTTGTCCGCAATCTGAACCTAGAAGAGAACGTTACGGCGACCGAGAGCTTCGGCACTGGCGCCGGGATGTTGGCCGCCGCCAATCACGGCACGATTGCGAATGTCTTTACGTCCGGGTCAATGGTCGCGACCTCCAGTGATTCCGGAGATGCGTTCGCGGGCCTCGTCGGCACTAACTACGGGCTGGTCGCCCGCTCGGGCAGTAATGCCACGGTCACCGCCGACGGAACTGCCGCCGGACTCGTCCTCGAGAATCAGGGTGCCATCACTGAGTCGTACTCGACAGGACCAGTCACCAGTTTCTCGTCGCACGGCGGCGCAGGAGGGCTGATCGCAGACGGCAACGGCAGGATCACGCAGTCGTATGCGTCCGGCCCCGTGCATTCGTTAGCCGGCTTCATCGGCGGCATATGCATAGGCTGCGCGCCCGATAACGATGTCTATTGGAACGTGGAGACAACAGGGCAAGCTTCGAGCGGCGGCGGTCTGCCCGCGGCAAACGGGCTCACATCCGCACAGATGAGCAATCCAGCCAGCTTTGTGGGCTGGGACTTCAGCTCGAACGGCCCGTGGGTGATGCCGAGCGGGGCCACGCAACCGGTTCTGCGCTGGCAAGTCACCGCGCAGTGAATGTTGGTGCCCCGGCGCGCGCCGGGGCACCTTAGGCTCTCTTTCGATAAGTTTGAAGAGCCTCGCAAGCGGAGACGGTCGCTTACCATTGACCGGATGATCACCACGCTCAGGGTGGACTGGTGGGAAACCACGCAGCACTACTCTTCAGACACGGCGACCCCAGGTACGCAGATGTAGCCTTGGCTGAGGCGCTTGGGTCCAAAGGCTCTTGCGATCGGTGTCGTGCTTCTGGACTGGAACCACGCACAGGCCGGCGCGGCTCTCGGTTACCGAGTTATCGCTAATGCGCGGAACCGGTTTCCTGAATGGCCGGACCCCGCTTGGCAACGGACGGCTGTCAGCCCCAAAGTCGAAGGTCTCTTTGGGGTCGGCCTGAGGCGGTCGCGTCAGGCAGCAGTCGGCGGGATTGGGCTGAGGTGAAGCCTTTGGCCGTCTGCTTTCGTGCACTGGTCGGCTGCCTCTAGCTCATCTCCTTATACAGAAGTATCGTAGCCGTCGCGCAGGATCTGGATGGTGATCACCGCATCCATGACACGCTGCATGCCAATCCACAGTGTCTTCGCGCCGGGTTCACCATCACCCTTGCGTCCGAGGAATCCGCCCAGTGATGCAATCATCCGTATCATCTGGTTAAGCGTCGGTGGCTTTTTCGGGCGGGGTTTCTTGGAGAGCACGTGAGCGCCGTGTATCTCGTCAGCCTCAAAGAACAGCGAAGCATCCAGCTCCGGGCAGGTCCTGCCCAGCCGCATAAGCCGTGCGATACGCCAGGACACCACCATATACAGCACAAGCGCCTTCTCCACGCGCTCCATCTGCGAGAGCTGCAACGTTTCAACCCGGCAGGCGTTCTTCAGCACGTTGAAGAACATCTCGATCTCCCACCTCGCGCGGTACCAGTCGATCAGTTCGGTGAGCGCATGTGTATCGTGCACTTCGCGGTTGCTCAGCAGGCGCCAGACGACGGGCTTCACGTCAGTGGGCGCATCCACTTCACATGCCTCAATGCAGCTCAGCTCGACGCCGCCGCGCCCGGGTAACGTCACGCGCTGTGCACGCAGCTCCTGCTTCACTTCACGCGCCTTCTGGCCACCCCGCCCGGGCAGCACGAAGCTGATATGACCGAGCACCTCGCTCGCGTGTACCGTTTCCCACAGTTTTGCTTCATCCTTGAGTGCGCGGTTGTGCTGGGAGCGGATCAGCCAGTCGGCCGGTTCGCCCAACTCCTGCGCACGCTGCATGAGCGCCGCGATATCACCCTCGCGATCGGCCACATATACCAGCCGCGTGCCCGGCAGGGTTGCTGCCTGCTGCGCCACGATCTCATAACTTTCGATCCATCGAACGCTCTCGCACACGCCGCCACGCTGGCCGTTTTCGTCGCGCGGCTCGCGTGCCCACATCCAGGCGTTCATGACACCCAGCGCCTCGCGATCCGGTGTGACCGCATAGGTCGCGTGAAGATACATGCCAACCTGCGCTTCATAACTGAGCGGGCCGGCCCCCTCGATGTCCTGGCCGTTGAAGTTCAGCTCCGTTGTGTCAGCCACGCACAGGACTACCGGTAACTCGCCCATGCGCGCAGCGGTGCGCTCCCAGTGCGGCTGCATCATGTCGCGCCAGTCGATGTGCTCATTGCCCAGAAAGCGGTACGCCGCCATGGTCTCGGCCCAGCCCTCACAGGCACCCGGAATACTCGCAGTGGGACGCGCGGCAAACCGCTTCAGCAATTCCTTCGCCCGACGGTCCCGCCGCGGGTCACCAAGATCCAATGTTTCAAATTCCTCGTCCACCCACGCTCCCGGCTCATTACGAATCTGCATTCGAAAAGTCGAGAGTAAACGCGAAATTCAGGCCGTTAACAACCCCCATCACGCATGTTCATTGCTCAATGCGCTTTCGGACAAACGTCTGCTACTGCGCCACTTCTGTATAACGAGATGCCTCTAGCTGTCCTACGTTGCAGTTTGCTCGACGAGATATCGACCGAAGGAAACGCATGCCGTTTCGCCGATGATGGCAAGTGCAGTGAGCATCTGACAAAATCTCTAGAAGAATACTAACAATGGAGGCAGCTTGCGGACGGTCGAATACCGCTTTTCCACCATTTGGCGCATCGATGCGCCAGTGCAGGAAGTTTGGGCGACAATCCATGATTCGGCGCGATGGCCCGAGTGGTGGGATAACGTCGAGCGGGTGGACCAGCTAGAGGCTGGGTCCGATCAGGGCGTCGGTGTCGTACAACGCTATACGTGGAAAGGCTGGTTGCCCTATCGTCTCGTGTTCGATATGCGGGTGACGCGCGTCGACCCGTTGGTCGCGCTGGAGGGGGAAGCCAGTGGCGACGTCGAAGGCGCCGGCCGGTGGAGCTTTTCGACCGACGGACGCAACCTTACCGTGGTCCGTTACGACTGGTGCGTGCACACGAACCGCGCATGGATGAATGCATTGGCGCCGTTGCTAAGACCGGTTTTCCAATGGAACCACGATGCAGTAATGCGCGAAGGCGGCGAGGCGCTAGCGCGGCGGCTGGACGCGCGGCTGCTCGGCATCGAGCATCGATGAATCCAGCGCGGCAATGGATTGAGCGCTGTGCAGCGGTTCCCCCTAACCTCGATGGTATCTCTTGGCATCGAGGCAGATGATGCGCTTGAGATGATGGAGCAGACTGAAGTTTGAACCCAGGCGCCGCCGGTTGGCGATCGACCGTCGGTCGCTGTCCGGCCACGAACGGTCATTCCGCCTCATACCGGAGATCGGCGACAATCTCGTCACCGAGGCACGATTTCATCGCAATAACCTTCCTAGCCCAGCGATTGCAGCAGGGTCTGAATCCTTCAGGCCAATCGCCCAGGTTGCTATCTGCATTGAGATGTCCTTGCGCTCCAACTTCGACAAGCTTGCTGCCCCACGCTCTCGCGCAGCGACCTGCGTGCTCAATGCTGCCATACGGGTCGTTGGAACTGGATACAACGATAGTAGGAAAGGGTAGCTGTTTCGATGGCAAAGGAGCAAATCCGGTTGCGGCCGCCACGGGAAACGCCGATGCGGAAGGGTCCGGCACTGCGACGAGCAGCACTCCACGAACTCGGGGCGAATATCGGCTCGCCCAATGCGCCACCGCGAGGCATCCGAGGCTGTGCGCCACGATAAGAGTGTCGTCGTCGCTTTGCGCCAATTGATGTTCGATTGCAGATACCCAATCGTCGCATGCAACCTGATCCCAGTCCTCGACAACGAGTCGCTGCCAGTCGGGATGCGATGCCTCCCATACACTTTGCCAGTGCAGTGGACCGGAATCTCCAATACCGGGAACAACGAACACGGGGTAGACCATTTGCTAACTCTCCATCATTGAATGAGCCTCCAGTGTAAAAGCGCGCGAATTCTGGCAACATCCCAAATCAAATGAATTGATGGCCTCAACCAGTCAAATCGACCGAAGTTGCCCGACCGCACAAATGAAACCTAAGCAGACAACGTTGGACCGGCTGGATTGGCGAATACTAGAGGCTCTTCAGAGCAACGCGCGGATCAGCAACACCGAACTTGGCAAGCAGATCGGACTTTCGCAGCCAGCGGTCACTGCCCGTATAAAGCGACTCGAGGAGCAAGGGGTAATCGAAGGTTACGCGGCGCGGATCAATCCCGGTCTCGTAGGCCGTGGGATTGCAGCCATCGTCCGGATCAGGACCACGCATGCCCAGATCAAACATTGCCTGAGTGCCTTCGAAGCAATGCCCGAAATCATCGAGGCGCATCGCATCACAGGCGAAGACTGCTTCATGGTACGGATTGTGATCGAAGACATGGCGCAACTGGAGGTGGCGATCGACACGCTGGCGAAGTTCGGGCCGGTGACCACGGCTGTCGTGCTGGCGAGTTATCCCCCGAAGACTATCCGCGGCTCGCTACTTTGAGCGGCTGCTACGTAGAGAGGCCTGTGTCCGCTCCGGGTCGCGTGCCGCCGATCGCTGCCTTGTGAAGTTCGAACGATGTATGCCGATTGCATGAGGCAGTGATCGGCCAGGTGCAGTCGTTCCGCAGGGAGCAGGTGTGGACGTTCCAACGCCCGTTGTTCACCAGACACCGGACGTTCGTGGGAAGGATTCCTTCGCACCCGAGGCGACGAAAGACTACCTTACGGACTGGCAGGAGTGCGCGCCGAGTACGCCCGGGCGTTGCTTCACGTAATTGTCATCGACCGCGACTCCTCGCTGCTCCTGAGTAGCGGGATGTGAGTATTGCCGCACAGAGTTTCCTCTTTCGTACGAACATTATGGTATCGGGCGTGGGTTCGGCTGGGTGTGCTGCCGAAAGCCGAAACTCCGCACGATTGTTTCGCAAAGGAAGCTGCTGAAAATGAAAATTGGATAGCCCCGTTTCGGGTAGCGAGATGGGCGTGGGCACTGAGGCGCTTTTGAAAGCCATCCACGACGCGAAGGCGCGGATTGACGGGGCCCAATATCAACAGGCAACGATTAGATTGGCCAGCCGTCTCGCGTTGCCCCTTTCGATCACCAACGGCCTAAACGACGACGATGAAGGCTAACTGGACTTTCGCGGTCGTCGCTGCAGCGTTATGCGCGGGACCGGGCTACGCGTCGGCCCAGGAGTTCTCGCTATACACGGGACCGTTGACCGGGGAGCACAGCCATTCCTACTCGTGGTCGATGGACTATACAGAGGGATTCGGCCGCTACCTCGCCGGCAGCGTCACATGGCTCAACGAAGGGCACATGCCCGATCATCACCGCGATGGCCCGCTTGTACAGGTGTGGGGCCGGCTTCCGCTGATGGAGCGGCGCTTCGTCGTTGCGCTCGGTGTCGGGCCGTATTGCTACTTCGACACCGAGGCAGCCGAGCAGGGCGCGGGCTATTCGAATACGCATGGCTGGGGCGTCGTCTACAGCGCCCGCGCCACCTGGTATTCGTCGCAGCGCTGGACTGCAAATCTGCAGCTCAATCACGTGCAGGTGAACAGCGGGCCGTCGACCACTGCGGTCATACTCGGCATCGGCTATCAGCTGGACGCACCTGACACGCCGGGGTTGCGGGACTTCGCGCTGCCGCGCACACACAAGGTCACGAATAACGAAATCACGTTGATGGCGGGCGCGACGATCCTGAACAGCCTCGATTCTCAGGCATCTGCGGCTGAGGCGATCGAATACAGACGCGGGCTGACAAACTATCTCGACGCGACGCTCGGCTACCTCCACGAAGGCAGCGGCTCGACCGCTCGGCGTGACGGCGCGACAGCGCAACTCTGGCTCACGCGGTCGTTTTTCAACGACAGCCTCTCGCTCGGCATTGGTGCCGGCGCGTACGCGGCCATCCATCACGGTAATTCGAACGAAAATAGCGACATGGGCGACGGCATTCTATCCGGACTTGTCTCGATATCCGCTTCGTATCGCATCACACCACACTGGTCGGCGCGCGTGACGTGGAACCGCGTGGTCACGCGTTATAGCCAGGATACGGACGTAATCCTGGGTGGCATCGGGTATCGATTCTAGTGTGTGTTGTGCAAACTCCGCGATGCGGCATAGGGCAACTGAGGCAACGGCGGTCAGCCTTACCTTATGCAACTTCTGTACGCTGACAAACTGTGATCGATGATGGGTATAGAGGTCGAGAAGTCGACGATCCAACAGCACAGCGTCGACAGGTCTTTCGTGAATTCAAATACAGCGTGCCTGTGCTCTCGCGTAAACGGATGACCGCTTGACACCTTCTAAGCGGCCTTCAATGCCACAGTGGCGTGGGCGACAGAAACGGGTCGGTTTGGTGCGTTCGCCGTCGGCCCGCGTTCGGCCAGGAACGGACGTCGAGGTACCAGCTTAGGATCGCTCCGAAGCGGACTTTCGCGAACGGTTTCGCGCACGCATCGAAGAGGTCACAGGAACCTCGAGTCTGGGGAACGTGAACCCGGCGGAGTTCGGGTTGCCCCGCTTTGATTCACGCGTCGCGCTGATCAGGTTCGGCGCGACGTGGACGCCCTTCAAGCGCGCACGACCCAGGCAATCGCCCAGCCACGACGACGGCAATGCCGGCAGCGCGTTCGCGCTGAACATCGCCACGCGGCGCGGGCGCGCGAGGTCGCGCGCGTCGATTCACGCTTTCGGCTTAATGTTCTGGTTGACTCTCAACAGGTTATTGGGATCGTACTTCGCCTTGATCGAGGCAAGGCGCTCGTAGTTTGCGCCGTAGCTTAGTTCGACTCGGTTCTCGGCCTCGTCGGCATCCAGGAAGTTGACGTAGGCGCCTTCCAGATTGAACGGGTGGATAGCCCTCCAGTAGGCACGGCCCCAGGTCTTAAGCGCCTCGGCGTCCTTGGGATCCGGGCTAATCGCGGCAATTACCATCGAAAAAGACGCGTCCCGCGCGCTCCACGGCGTGGCATCCTTGGCGACCCGCCGAACGGCGCCGTCGATGGGGTAAAGGTGCATCAGGCAGAATGGGGTCGGTGCCTTGAGCGCGTTGGCGATGTGCACGTCGATCGCCTCATCAGGCAGCGCCTTGACAAAGTCGCCCTTCCAGTACCACTGCAAGCCTTTAGGGAAGAACGGGTCGAACAGACTGTTGATGGCAGTCCACGGCATCTCGCCCATCCAGTTGAACAGCGGGGCGGGCAGTTTCTCGAGCAGCGAGGCCATGAGCTTCTGACCTTCTGGGATCGGCCCGTTGAAAGCACCGATCAGAGCACAGGCCCGTTTGTTCCAGTGCTCGTTAGGGAAGGGATCGATTGGAGGCACGGTTTTGAGGCCGACAAATAGACCAAGCTCTTCGGGGGCGTGTGGGATGAAGTCGCGGTACATCGCCATAACTTGCTTGGCTTCCTTGGCGTCCCAGAAGATCGGACCGGCGAACACCATTTTGGCTAGGTGGGCCTGAAATAGAAAACTTGTGACCACGCCGAAGTTACCGCCGCCACCGCGCACCGCCCAGAAGAGGTCAACGTGCCTGTCCTTGTTAGCGGTGACGAAAGAGCCGTCGGCCAGCACGACATCCACCTCTAGCAAATTGTCGACCGTGAGGCCGTGCTTGCGCGTGAGGTAGCCGGTTCCTCCGCCCAAGGTCAGACCTGCGACCCCCGTGCTGCCGACGATGCCGAGTGGTACGGCGAGGCCAAAGGCGTGGGTCGCGTGATCGAGATCCGCTGCAGTGCAGCCTGGATCGACGCGCACGGTGCGGCTCGCTGGGTCGACGCGCACGCTGCGCATCTGCGACAGATCGATGACCAGCCCACCGTCGCAACTGCCCAAACCGGGGCCGTTGTGTCCGCCTCCGCGGATTGCGAGAAGCAGTTGGTTATCGCGCGCGTAGTTGACCGCCGCTATGACATCGGCGGCGTCGGTGCAGCGAGCGATCACCTTGGGCCGCTTCTCGATCATGCCGTTGTACAGCGCTCGCGCCTCGTCGTAGTCCTTGTCTGATGGACCGATCAGCCTCCCGCGAAATCCCTGAATCGCAAATTCGTCCATGACGCCGCCCTCTTTAAAGAGTTACCCCATTGCGCGCCCGCGCGACGACGCGCTGCCTTACCAGGAAGCCTCGCGCCGAACTGTCGACAAGAACGGCATCGGGCGGGTGGGATCGATCGGCATATACGCATCTATCCGATAGCCGTTCGCGAGCTTAGCCTCGCACCTCACTTGAAGAAGAGCATAGTGCTCCGACGCGATTGCCGGAAGGAACTTCCGATTGATGACACTGACAGCAAGACGAGCGAGCAACCAGTCGAATGAACCCGACCAATCGGCGGCCGCTCTTTAGTCCAAGAGAAAAAAGGGGCGCGTCCAACCGGAGAACTTGACCGGCCAGACGGCATGGAAGCGCCCGACGCAGCCTCAAATGGTCATTTGAATGGCCGCTGCCGGGAATTCCCAAGGTCTCTTTCGGGTCGGGTGCGGCCGACCGTCCGAAGGGCAGCGCCCGGCCACCTGCGGTCATACATCGGCCGTAGACGCCAGACATTCGATGGGCTGTAGCGGTCTCGATAACGGACATTCCTGGTGAGTGCGGATCGCATAGGGACGCGCGTCCACATCTGAGAACAGCCGATTTGAGCCGCCTCATGCGCCGTTCGCGACCGCCTGCACCTCGCGCGCATACTGCGTGGGCGGCCGACCGACGTGCCGCGTGAAGGCGACGCTGAACGTGCTGGCTGAACTGTAGCCGATGCGCTGCGCAATCTCGGCGATGCGGCCTTCATTGCGACGCAGCAGGTCCTTCGCGAGTGCCATGCGCCAAGTGAGCAGGTATTCCATCGGCGCGATGCCGACCGTGCGACTGAAGCGCTCGAAAAAGGCCGAGCGCGACAGTGCGGCCTCCTTCGCGAGTTCAGCAACGGTCCAGGCGCGTGTCGGATGTTCGTGCATCCCGCGGATCGCGGCCGCGAGGCGGCCATCGGAAAGCCCGCGCACCAGGCCCGGCGACGCATTAGTCTGTGCCGCGGACCGCAGCGCTTCGATGAGCAGCACTTCCAGCAGTCGTGCGAGCACGACCTCGCGCGCGGGCCGCTGCTCCCGTGTTTCCTCTCGCACCAGTTGCACGAGCGTGGCCAGCCGCTGTTCGCCGCGCACATGCACGAGTTGCGGGAGCAGCGAGACCAGCAGCGATGCATCCGGTGAGCCGAAACTGCAGTGGCCGGCCACCATGCGCGCGTCGATGGGTCGATCGGGGTCGCCGATTCTGAATTCGCCGTCGCCCAGCGCGGCGGGCGGCCGCGTCTCGACGCCCGGCGATGGCGGCTCGAGGCTCGACATCGCTACGCCGTAAGCCGCGGGAATCAGGACAAAGTCGCCTGACAGGAGCTCGATGGCCTCATGTCCGTCGATCGCGATGCGGCAGCCGCCCTCGAGAATCACGCAATAGAACGGCTGGCCGGCGACCGAGCGGCAAATGTGCCAGGGACTCGCGCCGTGGACGAGCTTGGAGAACCGGGCGCCCGGCTGCAGCAGCGTCACGACTTCGGCCAACGGGTCGATCATTGCCGGACTCCTGCAAATGAAATTCGGATGATCGATTGTAGCAAGTACGGCCTTGGCGATTTATCGTACGGACACACGCCCTACAGGAGTCCCCATGAAAACCGTACTGATCACCGGCTGCTCTTCCGGATTCGGCCTCGAGATCGCCCGTTACTTCCTCGCGCGCGACTGGCACGTCATCGCCACAATGCGCATGCCGCGCGCGGATGTGCTGCCGCCCGCCGACGGTCTGCGCGTGCTTGCGCTCGACATCACGGACCCGGACAGCATTCGCGCGACTGTCGAGGCCGCAGGGCCGATCGACGTCCTCGTCAACAACGCGGGGTTCGGCGCGGCGTCCCCGGCCGAATTAACCCCGATCGCCACGGTACGCGAAATTTTTGAAACCAACGCTTTCGGCACGATCGCATTGACGCAAGCGGTGCTGCCCCAATTCCGCCAGCGCAGGGCCGGTGTGATCGTGAACGTCACGTCGAGCGTGACGCTGAAGGCCCTGCCCCTGATTGCCGCATACCGTGCGAGCAAGGCGGCGGTGAACGCAT
Organism: Paraburkholderia sp. MM5477-R1; assembly: GCF_050436385.1. NCBI lineage: Bacteria > Pseudomonadati > Pseudomonadota > Betaproteobacteria > Burkholderiales > Burkholderiaceae > Paraburkholderia > Paraburkholderia sp. MM5477-R1. Next base: position 256,419 of record NZ_JBNDMC010000001.1, read on the forward strand.
TCACCGAATCGATGGCGCTGGAACTCGAGCAGTTCGGCGTACGGGTGCGGCTGGTGCTGCCGGGACGTGCGCCCGAAACCCGCTTCGGAGACAACGCGCGCGCCCACATGCATGGCCTCGACCACGAAGCCTATGCGGACCTTGTCAAGGACGTTTTCGCGCGGATGCTGGATGCGTCTGCCCCGACCACCCGGGCGCAGGACGTCGCCGAAGCGGTGTGGCGCGCAGCGACCGATCCGTCAGCGCCGATGCGCATCCCGGCCGGCGCCGATGCCGAAGCCTGGGCGGCCGAGACTCACTAACCCGCCAGCGGCATCGCGCTGAGCTGAACTGAAAAACGGAACTGGCTTTTGCGCGCTAAAGCGCAACACCACAAGGAGATTGCCATGCAGGACAAACCCGTCGCCCTGGTCACCGGGGCCAATCAAGGCATCGGCCTTCAGATCGCCAAGGATCTCGCGGCACACGGCTTCACTGTGCTGGTCGGGTCGCGCAATCTCGAGCGCGGCGAGGCTGCGGCCAAGGAGGTGGGGCCGGACGGCCACGCGCTCCAGCTCGACGTGACGGATCAGGCTTCGGTCACAGCCGCGGCGGAGCGCGTAAGCAACGCGTTCGGCCGCCTCGACGTGCTCATCCAGAACGCCGCCATTTCGAACACGAAAAAGCGATCCGGTCAGTCCGTCGAGGAGTACGCGAAAACGACCCGCCCGGGCAACGTGTCCCTCGATGAGATGCGCGCGGTGTGGGACACCAACGTGTTCGGCGTGCTCGCCGTTTATCAGGCGAAGCTGCCGCTTCTGCGCGCGACGCCGGGCGCCCGCATCGTCAACGTGTCGAGCGGCGTTGGGTCGCTAACGACGAACTCGGACCCGGCCTTCGCCTACCGTGCGATCTTCGGCCCCGTCTATCCGGCGTCCAAAACGGCTCTCAATGCGTTGACGGTCGCCATGGCGATCGAGCTGGAACCGGACGGGATCAAGGTCAACGCTGTCTCCCCGGGCTTTACCAAAACGAACCTCAACGGCTATTTGGGCACCGAGACCGTCGAGGAAGGCGCTCGCGAAGCGGTGCGCGTCGCGCTGCTGGGCCCGGACAGCCCAACAGGGACGTTCACGCGCTGGGAGAATGAAACGATCCCGTGGTGAGGGAGTCGCGGGCGATCGGAGGTATTGATGGATCAGGCCAGGGCGGTTGCAAATCGGCCGTTCGCCTGAACAATCGGTCACTGCGCTGCGTTTGGCCGTCATCGGATTGATGTCGGCTGAGGGCCACTCGGCAAATTCGATGAGGCGACTGGCAGTTACACCTCGGAAGCAGCCGTTGCTGTGGCGCGAGTTCGAGCGGCGGCTCGGGGTCGCGTGCCGCCCCTCGACGTCAGGCAGCAGCCGGCCACTACCGGCCGTTCACCTGTCAGGCATAAATCGTCGACCTTTCTCGGAATGAGCGTCTATTGCAGCGACCTTGCTCAGTCAACAAGCCTCCATCCTGTATCCGACGCCCCGAATCTGTTTAATTTCAAAACCATTGTCTTTGACAATATTCAACTTGGCTCGCAACCTTGACAGGTGAGTATCTAGTGTTCTGGTTGGAAAGTTATCCAGATTTCCCCAAAGAGCCTCATGCAAAACCTTGCGGCTGATCGCCCGCCCAAGATTTTGGAACAGCAACAGCGCTAGCGCATATTCTTTGGGACGAAGAACAATTCTTTTATCCCGTATATCGACGAAATGATGGCGCCGATGGAATACATACAGACCAAATTGGAGCGTCGACTGGGGACTCTCTGACACCGAAGGCCCAAGTTTCTGGGGCGTCTGGAGCTGGAGACGTCTTGAAATCGCGTTAAGTCTCGCCCGAAGTACCGGGTTTGGAATTGGGGCAAAAATATAATCTATCGCGCCACCATCAAGTGCGCCAATTATTGATTCTGCCTCTTGATTTTTGGTGACAAAAATTATTTTTGGCAATTCGGGGAATGTGGCGCGAAACCATCGCATCAGATCTAATCCCTCTAAATCACGAAAATTCCAACCGACAATAACAAGATCCCAATGGGATTCTTTGAGCGCACGAAACAACGATGCTGGCGTCATGAAAAATTGGTAATGCTCGACGCCGCTAGGCAGATACTCCGATGCTTTTCGTGTCAACGTGCCTTGCTCTGGACATAAGGCAATTTTCATATAAAAAAAGAGGCGCATTCGCGCCTCTTTGAATTTGACTCACATCAAATTTAACTACGTATTAAAACTTGTGGCGAATACCGATGCGAGCCGTGAACTGGTTCTGGTTCGCCGAGGGGGTGATGCTGGCGATGGATGCGGTTGCGGCGACCGTCTGGCCCGCTTGATTCAGCGTATCGCCCAGAGCGTGCTGGTACACACCGATCAGGTACACGTCGGTGCGCTTGGACAGGAAATAGTCCACGCCGAGTGCGCCCTGGTGATACTGTGCACGCGATGCGCCGTTGATCTCTGCGCCGCGCGTGTAGTCATATGCTGCACCGACCAGCAATGCCGGGGTCAACTGATACTTGAAGTTGACTTCGGCGTTGTTGAACGTAGCCGATTGGCCCGCGGCCGACGACGCGAACGTCTTGCCCAGATTGATGAAGCGGGTGTTCGAGTACGTCAGGCCAACCGTTGCCGCGCCGAACGTGTATGCGCCGCCCGCACCGATCACCTGGTATGTGTTAGCCGACGAGAAGCCACCGTAGATCGGGTTCACCGCAGCAGCAACCGGAGCTGCAGCCGTGGAGCCGGTGTTGAACAGGCCGCCCGACGCTGCCGGCGTACGTGCGTTCAAGTAACCAACGCCCAACACGAGAGGACCGTTGTTGTAGCCTGCGCCCAACGACCAGATCTGGTTACCCGTGAAGTTGCCTGCCTGGCCGCCGAGGCTATACGTGCCGCCGAACTTCAGGCCGTTGTAGTCGGCGCTCGTGTACTTGACCGTGTTGTTGGTGCGAAACGAGTTGTTGAAGTTGTCGAGGTCGGCCGGGTGGGCTGCGATGGAGCCGCCCCACTGGTCGCCCGCTTCGAACGGACCCACGTAGTCGACGACGGAGTCGTACTGACGACCCAGCGTGACCGTGCCGAACTGGCTGCTCGACAGACCGACGTAAGCTTGACGGCCGAACATCAGGCCGCCTTGACCCAGCGTACCGTTGTTCACGTTAAAACCGTTTTCCAACACGAAGATCGCCTTCAGACCACCACCCAGATCTTCCGTACCGCGCAGGCCGAAACGCGAGCCTTGCAGAACTCCGCTGGACATGTCGTACTTATGTTTGCCACCCGCGTTGGTGTTCATGTTGATACCAACGTCAATGATACCGTACAGGGTCACGCTGCTCTGAGCATGTGCGACGCCTGCGAATGCGCCCAGTGCTGCGAGAGCGAGAAGCGACTTTTTCATCGAATGATCTCCAAGGAATACGAATCTTTTGTACAAGGCGAATATTTATCTAGCGTTGAGGCCTTGCTTGTGCAACTTCGCGAGAAGTTGACCGAGAAGATAGCAAAGTGTGCGCATCAAGGCTTCACTTTCACGTTGTGTAGCGCACTTGATGTTGCTAATTGACAACAATGCAACGATGCTTGGAACGGGACCACGACGCCAACGGGCGATTAGACTTAGCAGGCAGCCCCCAAACCGGGCGGCTACAAGGCACTTTCTAGATATTATGGAAGGGCTGCGGAGGTAAGCCCCTTGGAGTAAAACGCGGATCCGTAGACTGGCTTCTCGAAACGAGCATTCAAATGAATCGCCTCGTATGGCATTTCCATAGTACCTATGGCCTCGATACGTAGGCTATAGCGCAATTTGAACTGAACGAGCGACCGCAAGTGGTCGCCAATTCCTGCAATACAGCTTCGTTTTAGCGTCTGCTTGCGGTCAAGATCAGTGGCCGTCATGGGTCGGCAGCGGGCATCCCATAGATGTGCGGGCGTAGTTGTTGGCGTAGATTAGCGCTGAAAGCCTTATCTGGCGGGGCTCAAATACTGCTGCATCACGCGATCCTGTTCAGCAGGTGCGTTCAAGCAGCGGCACGTCAGTCCTGCGCCACTAGGTCGGCTGCTGAAAGCGCTACGCGTTCGCCGGCACCCGGACGCGCCTTGCGATCTACCGCCTGCAGACTTCGGCGCTTGCCTAGCTCGAAGGCAACTGTTTTGCTGTTCCGTCCGCAGCACCGAGTTGTTCACACACCGCTTTAGACTGCAGCGTAAAAGCGCAGTACGGGACCGGCAGTGTTCAGCCCCCACTGAACTTTGCTGTCGGACCGGGTTCGGCCATGGAGGCATTCCCGCTTACGATCGAGCGAACGTTCAGCCGTCGGCTCCGCACCAGAAAACAGCCATTGGCTAGCAAAGCCATTTCCTTACCAATCGTGGACGCAATGCGCCCGCTTTCCATCTGCGGATCCAACCGGTCGATGCAACAGTTTGCTTGAAATCGTTCGGCTGGAGTTTCGCGCGAAATGTGCGAGCCTGCAAAGCCTTCCTGCAGGCGACTCGACGTCCTGTTATCGCCCCGAACCGACCGAGCGGGTGAGCGCGAACTGTTACGGACCCAAATTAGGCAGTCGCCACATAGATAACAAAATTCGTAATTCGCGCGCCAGCTTTGCTGGAGCGAGGTAGTCCGAGTCAAATACGGCCCGCATAAGTGTTGGAATTCTGCGACACGTATTTTGTTTCTCTTCGGTAATCCAAAGATGTCGCGGTAACCTGCCGTTCGCAACAACAAAATCATTCTGCGTGGAGAAATGGATGAAACGAATCGCACTGTCGACCCTCTCGCTGGCACTGCTCGGCGCTGCAGGCGCAGCACATGCACAAAGCACCGTGACACTTTATGGCGTGATCGATGAGTCGATCCAGTATGTTCATAACGCAAATCAGGCTAACCAAAACCTGACGAACCTGTTCGCCGGCAACCTGCAGGGTAACCGCTTTGGCCTGAAGGGCACGGAAGACTTGGGCGGGGGCCTGAAGGCGATCTTCCAGTTGGAAAACGGCTTCAATGTGAACAACGGCAAGTTGGGTACGTACAACGGGAACACGAAGCTGTTCGGCCGCCAGGCATACGTCGGTCTGACCGGCGACTCGTGGGGTACCGTGACGGCCGGCCGTCAGTACGATCCGCTTGTCGACATGGTCCAGCCAATTACGGCTGACAACTACTTCGGCAGCACGTTCACGACGCCGGGCGACGTGGACAACAACGACAACGACTCGCGTACGAACAACGCAGTCAAGTACGTCTCGCCGGTCTGGGGCGGCTTCCAGGTCGAAGGCATGTATGCACTCGGTGGCGTCGCTGGCGCAACGGGCGCTGGCCAAACGTGGTCGGGCGCAGCAACGTACGGCTTCGGACCGTTCAGCGCCGCAGCCGGCTACCTCCGCATGGAAAACGGCAATACGGCAGCAAGCCGCGGCATCACGCCGGCTACGCCGACCGGTGCCTGGAACTCGGGCGTGACCTCGGACGGCGTGTTCGGGATTTCGAACATCAACGGCGCATACCAGTCGTCGAAGTCGGTCAGCATCGCTTCGGCAGCGGGTCAGTACGTCACGGGTCCGTTCACGGTCAACCTCCGCTACAGCTTCGCGCAGTACAAGCCGGATGCGTTCTCGTCGTTCCAGAACCAAGAGAAATTCAACGTTGCTGGTGCATTCGTCGGCTACCAGATCACGCCGGCCGCGCTGCTGGGTCTGGGCTACACCTACACGCACGGCTCGGGCGACACGTCGGCGAGCTACAATCAGGTTTCGCTGGGCGGCGACTACTCGCTGTCGAAGCGCACTGATGTGTACTTGGTTGGCGCATGGCAGCATGCTAGCGGCCACCAGCGCGATGCGGGTACGAATAGCGTCATTGATGCGGGTGCGTCGATCGGCTCGTACGGTAATCAGTCAGCCGCGTCGAACCAGGAAATGGTCAGCCTGGGGATCCGTCACAAGTTCTGATCGTGACCTGATACACAGCAGCACGCTGTGAGAAGCCAGCCAGACGCGCAAGCCGATGGCTGGTTTTTTTTTGGTGGGGGGCGACGTGTCCCTTTAACGCGAAACCGCGCACTAACTGCATGACGAGTGGCACTGCAAGTATCTGGTTTCACAGCAAATCCACTGTTTGCCGAACAGCATCAAACCAATTTCAGCTGCTTTCTTGCCAGAGCAGATTTGCCGCGAAGTGTGATACATCACTGATTGAGGGCTCGAACCCTTGTGATCAACGACCTTTCCTCTAAATCTGAGACCTGTCCCGGTCGTCTGCCATTTTGTCTTTCTAACCATCCAGAGGCTGCGTCAGTCAGGAGGACTCCTGAGTAAGTTTGTTTTGTGTATCATGGCCCGGTGTCGTGGCGCCTCCCGGGAATGCCGTAATAAGCGACGAGAATGCAGCTTGGTCACTAGCAAGTCGTTGCGGCAATGCTTCCTTGGCAACTTCGACCCATGTCCTGATTTTTGTATCGATGTATCGGTGAGTGGAATAAAGCACGTAGGCGTTACGTGCCTTCATTCTGTACTCGGGCAGGACACGCACCAACGACCCAGTGCGCAATCCGGGCATCGCAACCGGAACAGGCAACGGCCCAATACCCACGCCTGCTTGAACAGAATCATTCAGGATATCGCCTAAGTCACTCTGGAGAACTGTCTGGCCAACTGAAATTGCTGTATGTCCATTCGGCCCGTCAAACATCCATTGACCGGAAGACAGGTCGCCAGCCAGATGCATGCATCGATGTTGCTTAAGATCATCGAGTGCTTGTGGTATCCCGTACCGCGCCAGATAGACCGGCGACGCACACAGAATCGACGACATCGCACCAAGACATTCAGAAGCCATGCCCGGCTCCGGCGGTTCTGATGAGCAAAGAAGTAAGACGTCGTAGTCACTGAACAGAATTTCCGGTATCTGTTGCGCAAGCATTACGTTCACAGACACCTGTGGATATTGCTCTAGATAGCTTGAAACTAGACAGGTTAAATGGTGCCGGTCAAAGCTGGCGGTCACGCCAACCTTAAGCGTCCCGGACGGCGCGGCGCTCAATCCCAAGGCCTCCGCCTCCGCCTGCGCCAAACGAGTGAGTATGTCCTCACAGTGAACAAGGTACCGCTCCCCTGCTTCAGTCAGTCCCACCAGCCGAGTCGTTCTATTGAACAAACGAGTCTTCAGGTGCGTTTCAAGGTCCGCTATGGCTCGCGAGACCTGAGGCGTACCGATCTTTAGTTGTTGAGCCGCCGCCGTAAAACTTCCAGCGGAAGCAACTTGTGCAAATGCACGAATGCTCTGCAACAGATCCATCGTCGTTTTCCGGTCCGTTGGAGTTCATAGTATTGGACAATCCTGGTAGGCAAGCAACCAAGGCATAGAGCGAATTTTATGCCAACTATGTACCGAAAGCATCCGCCCCGTTCGGTTCCGGCGTTCGATCGTACGTGACACGCTCCGCATCCGCTGTATCAGAGGCTGCCGGCCACCTTGCAGCCAGTTAGCGGCACACCATACGTGGTGCGCACGGTACTTGTCTCGATGCGACCGTGCCCCTTGTCGTGTTACACGTCGCGTCGGGTCTTTTGCCCCGCTAAGCCACATGACGCCGCCGCTCACGAACCCGCTTGCGTTCTTTGCCGCGTCGCAGTATTCAGCGCCCTGAGCGTGTGTCTGGTCGATGGGCTGCTGTTCGACCCGTTTCCGACGTTCGCCCTTTATTGGTTCGGCCGGCTCCTCTGGGTCGATCACGGCCTTCGGCATCGGGCAGTAGTCGGTCATGAGCGCTCGTCCGGACAGGTGCCACGATCGCCAATAACATGTAACCTCGGCTAGCCCACCTACACTGCCAAGGAGTTGTTGGGCTCGGTGCGGACATACGGGCGCAGATCACTTCATGAAACAGTTGAGGAACACCTCGGTCGTCGTGCAGGCGGATCCACCGCGCGCGTTGCGCGTCTGTTGCGCATCACTCGCTGACTGTGCGCAGTGAAGGCGAGGAGTGGCAGATGGATTTCGCCAGCGAAATTGACGACCTTGCCAAGGCGCTGGAACGGCTCGGGATCGATACAGGCCAGGGGCTCATTACTCCGATGAAACGAGACGATGAAGACGACGAATGATGCTCTTGACGTGTCGCCTGTGGCGCTTCCGGATGTCCATGATGGGCTCACCAAGGGACTGTTCAAACGTACAGTAGCGGGCGCTTCACGTAACGGCCTAGACTTAACACGTGGACAAGAACGCGGAGTGAGTTATGGTCACCAGGACTGTCCGACGGACACTTTCCGGTCTGACTTCAGCGATTGCGCAAGCGCCGAAGAGTAAGCATCGGATCGAACATACCGTGAAATCGGCTCAGCAAATGGCCGACGAGGCCTGGAGACGGACGACTCACGGACTGCACAACTCCCTGATGCGTAAGGATCCGAAAGGGTGATTTTCGCAAGCCAGACGCAAGACTGAGCTCGCCGGGTTGGACGCATATGCTGTTTCTCCCAGAACCGGATGCGGAGGCACACTATGTCGAGCAAAAGCGATAGGGACAACAGATCCAATCAATTGAATCCCAACAATCCAGCGTACGCGAGTTCTCGCGCGGGCAACTTCCGCGATGATGATGACGATTGGGAACCCGTCTCTTATGTCGATCGATACTTTTATACTCCGCCTCGCGCGGCCACGTTTCAGGCGATAGGGCAGTACGGAGTTGGGGTGGTTTCGCAAGAAGGGGAAGCGAGGTTCGTTACATTTCGTCTGGAAGCCACCACTAGCGCGACCCTCCTTTATACCCACGCAAGCTTGCAGTCGCGCGTAGAGGACTATTTCGAGCGTTTCGCGATCCATGTACATGGGCTGTTCCACACGCACTTCAAAGCTCCGCCGGTCTTGTATGTCCAGTTTGATGGAACATCTGGCCGGCTACCGTGGCACGTTCCGCTCAACCTGGAACAACCCGAGACGATGCAGACGTTTCTGATGTCGCACAAGCCGCACAAGAACTGTGCACCCGCTCCGGATGCAGTTATCGAACTGTTATGTGACCGCCTCAGTGAACCAAGCGAGGATTGGGGTACTTTCGAAGCCCTGGATCGAGACACTTCGGATCTGAGATTCGTCTACGCCATGCGCTGCAACGCTGAGATTCAGAGAAATTCCAAAGGATTGTGACAAAGCAGCAGGTGCGCTCAATCGGCCTAATGCCCTACATCCTGTCGCGCGATGCGCCGTGCGCTTCTAGCCGGAACCCCGGGATCGGTCGTCTTCTGTCGAGTGCGGTCGGGCCGATTGACAGCCGCCGTCGTCGGTTCAGGATCGGACCGTGTGCGGGCCACCTACGGTCGTTCGCCCTTGCGCTTAGATGGTCATTCAACCGGCTGCTCTGCTAAAGAAGCGGCCCGAAAGCCAGATTCGTCCCAGAAGAAGATGTCGGCATTTTCCTCACGAGCCTGTCAGACAATGTGTCGCAGGGATCGTCAGCAGCCACGCACGCAGATTGCAGTTGGGCCAAAAGCCTTTCCAGCGCGCGAGCGCCCGCTCGGCCGTATCGTGAACCAGATGGTCAGCCCGGACTGAGTCGCCCGTCAGCGCACGCGCATAGCGCCGTGGCTGCGGGAGCCGCGATATCACTTCCGCTTCGAAGTTCACGCGGCGCTGACGGCCGCGCGAGCGCGCATCAATAGCCGCTGCTGCTGCTGGTGCCGCTGCTGCTGCCCGACGAGCTCGTGTCGCCCGTGGACTGGCACGCGGCCAACGACAACGATGCGACTCCTAGCGCGATGATCACGAATACGGCCGATAGCAGTCTTGATACTTTCATGTAGAACTCTCCTGCACGGCCAACGCGACTGACTTGTCGCGCGGCCACGCGTTGAGCCGGCGAGTCGCGGATCGCTCGCGGCAAGTGCCGCGACGCCGGTGAACTTTTACAAAAAGGACAGACAAACCCCCTGCAAAACGGGGACGCAACCGCTGTGCGCGGCCGACGATTCCGTTTCGCGGCTTCGCGGTCTTGCACGCGACGCCTAATCTACAAACGCCCACGGCGCGGCATTATTCCACCGCATTGATTATTTGTGACACGTATCGCCTCGGGACGATGCACGCTCGACGCGGCACGGATTTTGCGCAAGCTCCGCGACCGTTGGCTGGCATAGCCCCGCATCGCTAGAACGGTGTTCGCGCGTTGCCGACGATACCTTGTTCATGAAGCGCGGCGGATGTCCGAAGCCCCAGGAAGCGGCCGATGGTATCGCAGTATCGCAACCCCATGACCGGCTAATGCGGGTCGTTCAGCGCCCGTCGACGGCGGTAGCGTGGAAGCTGAGACTGCGGCACGGCCATTGGAGCACCGGACGTTCATTCCTTGTGGCGCCACCGGAGGGCATCAGGCTTCGAAAGCCTATACGCAAGTAAGGCATTCCTGCTCGCACCAGCCAAACGTCGCGATCGGCATCGTGTTCGACGCGGGGAAGAACTGCGTGAAATATTGGCGGCGGGGCCGATCAGCGTGAATGTCCCCGCCGCAGGTCGCTCACGCACGCGGCGACCGCTCACATGACGTGAATGAGATTAATGTAGCTGTTTCTTTAGATCGCTCAGTTCGGCGTGAACCGAACTGACTGCTTTCTTGATCCTGGCATTGACATTCGCAGCGCGTTCGCACGCTTTTTCCGCGCTGTCGCCGATCCGCTCAAGATCGTCCACCCATTGGCGCATGCGATCCTGATCGTTCGAAGCCATCACTTTCTTTGCCGACGCGGATTGTTGATCTAGCTCATCAACGCACTCGATAAGGTCCTTGGGGAGGGTGGAGTCGGCATGACAGGTTTGCGAAGCCTGTTCGATGGATTGCTGTAGATGCGTGAAACGCTTCTGGATTTCGCTGGCTTGCATCATGGTGACACTCCTTTGTGAAAGCGTGTCCGAAACTCTAAAACGATGCTGGCGCGATTGCGGTTTACCACCCTGGCGCCTATGTTGCCACCCCCGTGCGCTTGGGCCGGCCGTCATCGTGCAGCGTCGGTGCTCCGGAGCCGATCGAAGGGTGGCATGACTTTGAGTATAGGCGTTGCCACTGCTCGCGCAGGCACGGCGCCGAACGTCCGCTCCAGCCAACGATCTGACGACCGACCCCACGTGTTATTTAAGTGGCCGTAGCACCTTGCAAGCGGCCGTTGAGTTCAGGTGGGGTCGAAGGGCGGCTGTGGGTCGCATGCTGCCGCTTGCGGCCTTGCGAGGTTCGCGAGCGGCAGCGCCTGATGGTCGGGTCGTCGCAACTGGCGTTGGGCGCGCTCGGGTTCAGCATGAGGAACATCGTCTGCCCACGGTCGTCGAAGGGTGCGTCGCCGGCTCGCGGTATCGGTAAGTGACGAAATGGCTGATGGTTGCGCTCATGCTAGGATTTCCCCAACAAGGGAGGAAAAGAAATGACAGTGCATGCTATAACGGCGGTTCGGATGGACGGGAATTCGCAAAGGATCACACACGTGCTTTGGGGGCAGGTGTCCTTGAGCGGAGAACAATTTGAGGTCGCGCCGTACGCATCGCCTGTAATTGAAGTGGTAGACGCACTGGCCAAGGGTGACACTGTCGTAACAGTCTTTCCGCTTGATGGACAGCGCGTCGCTGGTCCAGAGGTCCGGCGCGTCGTCGACGAGGCCGGACGCGTAGGCATCGAAATGGTGGTCGGTGATTCCGATGCGGGCCAAACGCTCGCGGACCTGCCACGGCTTGATCACGAATAGAGCGCTCATCGGGTCGGCTCTATTGGGCAAAATTTAACCACCTGCACCCACGGATCGACGCCGAGAACTTGCCCCAAGGCTCGCGCACATCAAAGCCGGGCCGTCTGGCTTGTCAAAAGGGCAGGTGATGTGCTTCGAGTCTAGCTCGGACATGGGCATCGTCAGAACACGCGGGTGGGCTTGTCATCGCGCCGATGGATTGGCTCCGGCGAACTACTTGCTTATGGTGTTTCAGTTGCCACTTGACGAAGTCGTCGACGATCGCCTTCTGAGCTTCAACAGCGCTGTGTTATCCACATACACGCCACGTCTGAAGTTCCGCGCGGCCATTGATAATCGTCCTATGGCATGACGTTTTTCGCCAAGGTTATGCACCGAAAAAGTTGATGAGCCTGTGGATAACCGCCGGCGAATCCCACGCAAGTCCATGATCTTACGGGCTTTCGCTGCGTCGCATCACGCGAAGGCACGCCGGACAAGGCGTCGGCGCACGTGTTGCTTGGTCTGGTCGACAGGCAGGGCAGGGCGGCGCAGCGACACCACGACGTTGCGAAAACCCATCAGTTAGGTTTATCATCGGCGTATGCCCACAATAGCAACGATCAACGGCTACCGCGTGGTGATCTACACGGCGGACCACCGACCAGCGCACGTCCACGTGATCGGCGCCGGCTTCGAGATCGTCTTTAACCTCAACTGCCCGAACGGACCGCTGGACGTCAGGAACATCGCCGGGAAGGTTTCAGACCGGACGATATATCGCATAGCGAGCCTCATCGAGCCCGCGATCGTCGCCTTTTGTGCGGCATGGAGAAAGCATCATGGCCATTACTAAAGAGTCGATCGCCGCCGCTCGCAAGTCCGGCAAGGAACTAGGCCCGCGCGCCGTCGCCGCGCGCTATCGCCCGTCTGTCGGGAAGCTCGAGGTCGAGTTCGACAACGGCGTGACGCTCGCGGTACCCGCACGCCTGATTCAGGGGCTTGCGCGCGCCAGCGCTACGGACCTGAGCAAGATCGAGATCACGCCGGCCGGATGGGGCCTGCACTTCCCGCGCCTCGACGCCGACGTGTACGTGCCCGCGCTTTTCGAAGGCATCTACGGTTCTAAGGCGTGGATGAAGCAAGCCGCACGCGTGGCGGGCGCGACACGCTCCGCAGCGAAGGCGGCCGCCGCGCGCGAGAACGGCAAGAAGGGAGGACGTCCGCGCAAAGCCCAAGAGGTGCACGCATGACGAACAGTCCCAGTAAGCACATTGGCGGCAACTTCGACGATTTCCTCGTCGAGGAGGCAATGCTCGAGGAAGTCGCGGCGACGGCCTTGGAGCGGATCAGCGTCTATAAATGCGTGCTCGCGTACGCGGCGCAGGCGAAGATCGCGATCGACGGCTTCGGCGTGCACAGCCTGCGCGCGACCGCCGCGACCAACGCGCTCGAGCATGAGGCCGACATCGCGACGGTGCAGGAATGGCTCGACCACGCGAACATCGCGACCACGCGGATCTACGACCGACGCAAGAGCCGCCCCGAAGAGGTTCGCCGACGTTTAAAGTGACATATTGACTCGAACGGCGTCGCGGCGGCGAAGAAGCGCAGGACGGACAGGCACGCACACGGGGCCGTCGAACGGGACCCGCGATCGCAGACGCTTGCTGGAGAATCCATGAAAGACGAAATCGCACCCACATTGCCGCTGAACGAAACAGAAATCGATCAGCTTGATGATTTCTTGACCAGTGATTCCGCTCCCGATGCGGCAATGGACGTTTCGATGATGGACGGGTTTATGACAGCGCTCGCCTCGGGGCCAAACCTGATGATGCCTGGCACCATGCTGGGTTGGATCTGGGATGCGGAGCATGGCCAGGACCTCCCGACGTTTGCCAGTGCTGACGAGTCAAAAGACATCGTCGGGCTGATCATCCGGCACTGGAATAGCGTCAACGAAATGTTGAACGATGCCTCCGCCGGGTACGAACCGCTCATCCTTGAACACGAATCAGATGGGCGAGTGATTTCGGTCATCGACGACTGGTGCGAGGGGTATTTCAAAGGCATCTCCGTCGATCGGACAGCTTGGGCGCCGGTGCTCGCGGAGCACCCTGAATGGTTCACGGTGATCATGCTGTACGGCACGGAGGAGGGGTGGGATGAGCTGAAACGGCGAAAAGACAACCTCGATCAGCATCAGGCATTTGCCGGATCGCTCGCCAGGTCGGTGCAAGATATTCATCGCTACTGGGCCGAACAGCGCCGGCTGCGAATCGAGCGCGGCGGGATTCCCGGTGTGATGGCCCAACGCGAGCCGCTTCGACGCGCACCGAAGGTGGGTCGTAACGACCCCTGCCCGTGCGGTTCAGGAAAGAAATACAAGCGCTGTCATGGCGCGGTCGAAGTGACCACCGGTTCCGGAAGCGCCGGGCATGGCTTTGATCTGGAACAGGCCAGACGTGTTCTGACTGACGCTCAAGAGTCATTGATTGTTTCCCCGCTGAGTCAGCGCGTCACACGCGACGGAACTGCAGTCGAGGTTGAAATCTATGGTGATGGCAAGGGGGCGTGGCTACTCGAGGTCGTCGATGAATTCGGCAATTCGACCGTCTGGGACAATTCATTTCCGACTGACAGTGCAGCGCTCGCTGAAGCCTTGAATGTGATCGACAGCGAAGGCATCGCGGCCGTGATTGGTTCGCCGCCAGCCAGCGCAACGCGCCATTGACTGTGGTTATGCGGGTCCATGGGACACCCTGGAGATTTCCCAGGATATAGCGCGATGCGCAGACAAAGAATCGCCATCATCGGACGGCGGGTGACAAGGTAACTATGATCTCGAGCGCCCGACGTGAAAAGGGCGCTCCGGTTCATTGTGGGCCACGTGCAGCATGCAGCCACCAAGTTAAACTTGGGCGTTCGGCGGCCGTGCACGGGGTTGTTTCGCAAACTGGCAACCGTTGCCGCTTGAAACTGTTGCTGGCCGCGCTTCGTGTTGCTCAGGCTATCCGACATTCCCCGGTTGCCTGACAGGCTGGGGATTTTTCTTCCTTCTCACCAGTGCCGCCAAAACGATAGTTTGCGCAATTCCGGTTCAGCGTCGAAGGGCCGAATTCGGCCATGAGCTGACCTTCGTTATCTCCGGCACTCGGCCATTCAGAGGGCAGCTTTGCCCCGACAGCGGACTTCCCGGCCAGACGACACCGTTGGTCCCGGCGCCGACTTGCCGCGAAGACGCGTCGCACAGACGCGATTAAACGAGGGCGTGGCGCAGCAACGATCGGTGGCAGTTTCAACGATGTCGCGCCCCAGGTGTTCAACTTGGACAGGTCTGAAATTACACGACCGTTCCCGAATGGCTGCGCCCGATGCGGGGGGCGGAAACCGTTCATTGGCAAGCTCATCATCCACGGCTCCGATCTATGAAACATCGCTCAGGTCATTCTGGAATGAAGAATTTTCCTATGGGTAGGTAATTGTTACGTTTCAAACGGGCCAGAAAATAGCCAACGGAGTGTGCGGCAACCCCCGGAACGACACACTCTGCTCAGATATTTTGTCGGCAAAAACCGGTGCGGCTTATGCGCCTCTTTCAAATGCTTCCCGGAGCCGACAAAATGAAAACAAACTCCTTACTTGGCGGATCATTCTATCCATCTGGGCAAACAACAATGGCAACGCGGTCAATCAACCCCACTTCGCAAATTGAGGTGATAACTGACCCAGAGACATTTCTGTCGCTCGGGCAAGACTGGGAGGTGCTCTGGCATGCTGCCAAAGGTACGCCGTTCCTTCAGTTCCGTTATTGCCTTCATGCGCTGCGCGAGGTCGCCATACCTACGGGTGCGACTCTGCATTGCATCATCGGAAGAAAAGAAGGCCGCCTGATCTTTGCATGGCCCTTGATCCGATATCGCGAACGCTTATGGACAACCGTACTACCTTTGGCACCAGACATATCGGAACCATCTGATTTGCTGATAGCAAATGGCGAGGATCCGGAATCGATGGTCTCCGCGGCTTGGCGCCTGTTGCGTGCCTCATGTGCCAGCGATGTCATCAACCTGCCAATGGTGCGTACGGATTCGGTCCTTTACCGGCTTGTCTCGCGAGAAAAACGGCTATTGCGCGGGGAGCCGCACGTAACCCGGGTGGCTCCGTTACTGCGTTACAAATCGTGGGCAGAATATCGCAGTGGACTGCCTGTGGCGTTTAGAAAGGAACAGGATTATCTTCAGCGGCGTCTGTTGAAAGCAGGCAAAACTGCTTTCGCTATCTCGCATCTGGCCGATCCGATCAGCGCTGGTTACGTTCGGACAATGCTCGAATGGAAAGGCCAGTGGGCAGCCCGAGTGGGAGCAGAGGGAAATTTTTTTAGGGAGCCTTATCAGAATTTCCTTCGGTCAATATCGACTGATCCCTCCTTCGATGAGGTGCTTCGACTATTCGTTCTGTCGTTGGATGGAAAAGCCATCGCCGTAAACCTCGTGGCTATTTCCGAGTGTGCGGTTATCGGCATGCAGGCCGCGTTTGATCCGGCCTATGCGAAACTTTCACCGGGTTCTTTGCTGCTGGAAGATGTGATGAAATGGGCGTTCGAGAATGGGCGGGATTTTGACCTCGGGCCCGGTGACAGCAAATATAAGTTGAACTGGTCTGGCGAATCCGGCTATTCCTGTACTGATTTCCGTATCGCAGTCAGCCTCTGGGGCCGGGCAGATCTTGGCGCACGTGCGTTTCATGGGCAGTGGGAAAAACTTCGTCACCGAATTGACGCTGGGCCATTGGGACGCATCTGGAAAACTCTCCTGGGTAAAGCCGACCGTTCACAGGGTGTCCATTCGCGAGGAAGCTGACTGGCCCAAAGCGAAGAGCCGCCAACGCTCTCGGGGTGGCCAACCCCTTACACATTGCGTTGAGGACGCTCAAGCCTCTTCGCGAATTGCCTTGCGCCAACTATTGCGCTGAACAAAGAGGGCCCGTACGGAAAGAGAGGCGATACATGCGAGATGACGTACGCGGCTTCTTGCGGGCTGCCGCTTGTGAGTTGGGAGAAGGAGCGGCGAGAACCTGCTTGCATCCGGCCCCTACCGTACGTGCGGTCCGAGACGGCCTATCGCGAGTTCGTTGCAATTCAAAAGGCCGGCCCACGAAGGGCCGCGTCAGTTCACAGAACCGCCGCTGGATACACGGCGATGTAAAGGGCATACAGGGTCGCGGGCCGCCGATCGTGACCACGAACGTTTCGGCTGAGCATGCCCATTGCATGAGGCGGCACGCGGCCAAAAGCAGCCGCCGGAACCCAACCTGCGACCGTCCGTTCCCCATTCAACATACGACAGCCACTGGGGTTGACCTGTCTTGCGTAGCAATCGGAAAGGAGGATTGCAGGGCTCCGCGTCGCCGGAATCGTCGCTATTTCCATACGCAGAGAACCGACGGCTGCCATTGCTTCGATCTGGAGGCCCGCGTTACGCGACGCCGTACAATGAGGCGTTTCCCACCCGTCGACAGATCGCATTCTGCGCCGCCCTACATCGCCATGAATCACGACACTGAACACGCTCTCGCTGCCGCGCAAAAGAACCTCATGGCCGGTCAATTCGACGATGCAACACGTCTGCTGAGCGGTATTCTGGCAAGCGTCCCCGACCACGGTGAAGCTCTTGCGGGCCTCGGTTACATCGCGGCCAAACAGGGCGATCATGCACGTGCAGCGGCGTATCTGATACAGGCATCGGCGCACATGTCCATGTCGGCGGAACACCTGAATTTCGCCGCGCAGGTGTGTCAGTTGGCGCAACGTCACGATGATGCGATAGCGCTGTTCGAGCGCTGCCTGGCCCAGTTTCCAAACCATGCCGCTTCATTGCATGGCGTCGCAATGTCGCTGATACAGCTTGGCGAACCGCAGCGTGCACTCGAAATCCTGGTGCATCTGTGCAAAATCCAGGCACATTCAGCCGAAGCGCATTACAACCGGGGCGCGCTGCTCGGCAAGTTGGAGCGCTATGAGGACGAACTGGATGCCTACCGGCAGGCGATCGCGCTCAAGCCGCGTTTCGTGCGCGCATACGTCAATCTCGGTGTCGCGTTGCGAGATCTGCGACGCTTTGATGAGGCGTTGCTTCAATTCAAGAAGGCGCTTTCGCTCGATCCGAACGACGTCGGCGCCCGCACCAATCGGGCTCAGACGAATTTGCTGCTCGGCGAATTCGAACACGGCTGGCGCGAATATGAATGGCGTTGGCGCGATGGCACCGATAGCCACGGATTTCCGCAGAACACCCTATGGACCGGCACCCAACCGATACGTGACAAGGCAATACTCGTTCATCACGAGCAGGGGTTCGGCGACACGCTGCAATTCGTGCGTTTCGTGGATCGACTCCGTGCAGTTGGAGCTCGGGTCGTGTTGCGTGTTCAGGATGCACTGCTGCCGCTTCTCAAGAATTATCAGGGTGCGGCCGAAGTCATCGGCGAGACAGGACAGGTGCCGCATTTCGATTATCACGTTCCGACCCTGAGTCTACCGTTTGCGCTCAAGGTTCGTGCACCCGATCTCGCGGTGACCGGTCCATATATTCACGCAGACGACGCGCTTGTACGTCAATGGGACGATCTGTTTGCAGGCTCTGCTCGACGGCCGAGAGTTGGGATCGTATGGTCGGGAAGCCTGACGCATGTAAATGACTGCAACCGGTCTATGTCACTCAAGCAACTGAAGCCGTTGTTAGATGCCGACGCGGACTTCTTCGCGCTGCAACAGGATGTACGCGACAGTGATCGTACGTGCCTCGCGCAGCTTGAGCAGCGCGCGGTGCTGCGCGATGTTTCCGCGCGGCTCACTACGTTCGCTGAGACGGCTGCGCTGATCGCTCGCCTCGACCTCGTCATCAGCGTCGACACGGCTGTAGCGCATCTGTCGGGGGCGCTCGGCAAGCCCGTATGGATTGCTTTGCCGTTCATGCCGGACTGGAGATGGCAACTCGACAGAAGCGATAGTCCATGGTACGCACAGGCGCACTTGTTTCGACAAACGACGCGAGGTGATTGGACTGGCGTAGTGGCTGCGCTTCGCGCAGAGCTCGACGCATTGCGGGGTGCCTGAACGACGCCCTACGTACAGCGAGTGCCCGCTCATGTGCTCGCGGGGGTTTGAGCCGCAAATGTGATCGTGTCATCTCCGTCGGGTCGATTACCCGCTTTGAGCGAGCAAAGCGCGTCGAATGGCCGGGTGAAGACACCGGGAAAGATTGTCCGTCGTGTCGAGTGTCCGATCGCAGCTCTCTTACGGACATTCGCTATGGTGACTCGACAGGCGGCTCAGGGTCGCAAGTACTCGTTCGCTTTCCGCGGGACGAGTCATTCGCGACCACCGACCTGTCAATGACAGGAAAGCGCCCCATACCCGTCTGACAGGCACCGATGCCCGAATGACGGCTCAGGCCGACAAGCAACACTCTGCATCGCGAATCGAATGGCCGTTTCCAAGGTATCGACAACAGCTGGCTCAGAGTCGACTTCAACCGATCTCCCCACGCGAAACGAAAACCAACCCGGCCTCCTTCATCCCGCGCGATTATCCAGCCCCGGGTGGCTTGACCAACTGATCGGGTTTCGAATTACCGCGTGCAGCTCGCGTCCCGCAAAGGCTCACCTTGAGGACTTGAGTCAGCCATATGGATGCAACTAACAGTCTGGCTTCATCGCATCCGTATCAAGATCCAGACCCAAACCGCTGCCTGCAAAGGCAGCGGGGCGGAGTTTACGCGACGGTTTATCTACGTGGCGGAAATCAGCGGCGCATCCGTCTTCCGTCTGTTCTGTAAAATTGAAGACAGGCGACAGCAGCTTAAGGGCCCTTGGTTGACCTCACGAGGTGCAAAAAAATGGACATGATTGACCTGATTCCCGACGTCGCGGCGGACCGATATGAAATCTCGTTTCGCCTGGCCGGGCAATGCAGTGAGGTCGCCTGTGTGATCACGCGGGAAGCGCTCGAAGCGCAATTCTGGTTGCCCGGAGACGCTGATCAGGTCCGCATGCTCAAGGCATTTGCTGACGGACGGCGTCGCATTATCGCGGTCGCCGAACGAAAGAATCCGCCTGCGTCCGGGCAAACCGGTCAGGCTCACTACCGGGGATTTCGAGGCCGGACGTTAGTCCTCCCGCTGCCGCCCGTCACCAGTCAATGCGGTGTTTCTCGTCGGTTTCGCGATGCCGGCGATCATCGTCCACGTGCAGATACTGACTGGTTGTCGTCAGTGACGCATGCCCGAGGTTGTCGCGCACGAGTCGCAGATTCAGTTGCTGGTCTGCCATGTGTGAGCCCGCGCTATGACGCAGACAGTGTGCCGATGCCTGCGCGAGACGATCGGCGGGCTGCGCATGGTCGTCGCCACGCGCGCGCAACGCTTCAGCGGCGCCGCTGAAGACGTCCTTCACAATCCGGTGCAACGCGGCGCGCGTGAGTGGCTTCAGTGACTGGCCGACCGGCAGCACGAGCGGCGTGTCCTCGCCGGGTGAGGGGAGCGCTGGCAGTCCGCGGGCTCGCCGGGGTTGTGGTGCAATTCCGGTGCGTCGGTCTGTTACTCTTGAGCTTTTGACGACCACGAGCCAAATGAGCAAGCTGAAAGATCTCGAACGGTTGTTCAACGGGCGTCATTTCGACCGCGAAGTCATCGTCCTTTGCGTGCGTTGGTATCTGCGCTACAAGCTCAGTCTGCGTGATCTTGTCGAGATGATGGCTGAGCGCGGCCTGTCCCTCGCCCACACTACGATCCTGCGTTGGGTAAAGCGGCTACACGCCGGAGTTCGTCAAACGCTGGAATCGGTTGGCTACGACAGCCGGTCAGTCGTGGCGAGTCGACGAGACCTACGGTACGCCCAGCCAACGTAGCCTGCCCGCACGGGGGTGAAGTTGCTTGAGCATGTTTGGAATGCAAAACCCGGAGAAGTTGTCGTTGCAGTACCGGGGTATGCCCTTTCTCTGCTGTGAGAGAAAGTGAGCCGAAGCGGCGGTGACTTGCCGACACTGGCAAGGTGACGAAGTCCGTGGGAAACGGGGCTTGCGGCGAAGCGGTTACGCCAAGATGAGCCTCCAGGCTGAGCATGGGATGGTTGAGGAACACGAACCTGTTTGAACGCATCTGAGGGTTGAATCGTCACCCCTGCCTACACCGCTTAACAGGCAGGACGCGGATCGTTGCCGATCATATGTACGGCCCGGCAACGCGAATGCTGATTGGATATGTAGGCCCATCAGCAGGGAGCCATGGAGAGCGCGCAGCTAGGCCGTGGTATTCGCGACGACTTGCGGCAAGCAAGGATAAAGACTGCGACAGGCAACCTCGCCCGTGCGTTTTGAGTCCAGCATGTGAACTGGGGAAGGCTTGCACAGATGTTAAGGGAGTGTGTCCCCGATGATGTGCAAGCTGGCGGAGCCTCCGTAGTAGTCCGAGGCCGGGAAAGCCGGCTACATGGCGAAGGGAGGCAGTTGAAGTGGTTTGCCTGGTTGATTAACTGACTGTAGTGAGGTGAAGACCTTCGATAATCAGTGAAATACAAAGCAAACTGGTGGCACGGTGGCATGGTGTCGCCTTCGATTAGAACGACACTTCAGCGGAGAGCCGGATGCGCTGAGAGGCGCACGTCCGGTTCGGGGAGGAGAGGCAGGGAAATAGTTCGACTACGCCCTGTCTCTTACTCCACTGAAGATTCGCGGCAAATGGGCCTATCTCTACCGCGCCGTTGACCGGGCGGGAAAGACGATCGATTTTCGCCTCAGCGCGAGGCGCGACGTGGCGGCAGCAAAGGCGTTCTTCGCGAAGGCAATCAGAACTCAGGGACGCGCTCCTGAGACGATTACGCTGGACGGCTACGCGGCATCTCATCGGGCGGTCCGCGAGATGAGGACCGACGGGTCGCTACCCAGGCGAACGGAATTGCGATCCTCGAAGTACCTGAATAACCTCATTGAGCAGGATCACCGCCACATCAAATCGCGGGTAAACGTGATGCTCGGGTTCAAGCGGTTCCACAGCGCCGCCGTTACGCTCTCCGGCATCGAACTGATGCATCGCATTCGCAAAGGCCAGTTCGATCTCACCAGCATGCACCTCAAAGATACCACTTCGCCCTCGATTTGGATGGCGGTTCTTTCAGCTCGTTGAGGTCTCCGAAACATGGGCGATTTCTCGCCCGCCTACCCGGTTTGCACCACAGCCATTCGATTCGTCCCGCGCGGAGAGGTCATTGGCAAAGTGGTGGGGGCAGTCCGGATTCGGTCGGGACCATTGCTTGAACGTTAGGATGCGCGGTGCTCCATGGCTATCAACCAAAGCCGCCTGAATGGCCGCTTCCGAGAAAAATCCCTGGCCGTTGTGGGTCGCGTCCTGCCGATCAAGCTCTTGCGGGATTCGGCTAACGTACGCCGTTTGCATTCGACGGTGAGCGGCCACGAAGCGCCATTCGCCGATGGAGCACTTGGGGCGTTCGAACGTCAGCTCCTCATCGAAAATCAGTCGCCTATGCGCTGCACATCGAGAGCGACAGCAAATTGGCTCATCGCGGTCACTGAAGACTAGCTCACGTGTCATCTACGGACATTCGAGCGTCGGCCCCATCCGACGAACCGATCGTCACGCGTCGACCATATCCGACGAGTGGTTGGCGGAGTCGGACTATATCGCCTTCAAAATCACCGTTACGGCTGGGTTCGGACGAGCACGAATCCACGTCGTCGCCCCTCGTTGTCCGCGTCGACCGTATTCATCGCTGAGAACAGATCGACGGTTTCTACCCAGACAGGCGGATACTTGTAGCGCGCGACATCGAGTACCAGGAAGCGATCGGACTTTGCATCGAATGCCGCCAAAGGCGAAATGTGTCCACCTGATTCTTCACCCAACGCCCGGCGCAAATAGTTGACGACGACGTAGCCGTCATTCGACTCAAGCGCCCGAGCTGCCAATGTCCGAAACTCATCGACACTGCTCGTATCCGCGTGATGAATTTCGGCACGGACGCCGTACGTGCCGATCAGCCGCGCAAACTGATCGAGTGTCATGCCATTTTCCATCAGGACGGCCTGCGGCAAGATCTGCTCCGTCGTCTGATTCAGCACGTTCTCCTGCGTAAAGGTCTTGAATGGTTCGATGCCCGGCGTTGCGGGGGCGGCAATCGACAGCGCATTCAATACCATCACCATCGTGGCCACGCCGCAATACGCCTGATTCTTCTGTGTCACGAACTGAATGCTCAGCGGCCAGTATGATCGGTGTGCGCTACTTTGGAGCAGGAGTTGCCCCCCATTGTCGCTTCCCAGGCTAATCAGATTCGACGGCAAAGGAAGTGTTTCGGCGCGTGCGGCGCCGGCGAACAGCACAACGAGGATGAGTACGCTTCGGGGCAAGACGTTGCGGAATTTCATGTCGATCCTCCACAGTTCGAGCTGACGTTCCACCCGATATCACTTTGTCGCATGATGTCACTTTGCGCAGCGGCCTGTGCCGAGCGGTTACGCGTGATGGCCGATGAACGGAATCCGTCGACACTCGTCGAAGGTGGACGTGCCTCGCCTCGTGCGCCAGATACGGTCTAGAGTAGACAATCTGTTGCCCACTTGAGGAAAGTATTTGCGGCTGTCCTGCCTTTTGTCTCTCATCGCACCTCGCACGCGGCTATTTATTGAGAAGCTGTTGCCGGAGTTCGCTCACGGAACTCACCCCGAGTTGCCAATAGATGTTTCTCACACAGTCCGCGATGGTACTCTCCTTCACGCCCAACAAACAGGCGATGCAGTAGTAGCTTGAACCGCAAGCCAGGCGCGCGGCGACAATCTGCTTGCGGTCGCTTAGCCCCGCGCTCCGCGCCGCACGTAACGCCTGTAACAGGATGGGCTCCTGATGCTGACAGTGAAGAACACAGCCGAGATCATTCAACGGGTAAGCGCTCCAGATGAACCGACCCCATCTATTGGTGATCTCTTTGACTGCCGGACCGACCGCTAATCCGTTTTCGATCGCACGCAAGCTTCGAATCACCGAAGCGAGTTCTAAAGGTAGATTGTCATCTCCGATACGTATGGCACACGTTCGGTCAATGGATTCAAGCATTAGTCGGTAGGCAGAACGACTTTGGTGCCGAATGCGGCCGTTCCAATCTGCGACAAGTATCCCAGACCTCTCCCCGTCCGCAAACGGGCCATCACCGCCGCTGCCATGACGAATTGCGTGTCCAAGATGCCTGCTAAAAGCGTCGATGCACCGATATTCGGCATCTGTGAAAGGGCGTCGCCCTTTTTCGCGGACTAGAATCAAAGATCCCCAGCCCCGTGCACCGTGCCGCGCAACAACGTTGATGAAATGGCGGCCTCCGGTAGGGGATAACACTTCCCCATAGAAAGCACTACGTTCGAGTGCAGGACCGAGGTGGTCCGAGTTCGTGAAGCCACAACTAAGGCTCATCCACTCGGAGAAGTCACCAAGAAGCTGACTCACATGGCCCGTACGACGTAGGTGCTCATACGCACCCAAGGTCTTATAGGCAGCCTCGTCAATTTCGCTATAGACGCTCGATATCGCGAAATTCTCGTCGGACCACATGAAGTGACCGAAATCAGCTCCAATGATTTCGCGCGTCGCAGCCACGACCGACGGAATGATGGTCGCGCTGTCAAATCCTAGTGCGCACACGTGCCGAATGTGTGCTCCGAGCTTTGCGCTTGGGGTCCTTGACATGGCGTGTGTACCTTGTAGACAACAGCAACGGCCCGCCCCAACGGATTCATTCTACAACTTGCCCGGCCGTACGCCCGCTCGCGAATATCCTGGAAGTCGTGATCCGAATTGGCGCGTCGCTATTGATTAAACCCTTAGCGTTGGGGGTAAATCAGGGGATGAACTCAGCTAATTTAGTGGGAACGAGCGCGAGTTGTAAGCGAAATGGCTGGAGTCGACGGATACCTGTCCGATTCAGCGTTTCGTTCGAGATCGGAGTGGTCGTGGGGTGGATGACAAGTACACCACGAGGACGCCGTGATGGCGTGAACTGCTGGTACTAGTTCGCGAAATTCACGGTCGTCAATTTGTCAACATCAGTGACCAAAGGCGACAGTTGCACGGTCAAAGTCGGCTTAGTTGACGACAATGGGAAAACGCTTTTGAACGCGGACGGCATTCCTTTCGATCCTCAGGTGAGCCTCACGCCGGGCGCGTCAGCTTCGGTCGATGCGTACCCAACAATGGGCGGTCGCCTGCGGGCGGCCATTCGTCCGCTGATACAACGCGTCAATCCTCCTAAGACAGCGCAACCCCGGTGCTTGCTCGCGACGGACTTCGAAGTTGTAGACAAAGGGACGGGAGAAACGGTCTTGTTTTCGCCGCAGGACCCCACCCTTCAGTTGCCGCAAGACCCGACGGTGGGGCGCTGACGAATACTCGGGAGACGCCAAAAGCAGACCCCGGCCATGTGGGGGGGGCGGGTCATTCGTCAATGAGACGATGGAGGCGAAGTTGAATGTTCCCGATCTCCAGCCTGCCAGTTTGTGGAGTTAGAGGTTGTACCGGACCTTCGTAGGTAAGTTGGTTTCCTTGTGCTGCTCGCGGGTTTTGACCAAAAGCGCTGTTTCAGTGACGGCTATCACAGCCTGCGCCTTTGTCCCATACACACAAGGCAATCGCATTGCGCTCATCAGCGCGATATCGCGACTCCTGCATTCGTGCTTCGCGACGGCAACTGGATTCAAGCGCCCGCAAGGAACAACATGAGTACCCTGCGCTGTCAGATCTCAGTATTCACAGGCACTGTTCTTGCCGTCGGCACGGTAGTCGGGTCCGGCCTTTTTGGACTTCCTGGTCTGGCATTGCAAATCAGTTCGCCACAAATCGCAGCGATGGCCTGGCTCGCCTGCGCCATGTTGTGCTTCCCACTTCTATGCATATTCTCCGTTCTGGGTACCCGATATGCTTCTGCAGGCGGCCTCTCCCGATATGCTGCGGCTGCGCTCGGGCGACCCGGCGAATATGCAGTGGCCGCGGTTCTATGCGGGACCTTGCCCCTGGTCGTTCCTGCTCAGGCGATGATCGGCGCAAGCTACGCGCTGGTTGCCTTCCGCGTCGATCAGACGATGCTGTTCCCGTTGTCGATAACTTTCCTGCTGGGTCCCATCTGCTTCAATCTGAGCGGCGTGCGTGCGGCTGCTCTTGTCAATACGGTCTCGCTGATCATGATCACCGCCACCGTGTTATTGCTCGGCGCGGTGCATGCGCCCGAACTCAGATTCGGTGTCGCACTGTGGATGAACCCGCACTGGGTGGATGTAGATCTGCGAAAACTGTGGAAGGCCGCCGCATTGGTCTTCTGGGCGTTTCTCGGATGGGAAAATGTGTCATTCGGACTCGAGGAATTCAAGAATCCGAAAACGTCCATCAGGCGAGCGTATTTCCTGTCCTTCCTTGTGGTGATCGGACTGTATTTCATCCTGGCAGCAACCGTGAACGGCGCTTCCATCGCGACTCCGCAAATCAACACCACAGAAGGTCTGGCGAACCTGGTCTCACCGAACTGGCGCATGGCATTCTCCGCGATCACTTTAGTGGTGATTCTGGCCACCGCGAATGCATGGGTGTTCGGTGCGAGTCGCTTTTACTACGCCGCCGCGCGCAGCGGTCTCCTTCCGCCACTTTTCGCGAAGCTCGATAGACGTGGCGTGCCGCGCAATGCGCTGCTCTTGCTGACGGTGTGCTTCTTCGGCGTTCTTCTGGTCGTAACGGTCTTTCATGTTCACATTACTGCACTCGTGCTCCTTGCGAACCAGAACTTCCTTGTGCTTTACCTGGTATGCATCTACTGCTTCTTCAAGATCGCGAGCGGTTATCAACGCTGGATGCTCACGCCAGCCGCATTGGCGTCATGCTGCTTCATGCTGGGCGGATTCGGCTATACGTTAATTTACTCATTCGCGCTTCTCGGAATCGGCATATCTTGCGAACGTTCGCGCAATCGCTCGAGGCCTTGGACGATACCTGCGACGGCGTCCAGACCCGAGGCTCGTATCGCTCCCCTCGAAGTTGGCGCGCCACGAAACGCGCGAACAACTGATGGCGGCTCGCCGGGTGCAACCCTCGAAGTCTTCGTGCTCGACGGCGGCGTCGAGCACGGTGCCGATATCCTGCGCGGTCGCGTCGACACCGGGATTGGGTCCGACCCGGTCGGAAAGCCCGATGCCGCGACGATCGAGCAGGATGAGCCCGCCTGTCGTAGCAAGAGAGGACAGGAATGCGCGGCACTGGGTTCTTCCCCAACGCGTTCGACGTGCGACACGAAACCGGGCGGCACCAGTAGCGCGATCCGGCCGGTGCCGTAGATCGGATACGCCAGATGAGCTTGGGAGCAACGTCTACGAACGTCGGCCGAACCGCTGCCCCGGGGAAGCCGGCCTGCATGACCGCAACGCTCGGTTACCCGCCATTGATCCCAGGCAGCGTGACCGGCGGGAGTGGGGTCGACTGCTGCCCGACGGGCCCGTTAGGTAAAAGCCATCGGCGGCGAACCAAGCCGCCGTTGGAAAAGGCTGCCGAAACATCCGACATCTTGGCCAAATAGCTGGGGGTTATCCCCGCTTGCGGCTGAATTCGTCCGCTATAAGTGAGCGCGGTGCGCAATGCTTTTGCAGCCCGTAAATGTTGACACGACCCAAAAGCCGCCGCGCCGACCGGCACACGAAGGTTTCCCCGATGACTCTCACTTGCCGCTACACCGAAATCCCCGATCTCGCCGACGATGCCCCCTCCCTGCGCGAG
Source organism: Paraburkholderia sp. MM5477-R1 (assembly GCF_050436385.1). Taxonomy (NCBI): domain Bacteria; kingdom Pseudomonadati; phylum Pseudomonadota; class Betaproteobacteria; order Burkholderiales; family Burkholderiaceae; genus Paraburkholderia; species Paraburkholderia sp. MM5477-R1. The sequence continues at coordinate 283,963 of NZ_JBNDMC010000001.1, forward strand.
ATTCGGCACCACCTCCACCAGCATCCCGAACTCGCCTTCGAGGAACTGCGAACGGCCGCGCTCGTCGCGGAGAAGCTTGCCGAATGGGGCTGGCAGGTGACGCGCGACGTCGGCGAGACGGGCGTCGTCGGCACGCTGGAGGTGGGCGAGGGCACGCGCAGCATCGGCCTGCGCGCGGACATGGACGCGCTCCCGATCGTCGAGCAGACCGGCAAGCCCTACGCCAGTGCGGCCTACGGCAAGATGCACGCATGCGGCCACGACGGTCACACGACGATGCTCCTCGGTGCCGCGCGCCATCTCGCGCGCATGCAGCGTTTCAGCGGCACGGTGCATCTGTACTTCCAGCCGGCGGAGGAGCGCAGCGTCCCGAGCGGCGCGCAGAAGATGATCGCTGACGGCCTCTTCACGCGCTTTCCGTGCGACGCCGTGTTCGGCGCGCACAACCATCCGGGCATGCCGCCGGGTACGTTTCTGTTCCGCAAGGGCGCGTTCACGGCGGCGGGCGACAAAGTGACGATCACGATCGAAGGCGCCGGCGGGCACGCGGCGCGGCCGCATCTGACGGTCGATCCGGTCGTGGTGGCGTCGAGCGTTGTGATGGCGCTGCAGACCATCGTCGCGCGCAACGTCGATCCGTCGCAGCCGGCGGTGATCACAGTCGGCTCGCTGCATGCTGGCACGGCGAACAACGTCATCTCGAATTCGGCGAAGCTGGAACTGAGCGTGCGCTCGTTCAGCGAGGAAGTGCGCGCGCTGCTCAAGCGCCGCATTGCCGAGTTGGTGCAGGCGCAGGCCGCGAGCTACGGCGCGACGGCGGTGGTGGCGTACGAGGAGGGCCATCCGGTCGTCGTGAACACCGACGTGGAGACGGAATTCGCCGCGCAGGTGGCGCGCGAACTCGTCGGGGAAGAAAACGTCGTCGCGAACGCGGATATCCTGATGGGCAGTGAAGACTTCGCGTTCATGCTGCACGAGCGCCCGGGCTCGTTTCTGTGCATCGGCAACGGCGCGGGCGAGGACGGCTGCATGGTCCACAACCCGCACTACGACTTCAACGATGCCAACCTTCCGGTCGGCGCGGCGTACTGGGCGCGCCTCGTCGAAAGATTTCTCGCGCAATAACTTTTATCAAATTTTATGTGCATGACGCTCGTCACGCATGGCCGAAGCGGCGGTCAGGCCGGCAGCGAGAAGTTTTCGATCGCTTCGCGCAGCACGTCGACCTGAACCTTCAGCGAGGGCTGTGGTGCAAACTGGGTAGGCGGACGAGAAATCGCCCATGTTTCGGAGACCTCAACGAGCTGAAAGAACCGCCATCCAAATCGAGGGCGAAGTGGTATCTTTGAGGTGCATGCTGGTGAGATCGAACTGGCCTTTGCGAATGCGATGCATCAGTTCGATGCCGGAGAGCGTAACGGCGGCGCTGTGGAACCGCTTGAACCCGAGCATCACGTTTACCCGCGATTTGATGTGGCGGTGATCCTGCTCAATGAGGTTATTCAGGTACTTCGAGGATCGCAATTCCGTTCGCCTGGGTAGCGACCCGTCGGTCCTCATCTCGCGGACCGCCCGATGAGATGCCGCGTAGCCGTCCAGCGTAATCGTCTCAGGAGCGCGTCCCTGAGTTCTGATTGCCTTCGCGAAGAACGCCTTTGCTGCCGCCACGTCGCGCCTCGCGCTGAGGCGAAAATCGATCGTCTTTCCCGCCCGGTCAACGGCGCGGTAGAGATAGGCCCATTTGCCGCGAATCTTCAGTGGAGTAAGAAACAGGGCGTAGTCGAACTATTTCCCTGTTTCTCCTCCCCGAACCGGACGTGCACCTCTCAGCGCATCCGGCTCTCCATTGAGGTGTTGCTCATAGCAAAGGCAACATCAGCGTAGCGCGACTCGATGGTGCGGCGTGTCTCATCGCGCAATATGTACGGATTTTCTATGGGGGTTCGCCAGGTGAATCGACCCTTGCGGCTGGTGACGAGGCGCCGAAGCGCCACTTCGCCGTACCGACCCCGACTATCCCGGCCTTGCAGCACCCATGTCGTGGCCCTCCCCGGTTCAGGGGCCCGGATATGATCGCGCATTAGCGACCGGAAGCCACGCCGGTACTTGTGCGCAAGCCAATATCCCAGCTTCCAGAAGACGGTTCGGTCCAGCCTGCTAAACAGGGTCGCCGTGTAGTCGGTGTACTGGTAGAAGGTTGCCCATCCCATCAGTTGCCGATTCAGGCTTTCCACCATATCCATCCGGTTCATGCTGTAATTGCCTGACAGTTGTCTGACCAGCCGCTCGGCAAAGCCCCGATACTTCTCCCACGGAATTGTCGTCACGGGTCGCATGCTGCCGCGTGGTCCGCGCTTACGAATGATGCGGTGGCCGAGGAAGACGAACCCGTCATTCACATGCGTGATATGGGTCTTCTCCATATTCAGCGTGAGCTTCAGCTTGCCTTCGAGGAACTCCCGACACGCTTCGCGTATTGCTTCGGCGTGCGCGCGAGTTCCTTTGACGACCACCACAAAGTCATCCGCATAACGACAGTAGGATACTGCTGGTTTCCACTGCCGATTTTCCCGCACAGCGATGGGCCGCTGGTTGAGGATAGCGAAGTTCCACGCCCACCGGTCCTTGCGTACCTTCTTGTTCAGGAAGTTCGTTTCCATCCACGCATCAAACTCATGCAACATGATGTTGGACAGCAAAGGCGAGATAACTCCGCCTTGAGGAACACCTTCACTCGCGGCACGGAATAGACCATGATCAACGCATCCCGCCTTGATGAACTTCCAGAGCAGGGCAAGGAAGCGCTGGTCGGCAATGCGCTTGCGGATGCCCTTCAGTAGCAGGCGATGATGAACGGTGTCGAAGTAGCTGGCGAGGTCGCCCTCGATGACCCATCGTCCCGCAGCACTCTGCTCATCTGCAGCCGTTAACTGAAGTCTCACCATGCGCACAGCGTGATGTACGCTGCGGGCCGGTCTGAAACCATGTGAAGCCGGATGGAAATCACTCTCCCAGATCGGCTCCATCGCCATCAGCATGGCCCGTTGAACAATTCGATCCCGCAGGCTCGGGACGGTCAACGCGAACTGCACAAGTGCTCAACGAGCATTTGGGATGGGCTGAGATCCGTCATCCGTTTCATCCCCTTAGGGGCCAACGCTTTTCCGTGCTGAAGGCCCGCCGCGTCGCAGGCACCGAGACACTGATTCTGCGCGATATAGATCGCGGCAGCTTTAGCATTGCGCGCGAATGGACCGACTGGGGCACACCGTCTGTCCACGACGACGCCATCGCACCCGTATGCTGCTTCGATCTTGGCATGTTGGTGGAACTGGTCACGTTGATCGACCAGCTTGCCCGATCCAGGAAGTCATCGAACAAAGGAGCTTGATCAATGCATCTCCTTGTCCTATTATCAGACCAGTTTTTAACGTGGTCCGCCCATGGAAGATATTCCGTCGTCCATTTTGCGCAGACGCCGAGCGCAATTGCTGAAGCAAATGCCAGCGTTAGAGACGCTCTTGCGCGGCTCGCTCATCGAGCGCTACAAGCGCTGCGGCAAACCGGGCTGCAAGTGTGCAGACGGCCCCGGTCACGGTCCCAAGTACTACCTGTCCGTGAGCTTTCCCGGCCGCCGGCCGCAAATGGACTACGTGCCGCAAGCCGATTACACCGACGTCGCCGATCACCTGGCGAACTATCACCGCGTTCGCGAGATCATCGAGGAGATCTGCGAGATCAACCGCGAACTATTGCGCCGCCGCGAGGCGCTCTGAGGGGCGCCGGTGAGCCAGTCGTCGCTGTCGCTCGCCAACTTCATCGATCCGCAATCGGCCGGCGTACTCGTCGCCAACATGCTCGAGGCCTGGCTCACCGCCGAGCCCGCGCTGGAGCTGACCGAGGAGGCCTTCGATGAACACCAAGATCACCCCCCAACATCAGAGCAAACCGGCGTACATCTATATCCGCCAAAGTACGCTGGCCCAGGTACGGCACCATCAGGAGAGCACCGAGCGTCAATACGCGTTGCGCGACAAGGCGCTGGCACTGGGTTGGCCGGAGACGGCGATCCGGGTCCTGGACCGCGATCTCGGCCAGTCGGGGGCGCAGATGACGGGCCGCGAAGACTTCAAGACCCTCGTAGCGGACGTCTCGATGGGGAACGTGGGTGCTGTATTCGCACTGGAGGTTTCTCGCCTGGCACGCTCGAATCTGGACTGGCATCGCCTGCTCGAGCTGTGCGCGCTCACCCATACGCTCGTGATCGACGCCGATGGCTGCTACGACGCGGGCGACTTCAACGACGGCCTGATACTTGGTCTCAAAGGTACGATGGCACAGGCCGAACTGCACTTCTTGCGCGGCCGCCTCCAGGGCGGCAAACTCAACAAGGCGAAGAAGGGTGAGTTGCGCTTTCCACTGCCCGTCGGCTTGTGCTACGGCGATGACGGCCGCATCGTCCTGGATCCCGATGACGAGGTACGCGGTGCCGTGCAGCTCGCATTCCGTCTGTTTCAGGAGACCGGCAGCGCGTACGCGGTTGTCAAGCGCTTTGCCGAAGAGGGCCTGCGCTTTCCCAAGCGTGCCTATGGAGGTGCCTGGGCAGGTCGACTCATCTGGGGGCGCTTGAGTCACGGACGCGTTCTCGGTTTGATACGGAATCCTTCCTATGCCGGCATCTATGTTTTTGGACGATACCAGTATCGTCAGCGCATCACACCACAGGGAGAGGTCCATAAGCACGTACAGCCGGTTCCAAAGGCAGAGTGGCGCGTTCATCTGCCAGACCATCATGATGGATATATCACCCCGGAGGAATTTGAGCGCAACCAGGAACACCTGGCGCACAACAGGACCAACGGCGAAGGTACCGTGCTCAGTGGTGCGGCGCGTGAAGGATTGGCGCTGCTTCAGGGGCTGCTGATATGCGGCGGCTGTGGTCGGGCGTTGACCGTTCGCTACCAGGGTAACGGCGGCCTTTATCCATTGTACTTATGCAGTGCCCGTCGCCGCGAGGGGCTGGCGACCACAGATTGCATGAGCATGCGCAGCGAACTACTTGACAACGCAATTGGCGAGGCTATATTCACCGCCCTGCAACCAGCCGAACTCGAGCTCGCCGTGACCGCCCTGAGCGAACTCGAGCAACGCGATCATGCCATCATGCGCCAGTGGCACATGCGCATCGAACGCGCCGAGTATGAGGTCGCACTCGCTGAACGTCGCTATCAGGAATGCGATCCGGCCAATCGTCTGGTCGCGGGTACCCTCGAACGGCGCTGGAATGACGCGATGCTTCACCTTGAGGCGATCAGGACGGAATCCGCCCGGTTCCAGAGCCAGAAGGCACTCGTCGCGACGTCCGAACAGAAAGCCCAGGTTCTCGCGCTGGCGCGCAATCTGCCGCGCCTCTGGCGGGCGCCGACCACATCAGCGAAGGATCGCAAGCGCATGTTGCGACTGCTCATCCGGGACATCACGGTCGAGAGACGGTCCGCCACGAGACAAGCGGTGCTGCATATCCGCTGGCAGGGCAGCGCGTGTACTGATATCACCGTGGACTTGCCCACGCCGGCTGCCGACGCGATGCGTTACCCCGCCGCGTTCGTCGAACAGGTACGCGAACTATCGCAGCATCTGCCTGACCGGCAAATCGTGGCGCACCTCAATCAGGAAGGCTTGCGCAGTTCCACTGGCAAATCGTTCACGCTTGAGATGGTCAAATGGATCCGCTACCGGTATCGAATTGAAGTAACCTGCTTCAAGCGGCCGGACGAGCTCACGGTACAGCAACTCGCTCATCGGCTGCATGTCAGTCCACACGTCGTCTATTACTGGATTGAGCGCCAGGTAGTCCCGGCCCGCAAGCTCGATGGGCGGGGGCCGTGGTGGATCACGCTCGATACCGCCAAGGAGCAACAACTGCGGGATTGGGTGCGCACTTCAGGGCATCTGCAGCCGCATCATTCCAACACTCAACTGTGAGAGGTGCATTATGAAATCACCGTCGGGATGCCGAGTGGCCTGAGCTTGCCGTTCGCTTTCGGGATGTACACGCGGCGCGCCGGTAGCGGACTATACGAGCCCGCCAACAATTCGTCGCGTATCGTCGTCAATTCATGCTGGAGATTCTCCTCCATCATGCGCTTGCTGACACCGTCCACGCCTGGCGTGCGAGCCCCGCTGGAAGCCAGCGTAATGCGAGCCGCTTCGCTCAGCCAAACCCTGTCGGCAATCAGTCTCAGAAGTCGATCGAACTTGCGTTCTTTGTCCTCCGTCGACCATGTCGCCAGTTTGCTTTGCATTTCACTGATTATCAAAGGTCTTCACCTCACTATGGTCAGCTAATCAACCCAGCAAACCACTTCAACTGCCCCCCTTCGCCATGTAGCCGGCTTTCCCGGCCTCGGACTACTACGGAGGCTCCGCCAGCCTGCATATCATCGGGGGCACACTCCCTTGACATTTATGCAAGCCTTCCCCAGTTCACATGCTGGACTCAGCGCACGGGCGAGGTTGCCTATCGCAGTCTTTATCCTTGCTTGCCGCAAGTCGTCGCAGACACCACGGTCTAGCTGCGCGCTCTCCGTGATTCCAGCTGGCCGGCATACATCTCCAGCCAGCGTTCGCGGCGCCAGTCCATACGTGTGACCGGTGCCGATCCGCGTCCTGCCTCTTAAGCGGTGTAGGCAGGGGTGACGATTCAACCCTCAGATGCGTTTCAATAGGTTCGTGTCCCTCAACCGTCCCATGCTCAGCCTAGAAGCTCATCTTGGCGTAACCGCTTCGCCGCAAGCTCCGTTTCCCACGGACTTCGTCACCTTGCCAGTGTCCAGCAAGTCACCGCCGCTTCGGCTCACTTTCTCTCGCAGCAGAGAAAGGGCATGCCCCGGTACCGCAACTTCAAATCCACCGGGTCCTGCATTCCAAACATGCTCAAGCAACTTCACCCCCATGTGGGCGGGCTACGTTGGCTGGGCGTACCGTAGGTCTCGTCGACTCGCCACGACTGACCGGCTGTCGTAGCCAACCGATTCCAGCGTTTGACGAACTCCGGCGTGTAGCCGCTTTACCCAACGCAGGATCGTAGTGTGGGCGAGGGACAGGCCGCGCTCAGCCATCATCTCGACAAGATCACGCAGACTGAGCTTGTAGCGCAGATACCAACGCACGCAAAGGACGATGACTTCGCGGTCGAAATGACGCCCGTTGAACAACCGTTCGAGATCTTTCAGCTTGCTCATTTGGCTCGTGGTCGTCAAAAGCTCAAGAGTAACAGACCGGCGCACCGGAATTGCACCACAACCTCTTGAACGATCCACGCGGTTGCAGGTTCGCTGGCTTGAGAAATATTGAGCGGCCGTTGGTTGGCGCCATGCAAGGGAGGAGAGGTGTTCGGATGATTTCCTTGGCGAAGCGCGCGCGATGTTTGCTCAATATCTTTGCGGGCAACATCGGCCAGAAAATTCGGTTCGGCGAGAGGCTTACGACGATTGTGAAAAATGTCTGGAAGTGCCATTTTGTCCTCCGGTGTACACAGCCGCGACGGAAAGCTGACTGAGCTTCGGAACACTTCAGCGTGGACTGAGTTGCGAGCGAAGAAAGGGAACGACCGTGCCGGCAACGGCGTCAGGATTATCAACGAAAGGCCAGTGACCGCTGTCCGGCAGGATCAATACTTCGGCGCGGGGAAAGACCTCGCGCTGTCGCTCGGCGAAGTCCACTGAAATATAGGGATCGTGGGCGCCCCACACCACTTGTGCTGGCAGATCCAGCGGGCGCAGTGCGTTTGCGAGATCCTGCATGGCACGTTTCGTTTCGCGGGTGTTGCGGTAGAGCCGCAGCACGGCGCGTCGAGTGCCAGCATCGAAGCTGTTAAACGCCTGATCGACATATTCCACGGGCAAGCCACGCGGGTTGCCGTGCCGAAGCAGGAGCCGCATTCCGGCACGCGTTGTCGTGGCCATGAACAGTTCGCCCAGCCAGCGCGTCTGCCAGATGCGCGCCAGATAGTGCCATCGGTAATCAAGCAGGACGCCCGTGTCGATCAATGTCACGCTTGCAACGGCGTGAGGATTTGTGGCGGCCCACGCGAGGCCCCACGGGCCGCCAAAGTCGTGCATGACGAGGTGAGCATGTCGGACATCGCACTCGGCCAGCAGCCGGCCGAGGTGGCGCGCGTAGCCAGGCACGCTGTAGTCGAAATGTTCAGGTTTGTCCGCAGCGCCGAAACCCGGCATGTCCATGGCGACGGCGCGGCCGAACTCACCCACGCTGGCCACGAGCCGGGGCCAGTCAGCAGTCGAGCCCGGATTGCCATGCACGAAAACGACAGCCTCGTCGGCTGCGCGCGGCCCAGCCTCCAACAGGGGAGAGCGGATTCCGTCGACGCGGACTGATGTCTCTTTCATGCGTCTCTAGGGTGGCAAATGTAAACCGACGCGAACCTGCCGGTCAGACCGGCGCGTCGGGTTGCGCAGAGCGCGCGGCGGGCTGTCGCAGATCGACCCACGCCGCCCTTACCAGAGCGCCGGGGGAAAGGAATTTGGCCGGACCGATAATGCGTGCGCCAAAGGCATGCAGATGTCTTGACGCTGCAGTGTCCTTCGCGGCAGCCGAGAAAGTGAGCCGTTCGATGGCGTTGAATCCATGCCGGCGCGCATAGTCGAGAATCAGGAAGCGATGGCCGCGGAGTTGGCGTGAAATACGTTTTGCATAACGCTGCCGCGCGGGCGAAATCGGGCGCCCCTGCCGTAGCGCCGGCGTAAGCGTGTCAACCAGCCATTCCGCCGTCTGGAATGCGAAGCCGCAACCGACGCCCCACAGGGGATCGATACTCATCAGCGCATCGCCGACGAACGCGACGTTACCGACCGCAGCTGGCCGCCACAGATTCGGATAGTCCTTGACAAGCAAGGTGTTACCGACCGGCTCGGCGGCGGACAGATCGGGGGCATCGGGAAATCCGGCCATGCTGCGCGCCAGTGCCTCGCCCGGCTCGGTGCGAAAGCCGTCGAGCTTGTCCTTGGTCGCCATGTAGGCAATCACTGTGACGCCGCCATCGTTGGGAAACACGTAGCCGGTCTCCGGACCGCGCAACCACATTTGCGAGCAGGTTCCGCGCCGCAGTGTGACGCCGCGGTAAGCGCGAATTGCGCCGAAGCGGCTGTTCTCCGAGGATGCGGGCTTGATGCCGGTGAGCGCCGCCAGCGGCGAGTTTCGCCCGTCCGCGCCAACGATCAGCGGGGCCGAGACCACGCCCGTGCGGCTCCCACCGAGCTCGACACCACTGACGACGCCGTCCTGCTTCACCAGCGCGCGCACACCGCAGCCGAACATGGTTGTGACACCTGGGGTATGCGACGTCAGTTGCCGGAGGATCGGATCAAGGGTCCGGCGCTGAATGTTGTACCCGAAGACAGGTTCACCATTCTGGTCGAGCGGCGCGACGTCACCAGTCCAGCCATAGCGGGTCCAGATATCAACGCCATTTCGCAACCCACCGGCGTCCTCAATCAGCTGGTCAAGACCCAGACGCCGCAGGGTGGGCGTGGCCGACGCCTGGATGAAATGCGTGCATAACTGCTTGAAAGCCGCGATGTCGGCGTGGTGTTCCACAAGCGCGACATGCAACCCGTCCAACGCGAACAGTCGCGCGGCGGTACAGCCAGCGAGCCCTGCACCGATGATGACGACATCAAACGCTTCCTGTTGCGTCGGTGGGGCCAGTAGTGGCGCCTCATCGCCGTCGACCGTGTTGTTGTTCACCTTTCTTCTCGCCCGAACTCATGCCCGCACAAGGGGCAAACTTCAATCAGTATAGGCGGCGCTTGTGGGATGAACTATCGACAGCCAAGAAATCTGCATCGCTTGGCGAATAAAAAATTGGTCGAACTCGGCCGCTCGCGATCGTCGCAAAGCGGCCATTGGAGGCAGTCGGAGAACATTCACGGCAGTCCGCTTGTCGGGCGACACCAGACCATTGCGGATGGTGAGAAAGTGAAGCAACGTATGCTGACAACCAAGATTATTCAGGGGCCGGCCTCATCCGGGCCATCGAAGCGCGGCCCACTCCGCAGGGCGTCGTAACGGGCCGACAATCGCCTCACCGATCGGTCGCAAAGACGCCCAGTCCTGACGAAGTTCACTAGACAGACCGGTCTGCAGCCAGGATTGAAGCGAAAACGTCAATATCAATGCCGCCCCCTGAAAGGACCACGGCGACGCGTCTGCCAGCAAATAATGGATGGTAGGCGGCCGCAAGCGCCGCTGCACCCGCGCCCTCCACCACGAGATGATTGTGTTTTGCTAACTGACGAATGCAATCGGCAGTTGCGTCGAGCGTCGATACAGCGACGCCGTCCACCATCGCGTTGAGGAGGGGCCAATTTGATTCCAGTACAGTCGAAAGCCCAATGCTCGTGACGAAGGAATTGGCGTCGACAGGCACCGTGACAGGGCCGCCTGCTGCCAAAGCGGAACGCAGCGGCGTCGCAGCTTCGGTCCCGCATGCGTACACATCCGCGAGAGAACCCCAACGCGCGCACGCCAGCGCGATGCCCAAGACCAGTCCTCCGCCGCCGAAAGGCACCAAAATTGCATCCACGTCTGGTAGATCTTCAAGAATTTCCTGCCCGATGGTTGCGTTGCGGCGATGACATCGCGACCCGAGCACGGATGAAGGAACGTTCCGTTTTCGTCCACCGGCTTTTCACCGCAGAGGATGGCCCACATTTTTCGAAACTGATTGCGACGACTTTCGCACCCAACTCGCGAAGCGCCGCAATTTTGCTTTGCGAGGCGGTTTTCGTGACATAGACCCTCACGCCTGCCTGGCGTGCACGCGCCGCCTGCGTCAAGCCCAGTGCGAAATTCCCAGTGCTTGCCGTGTACATCCCTTCGATAACTGAGTGGGCGTAAGGTTGGAAACCGCATTGAGGAACGATGTACCTTGAACGATCCGCGCGGCTGCAAATTCTCTGGCTTGAGAAATATTGAGCGATCGTTACCCGGGGCCGTATGCGGAAGTAGGGGCGTGCGGACGATGTTCTTCCCGAGCGCGCGCGATGTTTGCCGGATATCCTCGCGAGTTACACCTGACAGAAAATCCGCTTCGGTTCCGCAGGGGGCTATGGGTGCCCGACGATTGTGCAAGATGTCGGGAAGCTCCATTTTTCGTTCCTCCTTTCATTATTGGTCAGTGCGGCAATGATCAGTGGCGTACGCTGAAATCGATACGCAAATTGCGGGGCATCATCGAGAATGCAAACACCTCTTCCACCGGAGCCATACCTTCGGATGCTGACAAACGGAAGTTGCGGCACATCATTGCGATCGCGGATCGTATTTCGAGCAAGGCGAGACTCCGCCCCGGGCAAAGGCGGGGCCCGGACCCAAAGGGCACGAAACCAGCGCGATGACGGCTGGCGGCATCGGCGCCAGAGAGCCAGCGGTCGGGGGCGAATGCGTCAGCCTCTGAAGCACTTCTGTCCTCTAAGCCCTGGTAACGTGTTAGCAGCGCGATGACGGTTCCCTTCGGGATGTCTACGTCACCTATCAGGACGTCGCGATTGGCTTCGAGGCCTAGAACGGGTGCGACCGGTTTGAGTCGCATGGTCTCGTTGGCCACAGCATCGAGAAACGCAAGCCGATCAGTATCGCCAAGGTCTTCAAGTATGACCGCCTGTCCAACGACGGAGTCGACTTCCTCTTGCATCCTGCGCTGAACGTCGGGGTGACGACACATGAAATAGGTCATCCAGGCGATTGTGTTTGCCGTGGTATCCTCGCCGGCCAAAAGTATCGTAAATACATTCGCAAACACCTCGTCATCTGTTAATGGAGCCAAGCCGTCTTCTTGAGCGACTACCAATGCCTCCAAGAAGTTGGTCGGATGTGACGCAAGATCCTGTGACTGCGCAAGGCGTGCGCGACTGTCGCTGATAAATTCACTGACGATCTCGCGAAGCGCCTTTACAGCACGATCCAGCGCTCTGTCGTCGGGCAGTTTGAGGTAGTGCCAATAGGGAATCGGGGTGTTGATCCGATGATTGAGCATCGGAAATATCCGCTCGAGATGTTGCTGGATGACGTCACCCTCGCACTCAAGGGTGTTCATGTCATACCCAAGCGTGAGGTTCGTCGTCACGTCTACCGTATAGCGCATCAGGTCCTTCTGAATATCAACAGATCGCTGTTCGCGAGCCGCTTTGTCCAGGCGGCGCCTCAGGCGCTCGGTCACTTTGCACAGCGTCGGGAAAAACGTTCGCAAATGCGCTGGGTCCAACGCTTGCGCGACCAACTGGCGTTGCCTTCTCCATGCCTCTCCTTCAGCGGAGAACACGCCGTTCATCCCAAGCTCCCTGGAGACGTTTTCAATTGCATCCCAGCGGCGATAGGTTCCCGGCCGATCGCGCAGGATCTGATTGATCAAATTAGGATCCGCAATAGCGACGAACGGTCGATGCATCAGCCTGTACGTATAGATGGGCCCAAAGTCGCGGCACCACTCCTCCAAGGTGAGATGCAGCCTCGTGGGATGTAACTGGAGTAAGTTACCCAAAATGGGGAGCCCCTTGGGGCCTGGAAGTTGTGCTAGCGAGCGGACTGGGCGCGGAGAGGCCGGCGACGATGGCTGACCAGCATTTACGTGCAATGCTTTCCACTTCTGCACCTCATCCCTATAAACGAGCACGTGAGCGCCATCGACCAGCGCGCTAAACTGCTTCAGACGGACACCCACCTGGCTGAGGGCGCAACCCGATGCACATTCAAACTGCCAGCCATGTCCTCGACAGGTCAGAACGCCGTCCTTTACCGAGCCTTCCGACAGCAGCGTGCCCTGGTGTGGACACCGGCCTTCGAAAATCGTAATCGCATCCGAATGCTTAATCACGACGAGTTCGACGCCTTCAACTTGTGCCGCGGTGACGCTATCCTCGACAAGTTCAGGCTTCTGCGCCACGACAATTCTTTCCTGGTGACGCTGTTCACCCATACCAGTGCTTATATCCATTGCCCGCTCCTTCGCGCGAGCGCCTCGAACTACAGACGTTAGGCCAAAAAAAGTCGGTTCAGGAACTGCAGTACGGCCAGACACAATTGCGCGCAGCATCCGCTTGTTATCTGAGTGCGATCTATCGTGGAAGGGAGTTGGCGCGAACATACCGATGGGGGATGGCACGGAAAGACGCAACCGTCACGCGGGTGCGTACGAACAGTAGGTCCGGCCCTGCGCAGCGCCTCGCAGCGTGGATGCCGTACGTTCCGCGTGGTGTGTCACTGCGCGACGAGATCTAATCAAGAATGATAGATGCTATAGCGTGGCCGACAAGCCCCTTTTTCAGAGGCGTCGTTCGTACCGGTCGAGACGTCCGGTCTGATGGCAATGCTACTGGACACTATGGTCAGATGATAGATGTGGCGGTGTTGCGTTCTCATTTGGCCGCGCTAGGGAAACACTGATTGTGCGACACGTGCTGCTGCCCATAGCGTGTCGAACGTCAAGTAGTGGGGCAGCAAAGCTCGTTCTTGACTTGTCGTATCCCAAGCGCCGAAGTAAGGCGCTTGGAACTGCGACCTGTTGTGCGACCGACAGTTGCCTATCCAGACATGCTCAACTGGTAACGGCTGGGTATGAAGCTTTGGAGACAATGTGCCTCTCGATTGACGGCTTACCCCGGTGACGGGGCGGGTCGACACTGCCAGCCGCCGTGCGGTGTGAGGTGCCAGGCAAGTTCCGCATGCGTAACGTAAGCGAACTGTTGATAAACCTCGTCAATTCCGAAGGGCCAAAAGCGGCTGACAGGCCCTGACCAAAAAGGTGTGCAGCCGGTTGCTCCTCTGAAGGAGCACGTCGTCACAAGCGCTGCCGGGGGGAAAGACCGACGCTAAACGGATAGGCCCGGGAACAGTCGGGTCGGCAAGAACGGGAACGTGGTAAGCCCGATTCTCTGCCACGGTTCGGAACATCGAATCGTTGGCAGGTGACCCGCGAGGGAAGCTGTTGGGGAAGCGGGTAAGAGAACGCGGAAAAAGCGAATGCCGCTCTGTAATGGAGCGGATAGGGGTTCGAACTTTGCCCTAGCCCGAAAGGGCGCAGACTTTCGCGTGGTGCGGCTGTCGCCGGCCCATGTTTAAGATTCGACGCAGGGAAGCTTGGAAGAGACTGCTGTCGCAGTTCAGCGCCCTCGTCTCAGCAATGAGATGAACCAACGAAATGGCGTTTGCGAAGGTTTTGTGCAGTACGGCGAGACCGGCATCAGCTGATGATGCTTTAGCTGTGCTTGAGCCGTTTGCGGTGAAAGTCGCTTGGGCGGTTCTTTGGGGAGGGGGCGGCAGTAATGCCGTCTCCTTACCCGCTTATTTGGTGCGACCGTCATCGCGGATGTGGTCGAGGGCGTTGTAGAAGAAATTCACGGGACGGACGATCGACGATGAAGCCGCAGATCAGCTTTGCGGAAGCGGAAAGTGCGGGCAAGAAACGTGTGACGAGACGCCAGCGCTTTCTGGCCGAAATGGAGCGCGTCGTGCCTTGGCCGCGCTTGCTGGCGGCGATCGAGCCGCACTACCCGAAGGGCGGGCGAGGTCGGCCGCCGATCGGCCTGGAGCGTATGCTTCGCATCTACTTTCTGCAGCAGTGGTACGGTCTGTCGGACGAAGGGCTGGAAGATGCGTTGTATGACAGCATCGCGCTGCGCGCCTTCGCCGGTATCGACCTGGCGGTCGAGAATGTGCCGGATGCGACCACCTTGCTGAAGTTCCGTCGCCTGCTGGTCGAGCATGATCTGACGCGCAAGTTGTTCGACGAGATCGGCATCTCGCTGTGCGAGCGCGGGCTGATGATGAAGGAAGGGGCTGTGGTGCAAACCGGGTAGGCGGGCGAGAAATCGCCCATGTTTCGGAGACCTCAACGAGCTGAAAGAGCCGCCATCCAAATCGAGGGCGAAGTGGTATCTTTGAGGTGCATGCTGGTGAGATCGAACTGGCCTTTGCGAATGCGATGCATCAGTTCGATGCCGGAGAGCGTAACGGCGGCGCTGTGGAACCGCTTGAACCCGAGCATCACGTTTACCCGCGATTTGATGTGGCGGTGATCCTGCTCAATGAGGTTATTCAGGTACTTCGAGGATCGCAATTCCGTTCGCCTGGGTAGCGACCCGTCGGTCCTCATCTCGCGGACCGCCCGATGAGATGCCGCGTAGCCGTCCAGCGTAATCGTCTCAGGAGCGCGTCCCTGAGTTCTGATTGCCTTCGCGAAGAACGCCTTTGCTGCCGCCACGTCGCGCCTCGCGCTGAGGCGAAAATCGATCGTCTTTCCCGCCCGGTCAACGGCGCGGTAGAGATAGGCCCATTTGCCGCGAATCTTCAGTGGAGTAAGAGACAGGGCGTAGTCGAACTATTTCCCTGCCTCTCCTCCCCGAACCGGACGTGCGCCTCTCAGCGCATCCGGCTCTCCGCTGAAGTGTCGTTCTAATCGAAGGCGACACCATGCCACCGTGCCACCAGTTTGCTTTGTATTTCACTGATTATCGAAGGTCTTCACCTCACTACAGTCAGTTAATCAACCAGGCAAACCACTTCAACTGCCTCCCTTCGCCATGTAGCCGGCTTTCCCGGCCTCGGACTACTACGGAGGCTCCGCCAGCTTGCACATCATCGGGGACACACTCCCTTAACATCTGTGCAAGCCTTCCCCAGTTCACATGCTGGACTCAAAACGCACGGGCGAGGTTGCCTGTCGCAGTCTTTATCCTTGCTTGCCGCAAGTCGTCGCGAATACCACGGCCTAGCTGCGCGCTCTCCATGGCTCCCTGCTGATGGGCCTACATATCCAATCAGCATTCGCGTTGCCGGGCCGTACATATGATCGGCAACGATCCGCGTCCTGCCTGTTAAGCGGTGTAGGCAGGGGTGACGATTCAACCCTCAGATGCGTTCAAACAGGTTCGTGTTCCTCAACCATCCCATGCTCAGCCTGGAGGCTCATCTTGGCGTAACCGCTTCGCCGCAAGCCCCGTTTCCCACGGACTTCGTCACCTTGCCAGTGTCGGCAAGTCACCGCCGCTTCGGCTCACTTTCTCTCACAGCAGAGAAAGGGCATACCCCGGTACTGCAACGACAACTTCTCCGGGTTTTGCATTCCAAACATGCTCAAGCAACTTCACCCCCGTGCGGGCAGGCTACGTTGGCTGGGCGTACCGTAGGTCTCGTCGACTCGCCACGACTGACCGGCTGTCGTAGCCAACCGATTCCAGCGTTTGACGAACTCCGGCGTGTAGCCGCTTTACCCAACGCAGGATCGTAGTGTGGGCGAGGGACAGGCCGCGCTCAGCCATCATCTCGACAAGATCACGCAGACTGAGCTTGTAGCGCAGATACCAACGCACGCAAAGGACGATGACTTCGCGGTCGAAATGACGCCCGTTGAACAACCGTTCGAGATCTTTCAGCTTGCTCATTTGGCTCGTGGTCGTCAAAAGCTCAAGAGTAACAGACCGACGCACCGGAATTGCACCACAACCGTTGCGCAGGCGCAGTCTCAGGTCAAACTCATGTTGTTCGGGGGCAGAGACCATGACGTATATTTGGGCTGTCTGAACTGCTCGGATGTGGCATCCGGCTCGGTCCACAATGATATCGGCCAATACGGCTCGGACATTTCGCCGAAGAGCATCTTCAACGACATAGGCCAGTACGGATCGGACATACTAACCAGTTCGTAAGTAAGCGAACATAAATCGACGCCATGGTCTAAGCTTTAAGGGGTTTAGGGAGAGGCGAGATGCGAGAGGACGACGGCCGGCAGCTTTCACATGCAACGCTTGAAGAGATCCGTATTCGTGCGGTCAAGCGCGTCGAAGCTGGCGAGTCGCCGGAGGACGTGATCCGCACGCTCGGATTCTCGAGGGCGCGTATTTACGAGTGGTTGGCGGCCTGGCGCGAAGGGGGCATCGAGGCGTTACGAGCCAAGGCAATCCCTGGTCGACCGATGAAGCTGTCGTCCGAGGCTATCCGCTTCGTCTATCAGACGGTCACAACGAAGAACCCAATGCAGATGAAGTTCGAGTTTGCATTGTGGACGCGAGACATGGTGCGGGAGTTGATTCGCGAACATTTCAACGTCAGGCTCTCCGAGGTGTCGGTCGGTCGACTGCTGCGCAAGCTCGGGCTTTCGCCCCAGCGACCGCTTGCGCGTGCGTACCAACGCGACCCTGAACTGGTCGAGTCGTGGATGCGGGACGAATACCCGGCCATTGTCGGGCAGGCCAAACACGGCGGGGCACAGATCTTCTTCGTCGACGAATCGACGGTACGATCGGACTATCACAGCGGCACGACCTGGGCGCCGGTCGGTCAAACTCCGGTAGTCGAAGTCACTGGCGCGCGCTTCAAGGTGAACCTGATCTCAGCGATCAGCCCGCGTGGCCAACTTCGCTTCATGTGTTTCGAAGGCAGCTTCAAGATCTCCGTATACGTCGACTTCGTCAAACGGCTGATGCTCACCGCCGATGCGCCTGTCTTCCTGATTGCCGATGGTCATCCGGTACATCGTTGCAAAGCGATCCGGCAGCTTGCCGCGGAATCAGATGGGCGCCTTTGTCTGTTCTTCCTTCCTGCTTACTCGCCAGACCTGAACCCGGACGAGTTGGTATGGGGTTATCTCAAACATCACAAGATCGGCAAGCTTGCCATCAAAGGTCCCGGGCATCTCAAGCAGCGTGTTCGAGCGGTTCTGCGCTCGTTGCAAAAGATTCCGGCTTTGGTCCGATCCATGTTTCAACATCCGTCAGTCCGCTACGCGGCTTGACCCATGTCCGGTTACTTTGTTTCGGCTTAGTATCTTCTGAAAGCCCATGCAATGACATTGCATCCGATCCACCGGTCATCGTTGACCAAAATGGCGGATTCTACGGGTACCTGACGCTTAACGATACGCATCCGCATGCAGTCACCGATCCGAACATCCTAGCGTGGCTAAAATATAAAGTTTGTAAGGTACAACGCTGACTGCTCGACTCTCTCGACTGCGCTGCTGAAGCTCTATCAGTTTGAAGGACCGCTTGCTGGAAATTCGAACGTCTCCTGCGGGTCGACTTCTGCCGACCGCATCGGTCAGCACGCGGCCAAGTGCAGCCGTTCGCCCTCGTTCTTACTCGGCCGTTCAGAGGGCCGCTCCAGTTATATGAACGGCCCCTCGCGCTGGGACACGGTCGAGCGCCCACGCAAACGCGAACCTGCGATCCATCCCGGACGTCCTGCGCCCAAGCCGCCGCTTGAAGGTCTGATACGCAGCCGTGGGCACGGTCCACGGACAAGCAACGATCTTACAGCCGGTTCTGGATTCGTCAGAAGCCGAATAAATCGTACGTCAATCGCACCGGACGACAATTGAATCAAACTGTCTGGTTGCATCCGGCCGGGCCCCTGATTGTCGACAAGCGCGGAACAAATATTTTTCCTACCCTTGCATGAGGCAGCCGTCTTCAGGAGACAAACGGTGGGAAGCATTGAAGAGTGGCTGGCATCACTCGGCTTGTCCGAGTATGTCCACAGCTTTGCCGAGAATGGTATCGATCCCTCGGTCCTCCGCGACCTGACAGACCAGGATCTCAAGGATCTTGGCGTCTTGCTTGGCCATCGCCGCAAAATGTTGCGTGCAATTAACCAGCTTGGCGACAGCGCCGCTGCAATATCTCCAACCGTGGCTACGCCCTTGCCACGAGACAACGCGGACCGACGCCAGCTCACCGTCATGTTTTGCGATCTCGTCGGCTCGACTGCCCTCTCGAAGCGGCTCGATCCTGAAGACATGCGGAAGATCCTTGCCGCTTATTACCGGGGTTGCGCGGATGTAGTTACCAAGGCCGGTGGCTTCATTGCCCAGTACGTGGGTGACGGTGTGCTGGCCTATTTCGGCTATCCTCAGGCGCATGAGGACGATGCCGAGCGGGCTGTACGTGCTGGGCTGGCGCTGGTGCAAACCATCGGCAATCTCGATTTCGGGATCGACGAAAGTTTGCGGGTGCGGATCGGGATCGCCACCGGCGTAGTGGTAGTCGGTGATCTGACGGGTGAGGGCGAAGCCCAGGAGCCTGGCGTCGTCGGTGAGACACCCAATCTCGCTGCCCGGCTGCAGACGTTGGCCGAAGCCGGAACAGTGGTGATTTCTACGAGCACGCAGCGGCTGACGGCTGGGCTGTTTGACTACCGCGACATGGGCCTCGTGACCGTGAAGGGTTTTGACGAATCGGTGCGGGTTTGGCAAGTACTCGGCCCCAGCGGAGTCGAAAGCCGCTTCGAGGCGCTGCACGCGACCACGTTGACGCCGATCGTCGGACGCGACGAAGAAATCGAGTTGTTGCTTCGCCGATGGCAGCGGGCGAAGAATGGTGAGGGGCAGGTTGTGCTGCTTGCAGGCGAGCCGGGTATCGGAAAATCGCGGCTGACCACCTCTCTTGAAGAGCGGCTTCAATTCGAGCCGCACGCCCGCTTGCGGTATTTCTGCTCGCGCCGTCATCAGGACAGCGCCTTCTATCCGTTCATTTCCCAGCTCGAGCGTGCGGCCGGTTTGCGGCGCGACGATACGGTTGAACAACGCCTCGACAAACTTGAGGCGGTGCTCGCGTTCGCCGCCGACAATCTGGGCGAAGCTGCTCCGCTGGTGGCGGCGTTACTATCGATTTCGACGGAAGGTCGATACCCAGCACTTAACCTCACGCCGCAACAGTACAAGGATAAGACGCTTAGCACGATAATTGTGCAGGTCATGGACCGGGCAAGACGCCAGCCGCTGCTGATATTGTTCGAAGATGTGCATTGGGTCGACCCCAGCTCGCTTGAAGCGCTGGACCATCTTGTCGATCGTATTGCAACCCTGCCTGTCCTGCTGGTCGTCACCTTCCGGCCTGAGTTCATATCTCCGTGGATCGGCCGCGCAGGGGTGATGCTCCTTACGCTCAATCGTCTGCAGCCTCGGCAACGAGCGGAAATGATCGGGCGGATAACCGTTGGCAAGGCACTGCCGAAAGAGATTACAGACCGGATCATCGAGCATACGGATGGAATACCGCTATTTGTCGAAGAACTGACCAGGACAGTGCTCGAGAGCGGCGTACTGCGCGAGCAGAACGGGCGCTACGTCCTCGATCGTCCGCTGCTGCCACTGGCGATCCCGATGACGCTGCACGCTTCGCTGATGGCGCGGCTCGATCGCCTGGCCCCGGTGCGGGATGTAGCACAAATCGGCGCTGCAATTGGCCGGCAATTTTCCTATGAGCTCATCAGCGCGGTCGCGTCGATGCCCACGGAGCGCCTGGACGACGCATTGGACCATCTCGTCGGTGCCGAACTGGTGTTTCGGCACGGGGCACCACCGGATGCGGAATACACCTTCAAGCACGCCCTGGTGCAAGACGCCGCGTACAGCTCCCTGCTGCGGGAGAGGCGGCAGCAGCTGCATGCCCGCATCGCCATGGAGCTCGAAAATCATTTTTCTGACGTAGCGGAGCAACAACCCGAAATCCTGGCTGAACACTGCGCCCAGGCCGGATTGACGGAAAAGGCGGCCCGGCTGTGGCGGAGTGCCGGTCACAATGCTGCAAAACGCGCCGCTCATCGCGAGGCGTCGGTCCTGTTCGAGAAAGCTTTGACTGCCTATGCGGCCCTGCCGTCCTCGGCCGACACACTCGGTGACGTCATCGACATCCGATGGGATCTTCACCACTCGCTTTACCCGCTGGGAGAATTGGCACGTGACCGGGCGAATCTCGAGAGAGCGGAACGTCTTGCCGAAGGATTGGGCGATGAGGTTCGCCTATCGCGCGTCTTATCAAGGTTGACTTATACGCTCGGTTCGTTAGGCGATTTGGTAGCTGCCGTTGAGGCAGGCGAACGCGCCCTGGCGTTGGCAGAGCGGCAATGCGACCCCGATGCGAAGGCTCGGGTCACTTTGATGCTCGCAAGGTCGAGGTATGGCCGCGGAGACTATGAACGCGCGGTGGAACATGCTCGACAGGTGCTAGATCTCCTCCATGAGCGCCACCACGGCCCCGATGAGGCTTATCTAAAATTCACGCGCGTCACCGCTCGTATCTGGTTGTTGCTGTGTCTTGCCGAATTCGGCCGATTCGACGAGGCTGCCGTCCTTGGACATGAGGCGATCGACATGGCCCGAAGGATGAATGAGCCAGAGGAGCTGATCTTTGCTGGCCTCGGTGTCGGACGGATGCACCTTGTTCAAGGCAATCTCGCTATTGCTGTCGAGGCTCTTGAGCCAGCATTGGCCATGTGCAAGAGCGCTGAGTTTCCAATCTATGTTTCTCGGATAGCCTCATGTCTTGGGGCGGCGTATGCCTCGCTGGGCCGGACCAATGAGGCCCTCGTTCTTCTGGAAGAAGCAGTTCACCAGGCGGCGGCAAGCAACTTGATGTTCGGCCAGTCGCTAGTGCTCTCGAATTTCGGTCGAGTGTGCCACCTTGCTGGTCGAAAAGACGAAGCCCTCACTCATGCACATGATGCCATTGATGTTGCTCGAGCCTCCGGCGAACGAGGCAATGAAGCCTGGGCCTGGCACGTGTTGGGGGATCTTGTCTCGGATGGCAGCGCTACCGCAGCCAGGATTGAGGAAGCTCACAGTCACTATCGCACGGCGTTGATGATCGCCCACGAGCTTGGAATGCGTCCGTTGCAAGCTCAGTGCCTATATGGACTATCTCGGCTGCAAAAGATGATCGGAAATGAAGCATTGGGCGAGAGAAGTGCAGCAGACGCCACCTCGCTTTGCCGGGAAATGGGCATGGAACCATTGCCTGGTTGAACCTTATTTTGCCTCGCACTGTTCGCCGCGAGCCATTCCATCGAAAGGATTGCAGGTCCGACCGGCGGCAAATGGCGGTTGTATCTCGGACGCCGTCGTTGATGTTCCTCCGGCCCGAAGGGCCGATGCGGGTCGGGAGTGTGAGTTCGCGGATGCAGGAAGCTGCCGTCTGGCTGCTCGATGCCGCCATCGTCAGCAATCCGCCGCATTGCTGACGCAGAACTCAGCCCGGCCCAATGTAGGCAATGGCCGACTTGCCGTCCTCCCGGATTATCGCCGGCTGCCCGACCGCTCAGCCAGCCGTCCGCTGAAATGCCGCTTCGTCGCCGGCGGAGAGTGGGTCGGCGGGGCGATGTGCCCATTCCGAGACGGGCTCTTGGGGCACGTAACGTTTCGGCCTTTCCCCGCATCGACGGACGCCACCCAGCTGAGCAGGCAGGAGCGGCGCTGGCGCTCTCGCGCATAGGGTACAGGCCGCAGCGGCCGCCGATTCTCCTTTCCAGCTAAGAAGTGCTAAGGATAGTGCCGCGTTCCCGAGAATCAAAAGCGATTCGTTGGTGTACGCAACTAACGGTCAGGCCCTCGCAGCGGCCGGCCTGGCTCCGCCACAACAGCATTGCCCAAAAAAGGGCCGCCGGCCAGATTATTCATGCTTCGAGAAGCGTGCCCGATTCACCCGCGCTGTTCAGGGGCGCTCGAAGTCATCGGGTGTCAGTTCCAGGCGTACGCACGGATGCGCAAGTAGCTTCCGTTCGGCGATCGCGCGGATGCGGCTGTACCCGTCCCGGAAAATCCTCAGGATCCGGGCGTCCCCGGCCCGCGGCTCAAGCCAGAAATGGGCCTCCAGCGCTGCAATCGTGACGATGCATTCGACGGTGGTGTTTCCGCGGACGAGCCAGAACGACACACCCTGTCGATTTGCCAGAATCTGCGGCTCGAATTCAGGTTTTTCCATGGCTGGTTCCGGGCGTCATCTCGTAGGCGAGTGAGCAGGCTGTCGATCGCTCCGATGATGCCAGCGATGGTCGCCGGCATGGGGCCACTGGCTGCCTGACATCACTAAAGTGGGCGGAGGATTGCGCGCTCCGCTTGCCGGTTTGTACCGGCGATCGAACCGTCATCAGGAAACGGTCAACCACCGTGCCGGTCGGTCATGCAGGTTGTCGCGCTCACTTCCGGGTCGTAAACGCCTCACTGATCTGCCGCGCGCGCTTAACCTCGTCACTGTGCAGGTAGATCGAGGTGGTCGATACCGAGGCGTGCCGGAGGTTGTCGCGCACCGTGGTAAGTTCGGCGCCGTGACCGAGCGCGTAGGTAGCGTGGGTGTGCCGCAACCAGTGGGGGCTGGCGCGGCGCAGCTTCTCCGCGAGCGGTGGGTGATCGGTTTCGATGGCACTGGCGGCAAGGACGAGAAAGCGCTCAAGCACGCTCCACAGGCGCACGCTGCTGATGGCCGCACTACTGTCCGCGTCCAGGCTGCCGATGACCGGTGTGTCCGGCCGCCAGCGCGCCGTAGAAGTCGGCAGCTGGCGCCCGGCCAGATAGCGGGTTAGTGCGTCCCACGCGAGCGGCGGCAGCGCCACCCGCGCGACCTTGCCGCCTTTGCCGGTGACCCGCAGCCAGTGCTCGCCGCGTGCGTCCGTCTCGACGTGGCCGAGCGTCGCGCCGACCAGCTCACTCGCGCGCAAACCCGTCGCAAAGCCGAAATCGAGCAGGAACCGTAAGCGCTGCGCGGCCGGAACCGTCCAGCCGTGAGACCATTCCAGCCCCTCGGCCATCGTACGCACCAGCGCCCATTCCCCGTCGGTAAAGGCGCGCGACGCATCGAGCGTCGATGCCGTCTTGCCGCCGCGCACCTTGATGCCGGCAAACGGATTGGCCAGCACGTAGCGCTGTTCGACCAGCCAGCGGAACAGGGCGCCGAGAATCGACAGCGCGTGCGCGACCGAGCGCGCCGAGAGGGTGCCGTTAAACGGCCGCCAGTCCGGTGACGTGCGGGGGCGCACCGGGCCGATCCAGCGTCTCCGCGGCGCCGGATGGCGCAGGAACGTCCGGTACGCGATCGCGTCTTCGGTCGTGAGCGACGACAGCGCGCGGCCGCGTTCGACGATGGCCCAGAGGATCAGCCGCTCGGCTTCCTTGCGGTAGGTCCGCTGCGTGGCGGGCGACTCGTGCAGGGACAGCCACGTCTGCACGGCCTCGTAGTCGTTGGACGCGTCGAGCGTGCAGGTGGCGGGCGGTGCGCGGAACGTGCCGGCGGAGCCGTCGACCTCGTGCGGCAATTTGAGGGTTTCCCACGGCACGATGTCGCCGCGCTGGCTCGCGACCACCAGCTCACGCGCCCTCTCCGTGAGCGCGGGCCAGGCGGCGAAGAACGCCTCGATCGAACGGGCGCTCGCCGTGCCGAGCCCCGGCACGGCCTTCCACCACTGGCGCCGGCGCGGAATGCGCACGGTGAGATCGGCAAGCGTCGTGATGCCGTACGCGTGCAGTACGCGCACCGCGCGCGGGGACAACCACTGCGCGATGTCGCCGGCGATCTGCGGTTCCCGCGGGCGTGCGGTGCGCAAAGCGTCGATCGCCAGCGCGGCACCTTTCGCATGCTGTTGACGTCCTGCCGCCGGATGAGTGAGGAGTGCGACAAGGTCGTCGCGATGGGCCGCACGCGCGATGTCCACCAGCCTGCGCCGGATGCGCCCGAGGACGCCGCGCGCCGATTTCCCGTCACCGAGTGCGGAGGGCAGGTAACGCGCCACCGCCTGCCGCACGGACACGCCGGCGTACCACGCGCGGAGCACGGCAAGCTCGTCGGCACCGGGAAAACCGGATGCAGAGGATTCAGCGTCAGCAGCAGGCGCGCAGGGCAGGGTGAGGCGCGTTTTCATGCCCCGGAGTTTAGCGTAAAAACAGGCACCTATAGGTCGGGTAGCAGCGGTGCATTACTGCACCGCTGCCCCCTAAGAACCGTGCATGCGAGTTTCCCAGCACACGGCTCAAGCCTTTCAAAGCCCCATTGCCGAGGCCGGTTTCACTACTGAGAGTCCGAGGGCACGCGCGGCCCGATGGCAATCCGGGTGAAGCATCGTCAGGTTGCTGATCGTGTCCTTACCGCCATCGATCTTTCGCTCCAGGTGGTACAGCCGCCAGCCACTGGATTTCGTGATCATTTGACGACAGACCGGACAGGACCTCTGCTGATCGAGCCACAACCGGATCAGCCGCATCCGGCCCTTGAGCGAGTCCATCATCGCGAAGCCCAACCGCTCTTCGAAATAACTTTCCCACTGCGGGTCGAACGGGTTTGCGGCACCCTTGATCTTGCGGTGCCGCCGGATCGGCGTGCCGACAATGTCGTACAGCGTCAGAAGTTCACGCTTTCCATTGCTGAGCACTTTGTCCGTCGCCGTACCAAAGACCCATTGGCGGGCGCCAACGGTTCGAAAGTACTTCCGACGTACCCAGTGCGAGTTCTTCTGCGGGTGTCGGCGCTTCGCCCAACGCCATAGACATTGCCAAATCGCATGAGCAACCTTGTTAAAGGTGCGCTTCGCCACGACATGCCGATAATAATCCGCCCAACCGCGAATCTTTGGGTTGAGCAGGCGGATCAGACGATCGTGTCTTAGCGTTGCATTGCCTTTCACGACGTCCCGAAGCTTCCGCATGAAGCGCTGAACGCTCGTTTTGGCCGGCTTGATCAACAACTTGCCGTCGTACTTGCGAACGTTCATGCCCAGGAAATCGAACCCATCGTTGATATGCGTGATCCGGGTCTTCTCCCGTGACAGCGATAATCCCCGCTGTGCAAGAAACTGCACGACCAGCGGCATGACTTCATCCTCCAGCACTTCTCGCGTCGCGCCAGTGATAACAAAGTCATCTGCATATCGAACGACGTTAACCTTCGACGGATTCCGGCCGCCTCTGCAGAACTTCGCAAGAAGTGTTCGTTCTAACC
The DNA here is from genome assembly GCF_050436385.1 of Paraburkholderia sp. MM5477-R1. NCBI lineage: Bacteria > Pseudomonadati > Pseudomonadota > Betaproteobacteria > Burkholderiales > Burkholderiaceae > Paraburkholderia > Paraburkholderia sp. MM5477-R1. Next base: position 309,738 of record NZ_JBNDMC010000001.1, read on the forward strand.
CATCGAGAGTCATGTTCATCAACGTGGGCGAGATAATACCGCCCTGAGGCGTACCCGCTTCCGTCGAGTGAAAGACACTGTTGTGAAGGTAGCCAGCCTTCAACCACTTTCGCAGTATCGCTTTGTCCGTTGGGATGTGGGCGACCAACCAATCATGCGAAATTTCATCAAAGCAGCTCCGGATGTCGGCCTCCAGAATCCACTGCGCGCGATTGCTGCTGGCCAGTGAGATAAAGCACTGTTCTATCGCGTCGGCCGTGGAGCGGGCGGCTCTGAACCCATAAGAGTTCGGATCCGCCATGGTTTCTGCAACAGGTTCGAGTGCAAGCAGATGAAGCGCCTGTTGCGCTCTGTCGACCATGCAGGGAATTCCAAGAGGTCTCAGCCGTTTCCCGTCGGCTTTCGGGATATATATTCGTCTCAGCGGCAGAGGGCGGTAGCCCCGCCGCTTTAGAGACTTCACTGCCTGGAGTCGGGACCTCGGCGTAGACCATGTGAGGCCGTCTACGCCGGGAGTCCGTCTACCCTGATTCTCAGTCACCCGTCTGACGGCGAGTGCCTTGCCGCTGAACGAGTGGGTCAGCAACCACTGCAAAGCCTTCACCTTGCCGTACTTGCCGTCCTGTGTCGCCTTCACGATGCGAGCCTGCAGCCTTCGAATCTCACGATAGCATCGGGCCCAATCGACATCGTTCCAATGCATTGCGCGATCGGAGGACGCACCGGTGCCGGCTTGCTGCACTGTCATTTGCTTCTCCTCCTTTGAAGGTTCGTCAGACTCTTTCGTGACGAAAGACCATGCGGAAGTCTGCCCGCTTTCGCGTAGGATGATGTTGCCTTGCGGCGCAATCCCTATCCGTCTGATTACAGGACGGCGTTCGCTTTCTCCGCACTCCTGTTCCCGCACCTCCAACAGCTTTCCTCACGGTCGGCTTGCCCGACTGGGCAGAGATACGGGGTTTCCGTGTTCCGCATCGTTCGCAGGAATGGTTTAGGCTCTGCTTCTCCACCGGTAGCACCATGTCCGCGCTGCCCCATCTTATAAAGGGCAGACCTGCTACGTTCCCGTTTTGGGTGGGGCCTATCAGTGTCTTTGGCCCGTCTAAGTTAACGATGTTTATCAGCAGTTCAAATACTTTAACCATGCCATCCAGTCTAGCGCCCCCTCCGCATTGACACTCGCAGGGGCACCGTCGTCTCACGACCACGGCTTAGCTTGCGCCGGGCTACATTGTCTCGGTGGCTTCACACGGCGCCGTTACCAGCCCCGCATGCACCAATAGACTACGGGCGACGGAACGCCCGGTTTCCTCCCGCCAGACATCGACGGTAAAACAACGAACGAAGCGACCTCACGTCGCACATAAGAAAACTTATCCTAATAGCTTGATTCGAGCTGCCATTTTTCGTCGACAGTCGCTTCACGGAGCCGCTCAATTTCGGCGTACATGGTCCGCGTTTGCTGACGTCAGTTGCGGCGTCGCTCGGGTCTGCCCGAGACAACCGGCGCGAAATGCAAAATGAAGGGGTTGATAGTTGCGGCTATGTACCCTTAGATTCCGGGACAAACCGGCCGCGCGGCGTGAAGGGGAAAGTTAGCGCTTTCAACCGCTTATTTGCGGTCATCTCTGGGCCGCTAGAGGCCCGTTTGCCGAGACCGGGCTATTTTCTTTTTGCTGCGCTTTCTGTTCGATTCGACGACAAGGACCGTGACGAGCGGGTCAGAGCCATTACGCCGGAGGTCCGGCACCCGGCTTTGCCGGACGACGGGTGAGTGGTTTCGGAGGTGCCTCGTGGGATCCGGACTCGCACTGCGAAAGGGCGGGGCGGCCCTCTCTGACCGTGCCGATACGCCTTATCAGACATTGCGTCTACTCTGACTTGTCTGCTCTAATAGCATCTGCTTTGGAGGCCCCCTTGCGTCCGTAGCCGGGCTGGCGTCGTGTAGTTGACCACCACTCAACTCTCGATCGTGCTCGACTGTTCAAAACACACATCGCAACGCAACTTCGCGCAACGGCGTGCTGGTGAGGAAATAGGATGTTCCGCATCCGCCGCTCCATTCTTTTCAGTATCCTGCCAGCGGACCTGCGATACGAAGACAAGGCAAAACATGCTGCCACTGCGCGACAATAAGAATATCTCTAAATGGTTAGCGGAACCGCGCGCAGTCTTTTTGGGCGGCTTCATCATCGCTCTCGTCATGGTGTCGCTGTGCGCGGCCTCCCTCTACCAGAGCCGGCAGGACGCACTGGAGCGGGCGCGGGAAACGTCAAGAAACGTGGCACTCATTGCGCAGCGCGACATCGAGCGCAATTTCGAGCTTTACGCGCTTTCGCTTCAGAGTGTTGTTGACGGGCTCAGAAACCCGCAGGTCATGGTCTTGCCGCCCCATCTTCGGAACCAGGTTCTGTTCGATGGTGCCACAGCGGCAAAGAACCTCGGCTCAATGCTCGTGTTTGATGCTTCAGGCAACATCATCATCGACGGGGGGAGCGAGACACCGCGCAAAGGCAACTTTGCCGACCGCGACTACTTCACAGTACACCGCGACCATCCCGACGTCGGTCTCTACGTCAGCGCACCCTTCCACTCCCGCCTGCGCAATGGCGCCGAAAGCATTGTTCTGAGCCGCCGCGCATCGCACCCCGACGGATCATTCGCTGGCATCGCATTAATGGCCATCAACCTTGAATATTTTCATGAACTGTTCGGCGGACTGTCACTGGGGCAGCACGGCGCCATTTCCCTGATCGCCCGCAACGGCCTCATGATCATGCGTCAGCCCTACGATCCGAAGGTGATTGGGCGCGACATCAGCAAGGCGAGCACGTTCAGGCAGTTCATGTCCGCTCAGGAGGGCAGTTTTTCCGACACGTCTTCGATAGACGGCGTGCGGCGTCAATACTATTTCCGCAATTTCCGGCACCTGCCGTTGACCATCATGGTTGCCGAAGCCGAGCCCGACATCTACGCGGCGTGGCATCGTCGCGCACTCACGATCGGTTCCCTCATGGGCGCGTTCGCGCTGGGGTTCGTCGCACTCTCGTTTGTCCTTGGTACGCAATTGCAGCGTCGCGTGCGCGCTGAATCGGAGCTGCAGCTGCTCGCGCGAACCGACAGTCTCACCGGTCTGCATAACCGGCGCACGCTCGGGGAGATTCTCGAACAGGAATGGCGCAGGGCGAGGCGCACGCAAAGCGCATTCTCGCTCCTCTTGGTGGACATCGATTGGTTCAAGGCCTACAACGACACCTACGGCCATCAGGCAGGCGATGATGCACTGGCCGCGGTTGGTCGGTGTATCGGCGAGAACATCCGGCGGCCCGCCGATACCGCGGCACGTTATGGCGGTGAAGAGTTCATTGTCGTTCTCCCCGATACCCCGTCGCACGGCGCGTCCGTGATCGCCGAGAAAATCCGGGCCGCGATCAATGAACTTGCCATTGAGCATGCCGGCAGCGAATATGGGCGCGTAACTGCCAGCATCGGCTCCGCGAGCTGGACGCCGGACCGGGATACCGACGTCACGACAGTCATCCGGGCGGCTGATGAAGCGCTTTATAACGCCAAGGCGACGGGTCGGAACAGGGTCGCGACCTGTCATTAGTGAGGCTTCCAGCTCGCTCATTTGCATTCTCTCTCCTGTGCGGTCTGCCTCCGAAAGGAGGACCTCGATCGAGGGACAATGGTTTATGGCGATGAATTTCAGCTCGATTGAGCAGCGAAGGAGACCGGCAGGTTCCGTCGCGAGGGGGAAATGAGGATGACCGGTACTCCTTACGTCAACCTGAGCGACGTTCACGGTTCCAACTCCCGACGGACGGCATTGCGGCGGAAACGACGCATTGGCATCGTGCTGTTCGAAGCATGTGATCTTGTCGGCGTAAGCGTGGTCGCCGAGGCCTTCGATCTCGCCGCGCGGATAGCCGGCACCGATTCCAGAATCGGGACATACGAGGTGAGCTTCCTGTCGCGCCAAGGAGGGGCGATCCGGGTGGCCTCATCTTTGCAAGTTCGTACTGACGCGCTCGGCCCGTATAAAGCCGACAAGTTTGACACGCTGTTCGTCGCTGCACCTGCTCGGCAAGGCCACTCGTTACATGGGCAAAGCCCCGCGCCCTGGCTGCCCTCTATTAGCGAAGACGCCACAGAGGTCATATACCTCGCAGCAGGTCCGCCGCCAGACGGCGCACTGGTGACACGGGCCAAGGATGCAGCCAGTCCAAGATCGAAAGCATTTGGCGATGCATTAAGTGCGGCGCTGACACTCATCCGGCGCGATCTGGGCGACGTTCTCGCGCGGCCCATCGCCCGTGAACTGTCGATCGTGTTGCGGGCGGCTATCAGTATCGCTCTCGAGCAAACCGAGACCGCGCCAGCAGAAAAGGGCGCGTAGAGCCGCACGCTGGCTTGAGCATAACTGTCGTCGACCAGTCAACGCTGGCGATGCCGCCGAGGTGGCTGCGATGAGCGGGAGCAACTTCGTGCGCTACTTTCAGCGCGAACTCGGCGTGTCACCGTCGGCCTATCTGCTGGACCTTAGGCTGCAGGTTGCGCGGCAGTTGCTGGTCGACACTGGCCTGCCTGTCGACAAGGTTGCCCGACGAGCCGGAATGAGCAGTGGCGTTCACCTCGCTCGAAGTTTCCGGCAGCACATGAAAATCCTCCCTACCGAATATCGTGCCTTTCACCGCGATTCCGAACCGCCATGGTTTCGTCCGAACCGCAAGTGAAGAGTGCCCGGCGGCGCCTGCGACGAGACGTCAGTAGGTGATAGTCGCAATGACTGTGTCGAGGTAAGTACCGGCAGCAGGCGTCGCCTGCGGAAGTGCACGCGCATACCCTTTCAGACGTTGTCATGTACCGGTTCCCGTGCCCGTGACTGCACTCGTGCCGTGCCCCCAAGGCGTGGTGTAGGACGCGTTCTGGTATAGCTGGCAGCCGTGAAGACCCATCACGGGCAGGCAATGAGAAAAATGGGAGCGTGTTCCGTAGCAGATCTCGACGCCGGCCGCGACATTGCCGTTCACGGTCAACGCAACAGTTATCAACGATTGCACGATTGCCGCCACCAACATCAACTTTGGCACGGCGGGAATTCTGAGCAGCACGCTCACTGCAACGGGCACGCTCAGCGTTGCGTGTACGAATAATGACGCGTATTCGATTGCGTTGTCACCGGGTGCGGGCAGCGGCGCGACGGTCGCTGATCGCCGCATGACAAAAGCCGGTGGCACGGACCAGATGGGTGATTTCGCTAAGATTCATCTCCGAGGCAATCTGTTTGTTCATCAGGCCGGCCACCACGAATCCGACTACCTCTCGCTCCCGCGATGTCAACGAGCCGTAGCAGGCCCGAAGCGCCGCGATGGATTGTTAGGCCGCGCGGCGCGCCGAATCGCGCGTCAACGCATTCGAGACTGCGTCCAGCATGTCCTGATCGCGAAAGGGCTTGGAAAAAAAGTCGAGCGCTCCCGCTTTCATGGCCTTGACGGACATTTCCACGTCGCCATGGCCTGTCATGAACAGAATCGGCATTTGCAGGCCGCTCTTCGCCACTTCTTCCTGAAAGGTGAGGCCGCTTTCGCCGCGCAACCTGACGTCGAGAATCAGGCAACTGGGCGCGTCGTACTTCTCGAAGGCGAGCAACTCGTGCGACGATCCGAACGTCTCGACGCGTAGCCCGACTGACCGAAGCAGGGCGCCCAGCGCGAGCCGAACTCACTTTCCGTAAATCGGCGCGTCCAGACAACGTCATAGTACCTACAGACCTGAACTTGCGGCCATCAGCGCAAACGAGTGGATCGGCGATTAGGCTTCGATCGCATCGAGACGAGCCGCAACCTCGCGCGCGGCGATACCGGACTCAACGATGCATAGCAATTTGACTGTCTGGCTCAGGGTCTTCGGCGCCATGGACGTCCGTTCCCTCGAAGTGTGATCGCGGATACATTTCGCTATCCTCATGTATTCGAATGCGGGGCTAGGATGCATCGACGTCGGGTCGACCGCCGTTCAGGTTCAGGAAATAGAGACACCAAGCAAATGGCCGCCGCCGAACGTAAATGCTGCGGCCAGCAGACCGATGACCACCCGACGGAGACACGAAAAAAGGGCGCTACATCCGTTAGAAAGAGCCGTGAATACGCCGGTGGAAGCCAAAGCCAAAGTGCTTAGCACTCCTCGAACGCGCGCTGCCTGTCCTTCCCCCGGATTACATCCCCCGGGGCACTCCAGCGCGCACAACGCCACGTTCCTGATTCCATTACCACGTTGCGTATCCTGCTTGGACTACGGCTCATGCGGCGATGGAACTCATCCTGAACAGCGATAGACCGCGCAACAACTTATGGGACACAGTAGAATAATCCGTCGATGGTTCGAATGGTCTCGTGCAATCGACCCAAATTCTCCATCGCGTCAGGTACCCCGGTTTGCATGTACGTTCTCGACAATGGCTGAACGATTGAACAGAGAGCTTTGCGACGTTGGCCAGAGCATTTCTCTCTCTCGCACCGGACGCCAACCGCAAACGGCCTCGCGAGCGCATGAATCCAGAATGCGGTTGTGGCGTGGAAATCGATTGCAATTCGCGGCCCATACCAGGAAGCAAAGTTTCAAAAGCGGTCTCGATATATTGTCGAACACCGGTCGTTGGACGTGACTGGAGCGCGGCTCCCTGATCTGCGTGCGCGCGCCATAGCGATTGCGGAGCCGCGTCGCTCAGTCCAGCAAAGCTTACGTCGTCAACCGCCAGCGGCCACGTATGGTCTAACCATTTTGGCCGGGTCCACGATTCGGTCGAACGTCTGTTCGTCGACGAAACCGAGTTCCAGTGCGGCGGCCTTCAACGTCAGGTCATGCTCCGCCGCATGGTGAGCGATCGCTGAAGCGCGGTCGTAGCCGATTACCGGCACCAGCGCGGTGACCAGCATTAACGAGCGATCGACGTATTCCTTGATCTTCTTGACGTTCGGCCTGGTGCCCTCGACCAGGAAGCGTCGGAAATTCGTGCAGCCGTCGGTCACGAGCGTAATCGACTGAGTCAGATTGAAGATCATCAGTGGCTTGTAGACGTTCATCTCCAGAAATCCGCCGGCGCCGCCAAAGCCGACGGCTACGTCATTCGCCATAACCTGCACGCAGAGCATCGTCAGCGCCTCCGCCTGGGTCGGATTGACCTTTCCCGGCATGATGGACGAACCTGGTTCGTTCTCCGGGATCAGCAGTTCCGCAAATCCTGCGCGCGGGCCGCACGACATCAGGCGAATATCGTTACCGATCTTGTAGAGCGACCCTGCGAGCGTGCGGAATGTGCCGGAAAGCTGCACCAGCGCATCGTGGGCGCCTTGCACCGTGAACTTGTTCGGCGCGCTGACAAACGGCAGTCCCGTCAGCTTTGCAATTTCGGCGGCGGCTGCTTCTGCGAAGCCCGGTGCTGCATTGATCCCGGTTCCGACCGCGGTACCGCCTAGCGCGAGGCAATACACTCCGTCAAGCGCAGCATCGATGCGTTTGAGATTGTCTGCAAGCATGCCGGCATAGCCCGACCACTCCTGGCCGAGCGTGAGCGGTGTCGCATCCTGCATATGGGTACGGCCGATCTTGACGATGTGGTCCCATTCCTCAGCCTTGGCCGCTATCGCGTCATGCAATGCCTTGACTGCCGGAACCATCAGTTGTCTCGTGTTCAGAGCAGCGGCGATGTACATCGCTGCAGGGAAGGAGTCGTTCGACGATTGGGACATGTTGACGTGATCGTTCGGATGGACCGGCTGCTTGCTGCCGAGCGGTGTGCCCGCGAGCTCGCAACAGCGATTGGAGATCACTTCGTTGACGTTCATGTTGAACTGCGTCCCGCTGCCTGTCATCCAGACGTGCAAAGGGAACATGTCGTGATGCTGGCCGGCAAGGATCTCGTCGCAGACTTGGGTAATCAGTGTATGCGGTTGATCGGCAAGACGTTTTCCTGCGTGATTTGCGTTGGCCGCCGCCTTCTTGAGAAAGGCATAGGCGATAATCATTTCTCGTGGTATCAACTCTCGGCCGATACTGAAATGTTCCAGCGAGCGCTGTGTCTGGGCGCCCCATAGCCTGTCGGCAGGAACACTGACTTCTCCGAGGCTGTCGAGCTCGGTGCGAACATCGTCGATCATGACTTTCTCTCCATTGAAAAATGTCGCCATGCGCTGCGTACAGGGCAATCCGGTGGCTACGGAAGGTCAGCCGGGAACTCAGCCATAGCGGGTAACGCGAAGCACAAGCATTCCCATCACGTCTGTCGATCACTGCATGAGCAGAAGAATGACAATTCCAGACATCGCGAGGGCGATTCGGCTGACAGCGTACGGCACGGTATAACCGATCGTCGGGACCGTGCTCTGTGATGCTTCCTGCAGTGCGCCCAGGGCCGCAGTGCACGAACGGGCGCCCGCGCAGGCGCCCAGCAGGATGGCGGGGTGGAATTTGAAAACGTATTTGCCGACATACAGGCCGACGACAAGCGGTAGTATCGAGACCATGACGCCTGCGACGAAGAGGCCAACCCCGTAATGCGCCAGACCCGAAACAAGCCCGGGGCCTGCGTTCAAGCCGACGGCGGCAATGAATCCATTCAGCCCAACATTGTTGAACACCCAGAGCCCCGCCGGGGGGATGCCTCCGAACGTTCGGTAGATCGAACGCAGATAGCCGAATATCAGACCGGCCAGCAGCGTTCCGACGCTCGGACTCAGGCTCAGCGGTACACCGGCGGCGTGGACTGTTATCGTGCCGACGAGGCTGCCGATCACGATGCCCGCTCCCATGAAGGCGATGTCCGACCTGCTGGTGGGCCGATCGGCGTAACCCAGCGACTTGATGAGGTGCTCCACGTGCGAACGCACGCCTCGCAGGGTAAGAACGTCCCGCTGTTGGATCTTGAGGTCTGGACTCAGCGCAACGGGGTGGCCGCGACGCGTCAGCCCAAGAACAAAAACGGGGCGGCCATACTGGGCCAGTTCGTCGCGCTCCAGGTCGCGCAGCGTAAGGTTCGCGGCTGCTTTCCTGGTCACGACGATGTCGATTTTCTCCGCTGCGTATGCCAACAGCTCGCCGTCATCGACCTCTGGCCCGACCATTTTTTCGGCGTGAAAGAGCGCTTTCGGCGACCCCGCCATCGCGATCGTGGCTCCGCTATGAATCGCGGTTGGTGCGTCCGCCTCCAGGATCGCGCTGCCCTCGCGGTAGCGCGTGATAAATGCCCCACCTAGCGAATTTCCAAATTCGGTATTGAACTCCCTGGGTGTGCGCCCGACCAGATCCCCGTTCTCCACCCGGAAAGCGCGTGCCATCAGCGGAAGGTTCGCCATCTCCTCGCCGGACTTGGCGTCGTGGCCTAACGTGGCGACTTCGTACTCCTTGCACACCTTCTGCAGATCGAACCGCAGCAATTTCGGTGCGAGTGACGACACGAACCATGCGGCCCCCGCTGTACCGAACGGGTAGGTCACCGCATACCCGATTGCTACGAGGCTTGCCATGGCGCTCGTCTGGCCGGGATTCAGGCCGAGTTGATGGAGGTTAGCTGTCGCGACGCCGAGCGTTCCCGAGTTGGTCATGCCGCCTGCAAGCAGCCCCGCCGCGACCCCCGCGTTGTATCCTAATAGCCTGGCAGCCAGATAAGTAGTACCCAGGCCAACAGCACAGACAATCAGAGCAAAGACTACTTGTGGCAGCCCGTCTTTCTTCAAGGCGGGAATGAACTGCGGCCCGACACTGTATCCAATTGCAAACAGAAACATCGTAAAAAGCGTGTTCTGAAGGACAGGCGCGACGGTTATGTCCAGTTGCCCGATCAGCAGACCGGCGATCAGCGTGCTTGTGACGGAACCAAGGCTGAAGGAACCGAATTTCAGGCTGCCGAACCAGAAGCCGATTGCCAGGACAAGGAACAGGGCAACCTCAGGGCTGTGCTGCAGCGTACCGATCAGAGCGTGCATGACCATCTCCAGTGACCCGCCATACGGCGGCGGGTCGCGCATTGGCTGTTAGCGGCATGTCTGCCTCAGTATGTCGGCTTGTAGAGCTGACCTTCAATCCAGGTGCGCACGTCGCGCGGGCGTTCGACCTGCGCCAGGCCCTCGTCGAACATGAATTCCGCAATCCGCGTCGCCGTCGTTACTTCGGTTTCCAGAATGTTGGTCTGGTGCGGATACAGCATGCCCTGCGCACGGAGGTTCGCATCAACCTGGTCGGCCGTCGCCTTCGCAGCAACGATGAAGCATGCGTCGGTGAGCCGCCGCGGGCGTGCGACATACGTTGCCAACCCGATTGCGGGGTAAATGTAGAAATTATTGGCCTGCCCGGGGTGGAAGACCTTGTCACCGAGCGTCACGTCGGGGAACTGCACGCCCGCCGCAAATAGCGCCTTGCCATTTGACCATTTGTACGCTTGCTCTGCCGTGCATTCTGCTTTGTCGGTCGGGTTAGAGAGCGCGAAGATGATCGGCCGCTCATTAAGCCGGTTCATCGTCTCGACCACCTGCTGGTTGAAAACACCAGCTTTGGTGCTGACGCCGATCAGGATCGTCGGCTTCAGCGTCTCGATCGTCGTGACAAGGTCCTTTGATGGTTGCGTTTTATGCGCGAACGGTTTCTGCGCGTCGGAGAGGTCCGCGCGTGACGGCTCGAGTAGCCCGTTGACGTCGAACAACGAGATGCGGCTGCGTGCAGCGTCCTGAGGCAGGCCCTTCATTTGCATCGCAGATACGATCAGATTGGCGATGCCGATCCCGGCCGAGCCGGCGCCGACAAACAGGATGCGCTGCTCGGTCAAGGGCGCATCGATGATCTGCAACGCCGTGGTCAGTCCTGCAATGGTCACGCTGGCGGTGCCCTGGATGTCGTCGTTGTAGCACAGCACCTTGTCGCGATAGCGCTCGAGCATCCGGATCGCGTCGGTGCCCTTCCAGTCCTCGAAATGGATGCAGCAGCCAGGGAACACCTTCTGCACCGCATCGACGAACTCTTCTGTGAGTTCGTCCAATTCTGCAGCGGTGGGCGGCTCCTCCCGTAGGCCAAGGTAGAGCGGATCCGCACGCAGCACCTCGTTGGTCGTGCCGATATCGAACATCACCGGTAGAAGGCATGAGGGAGGCACCGCGGCACACGCCGTATAGAGCTGAAGCTTGCCGATTGGAATCCCCATGCCATTGGCACCGATGTCGCCCAGGCCAAGGATGCGCCCGCCTGTCGATACGCAGATGAAGCGGACGTCGCGCGCCGGCCAGTTGCTCAGTACCTCGGCGAACCGGCCCTTCATGTGACGGGTGATGTACATGCCGCGTGCGCGCCGGTAGATATCTCCGAAAGTGAGGCAGGCGTCGGCGACGGTCGGGTCATAGAGGATCGGGATGAAGCGGGCTGGATTGGACATCACCGTGGCGTAGAACACCGTTTCGTTCCGATCGGCCAGACCGATCAGATAAATGTATCGCTCAAGATCGTTTGGCTTGACCTCCAGATGCCCAAGCACCCGCTCAACCTGCCGATCAAGGCTTTCCGGCGACGACGGCAAAAGGCCTTCCAGTGCGAGTCGCCGGCGCTCATCTTCAGAAAAAGCCGTACCTTTGTTGCGTGCCGGATCGTTCAACAGTGCGAGGCCGCGCAGCGTGTTGGTGGGCTGGAAAGTCGGGGTCTGCATGATGGGATCACCTCTCGGGTAGAAATTCGCCAACTGGGTCCATAGAGCCAGTATCGCGGGGGAAGCTGGATCGTACGTATCGGTCATCACCGTTCAATAACGCTGAGATTCGACAGCTGAATTTCATCAGCCGCCTGTTACGCGAGAACTTCAGTCACCTCCCGTTTGATTACAAATGAAATAGTCCGACACTGGCGACGATTGCGGGTGCGGTTTGCAGTCAACCCCTCACAGATTTGGTTGAATTTGCGCGGCTGCGCTTGCGATCGGTATCCAGCGACGCGAACGTGGACACCAGCTCCGCATGCAGGCTATCCGGTTCGCCAAAGCCCTTATCCAGCGTAGCTTGCCGACCTGGCAATAGAGACGTCCTACCCGACCCTTCGCTGTTTTCCTAAAATCGCTCCAGGTTTCATTTGTAACGTACGGTGTCGTCGTGGAAACAGTCGCGTGACTTCCAATGGTTTAAATGTCCATATGTGGCGCGTGGCGAACCTTCGTGGGCGGCCTGCTGACACGTTGAACACGCGGTAAATGAACTATGGAAACCGAAGCAGATATTCTCCTCATCGAAGATGATCCGTTTATGCGTGAACTGGTCTCGCTGTCGCTGCGGGATGCTGGATACCGAGTTGCCGAATTCAGCGGACAAGGGTGGCTGTTTCTTCTCGAGGCCTTCGCGGCCAGGGTTGTCATCGTCGATGTGAGCGATCCGAAGAGCGGCTCAAGGAAGGTAATCGACGCATTGCGCGTACGTTTTCCTGCCGCGTCAATCGTCGCCATCTCTGGTTACTTCCATGCGGGGCCTGCGATGGCTGGCGCAGTGGCTCGACAACTCGGTGTGGACCGGGCACTTGCGAAGCCGTTCGGAAGTAGCGAACTGGTTGGCGCGGTCAAGGCGCTGCTCGGATAGGAAGCGATCGGGCAAGCCCTGCTCCCGGTTCCGGTCAGGGCTGCCGGATAGCCCTTGGGGCCGGCTGTATGGATGCCTCAAAGTATCCAAACGTATGCGCTGCTATGCCAGAGGGAGGATTGCAGCGACCGTTCGTAGAATGGCTGTCTTCGGGTTGTCCATTTATCCATGATTCCATGGACGCACCGGCGACGCTAAAGCGCACGCCTACGGCCTGCTCGACGCGCAACAGCTCGACGACTGGCTGCCCGAAACGCGTGACTTCGACGTGTACTTCCTCGGCCCGCTGGGTTTCATGAAGGCGATCAAGAAGCACCTGAAGGCGCTCGGCGTACCCGAGAAGCAAAGCCGCTATGAATTCTTCGGCCCGGCTTCCGTGCTCGACTGATGTCAGCGATGACGACCGGGCCAGACGAATCAGTGTTTCCCTAGATAGAGGCAGGCTCACTGGGCGGACCTTTGTAATGCGGTAGCCAGCCCGCGGATATCAGTTTGATCTTGTCGAGACTTACTGCTACGTCGCCCTCGTGAAATTCAGTTGACATGTACTCGAGAAACTGAAATCGATCGGATCCGATTGACATGCCGAAGTCATATCAGTCGACTGTTTTCTACATTACCGATGTAACACAGTGCGGCTGACTTGAAATTATCGAGCAACTGCAGGCCGCGAAACTCCTTCCCAAGCCCCACTTCACAAAGGCCGCACATGCAACCGCTCGCTCTGACCCTGTCGCGCATTCAGTTCGCGGCCACCATTTCGTTTCATATTATCTTTCCTGCTTTCACGATCGGCCTGGCGGCGTGGCTTGCATTGCTGGAGGCGATGTCACTGGCTACGCAGAATCCGACTTACCGACGCGTCTTCGACTTCTGGCTGAAGGTATTCGGGGTTGCCTTCGGAATGGGCGTGGTGTCCGGTGTCGTGATGGCATTTCAGTTCGGCACCAACTGGAGCGTGCTGTCGCGCGCGAGTGGTCCGATTCAAGGGCCGCTGCTAGCCTATGAGTCTTTCACCGCGTTTGCTCTGGAGGCCTCGTTCTTCGGCATGATGCTGTTTGGCCGCAATCGGGTACCGAAGTGGCTGTATCTCGTCGCATGCATGCTGGTAACGCTAGGGACCACGCTCTCGGCATTCTGGATTCTCGTCAATAACAGCTGGATGCAGCATCCGGTGGGCTTCAGGATTGAGAACGGTCTATACGTCCCGACGGACTGGGCCGCGATCATCTTCAATTCCGTGGTTTGGGTCCGCTTCCCGCACATGCTGATCGGCGCATACCTGACCACTGCGTTTTGCGTCGCCGCAGTGGGGGCGCGTTATCTGCTGCAGGGGCGCTACAAGTCCGAGGGCGCCGTCATGTTGCGCATGGGTCTGGGCCTTGCCGCCGTGCTGATCCCGGTGCAGATATTCTTTGGCCACCTGGCAGGCGAATATGTCCACGATTTGCAACCCGTCAAATTTGCCGCCATCGAAGGTCGCTGGTCGGACGAACAGCCAGCGGCCGAGGTGGTTATCGCTTTACCGGACGAGGCGACCGAGAGCAACCGCTTCGAATGGAAGATACCGGTTCTAGGCAGCCTAATCGGATCGAGCTCGCTCACTGCGAAAGAAATCGGTCTGAAGGATTTCCCGCGATCAGACCGCCCGCCTGTGCTCATTCCATTCTTCGCGTTTCGCGTGATGGTGGGTTGTGGAATGCTGATGCTGCTGCTCGCATGGGTCGGGAGCTACGTCGCCCGGAAAAAGAAGCTGCATGAGCGCCGCTGGCTACTGGTGCCGGTCGCCTGGAGTTTCCCGCTCGGCTTCATTGCGGTGTTGACCGGTTGGTTTACCGCCGAAGTTGGCCGCCAGCCCTGGACGATCTGGGGTGTTTTGCGCACAGCCGATGCCGTGACGCCACATCTGTCCGGCCAGTTCGCCGCTCTCTCACTTGCTGCGTACGTTGCGATCTACGGGTTCATCTTCTGCTGCGGGGTCTTTTATATCTATCGGATCGTACGTAAAGGCCCCGATGCGCGTCCTGTGGTCGCGTACTGGGGCGGCCATGCCATTGCCAAAACGTTCCGGGAGGACAGCGACCTTGCTGCGGAAACCAACGCTGTCAGGCACGAATGACTGCCCGGCAAATCTCATCATTGCACTGATCAGGAGCTCAAGATGACCTGTTTCTGGCTAGCTGAACTTGCATTTTCGTTGCTGATGTACGTCGTGCTGGACGGCTTTGACCTGGGTGTCGGCGTGCTGAGTGGCTTCGTCGGCGACACACAGCGACGCGACGCCATGGTCGCCTCCATTTCGCCGGTATGGGATGGCAACGGCACCTGGCTGGTGATCGCTGGTGCAACGCTGTTCGGCGCGTTCCCTAACGTCTACGCGCTGCTGTTGCCGGCGTTCTATTTACCGCTCGCTGGAATGCTGATCGGACTGATCGCTCGCGGCGTGGCCATTGAATTTCGCCACAAGACGGTCCGCGGCCGGTGGATCTGGAACGTGTGTTTCTTTGCCGGCTCGCTGCTTGCAGCGTTCATGCAGGGCACTGCTGTCGGCGCGTATGCGCAAGGCCTGCCGGTCCATAACATGGAGTTTGTCGGCACCGGACTTGAATGGGCGACTGCGTTCTCGCTCTGGTGCGGACTGAGTCTCGTGCTCGGCTACGGGTTGCTCGGCGCCGGCTGGCTGGCACTCAAAACGGAGGGCGATGTGCAGGCGTTCGGATACGTCGCAATCGGGCGTCTCCTCTGGATGACGCTGCTTGCGGTAGCCGTGGTCTTCGCGACAACCATCGTGTCGCATCCCCAGGTCGCGGCGCGATGGCACGAACATCGTGCGCTGTATGTACTGCCTGTGGCCGGTCTGCTCGCATCGCTCGGGATCGCTTACGGCCATCGCAACCACGCGCTGCGGCTTTCGTTCTGCATGACCGTGTTGCTCTTTGCCGTGTCGTTCCTCGCGCTCGCCGCGTCGTTTCTGCCGTATATCGTCCCTTTCTCGGTGACGTTGCAAGACGCTGCAGCACCTGCGTCGAGTCAGACGTTCATGTTCTGGGGGGCTGGGTTGTTCGTGATGCCCATGGTCGTCGGCTACACGTGGGTCGCGTATCGGGTGTTCCGTGGCAAGGTCGATGCAGCGCATACATACCACTGATCAACGATATCGAAGTCATTTTTTAGGAAGTGTCATGAAAGTTGCCTTGTTCATTCCCTGCTTTATCGATTCCTTCTTTCCGGATGTGGGTATCGCAACGCTGGAGTTGCTCGAGCGGGTCGGCTGCGAGGTCGACTATCCGCTCGACCAGACATGCTGCGGCCAGCCGATGGGTAACAGCGGCTGCGAGAAGGAAGCCGCCGCGACCGAAGCGCTGTTCGTGAGGAATTTCTCGGGATACGACTACATCGTCTCCCCGAGCGGGAGCTGCGTGCACCATGTACGCGATCACCTTACCGCTCTAGCACCTTCGACGCAGAGCAAGGCGGTGCGTGCCAACACTTTTGAGCTCGTCGAGTTCCTGCACGATGTGCTGAAAGTCGATTCGTTTCCCTGGGCGTCTTTTCCGCACAAGGTGGGCCTGCACAACAGTTGCGGGACGTTGCGGGCTTTGCGCACTGCGAGCATGTCCGAGGTGAAGGAAACGCCTTTCTCGAAACCTCTTGCGCTGTTGAGCAAGGTTCGAGGCATCGAGTTCGTGAAACCGGAGCGCCCGGACGAATGCTGCGGCTTTGGCGGCACTTTCTGCGTGGCCGAAGAGCCCGTGTCGGCGCGGATGGGGCAGGACAAGGTCCGTGACCACAAGCAGGCGGGCGCCGAGTACATCATTTCCGCCGACTCGTCGTGTCTCATGCATCAAAAAGGATGTTCGGACCGGCTCGGCCTCGGACTGAAGTTCATCCACATCGCCCAGATTCTTAACGGAGCAAGTTCATGAAGCGCGTTGATCACGTCAAGTCTTCCCGCAAGTTCATTGCGGACGAAAAACACATCCAGTTCCACGACAAGCGTCTCTGGGGCTTGCGCACATCGCGCGATCAGGCTGTGCACGGTATCGAAGAGTGGGAAGAGCTTCGCACGCTCGCATCCGGAATCAAGGAGCACACGCTGACTCACCTTGCCGATTATCTGGAGGAGTTCGAGCGCAATGCGACGAATAACGGGGTGATTGTGCATTGGGCCGCGGATGCGGAAGAACATAACCGTATCGTCCACGAGATTCTAAGTAGCCACAACGCGAAGACGCTCGTCAAGAGCAAGTCAATGCTGACTGACGAGTGCGAGATGCGCGAGTATCTGGAAGCACGCGGTATCGCAGTTGTCGAGACCGATCTCGGTGAGCAGATCCAGCAGCTCGATGAACAGATGCCGTCCCATATCGTCGTGCCCGCGGTTCATAAGCTCGCCACGGACGTTGCGGACGTATTCTCGAAGACGATCGGCACCGATCCAGAAAATCACGACGTGTATTACCTCGCCGAAGCGCAGCGCCAGGCGACGCGTCCGCTGATCCTGAACGCCGACGCAGGCATGACGGGCTGTAATTTCGCCGTTGCGCAGACGGGCGGGATCACAGTGTGTACCAATGAGGGTAACGCTGACCTGAGCGCGAACGTGCCACCGCTGCACATTGCGTCGATCGGCATCGAGAAGCTGATTCCGAAGCTCGAGCACCTTGGCGTGTTTATCCGGATGTTGTCGCGTAGCGCACTCGGTTCGCCGATCACCCAGTACACGTCGCATTTCAGGGGGCCGCGCGCAGGCGGCGAAATGCATTTCGTGCTGGTCGATAATGGCCGCTCCGAGCGCCTTGCGATGGATGACTTCTGGTATTCGCTCAAATGTATCCGCTGCGGCGCATGCATGAACACGTGTCCCGTCTATCGGCGCAGCGGCGGGCTCAGCTATGGCGGCGTGTATTCAGGTCCCATCGGCGCAATTATCAATCCGACCTATGACCTGAAGAAATACAGTGCCTTGCCGTTTGCCTCGACCATGAACGGGAGTTGCACCAACGTCTGCCCGGTGCGTATCAACATCCACGAGCAGATCTATAAGTGGCGGCAGATTATCGCGGAGAAGCACGAGTTGCCGTTCGTCAAAAAAGAGGCGATGAAGGTGGCGGGCAAGGTGCTGTCGGAGCCGAAACTCTACCACGCTGCCACAAAGGCAGCGACTGGCGCTGTCAGCACGCTGCCGCGTGCGTTCCTTTACAACCCGTTTAATGCGTGGGGCAAACAGCGTGAGGTGCCCGAGGCGCCGAAGCAGACGTTCCGTGACTGGTACCTGAAAAAAAGGAAAGCGAAATGAGCAACCGAAACATGATCCTCGCGAAGCTGCGCGCAGTCCAACCCGCTCCGCGTTCGCTTCCTGACGTGCCGCTATACGACGACAAGCTGCCGCCGGTACTGGAAACGTTCAAGAAATCGTTCGCACTCCTCGGTGGCACCTGGGTCGACGCGCCGGCAAATGGAGATGTCGAGGCCTTCGTCCGCTCGCGGTTTCCCCAAGCGCAGGTATTCTGCTCGGCGGTTCCCGAAGTGGCGGGGACACGGCGTGTCTGCGACGTGGCCGACCCGCGTGAACTTCACGATGTCGATGTCGGCATCGTTCGACCGTCGTTCGCGGTTGCCGAAACCGGCTCGATCTGGCTGAGCGAGGCCGAGTACCTGGTGAATTCGCTTGGCTACCTGTCCCAGCATCTCGTCGCTTTGCTGGACCCGGCCGACATCGTGGGGAATCTACACCATGCGTATCACCGGCGCGAGTTCTTCGAGGCGAATTATTCGGTGCTGATGAGCGGGCCGTCGGCAACGGCGGACATCGAGGGTGTATTGATTCGCGGCGCGCAAGGGATCCGCTCGTTGACCGTGATTCCGGTGCCTCGCGTACCCATCAGCGGATAGCGGGTCAACGATGCGACTTGCCATGGTTGCTGTCCCGTTCGTGCAGAACACCCTGCGTTGGCTGGCAGCCTCGCGCGCGCTGCGTCACGTGCCGCTAACCGACGCGTTGCGTGGCGGGATTATTTGCACCGTGCCCGCGTTGCTGGCCGCGATTCTGCATGCGCCGCTGTTGAGCTGGTCGGCGATCGCGGCCTTCTGGACCTGCTTCGCCGATCCCGGCGGCCGGCGACCGACAAGACTCGCATTTGCACTGTCATTCGGCCTCGCGGGCGCGCTTGCTTCGGGGGTGGCATCGTGGTCGGCAGAATGGCCTCCGGTGGTGGTGGTGCTCGCTGCCATGGTTGGATTCGCCGGTGCCTTTACGCGGGTCGGCGGCTCCAGGATCGGTTTGGCGGCGCTGCTGGTTGCGACGGCTTTCGGCGTGTCGACCGCGTTCCCGGGGCACGACTTCGTCCACGCGACGGGGTACGCTGCTTACTTCCTGTATGGCAACCTTTGGGCGATCGGATTTGGCGTGCTGCTATGGCGCGGGGACCCCTATGCGCCAGTGCGACGCGGGGTCGCAGCGTGCTTTGCCGAGATGGCCGACCTGGCCTTCCAACTGTCGCAGTGCACCGGAACCAGGTGCGCTGACGAAGCGTGGTCAGCCGATTTGCATGACGTGATACGGGCTAGGGTGCGGGCAAGGCTTGAGGCCGTCGGGGATATGTTGACCGTCGTCTCGCACCGACGAGCTTCGGCACCAGCATGCACTTCGCAGGCGATCGAACTGGCATCGGCTGCCGAACAGGTGTTTGTCGCACTGGTCGCATTGGACCATCTGCTCGCGCTCGACGCGCCTCTCGCTATGCCGCGTCAGGCGCGCGAGCTTGTCTCAATGATGCTCGCCGAAACAGCCGAGGTAGTGAAGCAGATCGCGCTGTGTTGCAAGTCGGCGAGCCCTGCACTGCGGAGCGAGTTGGCCCAGCTGCTTGTGCGCTTCGACACGGCGATTGAACGGCTCGAAGCGTGCGTTGCGGGGCCATTTGCTGTACCCCAGCAGCGATTCAACGTGGCCGCGCTAGCCACGGTCGCTTCGCGTGCGCGCAGCGCCGTCGGCCGGGCGCAGGCGCTGCTGCGGGCAAGCGGGGCAGATGGCTCGGCCGTAACGCTTACGGAGGACAATGAGCAGTCTTCGTGGCGTTCCTTCGGCAGGCAACTGTCGGCTAACCTGAATGCCGACTCAGGCTGGTGTCGATACGCGTTGCGCGTCGCGCTTGCAAGCGCAACCTCGGTGTGTCTGGTGCTGCATTTCAGGCCTGATCACGGCTATTGGCTGATCCTCACCACGTTTTTCACCATGCAGCCGAATTTCGCTTCGACCTTGAAGATATCGGCCCATCGTGTCGGCGGAACCGTCATGGGAGCAACGCTCGCGGCTGCGCTCGGCTTCTTCATTCATTCGCCCTTGTGGCTGGCGATACTGGTCTTCCCGCTCTCCGTGGGGACGCTCGCGGGGAGGGCGGTCAACTACATCGTCTATACGCTTTTCCTGACACCGCACTTCATCCTGGTGGCAGAGCTGGGTCAGCCAGGCGGCTCGGAACTGACCCTCGCGCTAATGCGCATGGCGAATAGCGTTGCGGGCGCGGCTCTGGGAGTTGCCATCTCGCTTCTCGTCTGGCCGCATTGGGAAAGACATCGAATCGCCCATGTTGTCGCAACGGCTATCGAGACGAGCGCACGCTATGTCACTCAAGCGCTGCGGGCTGTGCCGGCCGGCGCAGACTCAGACGTCCCGCTCGCCCGATTGCGCCGTCAGGCTTGCATTGCGACCGACCAGATGGAGGCTTCGATGGGGCGTATGCGCATAGAGCCGAAAGCCGGTGTGCGATGGGACATGGACGATAAGACCGTGGTCGCCGCACTCAGACGCACGATCGGGGCGGCGACATTGCTTGAGCTGTCAGTTGATCCGGCGGGCCTGTCTTCATCGGCGCAGACGATGGGAGCGTTTGCCGAATGGGTTGACGATGAGATGGCATGGAGTGCTGCGTTGCTGCGGGGAGAAAGGTCTGCTACGGACAACTCCGGTAAACGTGGACCGCCGCCGCTGCTTGATGAATTGATCACGCTCTCGATGCGACACGCGTTGCAGCGAATTTCCTCGGCGGTGGAGACGCTACGCGAGATCGCCGAGCGCGATGGCAGGTCGTCAAAGGCGAATATTGCAGGCGCATGAATATGGCCGCGAAGTCGATATCCGAGGGGGACAAAACTCGGCAAACGCCTCGTGGCCACTATAATCGACGCATTCAGACATTCATCCCTCAAGCCATGGTCAATCTGCCCCACGTACTTGCGGTCGACGATGACCCCGCCATCCGCGAGCTGATCGCCGAATACCTGAGCGAGAACGACATTCGCGTCACTGTGGCGACGAACGGCAAGGAGATGACGACGGCGCTCGCGGAACACGCGATTGAGCTGATCATTCTCGACCTGCGCATGCCAGGCGAGGATGGCATGCAGATCGCCCGACGCCTTCGCGAGCAGTCGTCGCTTCCTATCATTATTGTGTCGGGGCGGCGCGACGAGGCTGATCGCGTAATGGCGCTGGAATTGGGGGCGGACGATTACATCACAAAGCCATTCAGCTCACGGGAACTGCTCGCGCGGATCCGCGCGCTTTTACGGCGTGCAACCGTGACGGCCGGGGAGGCGGGTCGCCAGGTGGATGCGCGCGCATACCGTTTTGCAGGATGGGAACTGGTACTCGGCACACGCAAACTGACGTCGCCAGCTGGCGAGCGCGTTGAGCTCACGAATGGCGAGTTTCGTCTGCTGAATGCTTTTCTAGCGTCGCCGGCGCGAATTCTGACACGAGACCAACTGCTCGAGGCCAGCCGTCTCTATGACGACGTATACGATCGCTCGATCGACGTCCAGATTCTGCGTTTGCGGCGGAAAATCGAGGAAGACCCTTCGCAGCCGCAGTACATCAAGACAGAGCGTGGCGCCGGGTACATCTTTGCTGCGCCAGTCGAGAAATTGAGCACGGCGACGCAATGGGCGGGGAGCGGTGCGATGCCTGCCGAAGGTCTCGGCGAGGCGGCGGCCCTCGACAACGACGAAGCCGCACCCGCGAAGAGACGACGCTAGCCGGCAAGTAGCCGGAGATATCCATCATTGCCGCAGCCGAAAACCGACTGCGGAACTTGCCGACGATATCGCTCGCGGATACCCTTCGGCGATTTCAGTTTTACGAAGTTCATCCTCACTCAGGACCCGACACAGGTGTAAGGCCCGGTCGGGCGATCTTGTGCGGTGGCGTCGATACGGTTCTTGCTCAACCGCCTCGCGACGTCGACGAAATCGCGAACGAGTTTCGAGAACGCGGTCGACCGATAGGCAATGACGATTTGCGCCTTGGGCTGAGGCCCTTCGATGGCATGGTAGGTCACGCCGGCGGCCGCCACCTGGCGGATCGAGTGTGGGACCAGCGAGACGCCGAAGCCCGCAGCGACCATGCTGACGGCCGACGCGACCTGGGTCGACTCTTGTCCGAGCTGCGGGCTGAAACCGGCGCGCTGGCACGCGGATATCACTTCGTCATACAGGACCGGCGCGATAGCACGGGGGAACAGGATCAACGTCTCCTGAGCAAGCGAGTGCAGACTGATGCTCGCGCGCCCGGCCAACTCGTGTTGCGGCGGCAATACGACCAACATATCTTCATCGAACAGCGGCTCGATCTTCACGCGTTCCGACCCCTGCGAGGTCTGGCGGATGATCGCCAGGTCGATGCGTTCCGCCAGCAAATCGTCGATTAATGCCGCAACGTCGCTCTCGGATGGAGACAGCCTTACATCAGGGCGTGCGTCACGATACGCGCCGACGATCTCCGCGATGACGGGATGAAAGACTACTGAGCTTGCGAAGCCGACGCGGATGTGGGCCGCCTGCCCACGCGCTGCGCTCTGCGCTCGGGTCTTGGCCTGCTCGGCCTGATCGACAATGCGCCTCGCATCGCCGTACAGGACGCGGCCGGCATCCGTCAGTTCGATTCCGCGCGTCAGGCGCCGAAATAGCAGAGTCCCAATCTCGTGCTCCAGCTTGCGTATCTGTTGGCTGAGCGGAGGCTGGGCCATCCCGAGCCGCTCTGCGGCGCGAGTAAAATGCAGTTCCTCGGCAACGACCACGAAGTATTTGAGCTGGCGAAATTCCATATCTATCTCGTCTTAAAGAAGACTGCTTTCTGTATTAGACGCCCGCATTGCGGCGCACCATACTGTATCCATATCAACTGCCTTTCAGGAAACCGGAGTTATGGAAACCACAGTCGTCTGTTCTTGCGTACAACAGGTTGCAAAATCATTCGCATACCCAACGAAAATAGAAGCGGATAGCGAACTCAATGAGATCTATCAGACCTCGTTGATGAGTGCGCTGATCGACGGTGTCTACGACGGCAACATGACGATCGCGGACTTGCTCGAGCATGGCGATTTTGGGCTCGGCACGTTCAACGACCTCGATGGGGAGTTCGTCGCGTTCGACAGCAAAGTTCACCAGCTGCGTGGGGACGGAAGCGCGCGGGTCGCAGCGATGGATCAGAAGACTCCGTTCGCGGTGATGACCCACTTCCGCCCCACGGTCAGTGGGGAACTCATGACCGCCCTTGACAAGTGCGAAGTGCAGGGCATCATCGACAAACTGGTCGGGTCGCCGAACCTTTTTTGTGCATTTCGTATTGCCGGCCGTTTCGTGCGCGTCGAGACGCGCACGGTACAGCGCCAGACTAAACCATACCGGCCCATGCTTCAGGCCATCGAGCGGCAGCCGGTCTTCAAGTTTGAAGAAACAGCGGGCACGCTGATCGGCTTTCGTTGCCCACCTTACGTGCAAGGCATCAACGTGGCGGGCTTTCACGTCCACTACATCACCGACGATCGTCGCGGCGGCGGGCATGTCCTCGACTATCGCCTGCTCGAAGGCAAGCTCGAAATCGCGAAGATCTCGAAGCTGCGCATCGATCTTCCGCAGACCGATAGCTTTCAGCAAGCCACGTTGCACTCGAAGGAAATGAGCAAGGCAATCGAGGCCGCTGAAGGTTGAACGACCGGCTGAAGAATCAACCGGTCGAGACAGCCATTGCTTTATGAACTGTTGAAAACTACTGGAGTTGAACATGTTGAAGAGTGAAAGCGACGTCGAAACGTCGTGGAAATGTGGTGCTGATCTGGTGGTCCGCAACCTCGGAACACAAGGCGTGAAGCATGTGTTCGGGATTTCCGGAGCCAAGGTCGATCGTGTGTTAGATTCACTGGTCGACTCATCCATCGAGACTGTGGTTGTCTGGCACGAGGCGAATGCGGCCTTTATGGCGGCGGCCGTGGGCCGGCTGACGGGCAAGGCGGGCGTTGCGCTCGTCACATCTGGCCCAGGCGTGTCGAATCTCACCACGGGTGTTGCGACGGCGAATTCGGAAGGTGACGCGATGGTCGCGATCGGTGGCGCAGTGCCGCTTGACGACCGGCTCAAGCAGGTCCACCAGACGATGGATACCGTGAGCCTGTTCAAGTCGATTACGAAGTTCATCGCGGAAGTCGTCACGTCATCAACATTTCGGAGGTGCTGTGCAATGCGTTTCGGGCTGCTGAGTGTCCGCGTCCCGGTGCAGCATTCGTCAGCCTGCCGATGGTTCTCGTCAACGCCCCGGCCACAGGCGATGCATTGACCCATCTTGCTTCTCCCGAACTGGGGCCCGCAGCGGCGGACAGTATCCGCGCGGCTGCCGAACTGCTCGGGGAGGCGCGAAACCCCGTCCTGCTGCTCGGCATGCCCGCGAGCGCCCCGGAGAACGCAGCGGCGGTCCGCAGTTTTATCGAAAAAACGGGCGTGGCCGTCGTGGGCACCTTTCAGGCAGCGGGAGCCCTGGGCTCGCCGCAATTCGCGAATTTCGCCGGACGCGTCGGTCTGTGGAACAACCAGCCCGGCGATCGGTTGCTCGATCAGGCCGATGTCGTAGTGACGGTCGGTTACAACCCGGTTGAATATGAGCCGCCCAGGTGGAACAAGAATGTGCGGCGCGCGCTGATTCATATCGATGTGGTGCCGGCCGATGTCGATCGATACTATCGGCCCGCCATAGAACTCGTCGGTAGCATTGCGAAGACGCTCGACGTGCTTGCCCCGGAAGCGGGTACCTTGAGCCGCTCGCCGGAAGCAAACGCCATTCTTGCAACACATACCGGCGCGCGCCTGGAGTTGGCCAACCGGTCCGCGGCATTGGGAGGCTCGCCGGTCCACCCGTTGCGCATCGTCCATGAATTGCAGAACGTCGTAGGCGACGATACGACGATGTGTGTCGATATGGGCAGCTTCCACATCTGGATTGCGCGGTACCTGCACAGCTTCCGTGCGCGGCAGTTGCTGATTACGAATGGCCAGCAGACGATGGGCGTGGCGCTGCCGTGGGCGATCGCGGCATCGCTCGTGCGTCCGGGAGAAAAGGTCATCTCGGTGTCGGGGGACGGGAGCTTCATGCAGTCCAGCATGGAACTGGAGACCGCCGTGCGCCTCAAAGCCAACCTCGTCCATGTGATCTGGGTCGATAACATGTACAACATGGTCGAGATTCAGGAGGTCCAGAAGTACAAGCGGCGTTCGGGCGTCGAATTTGGGCCGATCGATTTCAAGGCGTATGCGCAATCGTTTGGCGCAGCGGGTTTTGCGGTCGAGTCGGCCGATGAACTGCGCTCGACCTTGCGCAAGGCGATGTCTGTCGATGGCCCGGCCGTGGTTGCGATTCCGGTCGATTACTCGGACAACCCGAAGCTGATGGAGCCGTTGAGGTCGGACTATCTGATCTGAGCAACTGGCCAGAGCACCTCGACGCGGAGTGCGCCGCAGTCCGGAGGTCATGGTGCCCGCTCCGGACTGCTCTTTGCCACGGCGTGCCGCAAAGTCTCGAGAAGCGCTGCGAGCACGGGCGCTGAAGGAACCCAGAGTGCGGCATCACCGAGCGCGCGCGTGGTGAGCGCACCGAGTAGCGCGCCAAGGGCGAAACTGAGACTGATTGCGCCGAGTGCCCCGGCATCGCGTACGCCCGCGGCGTTCCAGTGCAGTATCGTAGATTCAAAGAAAAGTTGGATGGTGCGACGCAGGTTGGTCGTCGTCATCACGGAAGAGTACGGCTGCTTTCCCGCATGCGTGAATATGATCGATTGCAGCGTCGCGACGAACGAAATGCCCGGTATCAGCCAGAAAAGGCCCACCATGTGGGAAGACGCCAGGCCGAGATATGCGGTCTCAAGCACGAGTGCAATGATCACGGGGTGCGGGAGCCGATTCGTAGCCGTCAGTTGTAGCAGATGCGCAGCCAGTATTCCAAATACGAAGCCCACGAGCGGCGAGAGGTGTCTCGAGGCTTGATGGAAGTCCCCGCCGGCAAGGTTCACTGCCAGCAGAACCACGTTACCGGTCATCGTATTGGCGAATACTTTTTGATGTGCGATGAAGGTGAAGGCGTCCAGAAAGCCGCCCGACAGTGTCAGCAGGATTGCCACATTCTGATGTGTTTTCGCTCTTTCAATGTCCATATTTCTGTGCTCCTCTGCGCTAGCCGCAGTTATGCGGGGTGGGCATCAGA
This sequence comes from Paraburkholderia sp. MM5477-R1, assembly GCF_050436385.1. Lineage (NCBI taxonomy): Bacteria > Pseudomonadati > Pseudomonadota > Betaproteobacteria > Burkholderiales > Burkholderiaceae > Paraburkholderia > Paraburkholderia sp. MM5477-R1. The sequence continues at coordinate 335,865 of NZ_JBNDMC010000001.1, forward strand.
CGAGGATTTCAGCACCCCGGCGTTACCTCAGGGTTTCGGACGTCAGGGATTTGATTTCAATTGAAACCGAACCTCCCGGCGTGCATCGAAGCGCCCGTCGAGCCAGTGTGTCAGATGGTTACAGTTGTAATGCGCGGCGATAACCGCGCAACCGGCCTGAAACAAATGTGGGCGAAACTCTTTCCAGCTTGTGGAATTGCCCACTTCTGCCGCATGGGCCGCGCGATGAAATGGCCCGGAGATAGGTTGAGATAAAACCAGGCAAAGTTGCCAAACGCACGCCGTCCGCGTTCGGGCTCCGGTCGCGCCCCATGTTGGGTGCCCACGAAATCTCAGTGATGCTGGTGCTTTCGTACGCTCGGGTCGAAATCGCGGCCGCCACGCCGGACTTCACTGAGCTGCAGCACGCGGGTCTCGTCCGTGTCGTCGGCACGCAGTTCAAGCTCACCGATGCGGGCCGCGCGGTATTGCATCGGCTGAGGACGCGTTGATTCCGAGCGGCTTCGTCAATGGTCGGCAAGCGCGAAGGCTTTGGGTCGATGAACCTGGCACGGCCGGCTCCGACTATCCGCAAATCGTGGGCGCGGGGGAAGCAATTGCGACGCGGGCAACGCAGTCCGGAGCGTTCACGCCACGGCGTTCAGTTGCGATGGATCGATTTCCGTGGTACATGAAGCGAATAAAAGCTACCAGACAACAGTCGCATTCGCGGGCTATATCATGTTTGAGGCAGAACGGACGAAGCGGACGGTTACGTGGCCCTACTGGCACTGGGTCATCGTAGTAGGTGCATGTCTGATCGTAACGCTCTTGTCCTTGACATCGGGCTGGAATCTTTGGCGCTTGCGCAACGTTACGCTTGCCGATAACGAGCGAGAGCTTTCGAGCATCTCGAGTGCGATTGCCGAGCAGACCGCGCAATCGCTGCAGGGCGTCGAGCTGCTCTTGCGACGCGCTGCCGTCTTGACGGATGTGGAGCGCGTGGGAACGTCGTCGTCCACTTCGACGGAATTTCTACGTGGACAAATGGGCGGGGTGCCGCAGGTTCGCGAGCTTACGGTGGCCGATGCAAGCGGAAAACTGATCGCAAGCTCGGCAGCGGCTGACGGTTCGGCCATCAATATTGCTGCTCGTCCGTATTTTCAGTACCTCGAACACGCCAAAGGCGATGCCATAGCGATTAGCGAACCGATCACCAGTATGGTCGACGGCAAGCCGACGTTTGCCATTGCGATTCGCCTGGAGAGCGACAGCGGCCGCTTTGAGGGCGTGGCGATTGCCCTGATCGAAGAAGACTATTTTCGGAATTTCTACCGGGAAGTCGATCTCCAGCCCGGAACGCAGATCAGGCTTCTGCGCACGAACGGCGAGCCGATCATCGCCTATCTGCAGCCCGCCAGCGCGCCGATGGGCAAACGCATCCAGTCGGTGACTCATTTGGTCCACGGCTTCCCATTGGCGATCCAGGCTTTGCGCAATGAGTCCTTTGTCCTGGCGGATTGGCGTGCCTTTGCGATCAATGTCCTGGTGCGAACTGCATTGATTGCAACTGTGATAGCGATGCTCGCGTTCTTGCTGATCAAGCTGTTGCGCAGCCTGCAGGGCGTAATCGAGCAGTTGCGGTCTAGCGAGCAGCGCTGGCGTGCGGTGTTCGAGCATGCCCCAGTCGGCGTTCTGGTTTTGCACGCGCACAGTAACTATCTGATGGCCAATCCGGCGTTTGAGCGGATGCTGGGCTATTCGCGCGAGGAGTTGGCCCGGTTGCGCGCAATCGACATTACCCATCCAGACGACATCGAGGTGACGAAGTCGAACATCGACGATCTCGTCACCGGAAGATGCGACAGTGTTCGTTTTCAAAAACGCTACTTGCACCGGGACGGACACGTCGTCTGGACCGACATGAGCATTGCGCGCGTGTTTGCTATCTACGGGCCTGCCGCGCAGAGCGGTCGCCCGACCGAGCACATGCTGATTGCAACTGCGGAGGACATCACGCAACGCCTTGACGACGAGGATAGGCGGCGCAGGCTCGAGGATCAACTGAGACAATCGCAAAAGCTTGAAGCGCTCGGGACATTCGCTGGAGGCGTCGCCCACGATTTCAACAACATTCTGGGTGCGATTCTCGGCTATGGAGAACGGGCGTTATCGGTGCTGGGAGAAGGCACTCCAGAGCGACGGTATGTCGACCAGATGACGCGGGCAGGCGACCGCGCGCGCTTACTGGTGGAACGTATTCTCACATTCAGTCGAAGCGGCATGACAGCGCGGGTGCACGTTCATTTGCAGCCGGTTGTTGCCGAAGCGATCGAACTGTTGAAAGGGACGCTGCCCGCGACGATCAAGCTCGATGTCCGTCTCGATGCAGACGACGCGTTCGCCATGGGCGACGCCACGCACATGCACCAGATCATCATGAACCTTGGCAGCAATGCGGTTCATGCGATGCCCCAAGGTGGCGTGCTTGGCGTCGCGCTTGTTCGCGTGCGCTCTGGCGCGCCGGTCTCGTTTTCGCACGGCGCGGTGGGCAGCCGCGACTTTGTCCGGCTGACGGTGAAAGATACCGGCATCGGCATTCCCGCCGATGTGCTTGAGCGCATCTTCAACCCTTTTTTCACGACACGAAGAGCAGGCGAAGGCACGGGCCTCGGGCTTTCGCTCGTCGACGGCATCGTTCGCGAGTACGGCGGCGGCATTGATGTACAGACCGCGCCGGGTGAGGGCACTCGCTTCGATGTGTATTTGCCCGTCACGGATGCTCCGCCGGCACCGCACGAACATGGGCGCGAATCGTTGCCTCATGGCGACGGACAAGTGGTTCTCCTGGTCGATGACGAGGACACGCTCGTGACTTTGGGGGAGGAGGTGCTGGCGGAACTCGGCTATGAACCGGTCGGGTTCCGTTCGAGCATCGCAGCCTGGGAGGCGCTCGTGACGGGGCCCAACCGATTCGACGCGGTAATTACCGACCAAACGATGCCGGAGCTCACGGGGCTCGCCCTGGCGGCCCGGATTCGCACACTGCGTCCTGGGTTGCCGGTCATTCTTTGTAGCGGGTTCAGCAATACGACACTGGAGCGCGACGCGCGAGAGGAGGGCGTACTCACCGTGCTGCGGAAGCCGTTACGGCAGGCCGATATTGCGGAGGCGCTCGCGCGCGCGTTCAAACCGGCGTCCTCTCACTGAGATCGCGTACCGGTATTGCTCAAACGCGTCGGGCAACGATTTCAGACGTAACGAACGGGCGGTATTTCGAAATTCGCCTGCAACCCGAGTTGCCGAATATTCCTGTCGTGCGTGACGACTGTCGGCGTCGACAAACAAAAATGGAATCGGCAACCGTGACGTATCAACAGACCTCCGACCCGGCACCACTGCAGCAGCAGCGGTGGAAACTCGTACTACGCAATGCCAGGCTGCACACGTTGGAGTGGGGTGCGCGCGACGGCCTGATATGGCTTCATCTCGCCAAGGCAGTTACCGCAGCTCTGCTTGCGCTGGGTATTGCAATGACGCTGGAACTGCCACAGCCGCGCACGGCGATGGTGACTGTCTTTGTCCTGATGCAGCCATAAGCGGCATGGTGCTCGCAAAGAGCTTTTACCGTGTCCTCGGGACAGCGGCCGGCATGGTAGCGGCTATCGTGCTCGGCGCGCTTTTTCCGCAGCAGTCGGGGCTGTATAGCCGGCCTCGCCTGCTGGGTGGCGGCCTGCACCGCGCTTGCCCTCCATTTCCGTCATTTCCGTTGGTATGCCTTCGTGCTTGCCGGATACACCGCGGTGTTGATTTGCATGGAATCCGCACCCCCGGTGGGTCAGGATTCGGTGCAAATCAACACGTGCAGGAACTGGAGCGCACTACAGCGGAACAGGTCTTGCCACAATGGCGTTTCGACGCAGACGAAGGAATCTATCTCGTTCGGCCGTCCAGACAGTTCGCGCCCACGCGGACCGAGGCGTTTATCCAGTGGATCACCTCGCTGTTTGTGCGCGGCCTTCCCTGGGACTTGCGGGCAATTGCAGGAATCGGGGGAATGAGCCGATCAACCTGAACGCAGAAGGACGCGTCCGAACGGCCTCTCGCGATGAGCTGTGGGCCGGCGACGGCCGCGAAGATGGCGCGGGCCCGTTGCTCGCCGTTTGGAGTCCATCACCCCCCGGGCGCGGACCACCGTTGGGCACTAACCTCTGCCAGCGCCTCGAATACAGCCGGCGTGCGTTCGAGGCGGGCGATAGTCCGCGCGCCTTCGAGGGCGGCTACCAATGCGGCTGCGGTAGCGAACGCGCGCGCGGGAGCGAAGCCGCACCCCTTGAAATGCTCCGCAATAATCTCGGTCGACTCAGCAAATCCGCGCGCTACGCGTTTGGTTAACTCAGCATCGAGCGCGGGCAGCTCATTGGCCAGATTCTGCATCAGACATCCATACTGGAAATCAGAGGCGACCATTTCTGCCGCGAATGTCCTGAAAATCTGATGAACGAAATTCAGCGCATGACCCGTCGTATTCGCCGAGATCTCCCGTAATACAGCGATCCGATTCGCAACGTAACCGTCGATTGCTTCTTCCGCGAGTTGTGCCTTGCCGCGTGGAAAGTGAAAGTAAAACGATCCTTTCGGCGCACCGCTTTCTTCGAGGATCTGGGTCAATCCGGTCGCAGTGTAGCCCTGGATTCGAAACAGCCGTTGGGCGGTGGCAATCGCGCGAGGGCGGGCATCAGTCGTACGTGGCATGCCAAGAACATAGCATGTTCCGCTTGATGATTCTATGGTGATTACTATACTATGGCGATCACCATATAAGGAGTCGTCGATGCGCCTCGACCCAATTGCAAGTCAGGAAGGTTCGTTCGGTGATGCGCAGCTTGCTCGGACTGCGGCAGGAATAACTGAAGGCGAAATGTGCGGATTTTTGCGTTTATCGCATGCACAGCGTCTTCGTGCCGGGGCTGATCGTTTTCGATCGCCCTGTTGCCGTGCGAATCATTCGTCGCGTGCGTTATCGCTGAAGCTGAAGACAGCGCTTGCGCGCGGACGGGGCGTTCCGTCATGAGTGATCCACTTAGCGTCAAGCCATCGGCGTCCCGACGAGCCGTCCTGGCGATGGGCGCGCTCAGCCTGTTTGCCTCGTTCATCCGACCCGCCCGCGCAAACCCTATAGGAGGAATTGATTTGTCCACATCCACATATGGCGAGGGAACGCTTCCCAAGGGCGTCCGCTCGCGCATGATCCATGGGGTCAACGGCCTTGATGTCCATGTTCTCGAGGCAGGCTACGAGAACCCCGGCCGGCCGCTGGCATTGCTTCTACATGGTTTTCCCGATCTGGCTTACGGCTGGCGACACCTGATCCCCATCCTGGCTGACGCCGGCTACCATGTCGTGGCGCCCGACCAGCGGGGTTTTGGACGCACCACCGGTTGGGTGAACGACTATGACGCCCCGCTGGCGCCTTTCAGCCTTTTGAACATGACGCGCGACGCCCTCGGACTGGTGTTGGCGTTGGGGTATCGGCGTACGGCAATGCTCGTCGGCCACGATCTGGGCTCGCCCGTGGCGGCCTATTGTGCGCTAGCCCGGCCTGACGTCTTTCCCTCGGTTGTGCTGATGAGCGCGCCGTTCCCCGGTGCGCCGACGCTTCCGTTCAACACTGCGCAAAGCGAGGCATCGTCGGTTCAACCGAACACCGGCAATGAAAAGTTAGCGGTCGCGCTGGCGGCGCTCGACCCGCCGAGAGAGTATTACCAGCAATACCTGAGCACACGGGAGGCGAACCGTGACATGTGGAACCCTCCTCAGGGCTTGCACGCGTTTCTTCGTGCGTTTTTCTATGTCAAGAGCGCCGACTGGCCGGGAAACAAGCCGCATCCGTTGAAAGCGCTGACGGCCGCAGAACTTGCACAGATGCCCACCTATTACGTCATGGATCTCGGCAAGACGATGCCCGAGACCGTCGCTCCATTCCAGCCTTCCTCCGCCGAGGTCATGGCTTGCAAATGGCTCACCGAGCCGGAACTCGGGGTGTACACGCAGGAGTATGGCCGCACGGGGTTTCAGGGTGCCCTGCAGGCTTATCGCGTCTTTGCCGATCCTGACCTGAACGCTGAGCTGCGCCTGTTTTCGGGCAGGACGATCGATGTTCCGTCGATCTTCATTGGCGCAAAGAGCGATTGGGGCACCTATTCGGCGCCGGGCGCGCTCGAGCTCATGAGGACGAAGGCGACGACGAGAATGCGGGACATCGAGCTGATCGACGGCGCCGGTCACTGGATCCAGCAGGAGCAGCCGGTTCGGCTCGGCGAGCTCCTGCTTGCCTTTACCAGGGAGATTGGTGAGGCGGATGATCGCGTACGCAGTGATCTGGTTTTGCGATCCAGCGCTCGCCGACAAGATCGAGTGGGGGGCGCTTAGCCTGCTGATGACGGGGTCTTTCGCGGCGGTTCTGTCGCGGTAAGCGCGTCTGCTATGGGGAGAGGTCCCAAGACGAACGATGTAACGAATGGTCAAGACACCCAACGCCGTTGTGAGCAAGGCGCTCAAACGGCTGCATTACCCACTGGACGTAATGCTGACGTGCGTACGTTGGTACGTCGCCTACCCGTTGAGCCTTCGCCATGTGGAAGAGATGATGTCCGAGCGGGCTGTGTCTGTCGACCATTCGACGGGCCACCGCTGGGCCATCAAGTTCCTACCTTTTCTGGGAAAGGCGTTCCGACCGCGCAAAAAAAGGGTCGGCCGAAGTTGGCGGATGGACGAAAGTGTGTCACGAACACAAGCGAAAGCTTGTGGTGCTGTACTGAAGGTGGGAGTAGGCCTCCCGAAGCCGGCTTGCAGGAGCAGGCTTCAAACCGCCCGGTGCTGCTGCGTTCAAAAGGCGTGGTGGTGAGCGACCGTGGAAAAGTCATCCATAAGGATGGCAGGTATGTGTTGAGAAGATGAGCGAAAGGCAAACCGTTCGATGATGCGTCGTTAAGGTGCTGTCAAAACTGGGGTCATTTCGTCGCTCCAGGATCAGTCAGGACGAGACCTGCTTACGGACCTGGCGGCAGCCGGCGTAGAGGCGGCATGAGCTCAATACAGGCTTCGGTATGGAACGTGAGAACCTTGTTGCGGACGGAAAGGGAAATGACATCGCGCCAGGACAAGCCTGGGAAAGGGGGAAGTGACAGCGGAAACCTTTCATTGGAATCCAGAGGGTTCGACTCCCTCCCGGCAAAGGCTAGCCACCAGCCGGAAGCAAGTCTTGCATGGGGTACGGTATCCGTCAGCGAGGTCTGGCTGACGTCTCTCGGCTATGCGCGCGACGAGGTGATTGGTCGCATGGGGCTGACTTCCTGACGCCAGCCTCACGCATGTACGCCACCGGCACCGTCCTCCGCCAGATTTTTCAGACCGCCCGATGTGAAGATATCGAATACCAGGCGGTGAAGAAGGACGGCACCGTGATTGACATACTCTTGTCGTCTTATTTTGAGCGCGACATGGATGACCGAAAGAGTGGCCCGGATCGCGCGTGAAATGCGCGGGGTTCTTGGGCGGAACAACGTGGCGTCGACGGCGAGCCTGGAGCGGCCGGAGATCGAGCTCCGGCCTGACATGACCCTTGCCGCCGAACGCGGCATCAGCACCGCTGCGATCGGCAAGACCGTGCGCATCGCGACCACCGGAGACTTCGACGCGCAACGGGCGAGACCCGATCTCGACGATCGCCAGATCTGCCTGCGCGTGCGGCTCGCCAATCCCGACCTGGAGCGCGTCAGCTCGGTGTTCGGCCTCCGCCTGAAAGGCCGCGACGGCCTCGTGCCGCTGGGATCGGTGGCGAGTGTTTCGGTGGGCAGCGGTCCCGCGGAGATTGCGCGCCGCCATCGCAAACGTTTCGTCACGGTGTCGGCTGATCTGGGCGCCACGGCGCTCGGCGAGGCGCTCAAATCGGTCAGGGCGCTGCCGTCGGTGCGTGCGCTGCCTGCGGATGTTGCCCTGCTCCAAGACGGCGACGCGGACACCATGGCCGAACTGTCGTCCGGCTTCCTGTTCGCGATGGCGACCGGTGTCCTCTGCGTGTACCTGTTGCTGGGTCCTGCTATTCAATGACTTCTTCCAGCCGCTCACGATCCTGTCCGCGCTGCCCCTGTGCCTGGGCGGTTCGTTCGTGATGCTTCTCGTGACCGGCAGCGAGCTGGACGTTCCGTCGATGGTCGGCCTCGTGATGCTGATGGGGATCGTCACGAAGAACTCGATCCTGCTTGTCGAGTACACGATCCGCAATCTTCAGCTGCGGCAGGTGCCGATGGTGGAAGCACTCGCAGATGCCTGCATGAAGCGCGCGGGGGCCATCGTGATGACGACGGTCGCAATGACCGCGGGCATGCTGCCGATCGCGCTCGGCTTCGGCGCCGACGCGAGTTTCCGGCAGCCGATGGCCTTTGCGGTGATCGGCGGCCTGTTGACCTCCACGGCGCTCAGCCTGCTGGTGGTGCCTGTCGTGTTCTCTTACATCGACGCCCTGCGGCGCACGGTTGCCCGCTTGCCCGGCAGGTCCAGGCGGCGCGATACGAACGGGGTGACTGCCCGCTGAGCCGGGCTTCTGCGCGAAACTTGCGCCGCGTCTCGCTCGATTCGCCGCCTTTTTGTGAGTAAGTAACGAGTAAGTCGGCCGGTCCTAAAGTCGATTGCGTCTCATCCATCCACTTGTAGGAACGACTGTGAAAAAAACTCTCCGCCGTAAGCACCCGCTGCTGTTGGCCGTCACATCGGCCTTTCTGTATTCGGGCGCGGCCTGGGCAGACGGTGTCAGTGCGGACCCGCCCGAGGCGGAAGACAGCGGCTTTACCGTGCTGAGCAATGCGACGAATGTGACGCACTGGGGCCTCGGCGCGGCAGTCGGAATCGAGTCGTCGCCCTACCGCGGCGACGGCAGCCGGGTCGCGGCGATTCCGCTGATTTCCTTCGACAACAAATGGGTGCACGCCTTCGGCACCACGGTCGATCTGAAGGTCGGCAAGTGGAGCGACGTGACCGTCACGCTGCGCGGCAAGTTCGACGTCTTCGGCGGCTACAAGGGGTCCGACGCGTCGATCCTGAGCGGCATGGAAAACCGCAGCGGCGCGTTCTGGTATGGTCCGGCGCTCGCATGGAAAACCGCGTTCGGCACGCTGTCGGGCGACTACCTGTTGGGAGGGAATAAGGGTGAGACGGCTAACCTCGACTTCAGCAAGTCCTTCGATCTGGGCAACTGGTCAGTCGAGCCGCACGCCGGCATTGAATGGTTAAGCAGCAAATATGTCAACTATTACTATGGCGTACGGCCGTCGGAGGTGCAGGCGGGACGCCCCGAGTACACGGGCAAGGCGTCCTACGACATGTCGATCGGTACGCGAGTGGACTACAGGTTCACCCGCCATCAGATGGTGAGTTTCGATTTAGGGGTGACCCATCTCGGCAGCGGCATCACCGACAGCCCGATCGTCGGAAAGAGATACATTCCCCAGGTCAAGCTCGGCTACCTTTATCAATTCAAATGAGCGCAGCGTCATGTCGCGAGTCGCACTGATCGAAGACCATAAGCGCCTGGCCGCGATGGTGCGCCAGGCCCTGGCATCTGCGGGAATCGAAACCGATCTGTTCTCTACTGTCTCCGAGGCCAGCTACGGTGTGAACCGGGGCGACTACGCGGTGCTGATCATCGACCGCGGCTTGCCTGACGGGGATGGGCTCACTTTCCTGCGCGCGTTGCGTGCAGCAGGCCAGATGACGCCCTGCCTGATGCTGACCGCACGCGATGCGCTGCATGACCGCGTGGACGGCCTCGAGAGCGGCGCCGACGACTACGTGACCAAGCCGTTCGCGATGGGCGAACTGGTCGCCCGGGTACGCACGCTGATGCGCCGACCGCCGACGCTGGCGGAACTGGTTCTGTCGTTCGCCGACATCATCGTGGATCCGCAGCAGCGCGCGATGTGTTGCGGTGCCGAGGCGGTCCTGCTCGCGCCGGCCGAATTGCAGATAATGCTGTGCCTTGTGAAGGCGGGCGGCCGGACCGTACGGCACGCGGCACTCGAACATGCAGCCTGGGGCTTGGGCGAGGCGGTGACGCCCAACGCGCTGGAAGTGACCTTGCACCGGTTGCGCAAGAAGCTGGCGACGCTAGGCTCCACGACGCGGCTCGCAAACATCCGTGGCGCAGGTTTCGCGCTGCAGGCCGACAACGAAAACGGACAGGGCGATTTGCCCGACCAACCTGTGTCAGCAAAGAGGGGCGTATGAAACAGCTGATTCTGATAGTCCACAGCGATCCCGCGTGTCGTGACGCATTGCGCACCTACCTGCAGTCGAGCGGTTTCGATGTCGCGGTTCTGTACGAACCTGGCAAGGTCACACAGCGCGTGGAAGTGGAACGGCCGGCACTGATCGTGATGACGAGCGGCGCGACCTGGGGCAGCGGCCTTGCCGCGCTGCAGGCGCTGCGACGCGGCGGCGACGACCTGCCGGTCATCATGCTCGGCGAACGGGATGATGTCACGGAGCGCATTGTGGCCCTTGAATGCGGCGCTGACGATTTCATCTGCAAGCCGTTCAACGTCCATGAAGTGCTGGCCAGAATCCGCTGCGTGCTAGAACGCACTGTACAGACTCCCCTGCAAGACCCGGTGCTCAAGCGGCCGTTCAGTTTCAACGGCTTCGAACTGGATTACACATCGCGCACCCTCACGTTTCAGGCCGAACCGGTTCCGCTCCAGCAAACCGAGTACGCGGTGCTCAATCTGTTCATCAGTGCGCCCGGGCGGGTTTTATCGAAAGAGGTTATCGCGCAGCGCATCTGGCCCGATACGCCGCCCCGACTGGCCGCCGTGGGCGTGTGGGTGCACCGTCTGCGCAGACGGATCGAGCAGGACGCCGCCTGCCGAGACTGATTCAGACGGTGCGCGCAAAGGGGTATGTTTTTCGTCCAGGATCGGACGACTGGAGCTTTGGCGTGTCGCGAAAGTACCATGCGTCCATTTCGCCGTCCGTGGCAGAGCCGGTTCGAACCAGCCTCAGGTAAATTGCTAACCCGCCGGCGCTCATCGAGCACCGGCAACCAACCGCTACCCATTCGACATGCTCAATCACTGGATTCGAAGTCTGTCCGCGCGCCTGTGGCTGACCAGCATTGTCGCGCTGGCGGTGTGCCTGACCGTGCTGGCGACCATCGTCATCTACGTGTTCAGTCACTTCCCGGAAGAGACGCTCGGTCGCAGCGAACAGCGGGAGAAGGTCATGCATGTCGTAGACGGGCTCGTCTTCGACGATGCCGGCCATCTGGTCTCGGTACGGCTTCCCGAACGCGAGGCGTGGCTGTTCAACGTGGCGCCCACTGAACTCCAATATCGCGTGCTTGATGAGCGGGGCAGCGTGCTGTTCGCGTCGGGCGACACGCGAGACAGCCGTCCATGGCTTGAGGGCGATCCTGCCACCGCGAACGGCAGGATCATGCAGGCGAGCATCGACAGCAAACCGTTCGACATAATGACGCAGCAGGTTCCGCACGGGCAGGCGGTCTATTACATTCAGACCGCAACGAGTCAGCGCCTGAACCAGGCGCTGATCGGCGTGAAGATCGCTCCGATACCGGACATCGTCCGGATCACGTTTTTCATTGCGACGATCATTTTTGGGCTGACGCTGACCTTTACCGTGCATCGGGTACTCAAACCGCTCAGGCAGGCGTCGCGCGCCGCTGCGCTGATCACGCCGCGCAATCTGACGACACGCCTGTCCTCCAAGGGGATTCCGAGCGAGATCAGGCCGCTGATCAGCGCCTTCAACGAGACGCTCGGCAGACTCGAAAATGGTTTCACGGTGCAGCAACAGTTTCTGGCGTCAGCCGCGCATGAACTGCAAACGCCGCTGACTCTGATCCGTGGCCAGATCGAACTGCAGCCGGAGATCGAGGACAAGGAACTGCTGTTTCGCGAGATCGATCTGATGGCGCGCCAGGTCCGGCAATTACTGCATCTGGCCGAAGTCAGCGAATCGCAGAACCTTACCTTTGGCGAGGTAAGCAGTGTGGACGTCGCGCAGGACGTCGTCGGCTATCTGGAGCGACGGGCGGACCGGAAACACGTGAAGCTTCAGTTGGAAACACTGAATGCGCCATCGTCGATCTGGGCGGACCGGAGTGCGCTCTTTATCCTGCTGAAGAACATCGTCGAGAACGCGATCAATGTTTCGCCGCCCAATAGCGTCATCACGCTGATCATCGATGACGTCTCGATTCAGGTGAGGGACGAGGGGCCTGGTATCAGGCAGGAATACCTTCCCTTTCTTTTCAGGCGGTTCTGGCGTGCCCCGGATGTGCGGCACGACGGCGCCGGCCTCGGGCTCGCCATTTGCAAGGAAATCGCTCTGGCGCACGAATGGCGGTTGACGGTGAGTAGTCTGGGAGAGGGGACGCGGTTTACCGTCTTGCTGTAGACCACTTGCGGATTGTCGCCGTGCTCGTTTTGGTTGTAACTCTAACCTGAACCTGGGACCAGAATTAGGGTTCTGTCGCGGTAAGCGCGTCTGCTATGGTGAGAGGTCCCAAGACGAACGATGTAACGAATGGTCAAGACACCCAACGCCGTTGTGAGCAAGGCGCTCAAACGGCTGCATTACCCACTGGGCGTAATGCTGACGTCCGTACGTTGGTACGTCGCCTACCCGTTGAGCCTTCGCGCCATCTGGAAGAGGTGATGTCCGAGCGGGCTGTGTCTGTCGACCATTCGACGGTCCACCACTGGGCCATCAAGTTGCTACCTGTGCTGGGAAAGGGTGCCGTATCGAAGCCGTCAGCGAAATACAGCGCACCCCACGATCCGGCGCAACGCCTCGGATCGCCGACAGTCAGCGGTCTCTAGGGGATCGGCACGCTGCGGGGACGCCACGACTTTCGATTGTTGTCCTGCCTTTCGCCAATGTTGGCGGCGATCCGGGGCAGGAATATTTCACCGATGGCGTTAGCGAGAGCCTGACCACCGATCTCTCCCGCATCCCTAGGGCGTTCGTCAGTGCATCGTATCGGCTTCGATGCGCTCCGTGGCGTCCTCTCAGGCTGCGACGGGCGGTTGCGCGACCGGCCGCGAATTCTCGCGATCGCGGGCAAACGCCTCGTTCGCATAGCGGATCTGTGTACGCCCGTGTGGCGCCGGCTCGCCGTTTTCATCGAGATTCACGAACACCATCTTCTCGACCGTCAGGATGCTCTTGCGCGTGATCTTGTTGCGCACCTCGCAGCGCAGCGTGATCGACGTGCGGCCAAAATGCGTCGCCGTCATGCCGAGTTCGATGATGTCGCCCTGCCGGGCCGAACTGGCGAAGTTGATCTCAGACATGAATTTGGTGACAACGCGCTGGTTGTCCATCTGACAGATCGCGTAAATGGCGGCTTCTTCGTCGATCCAGCGCAGCAAGCTGCCGCCGAACAGCGTTCCGTTTGGATTCAGATCTTCAGGCTTGACCCACTTTCTGGTGTGAAAATTCATTTGACATCCCGTCTTTCAGCGTGTCCTGGTCTTTGATATGTGGCCGGTCACCGCGATCACCGGCGGGGCATCGCCAGTTGCAGTTGTCATCACTGGCACCGTCATATCCCGACCGTGGCGCGCGTCGTGCGGAGCGCTTCAGTTGCCGGTAACGCGCAAGCGCCCACAGCGGGATCACCGGGTCGAAAGGCTGATCATCATGAGAATTTTGGTCGCCGGAGGTACAGGTCTTCTCGGAGGCCGGCTGATCGCGGAACTAGTGGAGAATGGCAATTATCGCCGTCCGATAAATAATCCCCTATTCATCGAAGTAAAAATCCCCAGTTGGTTCAAGGATGAGGTGCGCGGCGTAGCCGCGCGCCTCATCGGCTGATCACCGACGATCGCTTCGTTCCACTCACGCGAACGGGGACGTCGATGATTGATCTGGGAGATGTGATGACGATCTTGGAACTGCATCGGCAGGGACTGAGCGTCTCGGCCATCGCCGCCCGGCTTGGTATGGATCGCAAGACGGTACGCAAGTACATCAGGGATGGCGTTCAGGCGCCTCGTTACGGCCCGCGTGCGCCGCGAGCTTGTGTGATCGATCCGTTCGTCAGTTACGCGACCGAGCGGGTGCATGCAGGTCGGTCACGGTCTGACGTGCGATGCGCGGCCTGTGGGTTGACGCATGCGGGACGTGAGGCACGGGTCGGCCCATGAAGAGACAGTCGTCAACACGTAGATTGCCAACAATTCAGCGTCTCGGCGTCGGCCGATTTACAGCCACGCGTGACTGAACTGCGTTTCAAAGCTCTGAACGCGCAAATGCAAAAACAAGATACTCGATGAACACTCTAACCCTCATCGGCACTCGACGACCTGCCGGATAGACAAGGTGAATCGGGACGCGCTCGGGTTGCAGATCTGGCAGCAACACCTCGATTTCGCCGGATCGGATTTCTTCCGCCATGAGCCAGAACGGCGCCTGAGTAATGCCAAGCCCGCACAGCACCGCCGCGCGAATATGCTCCGCATCGCCAGTCAGCAGCGAGCCGTGCGGCACATAGGAGACCAGCTCCCTCCCGACCTTCAGCGACCAGGGGTAGCGCTCGCGGCCGTTCGCAAAGACGATGCAGGTGTGCTCATCGAGGTCCGCAAGCCGCCTCGGAACACCGTGAGCCGCCAGATAGCCTGGGCTCGCCGCGAGCACGAAGTCTGTCTCGGACAGCTTCCTTGCGGTGAGAGAGGAGTCCACCAGTCGCCCATGGCGGAGGCATATGGTAAAGCTGCGGTGGTCGGCGTGAACGGCGAAATCGAGCATGCGTCCGCGCTGATCCACACGCTGCGTTTCGGCAATATATTCCGCGCGGCGGTAAACGGTACGTCGTTCCTCAGCTTTACGAATACCCGCGTCGGTCCCGGCGCGATGCTTTCGCTGCCGATGATCCACAAGTCTGCGACCGGCCAGCGGTCGCACTTCCTACGGCGACTTTCCAGATCGCCGACGCGCCCGGCCCCCAATGAAGTGCTGATCGCGATCGGAGCGGCCGACGGTGGCCGTGCACATCCGAGGATCGGCGACCGCTTCATCGACATGGCCGAGATGGAAGGCGAGACAGCAGGCACGTGAGCGTTGCGGCGCCCTTCGTTCATCCACTTACCCTTGCTCTCCCGGCGCGCGTTCGCGCGCGCGGCGAGAGCTTTTACCCGACGCAGACGCACGCGCCATGACCGACGTCATCACACTAATCAGTGGTCTGCCCGACGAACAGGAAGCGGGCTACCTTGCGGAACTCCGCGCGGCCATGCCGGCAGAAACCATCCTGGCATGGGCCGATGCGAGCGCGGACGAACTGGCGCGCGGCACGATCTCGATCGTCGCGCGGCCCGACCTCAGTCGTCAAGTTTTTGGTCTTGAGGAAATACACAGTTAAACGACGAGACGCCGCAAGTACTTTTACAGCACACCTTTTTCCTAATGTGACTCCGTGTGCGCCAGCCACTTTTCGATGGCCGAGGCTGTCTCTACGGGGAGGTCGAGGGGGATCAAGTGCGATGCCCCTGGTAGGACGATGGTATTACCCTGCTGAACGGCAGCGGCAAGTAAGACGGCGTAAGCCTCAGGCGTGTTAAGGTCGCGGTCGCCGACGAGCACAACGGTCGGGCACCGAACTGTGCCCAAGCGCGCCGAAGCGTCGAAGCCAGCGATCATTCGCCAAATCAGCGCATAGTCCGATGCATCGAGACGCAGCAAGCTCAGAGAGATGCGATCAATAATGTCCGGCCGATCTCGTGCTGTCTCGCTGGTAACCCAATAATGAACAAAAGGCAGAACGGCTTCCATGCCCCGCGCTTCCGCAAGTGCTGCGTGCTGCAGCATTGCAGCGCGTGCCTCATCGGAGAAGGCGGCTGCGGTCGCGAGGAGCATTAATGATCGAACACGGGCCGGGTATGAAATGGCAACTTCCTGCGCGATCATCCCGCCGATCGACAGGCCAATAAGATGTGCGGCTCTTACGGCTGCGTCGTCGAGGACAGCCACGATACCGGCCGCCGCCTTCTCGAAGCTCCAGTCTGCCGGTGGAGCGGCCGATTGACCGTGCCCGGGAAGATCGACGGCGATCACATCATAGTTCGGCGCCAAGAGCTGGATCTGCTTCTCCCAATAGGAGAGATCCAGCCCAACAGCGTGGATCAGAACGACAACGGGCGACCCGAGCGTGCCCTGCCTGACCCAGTTCCAGCTTGTTCCATCGACATCGGTTTTCATGAGAGCGCTTTCTCCGCTTATCCTTTGTTCAGGCGCATTTTTGACAAGAAAGGCGCGCTCAACAAGAGCCAGTATGATACTGGTATTACTGAGTGCCACCAAAAAGGGATGCTATGCGCAGCAGTAAGCAATTAGGCGAGTTTCTACGGTCGCGCCGGACGAAGCTTCTCCCTGGCGACGTTGAGCTTCCCACTCTTCGTCGCAGGCGAGCACCAGGGCTTCGTCGTGAAGAGGTGGCGCAACTCGCCGGGATTAGCGTTGAATGGTATATAAAGCTCGAGCAGGGGCGGGCAGTGTCACCCTCTGCATCGACGATTTCGGCGTTGGGCCAAGCACTTCGGCTCGGTAAGGCCGAGTTGTCTCATCTGCGCGCCCTTGCTGAAACACCGAAACGCAAAGCCTTCGTAATCGAAGTTGTCCCTGAGACGATCAGCAATCTGGTTGCGAGTTTCCAACAGCCCGCCTACGTGCTCGGGCAGCGCTGGGACATCCTTGCGTGGAATGACGCGGCGGCGGACCTATTTACCGACTTCGCGCTTCTCCCGTGTGAAGAACGCAACATACTTCTCTACATGTTGGGTGACCCGGCGGCGAGGCGGCTGTTCGGTGAGACTTGGGGAGACGAAGCGCGCCGCATGATATCGCTCTTTCGGGTCGCGCACGATTTGTGGGCGGGAGATGCAGCGTTCGGTACCTTGGTCGAACAACTGCGCACGCGCTGTCCGGAATTCAGTGAATGGTGGAGTTCTCACGAGGTGGGGGCACCATAATCCAGCGCTGAAGCTTGCCATTTACGCCGTAGCCGGCGACGCTTAGCTTGGCTCAGCGTCGAGACCTTGCTGTAAAGCACTCTCATCGCAAGGATTCACCCAACGGGAGATGCTGACCTCTTTCGCGGCCCTCCCAATAAGTAGGCTGGAAGTCGTGATTTATTTCACTTGATCTCCCTCTCCCACGGAAGCCCGCTAGAGAACTGCCGGTGGCGGTGAGCTTGCCGTAAGCGGCTCGGCAGGCCCGTCCCCGATTCGCGCACGCGTGGGGCATTGGCGTGTCAGCCGGCAACGTACTCAGGAAGGGTTCTGTCGCACTAAGAAAAGTGCGTTGAACAATGGCCAGCATGCTGAGGACTACTTATACCGCCAACGAGTAGAACTGCTCCGCGGGAGTCTGTCCGAAACCACAGTCTTTCATCTGCCCTTTGGCGATCATATGCATAAGTTCAATGCCGCTTAACAAGATGCGCGCACAACGAAATATCTTGAATCCCAACATGGGTCGGGTACGGCGCTTTATCGCCCGATGGTCTTGTTCCACGATGTTGTTGAGATACTTGACCTGGCGGATCTTGATAGGCGTCTCACGCTCGGCGTTCACGGCGTGCAGCCCGGCCAGATTGGCACCACTCTTGTCGATGGTTACGGTTTCGGGCACGCCATTCTGATCGATAGCCTTCTCGAAGTACCGTCGGGCCGCTTCCTTGTCCCGCCTGGCTCGCAGCAGGAAGTCAACCGTGTTGCCGGCCTTGTCGACGGCGCGATACAGATAGGTCCATTGCCCCTTGACTTTGATGTAGGTCTCGTCGACACGCCAGCTCTTGCCGACCGGGCGGCTTGCAGCGGCGGAACGCCTTTTCAAGCACCGGCAGCAGCTTGATGGCCCACCGGTGCACGGTCGAATGATCGACCGCGATCCCGCGTTCGGCCATCATCTCCTCGAGATTGCGCAAGCTCAGCGGGTAGGCCACGTACCAACGCACGCACACCAACATGATCTCAAGCGGATAGTGCAACCGTTTCAGCACCTTGGCTACCGCCGGACTGAGCGCTTTCATTGTCGTTCACATCGTTCTGTAAGGTCCCCCAGCATACCAGCCGCCGCTATTGCGACGGAACCCCAGGGAGACTCTTAGGCCCTGATCGATCGGTTCTGACCGGCTTTCTTGTTCTGAAACCATCGGGTCAGATTTGCAGCGCAGCCTTGACGGCCTCGGAGAGGCGCGTCGTGTTTCTGCCGAGAAGTCTGGACAGATCACCAGAGGCGCTATTCAACTCGCCTTTCGACGAATTCACGTCCGCATCGATAACGACATCGACGATCATTTTTGGCAGACCAAAGCTCAATAGCATGGCCTCATAGTCGGAAGGTGGCAGATCGTCATAGACGATCTGACGACCGGCCTCCTTCGACACCTCCTCGGCCAATTCCGACATCGAATAGGCATGGTCTCCCGCAAGTTCGTAGGTCTTGCCGGCGTGACCTGGTTGCGTCAGGACCGTAACTGCCGCGCCTGCGTAATCGGCCCGCGAGGCAGAGGCAAATCGGCCTTGTCCTGCGCTACCTTTAATCGCGGATTGGCTCAACGCTGACGCAAGTGTTTCCGTATGGTTTTCCAGATACCAGCCGTTGCGCAACAATACGAAGTCCATGCCAGAGGACTTTAGATATTCTTCGGTCTGCAGGTGTTCGCCAGCAAGAATCAGCTTCGAAGTGTCTGCTCGCAGCAGGCTCGTATATGCAATCAGCTTGACGCCGGCTCGCTTGGCTGCATCGATCACGGCCCGATGTTGCCTGAATCTTTCGCCCGGTTGTACGGCCGATATGAGCAGCAGCTTCTCCACACCTTTGAAAGCCTCGATCAGGGTTTCCAGACGATCATAATCCGCCTCGCGCACATGGACGCCCACGTCGTGCAGGTTGTCGGCTTTCTCCGGATTTCGAACTGCCGCAACGATCTGAGTTGCGGGGATAATTTTCAGCAGATCCCTGATCACCAATTGGCCAAGGTTGCCATTTGCTCCAGTAATGCCAATCATTTTATGTTTCCTCTTTGCTTGAAAGTACGCGTCGTTTTGAATTAGACTCGGACATCGATTGATGTTGTCACGCGACGTCCCATCCGCGCCGGACGATCAGCGCGATCGGCAGGCCGAGCGCGAGCATATGGATTAGCAGCGCGGGCAGAAACGGCATGGGCGAAACCGACGCGGGCGTGGTAAATGCGCTGCGTGGCAATACGATGAAGCCCATGAAGAAGAACACGATGAGGCCGAGCACTGGACCGGCGATCCACGACAGGCGGTTCACCACTGGAAAGCGCCACGCGACCAGCCCGTAGGCGATCGCCGGGACGATCGATACGAAGAAGTGAAGCAAGGTTCCCACGATCAGGCCGGCAGCGCCTGCGTAGGCAACCATGCCCATCAGGCTGCTGGCAGCTAGCTGCATCTCTGGAACAATGCCGACGCCTCGAGCCAACTGCAGGATTAAAACCGGAACAAGAACGATGAAGCCGGCGGCAATGCCAGCCGTCATCCCGAGGGTCAAGGCGTGAGACAACCCGGTCCGCGGACTCGTCGGCCGTGTCATGACCTGGTCGAACGTTGTATCTGTCGTCTTCATGATCTGCTTCCTCACAATCGCGTGGTGAATTGGACTCGTCGGAACGTGTTTCCGCCGTTTGAAAGCAGTCTAGGGATTCCGATCGTGGGGAGAAACTCTTGGTCTATTAAAAGATTGTTGTCGAAATACCCCCTAATCGCACGGTCAATGACACGGGGAAAGCGTTCTTGAGAGCGGGTGCGGTCGACAGGATTGCGACGAGCGGGCGACAACCAGAGTCGTCAGGACTAGCGCCTCGATGTGTGATCAGAGGGCAGTGTGGTTGCTGTTGGGCTCGGCAAGATGGCGCTCGCCGTCCAGCGAGTTTGATTGACCTCGGGTAGTTGCGTGTCGTACCCGAGGGCCGCGTAGCATCGTCAATATGGATTAGCCACGTGGCGATTGCTGCGAGGGATGCGTGGCAAACAGCTCGACGATCCAGTCTACGAAGACACGTAATTTGTTACCGAGATGCCGATTGGGAGGGTATGCGATCGACACGGGCATAGGGGGAAGCTGCCATTTCTCGAGACAACGCTCCAGCTCGCCTGATGCAATCAGTGGCGCGGTCATAAAGGTTCCCCCATTGATAATTCCGAGCCCCGCTGTGGCAAGATCGGTGCAAGTCGACACGTCGTTGCAACGGACGACTTTTTTGCCCCGAATATCAATGACCTCTTTGCCGTGACGAGCGGTGATTGGAAATGGCTTTGCCGTCCTCGCCGAGACCATGTGAATCATTGTATGGTGACGGCCGATTTCGCTCGGATGCTTCGGCTTACCAAATTTCTTCCAGTATCCTGGCGATGCACATAGTTCGAAGTAGCTGATGCCAACTCGCCGGGCCACCAGTGATTGATCGGTCAATGTGCCGATGCGTACGACACAATCCACGTTTTCAGCGATCAGGTCGACCGGACTGTCACTGACGCCAATCTCAAGATCGATATCCGGATATTTCGCAAGAAAGTCTGGAAGTGCAGGAATAACAACTGAATGAGCTAGCGGGCGCGGAAGATCGATGCGCAATCTGCCTTTCGGATTGGATTTGGCACCGCTCATGGAATTTTCCAGCTCTTCCAGTTCGGCTAGCAATTGCACAGCGCGATCGTAATAGGCCGCGCCATCGGGCGTGACAGTGACCCGTCTGGTTGTGCGATTGAGCAGCTTCGTCGCCAAATCGTTTTCCAGCGTCTGAACCAGTCGGGTAACCGTAGGCTTTTGGATGTTGAGGGTCTCGGAAGCCTTGGTGAACGTCCCCGATTCCACCACGCGTATAAAGACGCGCATCGCATCGAACTTATCCATTTTTCCTCGCGTGTACATTGGTTGAGCCGGCAACCTCCATCCAGATAGCCGACCTCAAACGCCGTCGAGCGCGTCTGCTTAAGACCTTGACCGACGGGGCGGTTCCGCCTATAGACTAACTCCCACGAAGCTGATCGGCAAAGTCTGCGATATACGACCCGGCCGGCCGCTGTACTCGTGGTAGCGGTCATTCGCAAAGCGGCAAGTTGACCGACCGTTGCGGGTCGGCTGCGTCAGTCGGCTCGTTCAAATGCAGCGCCCGAAAGCGGCCAGAGGAATTTCGCTGTCTGAAAAAACGGCCAGTCGTCAGTGCGGACTACCGACCCCTATGTATAGATCTCAACTATGTATAGGTTGGCTCGAAGGCGGGTATCGGCCCCTGTTCCGCAGGGCTTGAGGGGCCGACGGATCTTTACATAGTTATAGCGTCTGTAAGAAGCGGATGAGCGAATCCGGCGCACGAAATCGCCGCATCTTGGTCGCGGGAGCTTCCAGCCGAGCGAGTGCCTTCTCCTTGATGGCGAGGTCTGCCTCAACGTAGCGGTGAGTGGTATTGGTGCTCTCATGTCCGAGCCAGAGTGCGATCACGTTGAAGGGCACGCCCGATTGCAGCAGGTGCATCGCCGTGGTGTGACGCAACGTATGCGGTGAAACCTGCTTGTTGGCAAGGCTCAGCAGGCTGGTCGCGGCGCGGGCGACGGCAAGATCCAAGCGTTGCCCAACATTACAGCGAGTCATCGCGCGCCCGTCGCGATTAGGAAGCAAGGCTGCTTCAGTTCGCAGTTGTGGGTTGAGGCGCAGCCATGCGCGGATTTCCTGCACAGTCGTCTTCCACAGCGGTACCGATCGTTGTTTGCGACCCTTGCCCTGCAGGTGCACGCAAGCCGCTCCGTCGAGTACGACATCGCTCACGCGCACGCCGATAATCTCGGACACACGAGCGCCGGTGTTGTAGAGCATCGCCATGAGTAGATGGTCGCGCTGCGAGGACCAGGTCGGTCCGGGTTGCCCCAGGACTGCCACCATCTCTTCGCGAGTGAGGAAACCCAGCATCGGGCGTTCGAAGCGCTTCATCGGCACCGCCAAGGCTCGCTCTACAACATGTAGCGAGGCGACATCGCGTCGGCCGGCAAACTTCAGGAATGCGCGCAGCCCGGTCAGCCGCAGATTGCGGCTGCGAACCGAGTTGTTCCGCTCGCGCTCCAGATGATCCAGGAATGCCAGGATCAGATCGGGCTGGATGTCCACGAGTTGCATCGCGGTCGGCTCCTTGCCCAGCTTGCGCCCGGCGAAGTCCAGAAACAGCACCAGGGCGTCGCGGTAACACGCTACCGTGCGCGAGCTGAGCGCGCGCTGTGTGACCAGGTATTCGGTAAAGAACTGCTGCACGAGCGAAGCGAATGAAGGCGGCTTGGGTGCGACGGCATTACGCATCGGGCACCTCCACCTGGGGCATGAACGACTCGAATCGCTCTGCAGCCAAACCCATCAACTCCGGAACCGCCGAGAGGTACCAATACGTGTTGGTCACCATGGCGTGCCCGACGTAGGTCGACAGCGATAGCATCGCCTGATCGATATCAACACCCTGCGTGTGCCATCGCATGATGCGGTGCACGACGAAGGTGTGCCGCAGATCGTGGATACGCGGGGCGTGATGGGTCCCGCGGTTGCGCCAGTTCAGGTTCTCGCGTAGCCCTTTGAAGACGCGATGTACCTGGCGCTCGCCCAGCGGCAGTCCCCGGCGTTGACCGCGCGTGCCGACGAAGAACGGTGCGTCCTCCTGCACGGACTCGCCAGACAGGTCACGCGTCAACCGATAGCGACGCAGGGTTTCGATCGTGGTGGGGTGTTAGCGGCGGTGTAAAAGCGCCACCAGATGGCGGCGCAAGGTTGAATAAATGCGCCAACAACAGGGGGCGGTTACGGCCCGCTGTTGTTGGGTGATGGTCGTCAGAATGGATCATCGATGTCGCGAGGATGAGGATTGTCGGGAGGCGCGCGCTGTTCGTGCAGCAGTTCATTGAGCGGAATCTGGTAGTGCGCGGCGATACGCTCGCGCAGATCGTCGATGAGTTCGACGACGGCCAGCGCCTGATCGGCGGACCAGTTGTCCGGGATCAGGAAGTCGAGCCCGTGAGTGATGCCCGAAGGCAGGTGAAGGCGCTTCATGACTTCTTCTTCTCCATGCGTGCCGCGCTGCGTTTCTTTGTGCGCTGCTCGGCCCGTTCACGTGCCTCCTTCACCCGGTAGGACTCGCCTTCGATTGCGACGACTTCGGCGCGATGCACCAGCCGGTCAACCAGCGAGACGACGCAGGCAGCGTTCGGAAACACCTCCGACCATTCTGCGAACGGCCGGTTTGTGGTGACCACGGTGCTCGCTGCGCCATACCTGCGGCTGATCAGTTCGAACAGCAGGTCGGCGTGGCGGTTCGAGTAGGACAGGTATCCGACCTCGTCAATTACAAGCACGTCGGGCGTGGCGTACCGGTGCAGCCGCCGGCGTAACGCCGAGTCACTGTCAAGCGCGGCGAGCTCGCCGAGCATCTGGCCAGCGGTTGTGAACAGCGCGGTGTGCCCGTTGACGAGCGCCTGGTAGGCGAGGTTCAGCGCCAGGGTCGACTTGCCCACGCCGTTCGGGCCGATCAGTACGACGTTGGCGGTGTCCCTGACGAACTCGAGCGACATCAGTTCTTCAACGGTGGCCCGGTCGCAGCGCGTGGGCCAGGCCCAGTCGAAGTCGCACAGCGGTTTGAAGCTACCCAGATGGGCATCCCGGATGCGTCGCTCGAGCGAACGGCGGGCACGCTCGTCTTCTTCCCACTGCAGCAGCGGCGCAACCCAGCCGGCGTCCGTGAGATCCGGCCAGTGTGCCAGCAGCCCGTACAGGCGCAGGGCGTTCGCGCGCTCCTGCAGGTTCTCAGGCGAGCTCATCAGCACCTCCCGTTATCTGGTCGTAGATGTCGAGCCGGTGAGGGGTCACCAGCGTGTCCTTGCTACGCACGTGCTCGGGCAGGTTCACCGTCACCGGCGGCGGTATCTGCCGCGACTCGCGCCGACGCTCCAGCGCCAGACGCACCGGATTCTGGTGAGGCGCGGCATCGCTGGCGAGCGTTTCCTCGATCGCTGCCTGCAGTTCGGCTGCACCATAACGGTCGAGCAGCCGCAGCAGGTGGGCGGTGATATTGCCCAGATTGGCGCCGCGTTCCGCCGCGCGCAGCATGAGCGTGTGACTGGCCGGCGCCGCGCGGGCGAGATGGTCGAGGCCGCGATGGTGACGGGCTTCGCGTTTGCGTGCAACGAGGGCGTCGATGTGCGCGACAATCTCGATCTGCGCGCCGCGATCGTAACTGCGCACATGAGTTGCAAGCAGATCGGCGCCGTCGAGAATGCGCACCTGCCGGGGATCGGCCCGGACCGTGAGTACGCGCCGCACGTGGGTATGCGGGATCGTGTAATCGTTCAGATCGAAGCGCACATACGGCTGCTTGCCGACCTTCACGGCCAGTTGCAGCTCGCACGGGTACGGATTCGCCGGCAACGCAAGCAGGCTGGGCTGTTCGCGGGCGAAGGCTTCGCGCACCGTGATCGTGGGCTCTTCCCGGCAGGGACGATCGGCGGCGGGACCGGCGCACCAGAGCGCGGCCTGGGCATTCAGGTCGTCGAGGTCAACGAACTTGCGCGCGGCAAAGAAATTCTCACGTACATACCTGATAGCTCTTTCGACGCGTCCCTTCTCGTTGCCTCTGGCCACTGCCACTGGACGGGGCTCGAAGCGATGATGAGCGGCGAACGCAAGAAGCGTCGGGTTGAAGCGGATCGCATCACCCTGACGCTCGAGCACAGCGCTCCTGAGATTGTCGTAGAGGAGGATCCTTGGCAATCCGGACCACGCCGCGAACGCGCCGGCGTGGCCCGCCAGGAAGCTGTCCATGCGGGCATCGAGGAAGAAGCGCAGATAGATCTGCCGCGACCACGACAGCACCATGACGAAGGCCATGAGCGGCCGGCGCGCGCGCCCGATCTGCAGATGATCGAAATGGGCCCAGTCAACCTGGCCCTGCTCTCCAGGCAAGGTGCGCAGCCGCAGATAAGCCTCTGGTGTAGGACGCGGACGGTGTACCGCGATCAGGTGCCGGAAATGATGAGGGTTGCCACGGTAGCCGCGCTCGGTGACCATCGCATACAGCCGGCTGGCCGTGAGCGACGGAAACCTCTTGAGCGTGTCATGAATAAACGGCAGGTAGGCATCGATCTGCGAAGGTCTGAGCATCCCGCCGACGCGGGGCAGACCGGCCTGCGCCAGCACGCGCTGGACCGTGCCACGGTGCACGTGCAACTGCCGTGCGATGGTGCCGCAGCGCCACTTCTCGACGTGGTAGTAGCGCAGGATCTGCGCCTCGAGTTCAACTCCAATGGTCATGGGTCACTTCCTGTGTAGTAGGTAGTAGTACGAACATCACGGAAGACCCGACGGCGTAGTGGCCCGAGGCGCACGGAGTCCGGACAGACGCAGTGGCAGAAATGGCAACGCTCAGGCACAGCTGGGGCGGTGGCGGACACCGCTGCTGTTGCCGCCGACGTCGTCGAAGTCGGTGCCAGTAGAGCATCGGCGGCAGGTACAGCGGAACCCTGATGCGTCACTTTATTCTGGCGGTTGCGATAGCGGCGCATCCGTTCGGCATGCGCGAAGCGGCCGTGACGACTGCGCTGATAGCGCTGGCCGGCCACGCGCATGCTGGCCTGGCGTGCGACCTCAGAACAGTCACCGTCGCAGTAGATCTGGCCGCGGTCGCAACGGCGGCAAACGACGACCTGCGCCCGGCAACGGGCGCACACGAACAGACGGCCTGTGTCCGGCATCGGCAATCCCCGTCAATGCCGAAACGGTATCGACGGGAATAATGGGTCGTGCCATACTGGCCCGGCACCCGTGCCCCGTGCGCGTGTGGGGCTCGACATCGGAGTGAACTTGGCGGTTTGAGCCGGTGTCGAGCCTGTTTCTTCGGCGGTAAGCCTTCTTCTACCGCATCCCGACTTCAGCGTCACCTCTTCCTGAAGCAAGCCGAACCGGCTGCGTCTGCACGCGCCCTACGGGCTCCTTCCGACGCAGCCGGTGCCGCCTCCTGCACTTCACACAAACCATTACCAAACCGCTCAGCAGACCTGGACCATTCGGTATCTCTGATCGATGCCGCCGTCTAGTGTCGGTTTCTCACAGCCGTTCACATGGGGTGCATAGGTACCTGACGCGACTTGCCGAACTTGGTCTGGTGGATGGTGAGCATGCCGCGCGTGAGGTCGACATCCTCGATGCGCAGCGCCAGCGCTTCTGAGATTCGCAGCCCCGTGCTGGCGACCAGTCCGAACAGTGTCTCGAAGATGATTCCGCGCAAGCCCGGGGCCGGCCCAAGCTGTCGAGCGGCAGCCAGCAGATCAACGATCTCGCTCTCGCTATAGATATGCGGTGCCTGTCGCTCCGGCAGGCGACCGAAGATCGCATCGTCGGGAACCTCGGTACGCGGCTCGAACTGTTGCAGCCAGCGCATGAACGAGCGCAACTGTTTGAGTCGTCTCGCCCACGTGTGCGGGTCGCTGCTGCCGTGGCTGTCGCGTCGCGCCCAATCGGCCATGACCTCCACAGTCAACGGTCCGCGGTGACCGATGGACTGAACGTGCCGTGCGAAGCTGCGTAAGGCATAAGCCGGGCTGCGTAGACCAAACCCGAGGCCGCGGCGCTCAGTAAGGTAGCGCTCAACGTACGCGTGCAGAGAGAGGACGGCGCTCATGATGGGCTCCCCGGCCACGGCAGCGCCACCTCGACCAATTTACGGCTGTCGAGCTTGGCGTAGATTAGTGTCGTGTTCAGGGACCGATGGCGCAGCACGTCGGCCACCTCCTTGAGGGAGGAGCCGCTTGCCAGCAGTCGGTTTGCCATGGTGTGGCGAAGCAGGTGTGAGCCTGTGTATGGCAGCCCAGCGCGAGCGTAGGCCTGGCGAATCGTCTTGCGCACGAGATCGGGGCCTGCGGGCTCGCCGCGTGGGGCGACGTGACGTACGAAGACAGCGCGATTGCGGGTCTTGGGACGTTCATCCTTCAGGTACGCGGCAATCGCTGCGCCGGTGGTCGATGGCAGCGGCAGTACGTCTTCCCGACGCCCCTTGGTGTGCCGGAGTGTGATCGTACCGGCGCGCCAGTCGATGTCATCAAGGCCGAGCCGCGCAACTTCACCGCTGCGAAGCCCAAGATCAAGGGCACATCGTACGATGGCGGTACGCCGCATCGGGCAGCGGCCGGCTTGGCCGAGAGACCCGATCAGCCGCTCGACTTCTTCGGTCGTCAGGGTCTTGGGCAGCGAAGCCAATTGCCAGTTGGCAGGATACGAGAGCGCGCCGATGAGCCCATGTACAAGATCGCCGAGTGACGCGCGGTAGCGGAAGTAGCCGCGCAGCGCGGCCACCACTGCGCCGGCACTCGCCGGCTTGCTGTAGAGCTTTGCCTCTTGGGCGAAGAAGCGGCGCACGTGCTCAGGCCTGACCATCGGGATGTCGATGACGTAGTCGCCGAACCGCGAGGTCAGGAACCGACCTACGATGCGTAGTGCCGACTCCCGGGTCTTCGGAGCGAGGCCACGAACATGATCCATGTACTCGTCGTACTGGCGTAGTTCTTCGCTTACCGGCGCTTTGCTCACGACCGGTGGGGTGATCACTCCTCGAGCGCGTAGCACTACCAGCAGATGCCCTAGTGCAGCGCTCAGACTGGGTCGATGGCGTTGAACGACACCGTCGCAACGGCAGGACGGAAGGTGCTCGTTCAGAAACTCGGCGAGCACTGATTCGTCGATGCGACAAACATCCACACGACGGCGATGAATCCATTGCGCAAAATGATCGATGCTGCGCACGTAAGTGGCAAAACTGTTCTTGGCGTAACCACGGTCCGCCAGATATTGCACGAACGCATCGACATGAGGCGCCAAGGGCCCCACGTCGAGCCAGTTGCTGAAGCTGCGTTGAGGCAGTCGGACGTTTCCCATGACGGTCTCCTGAAGTGGAACCACCACTGGACTCCGATACCAAAACTATGTCTAGAAGATCGCTGACCGGCCTGCCACCAGCCGCGCTGCGCCTACATTACGCGAATTCGAAGCCAGCAAACTATACATAGTTGAGATCTATACATAGGGGTCGCTATGCAAAGCTTTACATAGCGACCCACAAGGGACCTTCAGTCTTCTCATTAGCGGACGCTCAGACGCGCTTACCTCGATAGTCCGCTCGCGCGATTAGCAAACGCGGGCGAGAAATGTCCGGTACCAGTCGTTTTCATAGTGCGCCGCGCGCAGCCTCGCTGAAAACTGCGGTATGCATCCATTTTCGCCGTGAGGCGCCTCGACGAGATTACGGCACGAATCCCTGGAGCTGCTCTTCCATCCACGGATACAGCTCTTCGCCCTTCACGCTCAGCCGGGCCTTGAGTCCCTGTGTCGCCTCGTCGGCCAATATCTCCATTGAGCCATCCGCGATACCGTCGTAGGCTTTTTCGACGACGCTCGCGGCACTGACTTTCGGGACATCCCACCGCGCGGTCATCGGCGTATCGATCATGCCGACGAGAAGGCCAATCACTTGCGTTCGTTGGCTCTTTAAGGCCGCTCGCAGCGCATTAGTCGCCGACCACATCGCCGCCTTCGACGCCGCGTAGCCAGTTGGCACGCTGATCCAGGCAGCCGCGGACAGGATATTTAAAAGCGTACCTCCGCCGTTGCTGGCGAGCACAGGTGCATAGGCATTCGCGAGGGCGAGTGTTCCGAAGAAATTCGTCTCGAAGATCCGGCGGAGCTCGTCCTCAGACCCAGTTATGGAGTCTCCCGCCGGCGCGATGCCCGCGTTGTTGATTAACAGGTCGACGTCGGACGCTGCATTTACTGCACGGGCTATGTCCCCCGAATTCGTGATATCAAGCGTGATGACCTGGACTTTCGCATCGACCCACCTCCTCGGGCTTCGCGCTGCGGCATATACTTTCCTGGCGCCGCGCTCGAGCGCCTGCTTCACGAACTGCTCTCCCAACCCACCGTTTGCACCCGTGACGAGCACCGTCCTACCCTCGAGTGACTGCTTCATGTATTCTCCTGTCCAAACGGGGATGATCCTCGGAACGACTAATATACGGGGATACTCCCCGCTTTGTCAAAGAGAGATGTGATGTGTGCTGCGCGTAATTCGCCCCAGAAAGCACCGCGCGTGATGCGTGCCGATGCCCAACGCAATCGTGACGCGATCCTCGTCGCGGCCCGTGAGACATTCGAGGAAGAGGGTGTGCTGGCGTCGCTTGACGGCATCGCCGTCCGTGCTGGCGTTGGCAACGCTACGCTTTATCGAAATTTCCCGACCCGCGACGACTTGCTCGCGGCGGTCATGGAGGTCAACATTGCGGCTTTGCTGGCCGAGGCCGGCGAGCTCTCGCGCTCGCTTAGTCCGCGCGATGCGCTTGCCGAGTGGCTGCTGCGCTTGACGTGGCAACTGCGCATCTGGCATGACTTGCCGTATTGTGTCGCCTCTGCACGGAGCGATCCGGAATCGTCGATGAAACCGGCGAGCTCGCGCCTCATCGAGGAAACCCGTGTACTTCTCGACTCTGCAAAATCCGCGGGCATGGCGGTGAAAGCTGTGACCGCAGAAGAACTGTTCGAACTGGTTACGACCTTGTCGTGGGGCGTAGACCGTTTCGCTGATGACGAGAGAGCCGCCCGTAGGCGGGTGACCATCGCGACTGCGGGCATTTTCACAATGAGTGATGTTCCAATCGCTTTGTGTCCCAGGAAGCGACGTTGACCCGCCGGATCGTGGCGCAGGGCCGCGGCCTGATCTATCCGATCCTTTAGCGATCGTCCGGCATTTGGAAATGCACGTCCGATCATTCCGGCCGAACACTGATTCAGACGGCGAGCCCGCATCCAAGCAAAGAATTTGGCGCCTTCGGCAGCTCCGTTGCGATTAAAATCCCATTGCCTCGCAAACGGTTCCTGTCACGCGCTAAGGAGCCTTACCGAAGCCCTCATTGCTTACGTCGAACAGCTTGAACGAGAGTAGCTGTGTTCCGACGAGCCTGACTAGCATGCCGAACGTCTCAGAGTGGCCGAGGCCGTGTGAAAACCAAAAAGTACTCAGTTTTTGGGTGTCGCTTTACCCTTTCCCAGTTGCTACCAAGCCAATACAGCGCGATCTGAAGGGTTGATTCCTAAG
Organism: Paraburkholderia sp. MM5477-R1; assembly: GCF_050436385.1. Classification (NCBI taxonomy): domain Bacteria; kingdom Pseudomonadati; phylum Pseudomonadota; class Betaproteobacteria; order Burkholderiales; family Burkholderiaceae; genus Paraburkholderia; species Paraburkholderia sp. MM5477-R1. Next base: position 366,061 of record NZ_JBNDMC010000001.1, read on the forward strand.
AAACGCCCTCCGTGGGTTGGAGGCAGAAGCCGAACTCGGCTGCCCGCCTGTGCAACTGCTTGAGGACACGCTCCTTGTAGCGCTGTTCGTAGTGGTCGGCTCCCGGGTCGACGTATTGCATGCCGAAGCGCATGGCGTTGTAGAACAGCACGGCGATCTTGCGCGCCGTGGCGGTTACGGCTTTGGCCTTGCCAATACGAGCCGCCAGCCGGCGGTAGAACGCACCCAGCGCCGTGCTCGTTTTTCCCACCGTGACAGCAGCCAGCCGCAGCAGGGCAGCCACCCGATTGGTTGTCTTGCGCGTATGTGAGGAGAGGACTTTTCCGCCGCTCACCTTGCACCCCGGCGACAGGGTCAGCCACGAGGTGAAGTGCCTGGCAGTCGGCCATCGGCTGAGATCGGTGCCGCATTCGGCGACGAGACGCACAGCCAGGTAGGAGCCGATTCCATGGATCTGGGTGAGGTCGACGCCAGCAAGTTGGTACATGAGAGTACGCACGTCGAAGCTTAGCGCGTTGGGCTGTTGGGTCCGGCTGCGCATCTTTCCCAATGGCTGTTGCGGTACCGGCTTATCGGCGGCAAGCACGGCCAGTGTGCGCTCGATCTGGGCATCGCATTCGTCAACGCGCGCCTGGTAGAAGTCATAGAGCGCCAGGGCCTGTTGCAGCGCGAAGACGTGTTCGGTCAGGTAGTTGCCCACCAGAGCGGCCCGGATCGTCTCGACGCTGGACCTGCAGTTGCGATCACGCATCGCAGCCAGCGCGCCGGGGTCACGCTCGCCGGCCACGATAGCACGGATGATGCGCATCCCTGTGGCTCCTGTTACGTCGGTGACGACATGGTGCAGTTGAAGGTTCATGAAGGTCAGCGCCTTCTGCATATGCTGGATGTGGGCGGCCGCGTAGTCCAGATGTCGTTCCCGAAGCCGCAGATAGGCGCGAAGCGCGGCGATGTCGCCGCTGGGCTTGAAGCTTGGGCGCAACAGGCCGCAGGCATGGAGCCGCTGCAGCCACTGCGCGTCGTTGACGTCGCTCTTTCGACCTGGCACGGCGCGAGATTCGCGTGCGTTGGCCACAATTACTTCGAGACCACGGCCCTCGAGGATCTCGTAGGCCGGGATCCAGTAAACGCCGGTCGATTCCATCGCCACGGTTTTGATCCCAAGCGACACGAGCCAGTCGGCCATACGTTGAAGGTCGCCGGTGAAGGCCTGGAAAGTCTGTACAGACTGGTCGCACAGGTCTGGCGGCACCGCAACGACATGGAAGCCGGGATCCAATGTCGATGGCTGCAGCCCTGTCATTGATGACGGGCAGACCTGACAACTTGCGATCGGGTTTAGGCATGATCGAACCTCCGGCAGGTTGGGCGCGCCGGACGGGGGACTCGGACGGGGTCACTTTCCTAAACGGGGTCGCACTGGGCGCCACCACAAGCGGGTCCGCAGCTTCCCCTTGGGCCAGGGTTTTTTGACGGGGTCATCGCCTCCAAAATCATAGCGGCCACTGTCCATGCGCATTTCAGTATACGCATCCGTGCGTTTCTACCCATGGGGCCGTGGAATGCCACGATCGCTGTTTTTTAGAACACAACATTCGGCACGCGTTTTCACACGGGTGCGCCGGGAGACCGGCAAGGAGTAGGTGGTGCAAGTCCACTGCGATGAAGGAATAGCGAACCACATCGGCCCCGAGCCGTGCGCAGGCATCCGCGAGGATGTCGGCGAAGCGTCGGCAGGCTCTCTATATCCAGAGCCGAGGTGCCCTCAAGCGTGAGCTCGTCAGCTTTCTTCGCACAGGGCGGGCGTTGCGCGTACCGAGGGCCAGGGCACAAGCTAAGGCCTGGGCGCACGTTAGCGAGGATGTGATGATCTCCAGCCGGCCTGCAGAAGTGCAGGATCGTGCCGTGCCAGGGCATTGGGAGGGTGACCTGATCATCGGCCTGAACCGATCTGCCATTGGGACGCTGGTGGAGAGATCAAGCCGTTTCACCATGCTCGTGCACCTGCCTCGGGAAAAAGGCTATGGGTTGACTCCCCGCACGAAGAACGGCCCCGCGCTGGCTGGCTACGGAGCTGTCACGATGGCCAATGCGCTCAAGAAGACCGTAACTGAAATGCCTGTCCAGTTGTGGCGGTCATTGACCTGGGATCGTGGCAAGGAACTATCCGATCACGCCCGCTTCACCGTCGAGTCCGAGGTAAAGGTATTCTTCGCCGACCCGCACAGTCCATGGCAGCGCGGCACGAACGAGAACACGAACGGCCTTCTGCGACAATGCTTTCCAAAGGGCACAGACCTATCCAGATGGAGCGCTCGAGAGATCCAGGCCGTTGCCAATGCACTGAATACCAGGCCCCGGAAAACGCTTGGCTGGAAAACACCTGCCGAAGCTCTGGACGAGTATCTAAAATCTGTTCAACAATCTAGTGTTGCGACGACCGGTTGAATCCGCCCAGTACTGCGCCCACGCCTATCAAAAGCTCATCAAACAGTTCGGCATGCAGGCATCAATGAGCAGACGTGGAAATTGCTTCGACAATGCACCCATCGAATCATTCTGGGGTTCACTGAAAAATGAACTCGTCTATCATCGCAAGTTCGCGACCCGCGACCAGGCCCAGAAAGAAATCACGGAATACATCGAGATCTTTTATAACCGGCAGCGCACTCAGGAGCGTCTGGACTATCTGTCGCCGGCCGCTTTCACGCAGCGATTCCATTTGAGTAAAATCGCTGCTTAACCCGTTGGCGTCCACGGATTCCGACCGACCTCAATCTTCAGCGTCCGCAATTTCCGTTCGCTGAATTTTACCCCAGCGCATTAGCGCGACAGAACCCTATATTGCCTATCCTCCCAGTCGGAGAGATAGCACCAAGGTGAGGGTATTTGTCGACTGGGTGAGCACATTGTTCCCGCCTGTATGAGTCATGTCGGCAACTGCACGTAACTCGTCCGGTCGCGAGCAGCGTTGTGTCATGAGTGCAATCGACCGATGCCGTACCGCGGCCTCTAGGGGGCATGTATCAATGGAGGGGGCCTCATCGTGATGAGGCTGTCCCTCGGTATGCCTTGTGCTGCACGGACGTAGGGCACTACTACACTTGCAGGTAGCTGTTCAACGCATCGATCAACTGGCCGGGGACTTCTTCGGGTATCAGGTGACCGCAAGGCAATGTGTGTCCGGTGACGTTCTGCGCTTCCTTGCGCCAGAGGGCGAGCACGTCGAAGGTCTGGCCCACCGTGCCCTTGGCGCCCCACAGAACATGGACCGGTGTGGCAACGCGCTGCGGATGGGCGTGGATGTCCTCGCGGTCAACGGTGACTGTCGCCCGGTAGTCTTCGCAGACTGCGTGGATGCACGCAGGGTTGCGATAGCAGCGCAGGTACTCCGCAAATGCCTCGGGCGTCACGGCACCCGGCGTTTTGCTCTGAACGTCGAGATGCGCGCGCAGGTATTGCTCAGGCACGGCCCCGATCATCTGCTCCGGCAGCGGACGCCGGCTGAATGTGGAAGAACCACCAGAAATAACGCGTCGCGAAAGACTCGTCGGTGTGCGCATACATCTGGTCGGCGGGAGCGATATCGAGCATCACTGCGCGTTGCACGGCTTGCGGGTAGTGAATCAACATGCCGTGCAGAACGCGGGCGCCGCGGTCATGCCCAACTGCCTGGAACCTTTTGAATCCCAGCGCCCGCATGACTTCGACCTGATCCAGTCCCATCAGGCGCTTCGAATAGTTGACGTGATTCGGGCCGCCGTCGGGCTTGCTCGAATCGCCATAGCCCCGTTTGGCTATCTCTCCGGTTTGCGCGTCAACCCAGTACATCTGGAAAATCCGCTTTGCAACATCCAGACCGTATGTCGTAGCATTCATTTGGGCCCTCCGTTCCTCAAGTGGACGTGTCGAAACTCCACTCTGGCACATTGATGCCGTTCGGTTCTGGAGGGCCTCCGCGTTCCCGCTGAACCCTACCTCCCCGAAGGAGGGCGGTGGATAGCCCGCGCATCCGCCGCGTTGGTCTTGTTCGTCTGGACGGTCGCAGTGCCGTTGTTCTTCATGTATCCCGCACGTATGTACAGACTTGTGCGCAAAGACGGAAGACCAGCAGGCGATGCTCGGCGTTCACCGAATCCGATCGCTGCTCATTAAATTCCGAACAATGCAGGTGGACCAGTTACGAGGCTTACTCTATGAATTCGGCGTGTCGTTCCGCACTGGGCGCGTCGCTGGACTGAATGAGATTTGTGCACGCATGGCAGAACTCGAAGACGCTCTGCCCGGAATCATGATCTTCAGCCTGCAGGACCAGTTGAGACGTATCGATGCGATCGAGCGCGACATCGATCAGCTTGAGAAGCAGATAAGCGGTTGGCTCAAACAGGAAGCGGCTTGCCGGGCGATCGCCGAAATACCTGGCATCGGCAAACTCACGGCGACTGCGCTAGTCGCCACGATGGGGGATGCAAAAACGTTCAAATCGGGTCGTGAAGTCGCCCCGTTTCTCGGGCTGGTGCCACGACAAAGCGGTACGGGTGGCAAGATCAGATTGGGATCGATTTCAAAGCGAGGTGACCCCCACGTGCGCACGCTGCTGATCCACGGAGCACGTTCAGTAATGCGCCATGTCAAGACGCCGACGTCCTGGCAGAAAGGCATCCTGGAGCGACGACCAGCGAATGTTGTGAAGATACCCGTGCCCTGCCCCACCCTTGCCTCCGCGAGGAAAGGCGCTTTCGCGGTGACAAAGATCTCTCCCTCAAGTATTTTTGCAAAGCAAAGATATTTCAACACCTCTACGGTTGAGACAAAGGTCGCCCAACTCGACATGCAGTGAACGTACGATTTCCGGCATATCCCCTCGAACATGATATGGGGTGGCCACCTTGATTCCAGTCCAGCTCCGCATAGGGACGCGCGTCCAGATCTGAGAACAGCCTATTTGAGCCGCCTCATGCGCCGTTCGCGACCGCCTGCACCTCGCGCGCATACTGCGTGGGCGGCCGACCGACGTGCCGCGTGAAGGCGACGCTGAACGTGCTGGCTGAACTGTAGCCGATGCGCTGCGCAATCTCGGCGATGCGGCCTTCATTGCGACGCAGCAGGTCCTTCGCGAGTGCCATGCGCCAAGTGAGCAGGTATTCCATCGGCGCGATGCCGACCGTGCGACTGAAGCGCTCGAAAAAGGCCGAGCGCGAGAGTGCGGCCTCCTTCGCGAGTTCAGCAACTGTCCAGGCGCGTGTCGGATGTTCGTGCATCCCGCGGATCGCGGCCGCGAGGCGGCCGTCGGAAAGCCCGCGCACCAGGCCCGGCGATGCATTGGTCTGTGCCGCGGACCTCAGCGCTTCGATGAGCAGCACTTCCAGCAGTCGTGCGAGCACGACCTCGCGCGCGGGCCGCTGCTCGCGTGTTTCCTCTCGGACCAGTTGCACAAACGTGGCCAGCCGCTGTTCACCGCGCACATGCACGAGTTGCGGGAGCAGCGAGACCAGCAGCGATGCATCCGGTGAGCCGAAGCTGCAGTGGCCCGCCACCATGCGCGCGTCGATGGGGCGATCGGGGTCGCCGATTCTGAATTCGCCGTTGCCCAGCGCGACGGGCGGCCGCGTCTCGACGCCCGGCGGTGGCGGCTCCAAACTCGACATCGCCACACCGTAGGCCGCGGGAATCAGGACAAAGTCGCCCGACAGGAGCTCGATGGGCTCATGTCCGTCGATCGCGATGCGGCAGCCGCCCTCCAGGATCACGCAATAGAACGGCTGGCCCGCGTCCGAGCGGCTGACGCGCCACGGACTCGCGCCGTGGACGAGCTTGGAGAATCGGGCGCCGGGCTGCAGCAGCGTCACGACTTCGGCCAACGGGTCGATCATCGCCGGACTCTTGCGAATGAAATTCGGATGATCGATTGTAGCGGGTACGACCTTGGCGATCTATCGTACGGACACCTTGCCCACAGGAGTCCCCATGAAAACCGTACTGATCACCGGCTGCTCTTCCGGATTCGGCCTTGAGATCGCCCGCTACTTCCTCGCGCGCGACTGGCAGGTCATCGCCACGATGCGCACGCCGCGTGCGGATGTGCTGCCGCCAGCCGACAGTCTGCGCGTGCTCGCGCTCGACGTCACGAACCCGGACAGCATTCGCGCGACTGTCGAGGCCGCAGGGCCGATCGACGTCCTCGTCAACAACGCGGGGTTTGGCGCGGCCGCCCCGGTCGAGCTCATCCCGATCACGACGGTGCGCGAAATTTTTGAAACCAACACCTTCGGCACGATCGCATTGACGCAAGCGGTGCTACCCCAATTCCGCCAGCGCAGGGCCGGTGTGATCGTGAATGTCACATCGAGCGTGACGCTGAAGGCCCTGCCCCTGATTGCCGCATACCGTGCGAGCAAGGCGGCGGTGAACGCATTCACCGAGTCGATGGCGCTGGAGCTCGAGCAGTTCGGCATACGGGCGCGCCTGGTGCTGCCGGGACGTGCGCCCGACACCCGCTTCGGAGACAACGCGCGCGCGCACATGAGCGGCCTCGACCACGAAGCCTATACCGATCTGGTCAAGGAGGTTTTCGCGCGGGTCCTCGATACGTCTGCCCCGATCACCCGGGCGCACGACGTCGCCAAAGCGGTGTGGCGCGCGGCGACCGATCCGTCAGCGCCGATGCGCATTCCGGCCGGCGCCGACGCCGAAGCCTGGGCGGCCGAGGCTCACTAACCAGCCAGCGGCATCGCCCTGAGCTGAACTGAAAAACGGAACTGGCTTTTGCGCGCTACAGCGCAACACAAGGAGATTGCCATGCAGGACAAACCCGTCGCCCTGGTCACCGGGGCCAATCAAGGCATCGGCCTTCAGATCGCCAAGGATCTCGCGGCACACGGTTTCACCGTGCTGGTCGGGTCGCGCAATCTCGAGCGCGGCGAGGCTGCGGCCAAGGAGTTGGGGCCGGACGGCCACGCGCTCCAGCTCGACGTGACGGATCAGGCTTCGGTCACAGCCGCGGCGGAGCGCGTAAGCAACGAGTTCGGCCGCCTCGACGTGCTCATCCAGAACGCCGCCATTTCGAACACGAAAAAGCGGTCCGGTCAGTCCGTCGAGGAGTACGCGAAGACGACCCGCCCGGGCAACGTGTCCCTTGATGAGATGCGCGCGGTGTGGGACACCAACGTGTTCGGCGTGCTCGCCGTTTATCAGGCGATGCTGCCGCTTCTGCGCGCGACGCCGGGCGCCCGCATCGTCAACGTGTCGAGCGGCGTTGGGTCGTTAACGACGAACTCGGATCCGGCCTTCGCCTACCGTGCGATCTTCGGCCCCGTCTATCCTGCGTCCAAAACGGCTCTCAACGCCTTGACGGTCGCCATGGCGATCGAGCTGGAACCGGACGGGATCAAGGTCAACGCTGTCTCCCCGGGCTTTACCAAAACGAACCTCAATGGCTATTCGGGCACCGAGACCGTCGAGGAAGGCGCTCGCGAAGCGGTGCGCGTCGCGCTGCTGGGCCCGGACAGCCCAACAGGGACGTTCACGCGCTGGGAGAATGAGACGATCCCGTGGTGAGGGTGTCGCGGGCGATCGAAGGGATTGATGGATCAGGCCAGGGCGAATGCAAATCGGCCGTTCGCCTGAACAATCGGTCACTGCGTTGCGTTTTGCCGTCATCGGATTGATGTCGGCTGACCGGCCACTCGGCAAATTCGATGAGGCGACTGGCAGTTGCACCTCGGAAGCAGCCGTTGCTGTGGTGGCGCGAGTTCGAGCGGCGGCTCAGGGTCGTGCGTTCGTCTTCGACAGTCGAATGTCCTGCCGGACTGACGGGGAAGGAACTCCCCGATGGGCGGGACAATCGTTTTCGTGGTCGCGGGCGAGGTGGAGTGGAGTTTCGCCATGTCACGCGATGATTGCCACATCGGTAAGGTTACGTTTCAACATTATAGGGATAATGTCAAAATAACGGAAGGAGAGCATTAGATATAATGCGGTTTACGTAGTAATATGAACGGAAGTCAAATCCGTAAAATTGTCATGAGTGACGTCCTCTCCCCCGACGTGGCGCTGGCCGCCGAGATCGAGCACCTCAAGGCCCGGTTCCCGAAGACCCGCGAGCTGTACCGCGAGGTCTGTGCGCTGCTGTTTTTCCGCTTCGGTATCACGCCGACGGCGAGCCGCCTGTACCAGCTGGTGAAGCGGGGCAGCATGGGCACGCCGACCCAGGTCCTGGGCGAGTTCTGGTCGGAACTGCGCGAGAAAAGCCGGGTGCGCATCGACCATCCCGATCTGCCGGCCGATCTCGGCGCGGCCGCCGGCGAACTGGTCGCCACCCTCTGGACGCGCGCGAGCGCGTCGGCTGCGGCCTCACTGGACGCGCTGCGTGACGAACTCGGGGCGCAGCGGGCCGAGGCGCAGCAGTCTGTCGTTGCCGCCCGCGATGAGCTGGGTCGCACCGAGAGCGCACTCGAGCAGCGCACCGCCGCGCTGCTGGCCGCGCAGGTCGAGGTACGGGAGCTGGAAAAGGCGCAGGCCGAAGGTCATGCACAGCGGCAGGCGCTGGAGGCGGAGCTCGGGCGACTCAGGGAAGCGTTGATCGGGCGCGATCGCGAACTCGCGGAAGTGAGGGAAGGGTTTTCGCGGGATCTGGAAAAGCAGCGCGAAGCGGCCGAACGGGCCGAGGATCGGCTCAGGGCGTCCGAGAAACGCGCCCTGCTGGAGATTGACCGCGAGCGGGGGCATGCGGCGAAGCTGCAGAAAGAGGTCGACGAAGCCGCGCGCCGCTCGGACCGCAAGGATGCGGACCATCGCCGGGCAGTTGACACCCTGCAGGCGCAACTGGGCGACGCGCGTCATCAGACGGGCGTGCTGCAGGGGCGGCTTGATGCGGCTCAGGCGGAGAACACGCGGCTGCAGACGGAGCTCATCGCGACACGGGATGCTCAAGCGGATGCGAGAGACGCGCACCGGTCCGCTGTTCCTTCCAGGGGCGGGAACGCGCGGCGTGCGACCCGGCCGCCGCGCGCGGCGGTCGCGGGCACACAGGCCAAACCGGGAATACGTCGAAAAAAAGCGGTATAAACAGAGATCGCTGCATTCCGGAAAGTCACTGCATGGCTGATATCTATCTGCTCACCGGGCTGACGCTCCCCGCGGGCATCGCGCATGAGTCGTTGCCCGGGGCGGTGAAGGCGTTCATCGCTGACTGCTGGCACGGCATGAGCCGCACGCAGATGATTGCGCGCGCGAAGTCGCGGGATCTGCGCCTGTCGTTTTGCGCGACCAGGCCGTGTGCGCACGGCGAAACCGGGGTGTTTGCGTTGCGTTTCAGTGATGGGACGTCGGGCTGTCTGATGCTGGCCCACCTGCAGCGGGTGCGGAATAGTCGTGGCCGCAACCGTCGACCTGGCCGTACTGCCGTTTCCCGCCCGCCGGCGCGGGATCCCCGTCAGACCACCCTGTTCTGAATGCCACGGGGCAGTTGCGGTGCCACGCAGCGCCCGATATGCTCGCTGCCATCAACGAACCAGGAGTCCGGAAGTGCGGCGTGTGGCGGTCAGAAAATCTTCAGTTCATGGGCGGGGCGTGTTCGCGCTGCAGGCTATCACCGCTGGCGCGCGGATCCTTGAATATCGCGGTGAAGTCACCTCCTGGCGGCGGGCCGCTGCCAGGCACAAGCGTTCTGGAACGCCCGGTCACACGTTTCTCTTCGGCCTTGCTGACGGACGCGTAATTGACGGCAGCGTGGGTGGCAACAGTGCCCGCTGGCTGAACCATTCGTGCCGGCCGAACTGTGAGGCGATCGAGGATGAACGGGGGGGTTCTGTCGCGATAAGAATGGCAGGACGTGCACGTTCAGATATGATACGGACTACTCATATAATCAGCGAGTAAAATTGCTCGGCGCCGGTCCGCTGAATTCCGGCGTCTTTCATCTGCCCTTTCCGTATCATATGCATCACTTCGATGCCCGACAGGATGATGCTGGCGCAACGAAAATCCTTGAATCCCATCATCGGCTTGATGATGCGTTTGATGGCACGATGATCCTGTTCCACTATGTTGTTCAGATACTTGACCTGCCGGATCTTGATGGGCGTTTCCCGTTCGGCGTTGATGGCGTGCAGGGCGGCCAGATTCGCGCCGCTCTTATCCACGGTGATGGTCTGCGGCTCGCCATTCTGGTCGATGGCCTTCTCGAAGTAGCAACGCGCGGCAGCCTTGTCACGATGGGCTCGCAGCAGGAAATCCACGGTTTTTCCGGCCTTGTCGACCGCGCGATACAGGTACTTCCACTGGCCGCGCACCTTGATGTAGCTCTCATCCATTCGCCAGCTTTTGCCTACCGGACGTTTGTGCTTGCGAAACGCCTTTTCAAACAACGGCACGAGCTTGATCACCCACCGATGCACGCTCGAATGATCAACCTCGAACCCTCGTTCCGCCATCATTTCCTCGAGGTTTCGCAGGCTCAGCGAGTACGCTACATACCACCGCACGCACAGCAGGATCACATCCAGCGGGTAGTGCAATCGTTTCAGCACCTTGGCGATGCCAGGGGGCAATGTCGTGCGCGGCGTCTTGGCCATCGTGATCGTCATCCATTTACGTCAGCTGACTTTACCTCAAAGCCTTAACGCGACAAAGCCCTTCGCTCTACGTGCTCAGATAGAGCAATCCTCCATCCACGATCCCGTGTAGCGTGACGCTGCTTTCGGCGTGAGCGCTGATTGCAGACGCCAGTCACATCGCGACGATCGATGCACTCCCAATTCTCGTCTTGAGCAAAGGTCTGCCTGGACACACTGAAGCGCAAGCCATTGTTAGATCATTGTTGACGCATAGAGCTGAACTGAGGATACTATCAGGTAACCCGTGGAATTTTTTGAAGGTGGCGGGAAATAGGGCAGGCGCCCAGGTGCGCTTTCACGCAACATCAGCCGGGGTATCGGCTGGCAGGCCGTCGCGAGCCTACGTGCCACCACCGTAAACAAGCGCATGTCGTTCAGATTCTGCATCGTCACTGCCAACAGCTAATCCCTCAAAGGAATTAACCATGAAGCTATTGCATATCGATTCCAGCCCGCTGGGCGCTGCCTCCGTCTCCCGCGACCTGACGAGGAAAGTCGTTGCGCAATGGATGGTCAGCCATCCTGACGCGACGGTCGACTATCTCGACCTGGCGGTTGACGCGCCTTCGCACCTGGATATGAATTCGCTCGGCTTCCGGCTACCCGTCGACGCGCCGCAGCTCACGCCGGTCCAAAAGCACGAGAACGCCATCTCCGAGAGACTGGTGAGCCAGTTCCTGGCCGCTGATGTCGTTGTGGTCGGCGCGCCGATGTACAACTTCTCTATTCCTAGCCAGCTGAAGTCGTGGATCGATCGCATCGCGCAAGCCGGCCGCACGTTCCGGTACACGGCTGAGGGGCCCGAAGGGTTGGCCCAAGGCAAGACGGCCATCGTGGTCTCGACACGCGGCGGCATGTATGCCGGTCTCCCGATGGAAGTGGCCGATCATCAGGAGAGCTATCTGAAGACGGTTTTCGGTTTCATGGGCGTAACCGACGTGCGCTTCGTGCGAGCGGAGGGGCTGTCAATGGGAGACCACGCGAAGGCAAAGGCACTCGCCAGCGCCGGAGCCCACATTCTCGAGCGGACGCGCGACGCAGGCAACGATTTGACTGGCTCGGTCGCGGCCTAAAGCGCCGGGATAAATCGAAGGGTGAAGCGCGGTAAACCGCGCTGCTGGCGAACGCGGACCGCTCCGGCACGCAAAAGGAAATAGAAGCTTGAATCGCAACCTCATCGCCAAGAGCGTGGCTATTCGGCAGGACCTGGGCGACCTGATTACACGTGTCCCGGAGCCGACTGTGTCGGGCCCAGCCCGTTCGTGCTCATTGTTCACCACGGACCCAGACCTTGCTCCCTGGGAATGGTTTTGTCGCGATAAGGGAAGTCAGTGCGAGCGGATTTGATATGAAGAGGACTGCTTACATGACCAGCGAATAGAATTGCTCGGCGGCGGTTCCGGTGTCGCCATCGTGCTGCATCTGCCCTTTGCGAATCATGTGCATCACCTCGATGCCGGACAGAATGATGCGCGCACACCGGAAATTCTTGAAGCCCATCATCGGCTTGATGGCGCGGTGATCCTGCTCGATGAAAAAAGCTCCGACCGGATCGGAGCTTTGGAGAAAACAGCTTAGCTTGCAATCCCGCGCCACTTCGGTAAATCGGTTTCTTCAGCGGGGCATGCCAGCCACATCTTGATCAGATGCAGCGCACGCCGATCGACGATGCCTCGCAAGCGACAGCATCAGTTCAGCGTGAGGAATGCTGCCGAATCCCCGGGCCGCCCTCGATGTTGCACGACTGATGGCGATCAGGCGCCCGCTCTGCGGTTCCCCGCCCCTTCGAGCGTCCTTTTCAGGAGCGACTGGTCATCCAATTCGAGATCTGGAAACGGAAGCGCGACGAGCCGGACAGCTTCGTCCTCCGTCATGCCAAGGCTTAGCAGCAAAGCCACCACCATGTCGTCCAGATAATCGTTCGGCAGCATCTCCTGCGACAGGGAGCGCGCCGCACAGAATATGGCGCCAACCACGATATCGATCACGGCCCGCGGCTGCCGTTGTGCGAACCTGTGCCGCTCAATACCGGCGAGAACGTCGCGCGTCAGATTCCGAATGCCGAGCAGCTCTCGGCCAGCGGCGGGGATCTGCATCCGCGACAGGAACGCGCTCAGAAGCGGATAGCTCCGCATGGCATGCAACAGCAGCATGGTACCGCAGGTGACGCGTATGGCCGGATCTTCATACAATCGCACGATAGGATCGGCCACCCGCAGCCATTCATTGGTGACTTCGGCGGCAACGGCTTCCAGCAATTCCTCGTTGGTCCGAAAATAGTTGTAGAAGGAACCGCGCGACATCCCGGCCAGCGCGATCACATCGTCGATGATGGGCTCTGCCGGCCCCTTTTCTGCAAATACCAGCAACGCACTCTTGAGCAGCCTCGCGCGCGTCTTCCCCCGCCGCTCCGTCCCGACGCGAGTGCGATGGTCTTTTAACAAATCTGTCGCCATGTCTTTTACGACCCATCCGGGCACGCCTCGACTCTGTGTACTAGTGGGCTCCATGACCAATTTCCAGTCAAAAAAATTTTTTGACACGAACGTCAAGTTGACATAGAGTAAAGTATAAGAACAATGATACTTATCCTTGACCGCCGTCAAGTTTAAAGGAGACCTCATGCATGCAACCAAATCAGCGTTGCGAACTGCGCCTGCCTGTCCGGAAAGCGCTCTGCCGCCGTCTGCCCGCAAACTTGAAGGGCCAGCCGCCCTCGTCAAGGCGCCATCGCTGGCCTTCCTGATGCGCGGGAAGCCCGACCTGTCGGCACCCGAAGCCTTCCTGGCCAATTGCGGCATGCGCGGCGTCTCGCGTACCGCGAACCAGCTGGGCATGTGCGGTGCCGGCAGCGAACCCCCATTCTTCATGACGGCCCCGCTACCGAGGTGAACCGCCTCGTGCGAGAAACCCTGGCTTTGTTCGGCGAGCCGATCGGCGCCGCCGAGCCGCGGGCCGCCAATGCCATCCGAGTCGCCAGACCATGAAACTGACCACTGCACAACCGGCCCGCCATCCCCATCCCACGACGAAGGCGTCGGCGTTGGCGTACCTCATATTCGAGCGGCCCGACCTCGAAAAGGCCGAACATTTCCTCAATGACTTCGGGCTCCTGACAGTCTCACGAGACGCGGAACGGTTGTTCCTGCGAGGCACCGCCGGCTCGCCTTTTTGCTACGTGGTGTGCAAGGCGGCTACCGCGCGCTTCGTCGGCTTCGGTCTGCAAGTCAATGGCCGGAGCGATCTTGAAGCGCTTGCAAAGGTGCCCGGCGCGTCGGACATCGAGCTTTCCGATTGGCCCGGTGGCGGCTATCGCGTGCGGCTGACCGATCCCTCCGGCTTTCGTGCCGACGCCATCACAGGGCGAGCCACTGTCGCCTCTTTGCCTCACCGGTCACCCTTGCCGTTCAACTCGGTGGACGCCACCGTCCGGGTCAACGACACGCAGCGGCCTCCGGCATGCGCGCCGGAAGTCGTGAAGTTGGGACACATCGTGCTCGAGCTTGCCGACTATCAGCAAACTTGCGCCTGGTACACGCAGCACTTCGGATTCATCCCGAGCGACGTCCAGACGCTTCCCGATGGGTCACCCGCTGTCGCCTTCATGCGGCTCGATCTGGGCACGACGCCCGCGGACCACCATACCCTTGCTCTCGCGCAAGGCTTCGTTCCCACGTATAGCCATAGCGCGTATGAAGTGGTCGACACCGATGCGATCGGTATGGGCCAGCGGCTGTTGCGCGAAGAAGGGTGGACCCACTCCTGGGGAATCGGCCGACACATTCTCGGCAGCCAGATCTTTGATTACTGGCAGGACCCTTGGGGTGACAAGCACGAGCACTACTGCGACGGCGACTTGTTTACGGCGGATAAACCAACGGGCCTGCATACCGTCAGCCGCGAGGCGATGGCGCAGTGGGGGCCGAAGATGCCGCGCAGCTTCACGAAGCCCAAATTTACGGCGGCCAAGTTGTTGGCGCTCGTTCGCAATCTTCGTCGCAGCCCTGACCTGACGGTGAAAAAGCTGGTAACGCTCGCCAAGCTTTTCGCCTGAGGCCAACGACTTCCTACGACATCGGAGACGCATTCATGTCATTGCACGTTCTGCACTACAAGTACGAAGGGCTCGCCCGCTGGGGAATCATCCGCAATGGTGCCATCACGCCCATTCCCGGCGAGTTCAGGACGACTGCCGACTTCATCGAGGCAAATCCGGTCGCAAGCCTCGCCACGCTCAACGGGCCGACCATTCCCGAAACGGCGGTGGACTGGTTGTCGCCCGTCACGGCGAATCAGCAGTTCGTTTGCCAAGGCGCGAACTACCGTCAGCACATGATCGAATCCGGCATGAATCCGGACGCGAAAAACTTCAACATGATCTTTACGAAGGCGACGAGTTGCATCGTTTCCGCCAACTCGCCATTGACCAAGCCGAAGCACGTGAGGTTTCTCGATTACGAAATCGAGTTGGGCCTTGTGATGAAGCGCGACATCAGGTCCCCTCTGGCGATCACCGATGCAAACCTCCATGAGTACGTCGCCGGCGCGGTGATCGTGAACGACTACTCCGCGCGCGATATCCAGATCCCGCAAATGCAGTTCTATAAAGGCAAGAGCTACCGCACGTTCGGACCGGTCGGTCCTTACCTCTGCCTGTTGGAGCCGCATGACATTCCGAAACTGAAGACGCTCGAGCTGACGCTCACCGTCAATGGCGCCGTCCGCCAGAAGGACTCGACGGCGAATCTTGTCCATGGCCCGGCCGCAACGTTGGCCGAACTCTCCGGGGTACATGATCTTTACGCCGGTGACCTGCTCGCAACCGGAACGCCAGCGGGTTGCGCGTTGAGCATTCCGTCGCCTGCCAAAAAGCGCATTGCGGCGCTGTTGCCCGAGGCCGCCAAATGGAAGTTCTTCATGAAGGTGCAGGCGAAGCGGCAGCAGTATCTGCGCGCCGGCGACATCGTGGAGGCGCGTATCGCCAGCTCGGATGGGTCCATCGATTTGGGCGTGCAGCGCAATCATGTCGTGAACGGTGCAGCATGAACGGCGTCGCGAGTCAGCAAGACATTCTTGCCATCGAAGCCCAAGGTTTGCCGGCGGACCTTCCCGCCAGCACCTTCGAGATGATTTGCCGCGGCGCGGCCATCGATCCCTCGGCGCCCGCGCTCTCGTTTTTCCTGACGGCCAGCGCGCATCGCGATGTGGAGCGATGGACGTATTGCGAGCTAGTGGCTGACATCACGCGAACGGCGAATTTTTTCGCGCGCCTGAACGGGAGCGAGGCTCCGGTAATCGCCTATGTGCTGCCCAATCTGCCGGAAACCCATCTCGTCATCTGGGGCGGGCAGGCCGCCGGCATCGTCTGTGCGATCAACCCGCTGCTCGAAGGTGAAGCGCTGGCCGAGTTGCTCAACGCGGCAGGGGCCACTGTGCTCGTTACGCTGGCGCCGTTCCCTGGTGTGGACATTTGGCAAAAGGTCAGCGCCATTCTTCCAAGGCTCGACGCTTTGCAGCATCTCGTGCTCGTGGACATGGCCGACCGGGCGCCGAGCAAAGTTCGGCTTGAGGCGACGCTGCTTCAGCGCAACGAGACTTCATGGTTATACGGCGGCGGCGGTCTCGGTAGCACGATTCCTTCTCATATCGAAGCGCACGACTTCGGGGCAGCGATCGCGCGCGAGTCGGGAGCGCAACTCAGTTGCCCCCGTGGCTTGAGTGGTGACAACCTGTCGTCGTACTTCTGCACGGGCGGCACAACCGGTCTGCCGAAGATCGCCATGCGCCGCCACCGCAACGAAGTAGCCAACGCGTGGAGCGCAGGCAAGGTGTTCGGCGACAGCATGGCGCCCGGCAAGACCGTCTTTTGCGGACTCCCGCTTTTTCACGTCAACGCCGTTCTTGCGACCGGTCTTCTGCCTTTTTCCAAAGGCGCTCATGTGGTGCTCGGCACGCCCCTCGGCTATCGCGGCGATGGCGTCGTCAAACGCTTCTGGGAAATCGTCGAGCATCACCGCATCAACTTTTTCAGCGGCGTGCCGACGCTCTATGCGTCGCTGCTCGACGTGCCCGTGGGCGACCATGATGTGAGCTCGCTCGAGTATGGCCTGTGCGGCGCCGCGCCCATGCCCACGGAAGTTTTCCGCGCCTTTCAGGAGCGCACAGGCATCAAGATTCTCGAAGGCTATGGCCTCACCGAGGGAACGTGTGTAAGCAGCATTAACCCGCCCCGCGGAGAACGCCGGCTCGGGTCTATCGGGCTTCGAGTGCCTGGGCAACACATGAAAGCCATCATCGTCGATGACGCCGGCCGCTATGTGCGCGATTGCGAAACCGGCGAACCGGGGCTTTTGGTTGTATCGGGGCCGAACATCTTTTGCGGCTATGTTCAGCGCGAGCAGAATGCCGGCCTTTGGGTCGACCTCGAGGACGGCAAGCACTGGCTCAATACGGGCGACATCGGTTGTAGCGATGCCGACGGCTATTTCCGGCTCACGGGCCGCAAGAAGGACCTCATCATTCGGGGCGGCCACAATATCGACCCGGCGGCGATCGAGGAACCGCTTCATTGCCATCCCGCGGTACAAATCGCGGCGGCCGTGGGTCGCCCGGACGCACATGCCGGGGAGCTACCGGTCGCGTATGTCCAGTTGAAGCCGGGCGCAAGCGCGACCGAGGAGGAGCTCGCGGACTTCGCGCGCCACGCGATAGCGGAACGTGCAGCGGTGCCGAAGCAAGTTCGCATCGTGAATGCGATGCCACTGACGGGCGTCGGCAAGATCTTCAAGCCCGAATTGAAGCGGCGCGAAACCGCTGACGCGCTGCGCTCGGCACTCGTCGAGGCCGGAATCGAGGGCGCCTCTCTCAGCGTCGACGAAAGCAACGCGCGCGGCGTCTCGATTCGGGTGGAACTTCCCGAGGCGGCACAGGAGGACATCGCGCGTGCCGTACTCGGGCGTTTTCCCTTCTCTTTTTGCATTTCCCCGTTTGCGCAGTCCTGGCCAGGAGCGTTGCCGGCATCAACAGGCGGTAAGCAGGACACCGATCGGCTGACGAGCGACATCGACTAACGACATCCCGTTGGATTGATCAAGAGGGCGCGCGACGCTGGCATCGACCCGCGGACATGCAACAGCACATTACGACGGCTCAATAAGAAACAATAAACGTTGGAGTCCTAATAAAACAATTTTTTTGCACGCAGCAACTTTTAGGAGGAGACACCATGAAATTCAAGCGAGCGATCAGCGCTCTTGGCGTGACTACTTGCATCGCCACTGGCCTGTTATCCGATGGTGCATGGGCTCAATCGGTCGGCAGCCTGACGCTGGCTACTGGATGGCTGCGCGTCATGCCGCTGGCCCGTTCCGATCCCATGTTCATTCAGAGCGTGGCTGGGACACCGGTCAATCAGTCCGTGCCCAACACGGGCGGGCACCTTTTGATGCAAGGCTTGCTGGGCAAGCGTCAGCCATGGCCGGCAAAAGAAGCTTTGGAACACCATGAAGCTAGAGGCGGCGCAGTGGAGCGGCGGTCTCCAGCATGAGCCCGCATAGCGGCGACCGGCCTCCCGCCCGGATGACACGTTCTTGTTTGTTTCTCGCCTTTGAAAGTAAAGCCTATCTGAAGTCAGATCCATAAAACAGTGCGCGCCAGGCCAGGTCCCGGCGTCAACAAACAGGAGAAAGATCAGGATGAAAACGATTTCGACCGATGTAGCCATTGTTGGATACGGCCCCACGGGTCAACTGCTTGCCCTGCTTCTGGGCCGCCTGGGTCACCGCGTCACGGTAATCGATCGATGGCCCGACTTGTACCCGCTGCCACGCGCCGCCCACTTCGACCATGAGGCCGCCCGAATTCTTCAGGCGGCCGGCGTGATGAACGACATCAGTGAAGTAGCTGAAACGGCCGACATCTATGAGTGGCGAAACGCCAAAAGTGAACTGCTTGTAGAGTTGCTCTGGCAGGGAATGGGTCCAAGCGGATGGCCGGCCTCGAACTTGTTTGCCCAGCCAGACCTCGAGCGGGTGATCGACAAACACGTCAAGACGCAGTCGACGGTCACCGTGCTCCAGGGCTGGTCCGTCACCGGGCTGACACAGCGGCCGGATGGCGCACGCCTCGACCTCGAGCATGGCGAACTGCGCGATGGGCAATTGGTCGGCACCGGTGAGCGCAGCGTCGTCGAAGCGCGCTGGGTGGTGGGCGCAGACGGCGCCAACTCCTTCGTGAGAAGGGCCGCGGGCATCGAGGTGAACGATCTTGGTTTTGCGTTCGACTGGCTGGTCATCGACGTCATCCCGAAAGTGCAGCGGGCGGAGTGGACGGGCAAAGCCTTGCAACTCTGCGACCCCGCACGCCCCACCACCGTTGCGCCTGCTGGCCCCGGCAAGCGCCGTTGGGAATTCATGTTGCTGCCAGGGGAAAGCGCCAGCGACATGAACCACGCAGACGTCGCCTGGGAATTGCTCGCGCCTTGGCAGATGACTCGCGAGACCGCCACGCTGGAGCGTCACGCGGTGTATACCTTCCGGGCCCAGTGGGCCAAGCAGTGGAAACAGGGCTGCGTGATGCTGGCCGGAGACGCGGCGCACCTGATGCCGCCGTTCGCAGGCCAGGGCATGTGCAGCGGCATGCGCGACAGCATTGCCCTGGCCTGGCGCCTCGACGGTGTGTTGAAGGGACGCCTGCCCGAGCGTGTACTGGACAGCTACGGTCCGGAACGCTCGGAGCATGTGCGGGCGCTGATCGACTTCTCGATCGAACTGGGCAACATCATCTGCATCACCGACCCGGCCGCCGCGGAGCAGCGGGATCGCGCCATGCTGGCGGCGCGGGCGCAGCCGGACTACGCGCCACCTTCGCCTCGCCCGCGACTGGGGCCGGGGCTCTGGCAGTCCGATGCACCGGGAGGGGGGCTGCTCGGCGTTCAGGGCGAGGTCGCCGTCGATGGCCGTCGCGGACGCTTCGACGATGTACTGGGCGTTCGTTTCGCCGTGATCGCGCGCGATGCCGCAACGCTTGCCCAGATCTCTGCGAGCAATCGTGCTGCGCTCGATGCGATGGACGCCGCAGTCGTGCACATTGGCCCGGGCGGCATGGGCGACGTCAATGGAAGCTATGCGGCGTGGCTGGACCAATTGGGTTGCGTCGCGGTTCTCGCACGGCCGGACTTCTATGTGCACGGCGGCGCCCGCAATGCCGCCGAGCTGAACCGCCTGCTTGAGACCTGGCGCGAGGCGCTTGTCATCGGCGCCTGAGCGATATCGGCGTGCTTGACAGCGAGGGCTACCTGCAGGTCACGGACCGCATCAAGGATGTCATCAAGACGGGCGGGGAGTGGGTCTCGTCGCTCGAACTGGAGGATCTGGTCTCGCGCCACCCTGCCGTTAGCGAGGTGGCTGTGATCTCTGTCACCGACGTCAAGTGGGGCGAGCGGCCCATGCCACTGGTGGTGCTCAAACCGGACAAGCAGGCCGACGAGGAACAGATCCTCGAGCACTTGAAGGGATTTGCCGCGCGCGGCGTGATCTCCCGATATGCGGTACCAGACCGCGTCGTTTTCGTCGGCCAAATCGACAAGACGAGCGTCGGCAAGATCGACAAGAAGCGGCTCAGGGAGAGGTTTCAGAGCGCTCCAGTGGACGTTGAGTAACACGCGGAACGCTACGGGGACCGGCGCGGATCTGTCCCCTTACCTTAGTAGAACGAAGCAATCAGGAGACGAGTTATGGTATCGACGCATTCACCGACCCGTATCGCCGCATGGGTGGCTCTGTTGCTGGGAGGCAGCATAAGCACGGCATACGCGCAAAGCAGCGTGACACTCTATGGGATAGTCGACACGGGCCTGCTCTATACCAGCAGAACGCTCGATCCGTCCACGGGACACAACGCCGGCCATCAATTCTCGTTCATCTCGGGCGGAGTAGGGCCGTCGCTGTTCGGACTGCGAGGAACGGAAGATCTCGGCGGCGGCACTCAAGCAATCTTTGCGCTCGAGAGCGGAATCGACATGGCGAACGGCGGCTTCAATGATTCGAACGGCAATCTGTTTGGCCGTCAGGCCTGGGTGGGCGTCACTGGAGGTTTCGGCACCGTGAAAGCCGGTCTCCAGTACTCGCCTTTCGCGCTCTCGATCATTGCGATGGATCCGCGTAACACTTCGTCTTTCGGTAGCGGTGGGCCGCTCTATATCGGAAACGTGTTTGTCACAGGCGTATTCAATGCGAATGCGGTTTCATACACGTCGCCGACAATCGCGGGTTTTCAGGGCAGCGCGCTGTTTGCCTTTGGAGGCATGCCAGGCAGTTTCCAGGCTGGCCGCCAGTATTCGGCAAGTCTTGACTATCACGCGGGTCCTTTTGTGGTGAGCGCCGCAATGTACAGCGGCAACGCGGGCGGCACGGCAATAACGACGCCAATCCCGAGCACGGTGGAGTTTTCCGGGCGCACGATCGGCGCGAGCTACCAGGCAGGCGAGTTGACGGTGAAGCTGAACTACGTCAATTACAAGGTCGCGGGTTCGTTCGACAACCGGGTGTACGGCGCAGGAGGAAGCTATTTCGTCACGCCCGCGGCGAACATCAACGCGGGCGTGTGGTATACGAGCGACGGCAACGATACGTCGAACCATTCGATTCTGGCCGCGGCAGGCTTGACGTACAACCTGTCGAAAGCGACGCTGCTGTACGGGCAGGTCGGGTACGTCAATAATCACGGAAAGATGAATACCGGCCTTTCGTTGCACGGTGCACTCTTCGGCGTGCAGGGATCGACAGTTGCCGCGGACGTCGGTATCCGCCACGTGTTCTGATCGGCCGGCCGTGCCCGGAGCGCATCCGGCAAGCGCTCGCTGAGCGCGCCGGAACCATTACCTCCCGCGACCCGGGAGGCGGCAAGGCATTGTGGCAAAGCAATGGCGGGTTGTGCGAGACGCCATTGGGTATTCATGATACTCGCAGATATTACGATCACGGATGGAAAGGATGACGAAACGAATCGCTGTAGTGACGGGTGGTATGGGCGGCCTTGGAGAAGCGATCAGTACGAAACTGCATGACGCTGGTTATGCGGTTGTAGTAACGCACTCGCCGAACAACACCGAGCAGCCGAATGGTTGGCGAGCATGGAAACTCAAGGGGCTCTGGTGCAAATAGCGCGGGGGCGAATCGGTTAAGGTGTCAGGCTGAACGAATTGAGAACCGACGATGAGCAAGCTGAAGAGCCTTGACGAACTGTTCGCAGGCCGTCACTTTGACCGCGATGTGATCATTCTGTGTGTTCGCTGGTACCTGCGCTACAAGCTTAGCCTGCGCGATCTGGTCGAGATGATGATGGCGGAACGGGGTCTGTCGCTGGCGCACACGACGATCCTGCGCTGGGTGCGGCGCTTTGCGCCGGAGTTCGTGAAACGGTGGAACCGCTTTGGCAGGCCCACCGGGCAGTCGTGGCGTGTCGACGAGACTTACCTCAAGCTGCGCGGCGAGTGGGTCTATCTTTATCGAGCGGTGGATCGGGTGGGCCAGACAGTAGACTTCATGCTCAGCGCCAGGCGCGACGTGAAGGCGGCAAAAGCCTTTTTCAGGAAGGCAATCGAACATCAAGGCCAGCCACCGAAGACCATCACGCTTGATGGTTATGCAGCCTCGCACCGCGCCATGCGCGAGATGAAGGCCGATGGCTTGCTGCCTGAGGACACAAACGTTCGATCCTCGAAATATCTCAATAATCTGGTCGAGCAGGACCACCGCAACATCAAGTCCCGGACGAAAGTCATGCTCGGCTTCAAACGTTTCAGGAACGCAGCGATTACTCTCTCAGGTATTGAGTTGGTCCATCGTATTCGCAAGGGCCAATTCAGCCTCGCGAAGCTCGGCCTCAAAGATACCGCTGCGCCCGCAGTTTGGGAGGCCGTCCTGTCTGCTTGATGAGGTATCCTTTCTATAACAAAAATCTCGTCCAGACCGCCTATTTGCACCAGAGCCCCTCGAACTTCCACGGAATCGCGTTGTATTCCGTTTTCTCGAATGTTACCGATCGGATCATGTCGCCGCCGCCCTGCCATGGCGGCATCGCTTCAAGCAGTGCGGCCTTGGCGTATAGCACGCCAATGCCAGTCGGTCCGTACACCTTATGCCCGGACAACGCATAGAAATCGCAATCTATCGCGCGGACGTCGACCGGCAGATGCGTGATTGCCTGTGCACCATCCAGCAGCACCGGCACGCCCCGCGCGTGTGCCGCTGCAACGATGCGCTCCACCGGATTGATGCTGCCGAGCGCGTTGGCCAGATGAGTCATCGCGACCAGCCGCGTACGTTCACTCAACAAACGCTCGTACGCGTCGGCATCGAGCGCGCCCGTATCGTCGATCGGCACGACTTTCAGCGCCGCGCCTGTCTGCTCGCAGACGAGCTGCCACGGCACAATGTTCGAATGGTGCTCCATCGCGCTAATCAGGATTTCGTCGCCGGGCTTGATCTGCGGGCGAGCATAGCTCTGAGCGACGAGATTGATCGCTTCGGTCGTGCCACGCACGAACACGATCTCCTCCGGACGCTGCGCATTGATGAAGCGTGCAATCTTCGCGCGTGCGGCCTCGAATGAATCGGTCGCGCGCTGCGACAGCAGATGCACGCCGCGGTGCACATTGGCGTTGCTATGCCGGTAGTAAGCGTTCTCCGCGTAGATGTCCGAGGCAGGCTTTTGCGTAGTGGCGCCATTGTCGAGATAGACCAATGGCCGGCCATGCACGCGCTCGCCCAGAATCGGAAAGTCGGCTCGCCAGTGCTCGACATTGCGCGGATCGGGCGTCTGCATCTGTTCGATCGGCTTCATAGCAGCTCCCTGATGCGCTCGCCTTCCGGGGTGCGCGCGAACAGCAGGTTTTCGAGCCGCTCACGCAGCGAATCGATGCGCACACGTTCGACAATGTCGCGCGCAAATGCGTATGTCAGTAGCGCCCGCGCCATGCGCTCTTCGACACCTCGTGCACGTAAATAGAACAACTGGTTGTCGTCCAGTTGACCGACCGTCGCGCCGTGTGTGCATTTCACGTCGTCGGCGTAGATCTCGAGTTGCGGCTTCGTGTCGATTTCCGCATCGCGTGACAGCAGCAGGCTGTGATTCGCCTGATGCGTGTCCGTTTGCTGCGCATCGCGATGCACGATGACGCGGCCGTTGAACACGCCGCGCGCAGCGCCGTCGAGCACCCCGCGGTAATGTTCGCGACTCGTGCCATGCGGCTCTGTGTGATCGATGCGCGTGTGGTGATCGACGTGCTGCCGGCCCCCGACGAAATAGAGACCGTTCAACGTCGCTTGCGCGTTCGCGGCGTTCAGGCTTGTGCCGATACCGGTGCGCGACAACCCGGCGCCGACCGCAAACGCTAGGGAGGAGAAGGCCTTGATGCGGTTGCTGGGGTGCCGGATGGGCCGGTTTGCGTCGACTGCCGGACGACGAGGACCGGGATCTGACTGTGCGTCAGGACCTTCTGGGTCTCGCTGCCGAGTAACAACGCGCGCATACCGCTTCGTCCGTGAGACGCCATGACGATGAGATCACAATTTCGTTGTGCTGCAACGCTGATAATCGCCTCGTACGGGTGGGCGCGGTTCGTAGCAACCGTATCGCACTCGACACCTGCTTGCGCAGCCGCTTTTGCGATGACCGCGAGGTAGTCATCCGCATGCTGTCGGGTGGCCTGGACGACTCGCTCCTCGGTGTCCGCGATCATCTCGGTGCCATACGCGAGGACATGAAATTCCGGGATGACATGGAGGCCCGTAACTTTGGCGCCACTTTCCATGGCGAGCGTCACCGTCATTTGAATGGCGGCTTCGGAGAGGGCCGAACCATCGGTCGGCACCAGCAGATGCTTGAACATACGTTTCTCCCCGCGGCCAGACATATTCGCGTTGACATCCTGCGCCGATCGCCTGAACGAGGCGCGCGTGGATCAAGCGACCTCCTTCAGTATAGTCACCATGACGAGGGTTTGGCACGCAGCCCAATATCCGTGACAAGGCACCACGCGCTGCTCCAGCTGAAGGCCGGTACGGCGAGCGACGGCATTGTCACGGTAACCGGATGTGCTGGTAGAGTGAGACGACGAAGAACTCGAAGCCGATCTGTCGCCGTTTCCGAACATGTTGATCTCGCATAGGGGATGATCCGGAGTCGGCCGAGCAGCATCAGACCGAAGAGGAACTTGCGCGGGAGGTTGAAACGCGGGAAGCCGCGCGCGATGCGGACGCCTGAATCCACACGACATTCGACATTGATCCGGAATAGCTTCGGAGGCCATAATGCAGAATCCCGCTCTATTTCACGTGCTGCTTGATCATCTCGAGGCGATCGGCGCGTCCGCGCATGATGTCGACCGCTTCGTTGATCGGTGGCACAGACTGAAGTCGCACGAGGCCTTTCCGTGCCCAGTCTGCTACTTGGCCGGCAAGGAGCAGCCGCTCGCGGCGTTGCCGGCTCAAGACAAATTCGAACCAGTTAAATGCCCGAGCTGCAAAACGCAGTTCGATGTGCCAATCGATGCCTAGGGAAACGCTGATTAATGAACTGTCGGATCGGCTTGCAGATCAAGACGCGTCAAATTTTCTGGATAACGAATCGAATCGACGCTCATTTCGGTGAATTTGGCTCGCAAACGAGCCCCTCTTCTCTCATTTTTCATACGCATGACGGATTGCTCCCATGAACCGATCGCAACAGATTTCGCGCAGTCACCAGATTCGCCAGAGCGAACAAGCTGAACAGTTGCGCCGTGTTCTTGGCCAAGCCCTTGTATCGGGTTTTGCGATGGTGAAACAGGTTCTTGACGATATGGAACGGATGCTCAACGCGCGAACGGATTTGCGCCTTGGTTCGCTCAAGCGCAGTCACCAGGTCCTTCAGCGGCCCGTCCTGCATCGCCCTGATCTTTCCGCGCTTGGCAGCGACGTGCCAATTTACTGCCTTGCCTTTCATTTCATCACGCTTGTCTACACCAATGTAGCCTGCGTCGGCGAACGCTTCCTCTTCATGGCCGTGCAGCAGCAAATGGGCTTGCGACACATCCGACATGTTGGCCGCCGTGCCAACCACACTGTGGACCAAGCCCGAATCGGCGTCCACGCCAACGTGGGCTTTCATCCCAAAGTGCCATTCGTTTCCCTTCTTCGTTTGATGCATCTCCGGGTCACGGCTCTTCCCGGCGTTCTTGGTCGACGGTGGCGCTTCGATGATCGTCGCATCAACCAGCGTGCCTTCCTTCATCATCAGTCCACGCTCACACAGCGAGATACCGATCTCGTCGAACAGCTTCCGTGTCAGTTCGTGCTCGATCAACAGGCGCCGGAATTTCAGCAGCGTGGTCGCATCCGGAACGTTCTCGACTGCCAGATCGATGCCGGCGAAGGCGCGCAGCGCAATGCTGTCATACAGCGCGTCTTCCAGCCCTTCGTCCGACAGCCCGTACCACTGTTGCAGGAAATAGATCCGCAGCATTCGCTCCAAGCCAATCGGCGGACGGCCTCGCGTGCCCTTCGGGTAATGCGGTTCGATTGCAGACAGCAAACGCTGCCACGGCACAATCTGCTCCATCTCCGCCAGGAAGCGTTGGCGCCTCGTCACGCGCTTCTTGCCTGCAATTTCCGCTTCCGCGAAGCCGATCTGCCTCTTCATCCTCGTGAGTCCGTTCTGTGAGCTGCCTTCTATAACGTCTTCGGCTATGTGAGCGATGACCGCCGAGTTCCATTAATCAGCGTTTCCCTAGCGGAAAGGCAATCCGGCATGAGCGACCACCTAACTGCCCAAGAACTGACCGATCTGGTCGGTTGCAAGCCGAACCGACGTGCCACCATGAAGACATGGCTTTGAGAAGAGCGCCCAGCCGTTCGTCATGGATAAGAATGGCATGCCTAAAGTTTTGCGCCTTTATCGTGATCGCAAGCTCGGCATATCCGATGACTCACAGTCGACGATCGACAGCAAGGCTGCGTCAGGCCCAGATCTCGATGCGTTCAAGGGAAAACGCCCCGCTCAGCGGCGCCGCAGTCCGGCTCGACTTCCTCATTTAAACCAGACCGCGCTCTCACACCGAATCTGCGCAGCAGCCTGCTTCAGGCCGCCAGTCAACGGCACAAGTCCTTCGCTTGTCAGAATGCGCAACTTGCCTCCGGCATTTCCAACACGCGGCAACCTGGAAGCCTATCGTTTCTTTTTCGAGGCGTCTCATGGAGGAAGGAGATGGAGCAGGCTACATGTTTTCTGCTCTGATCTCCAATCACGAACGCGGTGACGCACGGGCATTGACGGTTTGACATTTGGCTTCGGGACCGGCCTCACTAGCGACGCTTCGAGAAATGCGTACCGCGAATCGAGGTCGTAGACGCACGGTCGATTTGACCTCACGCAACGCAGCATCGAGCCGGGAGTGCATCGCCTAGAATAGAAATATGGTGTCGTGATCCGGTAGGGAGGCTGCCATGGCTGTGTCAATGATTGGACTGTGGGTTGGGGCTGTCGCGATGGTTGTGTCGCGATAGATTGGCAAGGCAAGAAAGTTCCGCAATGACAAGGAGTCCTTACGCCACCAAAGAATAGAACTGATCGGCGGCGGTTCGGGGGACGCCGCTGTTCTTCATCTGGCCTTTCCTGATCATCCTTAGCGCGACACAACCTTTGCAGATACTGGCGCTCGTCGAGTTGCAGGAGCAGTTCCTTGAGCGACGGCCGGACCAGGCCTTCAATGTCGTCACTGACAACGCGCGTGTATTTTGTGTCCGATCCGAAGTAGTGGACGTCGTCTACGTGGACCATATGCACGCGCGGGCCCAGGGCTGGAGCACATCTTCGAAGCAAACGCCTGCACTTACTTGCCGGACTTCATCAACAACCGGGACCGAACAAACCCGGGCGCGATTGAGAGCGACTCGATCAGTCCCTTCGACGGCACGCGGTCCAGATCCGTCACAACATAGCCCGTCTCGCCCTTCGTCTGAAGATGTTGCGCGACTATGTTTGAGCCCTCGCCAGCCAGGCGCGTGTTGAGCGTCGCGAGCGCCCCCGGCACATTGACGTGCACGTTCAGCAAGCGTGCCGGCGCCGATAGCGGTCCCGGACTGACATGTGGGAAATTCACCGCGCCTTCCGTAGCTCCAGTGGTCAGGAACGAGATCAGTTTGGTGGCGACCTCCGTCCCGATATTCTCCTGAGCTTCCTCCGTGCTCCCACCGATGTGCGGCGTCAGAATCACGTTTGGCAGTTGTTGCAGCACGCTATCAAAAACATCCGCGTTGGCTTTCGGCTCTTCCGGGAAGACATCGATCGCCGCGCCGCCGAGGCGCCTCTCCTTCAGCGCGTGAGCGAGCGCATCGATGTCAACAACCGAACCACGCGATGCATTAATCAAGGCCGCACCCATTTTGAAATGAGCGAGTGCTTCGGCATCGATCATCCGATTGGTCCGCGCCGTCGCCGGCACATGCAGCGTGACGACGTCGGCCTGCGAAACGGCATCGACCAGCGATTGCGCCGCGCGCGCGGACCCGATAGACAGTTTGGCATGCGCGTCGTAGTAGACCACTCGCATGCCCATCGCCTCCGCAAGCACACCAACTTGCGATCCGATGTTGCCGTAGCCGACAATCGCAATGGTCTTGCCACGCGCTTCGAACGAACCGCTCGAGCCTTTGGCCCACTTCCCTGTGTGCGCGAGCGCGCTCTTTTCCGGAACGCGCCGCAGTAACAGAATCGCCTCGGCAATCACGAGTTCGGCGACCGATCGCGTGTTCGAGAAAGGCGCATTGAACACCGGAATGCCGGCCTGCGCCGCCGCGTTCAGATCGACCTGCGAAGTCCCGATGCAAAAGCAGCCGATTGCAAGTAGATGTTGCGCGGCGTTGATTTCGTGACGATGCAGATGGGTGGCCGAGCGAATGCCGACGAGTTCATGAGCCTGCAGTGCAGCGCACAGATCGTCGCCGACGGGCGCGCCGCTACGCCGCTCAATCTCCAGCTTCGCTTCTGCGAAACGGCCGACCGCTGTATCGTGAATGTTTTCGAGCAGCAGAACAGAAGTCATAGGACTCTCGATTGTGATTCACAAGCGCTTGACAGGCGCTTGACAGGAGATAGGGTAGGGCTGGCCGCCGGAGAATTCGTTCAATACTTCGAGGAATTTGCGCCTGGCAGTGGTCGTTCAGCGGAGATCGGTTTGGCGGGTGCCGTCCTTTAGGGAGAATACATTCGCGGAATCACGGAGCGCCGTGTGGCGACCGCAGAAGTCCGCCATCGCCCGCATCGATCAGAAGCGGAAATCCGCGACTGGCCGGCCATTCTTATCCACACATTCGTGCAGTGCATTTCGAGTGACACGTGTTGGGTCGATCGACCCAACAGAGAAATTGCCAGCAACGACGGTAGCCTAAACGCGAGCAGCGGCTGGCGCAGCCCAATGGCATGCGGAGTATTATGCCGGCGTGGCAAAGACGCCTGCGTCGAGATCATGGCTGAAATGCTGAACCCAGTCGGCTTCGTATCCGATGGGGTATTCCCGAGTAATCCGTATCGATAGCCGGGTTACGGTGACATAGCCCTGCAGACCGAAGTTCTCGTCGCCTTTTGGGTCAGTCGTATCCGTTTCCAGGAATTCGAAATCACTTTCTGCCAGACCGCGGCGCTGCAAGGCCGCCACGAAGTCATGGCGTTCATCGGGTTCGATCAGTCTCATCGTCGGCCCCTCGTCTGTTCAACAGAGACATCGTGGATCCGTCTAGGAGGTGGTGACTACCGGTCACCCTAGGACCCAGAGCAAAGCACACGTGGGCGCGCGTTCTGATGGCCGTCCGGTGTGCGGCGCTACCTTCAGGAAAGTAATCCCGCGTGAGTTGTCATCGCCCCGGAAGCGTGCACAAGGTCGAGCGCCACACTTCATCCTAGTCTCATTCGGTCGCAGCGGCGAACGATCGGGATCCAACTTGCTCCGCGCCCTCAAAACCGCCTTCGACAGTTTTGTCATACTCGTCGCGTCCTTCATGACCGGGCGCAATTTGCGCTGTTTTTCGTGTGCAACGACGAGCGGCTGAACTCGCTGTTGACTGACTTTCCCGCAGGCGCATGGTCGCTGTTTCCGGCGTAATTTCGCCAACTGAACTTCAAGGGGCGGTTTTGGCTTTCGGGAGATTGCCGCCGGCCGCCCGCGCCAGCCGCGCAATCTCTTCCGCTTCATGTACGGCCGTCCCTGTCACCAGGCGAGCGCCGTTGAGGTAAACACGCCGAGTTGCAGCGGCGGCTCCATCGTCGCGTTGAGGCTCAGCCCGGGCGCATGCCGGAAAGGAATCAAGGGGCTCTCCACCACCGTGACGAGACCCAGCGGGCTCGGGCTTTCGGCGACCACGTGCGCGTCCTTGATGCGCAGGGCCTGGCTCAGTTCCTTGTACTCCGACGGCCGCAATGCGAGCCAGTCGCGCGGCAGGCCGACGGCCAACACGGTCGCGGCGCCGAGCAAGAGGGCCGGCAACCACGGCCGGTGCCAGCGGCATTCGACACATGCCAGCGCCGCTGCCGCAATGCCCGCAGCACCCAGTAACCGTAGCGCATCCAGTGGCCGGAGCGCGAATAGCACGCCAATGATTGCGATGCTGCCCAAGCCCGCCCCGCCGATGTCGAAACTGTAAATGCGGGGAATCTGATCGTTGAACCGCGTGAACGTGAGACAGACGCTGGTCGCGGCGCAAAAGAAAGGAACGAAGAGGAGCAGATAGATCAGGAGCAGGCGCAAAGGTTCGCGCGGATCCCACAGAATCTCCAGCGGGTTGAACGCGACACGCTGAGTGAAAGCGACACGAGGCAACCGAAAGAACGCCGAACAGAAATGCGCTGCCGACGAACACGGCTGCGAACCGGGGCGCGAGCCAGCGTTGCGCCAGCGCAACCATCGCGCCGGCTGCTCCGTAACCCAGCAGGGCGACGCTGATCATCATGTACGCGAAGTGATGCCATTGAATGATCGAAAAGAGTCGCATCAACAGGAGCTCGTAACCAAGCACCGCGGCCGAGAGCAGGGAGAGTGCGAACAACGGCGCGGCGGGCATGATTGCGTCTACCTGAAGGGGTGGGGGAGGGGGACGCTTAGTCCATGCTGATGGGGCGCGTGGTCCCTTTGCGTCGCCTGATTCCCGCGCAGGATCAGTGCCCGACGAGCGGCACGAAGCTGACGGGCAGAACCTGGCGTGTGGAAACGGTCCCGTCGTTCGCCTTCGTGATAAGCAGCAGATACTGCGTCAGAAACTGCGCGCCTACTGGAATGACGATCCTGCCGCCCGGCTTCAACTGCCGCACGAGAGGCGGAGGGACATGGCTCGCCGCGGCGGTGACGATGATGGCGTCGTAGGGTGCGTGGGCTTCCCACCCGTAATAGCCGTCTCCCACCGTGGTGTTCACCCGCTTGTACGCGAGCCGCTGCAGGCGCTCCTGTGCCCCCTTCCCCAAAGGCTCGATGATTTCGATCGTATATACCGCTCGCGCGAGTGTCGAGAGGATCGCCGCCTGGTACCCGGAGCCGGTGCCGACCTCCAGCACGACATCAGTGGGCTTGATCATCATCAGGTCGGTCATCAGCGCGACAATGTACGGCTGCGAAATGGTCTGGCCATAGCCGATGGGAAGCGGCCGGTTCTCGTAGGCGTCGCGCTCCTCGCCAGGCCGGACGAACTGGTGGCGGGGCACCTGGTCCATCGCGTCGAGCACGCGCGGATCGATGGCGGGTCTGCCGGTTGCGGAGAAGGTTTCGGCCGTGAGATCCGCGATGTCGTTGATCATTTTCGCACGAAGGGGCGCAAAATCGTCGGCCGCGTGAATGCCGCAAGGCATCCACACCAGAGCAATTGCTGGAATCAGGGTGCGCAGCCAGCGCAGCATGACTGGTTTCACCGTGCCGCCCCTGTTGCCTGACGTGCTGCAATTCTACGCCCGCGCACGCGCGGTCGGACAGGGCGCGCCCGGCCCGCCGCGTGTCAGGCGCAGCCCCCGAGCTCGTCGCCCAATCGCGGCGGCATGCGCTGATACAGCTGACTGACGTCTGAATGAGGATGCCCGGCTCGGGCCACTTCACCGCATGGAAGTGGCTACCAGCGCGCGTCGCATTAACCGTCGCATTAACGATGCAATGGCCTTGATTCCGGAATGCGCGAGCGCATCGCTTCACAACGAAAAACCTCGACACCCGTGAGTGCCGGGGTGTAGCGCTTGCCACGTGTCAGACATCGTCGCTGCGAGCTCTGCGCAACTTCCGACGTCAAGAAAGACCCACCGGTCTAACAGAAGAGATCTGCTATAACACTCAAAGCGCCGAACGACTATTGGACCTCGCATGAGATTCGCCCAATGCCGACAACTGGTTGCGAGTTTCGATTGAAGCGATCTGGCAAAGGTGCGCGTCGTTGTCTGGACCGACTGGATCCGGATGCACCCAGAGTCCTGCCGGGTCCGTCGAGCGAAGAGCGTAAAGGTTAGCTACCGAGATGCCGTTGCAATCCCATAGGCGCGCGAAACCGCGGCACCGGCGAATTGTGGGATCGTCCTGCTCTTCATCCGCAGTGCTCGGGTTGAGCATCACGAAAACTGCGGCGGTCTTCATCGGACACATCGAATCTGCCGCGCGCGTCAGGATATAGCGGTAGCCGCCGCATTCGCTGATGATGGCGCTCATGCTAGGATTTCACCAATATCAGACGGAGGCAGACGTGTGGACCTGTCGAAACTGCAATGCGCAGTTTGCCCCCGGCGAGGTCGAGCCCAAAATCGATGAGGACGGGCTTTTTTTCATTTGTCCAGGCTGCGACTACCGGAACAAGTTGGTGAACGTCGGCGATGAGGCGGAAGGCCGTCCGCAGATTGTCCAGCGAGACGACGAGTAAGGAACCCTTTCGGAGGCGGAGATGCAATTCGACTATAAGCAGTTTCACATCGACGCGTCGCCGCTGGATGAAGGTGGCCACTACTACGCCCGCGCGAAGATCTATCGACGCGCCTCGGTGGGTCATGAAAAGCTTGAGGTGAAGTATTCGGGCGACCTTGGCGACTATCCTTCCGACGCGCGTGCAATTGAAGCTGCCAAACGATGGGCGGTCGAATGGTGCGACGCGAACTCCGCTTTGTAAGCGTCCTACGATTTCTCGAAACCCCAGAATGAGGCCTTCATGGCTAGCCACAATTTCACGTTCAAGGCAGTCAACTACAGCGTGTACGTGACCGAACAGAAGGACGGGACGTGGGACTGGGCATATACGATGAGCAAGCCCCCCGTGTACTGGAGAAACCACGAGACGCCTGCGAGAAGTCAGGAGCAGGCGATCGAAGAGGCTCGTTTCGACGCGGAACGCCGGATCGACGCGATGTAGCGGTATCGCCGTGCACCGCCTTTTCGTCGGGCTGTGCCTAGGGTCTTGCGCGCAGTTCGGGTCGACCGCGTTGTCGTAGGCCGTCATGCTCGGATTCCTCGAAAGTAACACGGAGGTTGCCATGCTTCATTCGGAGGTGTACAAATTTCAATACACACGTCAACAGGGTCTGCGGCGTACCTACGACGTGGTGCTTAACGTCGCCCACTCGGAATCCGGTGTGTTTGCTTACGAGTCGTGGGTGCATTTCAATCACGAGTTCAAAGGCAACGGACTCGTTTTCCCGCTGATCGCAAGAACGGGCGCTGATGCCGAGGCAGAGGCGCGAGGACGGATTGAGGACAACATCGAGCACCTTGCCGGCGTCGCTGAGTAACCCGCTTATCGCCACTAGGCGCGCCAGATCTGACTGCGTTGTGCCTGTCCGTTTAGCGTTTGCCTCTCCCCCGGTAGCGCTCACGACGACGTGTTCCCACTGCGGAAGGGAACAACCGGCTACTTACCGTTTTGGTTAGAGCCTCTAGCAGCTTGGCTTTGTTCGGAAGGGTCCGAGTTTCCATACTACGGACGCAACTATCCATTTTTGAAGGAAACGGGCCTGCCAAACGAGTTCCACCGGTTAAGGATGTTCGCGATGATCACGCCCTCGCGTTCCTGCGACCCGATTTTTCGTGTCAGCAAGGTCGGGCCGATGCATCGCTTGATCCGGGAGATCTGCGCTTCGACCAGCGAGCGCTGCCCATAGTCATATTTCTTGTGGAACGCATAAATGCCTTTTTCCCTGATGTAGCCCACGACCTCGTCGTGCCACTGAGTCTTTTCTTCACCATGCTCCACCGCGTGAGAAGGCGGGGGAATAACGGGGAGCACGCCTGAGCGCGACAGCGCTTCGCCTCGCTCGATGCTGTAGTAAGCACCGTCGGCAATCACGCGGTCAGCCGGGATATCGGCCGGTAGCACCCGGTCCATCCCTTCGCTATCCGAAACGTCCGTGCCAGTAATGACGATCGCATGAACGTTAATGTCAGCGTCGATCGACAAGTGCATCTTGCGCTACGGCGTTTTCGCCGCCTTTTTGCCGTACTTCTGCTCGTACCATTCACTGGCCGGGCCGAAACTCATCCCCGTGCTGTCGATGATGATGCTCACGACCTTGCCGTCGGCCAGCCGCCTCGCCAGTCGCTCGCACCGTTGCGTGACCTTGAGGCTTGCCCGGGATTCGTGATTACCTGCATCTGCAGGTAACAATGAATCCCGGTCATACCTCGGGTGCTTCCTACCACCGTATTCCCTACAGAAATCACGGAACACGACCCGTTTAAGAAAAAGCTCAGAAACAGGGTCGCCCATAGCTGCGGCCGGTGTATCGCCCTGGACGACGCCCACAAGCCGTTCAACCGTGATCTGGCGAATCGGAATCAGCCTTTCGGCCGAAATGTGATCAGAAAGCTCGACGGTGTGCTGCCGTTAACATCCCGCGGCATCGGGTTGGATTTCTCCACCGCGCTCAACGCGGCGATGTCCCATTCGAGGTTGCCGCTCGAGCGCTGCATTGTGGCGCTCAAAAGCGACCCATCGGGGGCGCATCTCACGGCAATGACCGACGACAGGTTTCCATTGATGTCAGTCGGCGCCACGACGTTCGGGCGCACCCGCCGTCTGACCCGGTCTGCGTAACCCGGCGACGCCGTTGCGACGGTGTCAGGCTTCAGGTCGTTACCCGACGATACGTCCGCTGCCAATGCCAGCAATGCGGCGAGGCGTTCCTCGTGTTGTCTATCGGCCGAACTGTCTGCCTTCTGCGCGGCTTTTTCTCCCGCCTTCCCCACCAGGGTTCGGACAGCAGGCGCTTGTCGTGGCCGTTTGGCCGGTTGGGCCTGACGCACCGTTTGCCGATACCGGTGCATTTCCGACTGCGACGCGACATTGATATGAGCATTTTCGTCGCGGGCCGCGGGTCGCATGGGCTCCTCCGTCACGGAAGGCACAGGCAACCACGATGGAGCCAACGTTGACCGGTCAGCCACGGCTACCGTCGTGCCGGCCGGTGTGTTTTTCTGCCAGTGTGCGCCGGAGAACAGGAACGCTGCCAGCACTACGTGCATCGCTACGGCGAGTGCAAATGCACGACAGGTGCCGCGCTCGCGAGGCGGTGGGACCGGCCGGCGCGGTAGCTCAGGCACGTCAGCTCTTGTACTGGCGGGCGTGCCGTTCCAGACGATCGCGCGGGAGAGCGTCGATGCCGCTCCCATGGCGCGTGCCGTCACTTCAAGCGCAAACTTGCGCCAACTGCGACGCGCGCGCCGCAGTTGGACCGGAAAACGTGCCTTCGTGCTCATTGCGATTTGAGGCCGATCTCCGCGCGCCTGATGCGACGCGCCTGCAGTCTGCCCATTTCAATGGTCCTACTAACAATTTTAGCTTCGTAGGTGGCGATTACCACCCGTTGAACGGGATCTGATCTCTGCTGGCCCATGAGAATGCTGTTTCAGATAGCACTCGGCCGGCGAATGGGCGCCGGAGTAGCGTGGCCTCGTGGTCGGCCCGCCGACCCAATGGGACCTTATCGGCAATGAGCGTGCGTGCATCGCCTCGCCGATCGCGACGAAGGTGACATTCGCGCTTGCTCAGCCTCACGCGAACTGCCAGATGGCTTGCGTGCGGCGCCGATCCGGCGCTGCACGACAGCCGACGAATGACCGCCACGGGCATTGCCGTACAGACCGGATCGAGTCACGCGGCCGTGCTGTTGTCCACGCACTGGCGAACCGCTTCGGCATCCTCAGCGAGCGAACACTCCTCCGTCGCCGTCGCGTCTGCCATGCCACGTGAGGGTTTATCCGCTGCCGCCCCGACGGAAATTTCTAAAGTCGCTATCTATACTGGTAATTGGTGCAACGTCCACGTTCGAGGGCCGCTACCATGGCCAACTTGACGAGGCGCCAGTTCCTGAAACTCACCGCCACATCGCTGGCCGGATCGAGTATCGCCCTGATGGGCTTCTCGCCGGAACCAGCGCTCGCGGAGGTGCGGCAGTACAAGCTGGCGCGTACCACTGAAACCCGCAATACGTGTCCGTATTGTTCAGTCGGTTGCGGGGTCCTGATGTACAGCCTTGGCGATGGCGCGAAGAACGCCAAAGCCAGCATCATCCATATCGAAGGCGACCCCGACCACCCGGTCAATCGTGGCACGCTGTGTCCGAAGGGCGCGAGCCTGATCGATTTCATTCACAGTCCAAGCCGTCTCCAGCACCCGGAATACCGTGCGCCTGGTTCCGACCGGTGGCAGCGCATCTCGTGGGATGACGCGTTCAACCGCATCGCCAGGCTGATGAAGGAAGACCGCGATGCCAACTTCGTCGAAACGACGAACGATGGCAACAAGGTCAACCGGTGGCTCACGACGGGCATGCTGGCCGCATCGGCAAGCAGCAACGAATCTGGATACCTGACGCACAAGGTGGTCCGCAGTCTGGGGATGCTTGCATTCGACAACCAGGCGCGTGTCTGACACGGCCCGACGGTGGCAGGTCTTGCCCCGACGTTTGGCCGTGGAGCGATGACGAACCACTGGGTCGACATCAAGAACGCGGACGTCATTCTGGCGATGGGCGGCAATTCTGCCGAGGCGCACCCATGCGGTTTCAAATGGGTCACCGAAGCGAAGGCACACCGCAAGGCGCGCCTGATCGTGGTCGATCCGCGCTTTACGCGTACAGCATCTGTCGCTGACTACTACGCGCCGATTCGCACCGGCACCGACATCGTGTTCCTCGGCGGGATCATCAATTACCTGCTGACGAACGACAAGATCCAGCACGAGTATGTGAAGAACTACACGGACCTGCCGTTCATCGTGCGCGAGGATTTCGCGTTCAACGACGGCATCTTTTCCGGCTACGACGCCGGGAAGCACGGCTATCCGGACAAATCGACGTGGGACTACGAGTTGGGCGACGACGGCTTCGTGAAGGTCGACACGACGCTGCAACACCCTCGTTGCGTCTACAACCTGCTGAAGCAGCACTACTCGCGCTACACGCCGGAGATGGTCGAGAAGACCTGCGGTACACCTAAGGACAAGTTCCTGAAGGTGTGCGGAATGCTCGCCTCGACCGCGTCGCCGACGCGCGCCGCTACCATCATGTATGCGCTTGGCTGGACCCAGCACTCGGTCGGTTCGCAGATGATCCGCACGGGCGCGATGGTACAGCTGCTGCTGGGTAATATCGGCATTGCGGGCGGCGGCATGAACGCGTTGCGCGGCCACTCGAACATCCAGGGGCTGACCGATCTCGGCCTGCTGTCGAACCTGCTGCCGGGCTACATGACGCTGCCGTTGCAAGCCGAGCAGGATTACGACGCCTACGTCGCAAAGCGCGCAGCGCAGCCGTTGCGGCCGAACCAGTTGAGCTACTGGAAAAACTATCGGGGCTTCTTCGTTAGTCTGATGAAAGCGTGGTGGGGCGAAGCGGCGACCGCCGAGAACAACTGGGGTTTCGACTATCTGCCCAAGCTCGACAAGCCGTACGACATGTTGCAGGTGTTCGAACTGATGTCTCAGGGCAAGATGAACGGCTACATCGCTCAGGGCTTCAACCCGCTTGCCGCTGCGCCGAACAAGGCGAAGATGACCGTCGCGTTTTCGAAGCTGAAGTGGCTCGTCATCATGGACCCGCTCGCGACCGAGACGTCGGAGTTCTGGAAGAACCATGGCGAGTTCAACGACGTTGATGCGTTGAAGATCCAGACCGAAGTGTTCCGGCTGCCGACAAGCTGCTTTGCCGAAGAGAACGGCTCGCTCGTCAACTCCGGGCGCGTGCTGCAATGGCACTGGCGGGGTGCCGAGCCGCCGGGCGAGGCGAAGACGGATCTGGAGATCATGGGGAGCCTGTTTGTGCGGATCCGCAGGCTGTACCAGGATCAGGGCGGCAAATTCCCGGACCCGGTGGTCAATCTCAGCTGGCCCTATGCGGCTCCGTCGGCACCGACGCCGGAAGAAATGGCGATGGAATTCAGCGGCAAGGCTTTGGCAGACCTGACGGACCCGAAGGACGCGACCAAGGTGCTCGTGAAGAGGGGCGAGCAGCTCGCGGGCTTCGCGCAACTGAAGGACGACGGCAGCACGGCGAGCGGCTGCTGGATCTTCTGCGGAGCATGGACGCAGGCTGGCAACCTGATGGCGCGACGGGACAATGCAGACCCGACGGGCATCGGCCAGACGCGTGGCTGGGCGTGGGCGTGGCCGGCGAACCGGCGCATCCTGTACAACCGCGCATCGTGCGACGTCAACGGCAAGCCGTTCGATCCGACGCGCAAGCTGATCGGCTGGAACGGCAAGACGTGGAGCGGCGCCGACGTGCCGGACTACAAGGCGGACGAGCCGCCCGAAACCGGCATGGGGCCGTTCATCATGAACCCGGAAGGCGTCGCGCGCTTTTTTGCGCGTGACGCCATGGCCGAAGGTCCGTTCCCTGAGCACTACGAGCCGTTCGAGACGCCGCTCGGCTACAACCCGCTGCATCCCCAAAATGCCCAGGCAACGAGCAACCCGGCCGCCCGTGTGTTCCCGAACGATCGCGCGGCGTTCGGCAAGGCGGCGGACTTCCCGCACACGGCGACGAGCTATCGGCTCACCGAGCATTTTCACTACTGGACCAAGCACGTGCGGCTGAACGCGATCATCCAGCCGGAGCAGTTCGTCGAGATCGGCGAGGATCTCGCGAAGGAGGTCGGTGTGGTGGCGGGCGACCGCGTGAAGGTGTCGTCTAATCGCGGACACATCGTTGCGGTTGCCGTGGTCACCAAACGCATCAAACCTCTGATGATTGACGGGAAGAAGGTGCAGACCGTCGGCATTCCGTTGCATTGGGGCTTCAAGGGACTCGCGAAGCCGGGCTATCTGATCAATACGCTCACGCCAGTGGTTGGCGACGGCAATACGCAGACGCCGGAATTCAAGTCTTTCCTCGTGAAAGTCGAGAAAGCCTGAATACGCGAAAGGAGAACACGGTGGCACTGCAATCGCTCGATATCAGGCGCGTGTCGGCCACCACGGTGCAGCCGCCGACAGTGCGCGAGCCGGCTACGGGCAGCGTTGCGAAGCTGATCGACGTCACGAAGTGCATCGGCTGCAAGGCATGTCAGACGGCATGCATGGAGTGGAACGACCTGCGCGACGAAATCGGCACGAACGTCGGCGTCTATGACAACCCGCCCGACCTGACGGAGCACTCGTGGACGGTGATGCGCTTCGCCGAATATGAAACCCCGGATGGCAACCTCGAATGGCTGATCCGCAAGGACGGCTGCATGCATTGCGACGATCCCGGCTGCCTGAAGGCGTGTCCTTCGCCGGGTGCGATCGTCCAGTACACGAACGGCATCGTCGATTTCCATCAGGAAAACTGTATTGGCTGTGGCTATTGCATCACCGGCTGTCCGTTCAACATTCCGCGCATTTCGAAGCGGGATCATCGTGTGTATAAATGCACGCTGTGTTCCGATCGTGTCGCGGTGGGCCAGGAGCCGGCGTGCGTGAAGACATGCCCGACCGGTGCGATCGTGTTCGGCACCAAGGAAGACATGAAGCAGCACGCGGCGGAACGCATCGAGGACCTGAAGGAACGCGGCTTCGAGCATGCCGGATTGTACGATCCGCCCGGCGTCGGCGGCACGCATGTGATGTACGTGCTGCATCACGCCGACCAGCCGTCGCTGTATCACGGCCTGCCGGACGATCCGCACATCAGTCCGTTGGTCGGCATCTGGAAGGGCGCGGCGAAGCCGTTTGCATTGGGTGCGATGGCGCTGGCGGCGCTTGCCGGGTTCTTCCATTACACGCGCGTCGGCCCAAACGAAGTCACGGAAGAAGATGAAACGGCCGCCCGTGACGAAGCGCACCGCTCGAAGGAGAGTTCCGATGAAAGCTGACCAGAATACGGCAGACGCGAACCGGATCCTGCGTTATTCCGCTAACGAGCGCACGAACCACTGAATCACCACGATCAGTTTCGTGCTGCTCGCGTTGTCCGGGCTCGCGCTGTTTCATCCGTCGATGTTCTGGCTCACCGCGCTCTTCGGGGGGTAGCCAGTGGACGCGTATCCTGCATCCGTTCGTCGGCGTCGTGATGTTCGTGTCGTTCCTGATTCTTGCGCTGCGCTTCTGGCCTCACAACCTGCTCGACAGCAGCGACATCCAATGGCTCAGGCAGATCGACGATGTGCTTCAACTGGTTGCGGGTTTTTTGAGATCGTCGAATTTGTCTGCGAGGCGCGTTGCGGCTGGGTTTCAGGGCGGCTGCCCACGCGAGACCGGCGGAATTCCGCCATCACCTCGCGCCCCGAGAAGCAAACCGTTTCCATGTCCGACGCCCTGCCCGATGAAACCCGCCTGGCCGCCGAAATTGACCGCCTGAAGGCCGAATTCCCGAAGACCCGCGAGCTGTACCGCGAGGTCTGCGCGCTGCTATTCTTCCGCTTCGGCATCACGCCGACCGCGAACCGGCTGTACCAGCTGGTGAAGCGGGGCAGCATGAGCACGCCGACCCAGGTGCTCGGCGAGTTCTGGGCCGAACTGCGCGAGAAAAGCCGCGTGCGCATCGACCACCCGGACCTGCCCGCCGATCTCGGTGCGGCCGTCGGCGAACTGGTCGCGACGCTCTGGACGCGGGCGAGCGCGTCCGCGCAGGCGGAGCTCGAAGCGCTGCGCGCGGAAGTGGAGGGGCAGCGCGCGGACGCGGAGCAGCGCGTCGCGGCGGCGCGCGGCGAACTTGAACGCACCGAAACGGCGCTTGAGCAGCGTACGGCCGCGCTGCTCGCCGCCCAGGTCGAGGTCCGCGGGCTGGAAAAGACACAGGCCGAGGGGCACGCGGCACGGCAGGCGTTCGAGGCCGAGATCGGACGGCTCAAGGAAGAGGTGGTCGCGCGCGACCGCGAACTCACAAAGGTGCGGGAAGGCTTCTCGCGGGAACTGGAAAAACTGCGCGAGAGCGCGGAGCGCGCCGAAGAGCGCCTGCGAGCGTCGGAAAAGCGCGCGCTGCTGGAGATCGACCGCGAGCGGGGTACGGCCGCGAAGCGGCAGAAGGACCTCGATGCCGCGGTGAAGCGGGCCGACCGATGCGAGGCGGACCATCATCGGGCGGTCGAGGCGCTGCAGGCGCAGCTCGGGGACGCGCGTCACCAGGCGGGCGTGTTGCAGGGACGGCTCGATGCCGTGCTGGCTACGAACGTCACGCTGCAGCAACAGCTGGCGGCACTTCGTCAGGCGGATACGCGCCCGGCCCGCCCGAAGGCCGCGCCTGCACGCCCGACTGCGGGCCGCGCGGCGGTGACACGCACGTCGCGTCAGGCAACGGCCGCACCGGCGGAACCGGCGACGGCCAGCAAGACCACGGTGCGCCGCAGGCGGGGGTAGGCGAGGTGGAGAAAAACAGCCGCCAGGGAAAAAGGCGCAACGCCCCGGCTTGCCCGCCGATCAGCGCACTGATGCGCTACGGCGAGCGGATCGTGCGGGTGGTCGCCGAAGCCAGCGGCCAGCGCGTGATCATCGAATCGGTGGACGAGGACGGCCGCACCTTCCGCAGCGCGGTGAAATGGGCTAGTCTGACCGCTCTTCACGATCAGCTCTTCTGAACGGGATGACCCAGACCATGCAGCAGCTCGACATCTTCGCCGACAGCCGTGACGTGATGTTGCGCAACGACGTGCTGGCGCCGTTGCAGAGGCGCGATGTGGCGGCCGCGCGGACGGCACTGGCGCAGCTCGCCGGCGAATACCCGGACGACGGTGCGCTGCCCGCGATGACCGTGCTGGTCCGCGAACTCGGGAATGGATCGACCGCGCCCTTTGCTGACCATGCGGCGCTGGACATCGCCCACCGTCACCTGGAGGACGGGGTGGTGCCCGCCGCCCGGCGCGTGCTGCCCGCGCAGAGCGTCCAGCCGTGGCTCGCACCATGCTGGCGAGCGCTCGCCCAGCGGGCCGCGCCGCTGGCCTTTCGCGGCGCCGGTGCCGGGAACCATGCCGACAGCCACGCCGCACCGCTCTGGCTGCTGGCCGGCGACTGGGCGGCTGCACGTGCAGCGGTCGAGGGCATTGAGTCCTGGTGGCGCATCCCGGCACCCTTCGCGTGGATGACGGAGGCGCGCTACCGGGCTGATGGTCTGGATGCCGCGTGGCCACTGCTCGCTGGACTGGCGTGGCTCGCGCCCGCACGGTTCGCGGCGTTGCTGCCCGGACTGGGCGACGCGTCGCTCGACGCGCTGCGCCAGCGCTTTGATGCGGAGTTCCCCGGCACGGGCGAGATCGACGATTACGCGTGGTTCCCGGCCTGGCTGCTGGTGGTCAAGCCGGCGCTCGCAGGCCGGCTGGGTGACGCC
Organism: Paraburkholderia sp. MM5477-R1; assembly: GCF_050436385.1. NCBI lineage: Bacteria > Pseudomonadati > Pseudomonadota > Betaproteobacteria > Burkholderiales > Burkholderiaceae > Paraburkholderia > Paraburkholderia sp. MM5477-R1. The sequence continues at coordinate 408,459 of NZ_JBNDMC010000001.1, forward strand.
CGGGTGCAACGTGAGGTTGCGGCATCGCGGGCCACGGTCCTGCTGGGCGAGATCCTGCGCCGGGAGCATGACGGCGACCAGCACGAACTCGTCAGTCTGCGTCAGGCGCTCAGTCGCCTGCATGCCGGCCTGTTCGACGTGTACATGGCCACACGGAAAGTGCAGCACCGGTGAGTATGGCGATCGGCGGCCACGATCACCGCTGATGCCGTAGTCGCATCGGCAAGTCGCGCGGAGGTACGGAGGCGACATGACATTGAAAGCGCAGTGGTACCGGGACAGGCTCGCGAAAAAAAGCCGCAAGGGCTTCTGCGGCTACCCGGTCGCAACGGTGGCCTGCTATGGGCCCGATGACAGGCGGGCGACGAAGGTTGCCGTCGGCATCGTCGCGTACGAAGGCGCCAATGCTGATCCTGTTGAGCGGTGGTTCTGTGAAACGTCCGATGCGAGAACCGATCCGGAAATCACCGAAGCAGTCGTCCGGTTCATTGAACAGCATGGTGCGCGTTCGGTCGTCGCCGTCGATCGCATCATCGGGTGCCCGCATGAGGAAGGCATCGACTATCCGGACGGCGAAACCTGTCCGCGGTGTCCGTTCTGGAGCGACCGTGACCGGTGGAGCGGCGGGTTGATCAGGTGAGGCCGGTTGGGTGCTCTCGCGACTGTGCACGGGGCAGCCGGCGTTGAAGCTGGGTGACGCTATTTCATGCGCGGAAGACCTCCAATATGTCCAATATGCGGGACGACCCGGATTGCTCCGCTCCCGAGCCTGCTTCTATCATCAACTCCCCGCTGCCCATCGCAGCCAGACGCGCCATCGGTAATGCGTCGCCGACAGCGACCTTAGCCGGGCAGGCACGGCCCACAGGCCAGTAGCCGGCGCAATCCCCTACGGCACCTACTCGAACGACCAGGAGACAGGAATGCTCAGCGCCCATGAATTTGCGACATTGATGCTCGTCAGGGACTCGGCCGACCATATTGCCGAGCGGCAGGAACTTGACACGTTGCTCGAACGCCAGCTCGTCGCCATGGAGCAGCTTGCCGGCGGTACGGTGCGGCCTCGAATTACGCAGGACGGAGATTCCCTTCTTCGGGCCTTCGCACGCCGTCACTGAGATGTCGCACCCTATGAGCCCGCAAGCCAATATGATGCAGGCTTGAGCGTTGTTCCGGACACTTGCCGCGGCCCAACTTCGAGGGCCGCCCGATCTGCGCTAGGACAGCGCGAGCATGACGCCGTTTATGCGCCGAAGTTTACGACCGGGCTGACGACCGCGGCGGCTCGCGTGTGCTGCCAGGCGGGTCCGTACACGGCAACATGGCACGTCAGGCTGTTCGCCTCTTCGTCGCTGCATGCTGGCCGGGAAAGCGGGCGGACCAAACGCGGCTCGAGCACACGTCCGGGCGCGCCATACCGTCGACGCCTTACCTGGCGCTCGTCGCTTTCTCCGAACCATTACCTGTCCGGGCTGTCCCGATCGGCGGCACGGCGTCGTTCATTGACGGCAGCGTCTCCTTCGGCGCTGCCGCGGCGGCGACGGCGTCCGGCTGGGCGGAGTCGGCCTTCAGGTAGTGGTCGACTAGCGCAAAGAAACGCTGATAGAAAACGCCGGCAGGAATCGTCTCGCTCGCAACTTTCACCATCGAGTCATCGCTTGAGCCGATCGGCAGCGACAGCGATCCGAACACGCTCAGTCCGACGCTCGCCGACGTGTTGCTCTTCTTCAGCGCATAGCGATCCTGAACTGCGTTCACGTACGCGATACTGCTGTTGCTTTTGGGGTCGTCGGTTGTACAGACCACATGGATTTCAATCACCGCATGCGTATCGCCGGTGGGCTGGAAATTTTTCGAGCCGTCGACCGAATCGGGCCTCGTCGAACTGGCGATATATCCCTGGCTGAGCAACGCACGGCGGGCGGCTTCGCAGGCGAGCTCTGCCTTCCCGGCGAAATTGTGCATATAAGGGCTATCGCCTGCGTCGAACTGTTCTTGCTGGTAAAGCGGCTTCGGTGTCGAGCACGCAGACAGTGCGCTCGCAAGCGCAAGCACGAAAGCCGCGGAGGAAAAGCGGAACGGGGTATGCATGGCTGAACAGGTTGGACCGGCTCGAGCGGAGAAGGGGGCCGGCGCCAGATGGCCACGACACCCAATGCTCTTGCGCTGCATGAGAGGGACACATCATGCGGCCGATCCGGAAGTGAATGGGCCGGGCCATTATAGTTTTCTTTCCCTACAACAACCTTCGACGTTCTCGTGAGCGCAGATCCGTTACGTGGTACGGCGGATGTGGCAAGCTGATATGAGAGGACGGCCTTCTCAAGTTGGTCGAGGAAAGGTGAAATTTTTGACAAAGAGTAGGATTGCAAATCAAAAAATGCGGACGCCAGATTCTGCCATTGTCCATTGACGCCGGGCCGCCAGGCGATCCTTCAATTCTGCCCGGTGTCGATCTGCATTCATCAGATGTCGAGGCGGCGCGAAGTGCTGCCGGATCAGGCCGAAGCATGAGAGGAAACCCCGTGTGCGATGTTGCGCAGCGTAGTCAAATCGGGCAGCCTTTCGGAACTTGCGGACGGGATGTTTCAGGAGGCTGGGTGAACGTGGGGGCCTGCTGCTATTTCAACGCACGGCATGGCAGATGACATCCGCCGTCACGCCCCAAGCCTACATTGCGTTCGCCCGAGAGCTGTGCGATGCGGTAGGGGCGGGATAAATAGTCAAGCTGGCTCTGCGACCGCGGCTGACCTCAGTGGCTAATCCGCTGAGAATGCGGCAACCACACGGGAAGCAGGAGAATGGAGCGAGGAAAAATAAAGAAGAATGAGGCTCTAGATAAACCGGGCCCCGAAGAAAATGAACCAAGAAAAGTTGGTTCCACGCAGTGAGTTTCACACTGTCAGTTTTTGACGACTTTCAGATCGCCGATGACAGCGATCGCCGGTGCATGGGAAAGGAGTGTTCGCGCTGCGGACGCTGAAAGCGGGGGAGCGCGTGTTGGAATACAGGGGTGAGGTGATTTCCTGGCGACGGGCCGCCCGCGCAGCACCGGCGAGACGGCATCGAGGGACACAGGTTCTTTTTCGGGCTGGAGGACGGCCGGGTGATCGACGGCAGCCGCGGGGGCAACAGCGCGCGCTGGCTGATCACTGCTGCTCGGCGAACTGCGAGGCAGTTGAGGAGGCGGGGCGCGTGTTCAACCACGCGATCCGGGACATTACGGCTGGCGGCGAACTCTTTATCGATTACCGACTGGAGACGGACGAGCCACTTGATGGTGACCTGTGTCGGTACTACGCGTGCCTGTGCGGTGGTGCCGCCGCACCATGCTCGGGCCCGGGAAGCGAGCGTTACCCGGGACGGGCCGGGTCATGCCGACGCTGGCAAAATCCCGGAGCACAGCTCGTCCGGAGTGGAGCGCAAACGGCTGGCCCCTGTCGCTTGCGCTGCCGGAATTGCCCGCAATGGGTGGACAGTCAACAAGGCAGGTGTCTGCTGTGCTTCAAGGCCTGCGGTGCAACCAGTCCCGCATCGGATGGGTGTCCAGCCAGCGGAGTTGCCGGCTCCTGTGATGTTCACGTCGGTAGTGCTCCGTCACGAGGATGGCAGCCATGATCAGAACGATCACTCCCAGCATGATTCCCGAAATTGATTCGGCCATGGCGACCTCCTGTCGAGTCGCAAACATGCCTACAGTTTAGGTGATGCGCCGGCGCGTGGGGTACTCTAACTGTTCCTTCCTGCTGCCGCCTCCTGCCGCCTTGCGCAGCCCAAACCGGGAAGGATGCGAAGAGGCTGCCACGAGCATGGGCGCGTTGATGACCCGGGTTTAGCGCTGCTTGTCCTACTCGGCAAACGGGGGCGCTACCAGGGGCAGCCTGGTCTGCCGAACGGTGATCTTGTCATCATCGCCGATCGGTTCCACATGGCATCCTCCTCGACCGACCACATTCGGCTTCGCTCGTTACGCAGACTGAAATCTGGAGGTTCGAGTATCGATTCGACCCTGACATGTGCGTTCGACGCTCTCATAAGGGCGAATTCCTGCCGTCCCGATGGCAGATCCGCGTGTGACCTCATAGGACCTCCGGCGCAAAGGCGCAAACGATTTGCCCGGCGCCATTACGTGCCACCGCATCGCCAAGGCGCCCGATGCGGTTAGCGATGTCACGACGGGCTGCAGGAGGAAAGCCTCAACGTTCCAGTGTCCGCGCTCCTGCAAAAGCTCGCCTTACCGGTTCATTTAATACCGGATGACGCAACTAACCATCATGTTCGCCTGGGCCGCCCCTCCAACGTCGAGACCGTTTCGCAATGACGGAGCCGCACACACCGACTTTTACCGCAGTGCCGCGACAGCGCTGCTGGCCGCTGGACGATTTTCCGTCTGTCACGCTCCGGCAGCCCGCGCTGGCCGGGAAAACGGAGGGGGCGGGCGCTACCTTGGGCACGTGCGTGCGCGTTTGCGTTCGGACCGCCCGTTGCCGTACGTTGCGGGTCTGGCCAACAACAACCGATCGAACATGAATAAACAGGAACTGATTGACGCGGTCGCAGCCCGCACCGGCGACACCAGGGCCGCCACCGGCGAAGTCATCGATGCAGTGCCAGGCGCCATCACGCGCGCGGTGACCGCTGGCGACACCGTGCAACTGGTCGGTTTCGGCTCGTTCCCGACGGGACAGCGTGCGGCACGCACCGGCCGCAATCTGTCGACGGGCGCTGAAATCCAGGTTGCCGCGGCAAAGACGGTGAAGTTCACTGCCGGGAAGGCGTTCAAAGACGCGGTGAACGCACGGTGACGAAGACCGGCATCGCACCGGCCATCTACGCGGGCCTGCAGCGTGAAATCGCCGACGTGGTGGAGTCCGCGCGCGCGGCCGCCGCCCGCCGCGTCAACGCGTTGATGACGGCGACCTACCGGGAGATTGGCCGGCGCATCGTGGAGTTCGAGCAAGGCGGCGAACTCGGCTAGGCCAGCGGGTCGGTGGCACCCGGTCAACTGTCTCAGCTCGACCCAGATCGGCCACCGGACGAAGCTCCTTATCAGTGGCGGCTTCCAAACGTACAACGGCCATCCGCGCCTCCTTAACCGCGGCCGTGTCCCAGGCCTTTTCCGCCCTTCGGTGCCTGGTCCGCGAGGGCTCAACTCGGCGGTTTCGGGCATTAAGGCAAATTGTCAGGGCTGTCTTGTTATGGATCGGGTCACTCGGTCCAGCGTTGTTGCTGTTGCCCGATGACGCGGGCGGCGCTCCTGTCGTTGCATCGTCCTCGCGACACACCGGTGCTATTCGCGCCTAGCCCTCTAACTGAACATTTCTGGCCGCAAGTCGCTCACCTCAATGATCACATCGGCCGGCAGGTTCGCCCGACGTGCCGCAGCGCGGATGGCTTCGGCGTTGGGCGCCTCATATAGGCAATAAGTCTTCTTCTTGTCCGCGCTGAGAAACGAAAAGAGCCACTCGACGCCCTCCTCGTCGTTGATCCGTTTCACGGCACCCGCACTTTCGCCGGTGACCTCCAGCTGTTCCGCAAAGTTTCGTTCAATCATAAAACGTGGCATGGGGTCCTCCTTGAGTAGTGGCTGCATCGCTGCGCTTCGAAACATGCAGCCGTGTGCTAGTTTCTGTGCCCTGTGCTTGTCCGAGCGCCACCGATGCGCTCTACGAGAGCGAACATCTTCAGTTCGTTGGCTGCGGTGGCCGCCGTGGCGAGCAGGTCTTGCGCTCGTGCTCTATCTTCGATGCGATTGCGTGCTGCCAGCATGAGCGCGAATTCGTGCCGGCTATGCGCCAGCCAGGGCGACGCTCGCAAGCGCTCATCCATGCGCAGCGCGTATTCGAAATGCTCTTCGGCGGCGGACCATTCGCCCAGAGCGCCGGCGAGCATGCCGAGATACCGTGCCGCAGATCCGCAGCACAGCGTAAAAACAGGAACGGTGACGACCTGATCCCTGAACGGCAGGAGAAGTTCATAAACCTGTTCGGCATGCTCAATGTCCCGGAGTCGCGCAGCAACTTCCGCCAGATACGTCAACGTAACGAGCCGCTTACTGTCGATGGGGATGCTGGATTCCGATTCCGCGAGCCGATCGAGATTGTCGCGGGCCTGTGATTCGAAGCCGAGATCGCTGCAGATCAACATGAGCCCGGGCCGCCACGCAGCGTTTTCGGAATGCTCGTCGACGAACCGCTTGAAGAGCGGCGCTACCTCGGCAAGCCGGCCTTGCTCGCGGCGTATCGTGAACATCTGCATGCCGTAGACGCCCGTTGCCAGTGTCGCGTCGACGGTCTGCGCCATCTGCAACGACTCTCGCGCCTTGTGCTCCGCCACGGCGAAGTCCCCGACGAGTATGGCCCGCATCGCCTGCGCACCCGTCACACACCACTTGTCGACGAAATGCTGCCCACTGGTGGCAATCTGCCGATACCTTTCGAGCGCGCTCTCGAAGCGCTCCACCTCGCCGATCTCCAGGTAGCCGGCGAGACATCGAGCGCATGCGTGACCTATGGTGTGTGCGTCACCGAGAGCTTCTGCAATCTGTCTCAACTCCTGCAACACGCCTTCACGCTCCGCGAACTTGTCCGCAGGCAAAGGGCGGGCCCCGATATGCATCATGTCGCACACCAATGCGTCGAATAAGCTCGGCAGGTCGTTCAGGCGTCTGGCTAGAGCAACAGCCTCCAAAACCAGTTCGTCAGCTTGTTCACGTGCACCGGTCATGTGAACGGTGCGGACCAGTCGACTCAACAGCCGACAGCGTTCGACCGACTCTTCGGTGCCGATCAAGGCGAGCGCCTCTTCGAGCAAGGAGAGCGAGGCTTTGCCGGAGCCTTCGAGGAACGTCTCGGCGGTGTCGAACCCCAACGCCGCCTGCACAAGAAACGACGGGAGGTTCTGCTCGCGTGCAATTTGTGCCGCCTGCCGGAAGGACTCTATCGCCTCGCGGCGGGCCAATCTGAGCTCCGCTCCGCCTCTTGTCAGCAGCAGACGCACCATGTGGGCTGCCCGGTCCTGATCACGGTAGGAACAGCGGTTTATCAGTTCAAGCCCATGCCGCGCGTGAGCGATAGCCTCCTCATAGGCCGCGCCCGAAAGCGCCCGTTCTCCCGCACGCTGCCAGTAGGCGATTGCACGATCCGGCAGGTCGGCTCCAGTGAAATTCTGAGCAATCAGTTCGGGTTGCCGCTCCGCGACTTCCGGATAATTGTCCTCCAGGGCGGCGGCGATCAGCCCATGGTATTGGCGGCGACGCGCAAGCAACAGGGATTGGTACGCGATCTCCTGGATCAGCGCGTGCCGGAACAGATACACGTCTCTCTCCGCTGGCGTACCGGAAGAGGGAACGATAATTTCGGCTGCGACCAGGCGGTCAAGCGTTTCCTGCAGTTCGTCCTCTGGCTTCGAGGCAATCAGGCCAAGCAGCTTTCTGCCGAACTCCCGCCCCACTGTGGCCGCGATCTGGGCTGTTTCCTTGACGGTTGGCTCCAGCCGGTCGAGCTGCGATAGCAACGAGCCCTGCAGCGTGTCCGGAATCGCAATTGTCTGCAGCCTTCCTTTCAACTCGTAGCTGATGCCAGCATCCTGCAACAAATCGCCCTGCAGGACGGTCTTCGTAAGCTCTTCGACGAAAAGCGGCACGCCGTCCGTTTTGGAGACGATCTGATCGAGTACGAGATCCGGAAGCCGCTTTCCATCGGTCAGCCGTTCGATCATCGCGATGCAATCACGGCGAGAAAGCCGATCGAGATTGACCTTTACCTGATGAGGGTAAGTCCATCCTGGTTCGAAATCGGGCCGCGCCGTGAGCAGTACAAACAGCGGGGCGGCCGCCAGTCGCTCGAGCAGCAGCCGAACGAACTCCTGCGAAGACGGATCGATCCAGTGCGCGTCCTCTACAACGACGAGCACCGGCTGAATGCGCGTCGAGCTTTCGATGATGGCGACGAGCACGTCCAGCGTCCGTCGTTTAAATGAAGGCGATGAGGTGTCGATCGCAGGATGGCGCACAGTAGCTGGAATTTCCAGCAACGTTGTGAGTACGAGAACCGCTTCGTCGACATCGACTCCAAGGCTTGCGATTCCAGCCTCAAGCCGTTCGGGATCCGAAGCGCCGTGCGCGTCGGGTGCCAGGCCAAAGACGCGCCGTATCCAGCGTAATACCGGCCAAAAAGGGCTGTTGCGATGGTACGCGGAACATTGGAGCGAAATGACCGCATGGGTGTCTCCACTGATGCTATCGTCGAATGCTCGCAACACGCGGGATTTTCCGATTCCCGGCTCGCCGATCAACAGCACGCAGCGCATCTCGCCGTCAACGCTCTGCTTCCAGCGCTGCCGGATCATTTCGAGTTCCGCGGCCCGTCCGATCAGCGGCGTCATGCGATGGCCCGCCCTGACTCCAAAGCGGTCGATCGCATCCGTTTGTGCCAGCACGCGCTGGACCTGAACCGGACCCGAAATCCCTTTCAGTTCTTGCCACCCGAGATTTTCGAGCAGGAACGAACCTTCGATCAGGCGTTGAATGGCCGGGCCCACGACGATTGCGTCGGGCGGGGCGAGCGACTGCAGCCTTGCGGCGACGATTGGGGCCTCTCCGACGATCGCCTGGTGATCGAGCGTGGCTCCAGCGCCAATTGCCCCGACGACGACAAGTCCCGTCTCGATACCGATACGCAACTGCAGGCGTACGCCGTGCTCAATTTCGATGCGATCGTTGGCCTCGCGAAGCGCCGCGACGACGGCGAGAGCGGAAAGTACTGCGCGCACGGCATCGTCTTCGTGCGCGTTTGGATAGCCGAAATAAACGAGCAGCCCGTCACCGAGGTAAAGCGCGATGTGACCTTCATGAGCTTCGATCGCGCTTGCGCAGGCTTGATGATAGAAACCTAGCAGGCGCCGCATGTCCTCGGGATCGAATCGCTCCGCGAGCCCCGTCGAATCAATCAGGTCGACGAACATCACGGTGAGCTGCCGTCTCTCGGCCTCGACGGCTGCGGACGTAGACACCGAAGGCCGCTCTCCTCGTTCCTTCGCGTATCCGAGCGATCGCGCGTGGGCGTCGGTTAGTGCAGTGAGCCCTTTCGCCAGCCGCTTTCGGTCACCGAGCGTCAGGCCAAGCTCCTTCAACTCGTCATCGGAAAGGTCGCCGAGCACATCCCAATCGATCCCTTCCGAGGCGAACTTCGCAGCGTGTCCACCGAGGCCAATCTGCACCAGCCACGTTGTCATGTCGTCGGTCATCGCTGGATCTCTGGCATACCGTCCAAGACTATGATCGGCGAGGTAACGCTACTTGTCCATGCACTTCGCGCGCATTCCAACGATTGCCTGATTAGGCGACGGGAACGTTAGGCGCGTGCGGCGGTATCACTTAAGTAAGAGCATCGAACATGCGCCACGTGGCGACCTTGCGAGTATCGATGCGGGGCTCCTCACACGATCGGCGCGAAGCCGAGGTTCTAATGCCCGTCTTGACGTGCAGGCCCGCGTCCGAAGCTGGCCCTAGGCCAGGGACCTCCCCAGCCGATCGCTACTTTGTACGTCATACATTGGCCTGTTCGAACGTTTCCAGTGCATGGTCGATTTACCCAGATGTCCAACGGTGCGTTCGACGCGGGTTTGGCCAAGCAGCAATTGAACGGCTCGCAGACTCTTTCTACGTCGGTAGGTCAGTGATGCCTTCGTGCGTCGCTTTGCATGTGTTCTAGACCGGCCATTCGCGGTAGGTCGTACTCGCCGAGATCCGAATGACCTTGATGGCCGACAACGCTACGAGCCAGCGTAGGCGGTGAAGGTCCGCTGTTTGGGGCGGAGCCGGCGTTCGAATGTCCGCCTGCGGGCGTGGCCGAACGGCCGTAGTTGGCCGACAGTACGCATTCACGATAACCGCCGGAGTGCGGTCGTCGGAGCTTCGAGCGGCCGCTCTGTATAACGTTCATCGAACTGGTGTTATCGGCCAACAAGCGCCGTTCGCTCGTGTTCCAGCGCTGACATCCGATCGTCAGGTCTGTGCCGCAAAGCAGTCCAATGCGACGGATTTCCGGTCCGAAACGGGGGTTCGCCCCACAGCAGTCTGCGCGCTCCCCCGAAGTCTTGCGTCGCTCAAACTCCGTAGCTCAACGAATCGTCACGCGATTCGCGAGATGCGCTCACCGAGCGGGCTTAGCGCTGTGACGGTATGCGACCAACGTCGCAAACCATGAGCCCGTGTACTGCCTGACGGCGCGTGGCCACGAGTGGCTGTTGCCTCTCAAGGCGTTCGATCATTCGGACACGTTGATCCTGTTCGCGTTAATGGGTTCCTGTCATTTAGGTTATCGGGCCACTACACTTTGAAGAATGGCGCGCCGCTGTCCGGAGTTGCTTGTTCTGCTTGCCATCGGCCGGCAATCTGCTCTTTCCGTAGCCCTGTTGGGGCGAAGTACCCGGTGTCGACCGATTCCGACGAGGTGGCGCGCAGTTTTCGTCGACTGTGTCCAGGGGAGGAAACGATGAACTACCACCTTGAAGGTCGTCTGCTCGAGGTCTGCAACTGCCGTGTCCTGTGCCCTTGCTGGATCGGCGAAGATCCGGATTTCGAAACCTGCCAATCGATCAATGCCTGGCACATCGACCAGGGCACGGTCGAAGGCGTCGATGTAGCCGGCAATACGGTTGCAACGGTGTGCAACATCCCAGGCAATGTGCTGAAGGGCAACTGGAAAGTGGCCATCTACATCAGCGACCACGCCTCGAAGGCGCAGGAGGAAGCGCTGATCAAGGTCTACACCGGCCAGGCCGGCGGTCCCGTCGCCGACCTGGCGCAGTTGTTCGGCACCGTCGTTTCAGTCGAGCGCGCGCCCATCACCTTTGATGTCATCGGTGGCAAGGGAACGCTCCAGATCGGCGCGGACTACCACGCAGAACTCGAGCCTTACCTTGGTCCCAGCGGCGCCAAGACTACATTGTCGGACACCGTTTTCTCGACGGTTCCTGGCGCGCCGGTGTTCGTCAGCAAGGCACCGGTCTACCACTCGAAGAATGCTGCGCTAGGCATCGATCTCAACCTCAAGGACCATAACGCCCTGCAGAGCACCTTCGTGTTCGACGTCTGATCGCGCCGCCGGCTGCGCCGCTCCGCGCCCTCGCATCGCCCAGCGCCCGAGCCGATCATGCCCCCCTTATCGCGTCATCAACGCGTCTTCCGGGTGGTACTTGCCTGCCTGGTGACGTTCGCCTGGCTCACCCTGTGGCTTTGGACACGCAGCCCTTACGGACGCTACCTTGACCACGGCGACTGGACGACATCCGGGCCTGCAGCACCGCTGTGCCGTGCTGTCCCCGGCGGCTCGCTGATCGTGCCGGCCGTACTCTACGCGCTGTCGTGGACGCTGATGATCCTGGCAATGATGCTCCCCACCACGGTGTCGCTGTTTAATACATTCGACCGTGTCGTCGCGGTCCGGCCGGACCGCGCACGCCTGCTGTTCCTTCTCGGCCTCGGCTACGTTGCAACGTGGAGCGCATTTGGACTGCTGGCGCACGCACTGCACGCGCTGCTCCTCGCGGGCATCGCGCGGGTGCCGGCGCTGGCATGGCATGGCTGGCTGATCGGGGTGGCCACGCTCGCCGGTGCCGGTGCGTTTCAGTTCAGCGAACTCAAGTATCGCTGCCTCGACAAGTGCCGCACGCCGCTGAGCTTCGTGATCAGCCGTTGGCGCGGCCGTGCACCCGAGCGGCACGCCTTCATGCTGGGCCTGCGCCATGGGCTGTTCTGCGTGGGCTGCTGTTGAGCACTGATGCTGCTGATGTTCGTCGTGGGTGCCGGCAGCCTCGGCTGGATGCTGTTGCTCGCCGCGGTCATGGCTATCGAGAAAAACGTAAATTGGGGACGGCAACTCAGCGCACCGCTTGGCGTGGCGCTGCTGGCAGGAGCAGCGGTGCTGGCCGCAATGCATGTATGAGGTCTCCCCAGCTCTCCGCGTGTGATTGCAGGTATGAATCAGCCAAACGGGGGTCCGCTCGCAGTGGGGCCATCACATTCAAGAGGCGGCAAGAGCCATCGGCAGGGCATTTATGCCATACAAACGCCAACGAGCTTTGCATGAACAGGAATCCAACTTCCAGCTTGCGGTTCCGCACCTACATCCATCCGCTCGTTGCCGGGACGGCCGTCGCCGTAATTCCACCAGCGCGAATGGCCGATAGCCCGCCGGACATTCTTGCGATGTCGATGACCGCTGTACTCCGGAACTGACATTTCGATGCGCGAGAACGCGAGAGGCCGAGATGGGTCGGTAGTGCGCATCCGCCGATAGAGAACACGGCATCCGCGGTAGTGCAGATTCGAACGGCAGGAAGGCACTGACGGGCAGACGCAGATCTCCAGTCGACGCCATGCGAACGCGACGCATCGCCGCGCGTCGCTCCCAGGCTCATAGGCCCCGCAAGGGACCTTTTTCCCGGCAGCCTATCGTCGCAGGCGAATGGCTCAGTACAAGGCCCAGTCGCAACGTCCGTCGGCTTTTCCGTTTCGGCTACGCGCCAGAGACAGCGCAGCAGCCCGTGCGTACTCACGTCCGATGCTCGTGACGCAACTAACTGTCAAGCGCTGGCGCCCTCCGGCCTGGCTTCGCCGCCACCCCGTCTGGCAGCAGGATGGGATAGCGGGCCACGACCCTGGTCCGTCCGAAAAGGGCATGCGGGTTGAGCAACCCGTGATTTCCTGGCGGACAACGATGTGGCGTCACCTGCCGTGCTCGCTTTGATCAGTGGCGCCCGAAATCGTCAGGTGTCAGTTCGACGCGTGCGCCCGGGTGCGCGAGCAGCTTGCGTTCAGCGATCGCGCGGATGCGGCTATATCCGTCGCGGAAGGTCCTGAGGATCCGCAGGTCGTCGGCCCGGTCTTCAAGCCAGAAATGAGCCTCGAGCGCTGCGGTCGTGATGACGCATTCGACGAGGGTTTGCCCTCTGACGAGGCGGAATGACACGCCTTGGCGGCTTGCCAGAATCTGCGGCTCGAATTCAGGTTTTTCCATGACGGGTTTCAGGGCGTTGTCGTTTATGCGGGTAAAGCGGTATGCGTATCGGTCTGATGAGGTTGGCGATTGCCGCCGGCATCAGGGTACAGGCTGCGGGGCATCGTGACGCGCGCAGGCGGGCATAACGGGCGGCTCCTGGCAGGCGCGTTCGCGAAGCGAGGTGGTACTCTCAGTTCCGGGTTGTAAAAGCCTCGCCGATCTGCCGCGCGCGCTTCACTTCGTCGCTGTGCAGGTAAATCGAGGTCGTGGAGACGGAAGCGTGCCGCAGGTTGTCGCGCACCGTGGTGAGTTCGGCGCCGTGGCCGAGCGCGTGGGTAGCGTGGGTGTGCCGCAACCAGTGGGGGCTCGCGCGGCGCAGCTTCTCCGCGAGCGGTGGGTGATCGGTTTCGATGGCACTGGCGGCAAGGACGAGAAAGCGCTCAAGCACGCTCCACAGCCGCACACTGCTGATGGCCGTGTCACTGTCTGCTTCCAGGCTGCCGATGATCGGTGTGTCCGGCCGCCAGCGCGCCGTAGTAGTCGGCAACTGGCGCCCGGCCAGATAGCGGGCGAGGGCGTCCCACGCGAGCGGCGGCAGCGCCACCCGTGCGATCTTGCCGCCTTTGCCGGTGACGCGCAGCCAGTGCTCGCCGCGTGCGTCCGTCTCGACGTGGCCGAGCGTCGCGCCGACCAGCTCACTCGCGCGCAAACCCGTCGCAAAGCCGAAATCGAGCAGGAACCGTAAGCGCTGCGCGGCCGGAACCGTCCAGCCGTGAGACCATTCCAGCCCCTCGGCCATCGTACGCACCAGCGCCCATTCCCCGTCGGTAAAGGCGCGCGACGCGTCGAGCGTCGATGCCGTCTTGCCGCCGCGCACCTTGATGCCGGCAAACGGATTGGCCAGCACGTAGCGCTGTTCGACCAGCCAGCGGAACAGGGCGCCGAGAATCGACAGCGCGTGCGCGACCGAGCGCGCCGAGAGGGTGCCGTTAAACGGCCGCCAGTCCGGTGACGTGCGGGGGCGCACCGGGCCGATCCAGCGTCTCCGCGGCGCCGGATGGCGCAGGAACGTCCGGTACGCGATCGCATCGTCGGTCGTGAGCGACGACAGCGCGCGGTCGCGTTCGACGATGGCCCAGAGGATCAGCCGCTCGGCTTCCTTGCGGTAGGTCCGCTGCGTGGCGGGCGACTCGTGCAGGGACAGCCACGTTTGCACGGCCTCGTAGTCGTTGGACGCGTCGAGCGTGCAGGGTGGCGGGCGGTGCGCGGAACGTGCCGGCGGAGCCATCGACCTCGTGCGGCAGTTTGAGGGTTTCCCACGGCACGATGTCGCCGCGCTGGCTCGCGACCACCAGCCCACGCGCCCTGTCCGTGAGCGCGGGCCAGGCGGCGAAGAACGCCTCGATCGAACGGGCGCTCGCCGTGCCGAGCCCCGGCACGGCCTTCCACCACTGGCGCCGGCGCGGAATGCGCACGGTGAGATCGGCGAGCGTCGTGATGCCGTACGCGTGCAGTACGCGCACCGCGCGCGGGGAAAACCACTGCGCGATGTCGTCGGCGATCTGCGGTTCCCGCGGGCGTGCGGTGCGCAAAGCGTCGATCGCCAGCGCGGCACCTTTCGCATGCTGTTGACGTCCTGCCGCCGGATGAGTGAGGAGTGCGACAAGGTCGTCGCGATGGGCCGCGCGCGCGATGTCCACCAGCCTGCGCCGGATGCGCCCGAGGACGCCGCGCGCCGATTTCCCGTCACCGAGTGCGGAGGGCAGGTAACGCGCCACGGCCTGCCGCACGGACACGCCGGCGTACCACGCGCGCAGCACGGCAAGCTCGTCGGCATCGGGAAAACCGGATCCGGAAGATTCAGCGTCAGCAGCGGGCGCGGAGGGCAGGGTGAGGCGCCTTTTCATACCCCGGAGTTTAGCCTGAAAACAGGTGCCTTTAGGTCGGGTAGCAGCGGTGCATTACTGCACCGCTGCCCCCTAAGAACCGTGCATGCGAGTTTCCCAGCACACGGCTCAAGCCTTTCAAAGCCCCATTGCCGAGGCCGGTTTCACTACTGAGAGTCCGAGGGCACGCGCGGCCCGATGGCAATCCGGGTGAAGCATCGTCAGGTTGCTGATCGTGTCCTTACCGCCATCGATCTTTCGCTCCAGGTGGTACAGCCGCCAGCCACTGGATTTCGTGATCATTTGACGACAGACCGGACAGGACCTCTGCTGATCGAGCCACAACCGGATCAGCCGCATCCGGCCCTTGAGCGAGTCCATCATCGCGAAGCCCAACCGCTCTTCGAAATAACTTTCCCACTGCGGGTCGAACGGGTTTGCGGCACCCTTGATCTTGCGGTGCCGCCGGATCGGCGTGCCGACAATGTCGTACAGCGTCAGAAGTTCACGCTTTCCATTGCTGAGCACTTTGTCCGTCGCCGTACCAAAGACCCATTGGCGGGCGCCAACGGTTCGAAAGTACTTCCGACGTACCCAGTGCGAGTTCTTCTGCGGGTGTCGGCGCTTCGCCCAACGCCATAGACATTGCCAAATCGCATGAGCAACCTTGTTAAAGGTGCGCTTCGCCACGACATGCCGATAATAATCCGCCCAACCGCGAATCTTTGGGTTGAGCAGGCGGATCAGACGATCGTGTCTTAGCGTTGCATTGCCTTTCACGACGTCCCGAAGCTTCCGCATGAAGCGCTGAACGCTCGTTTTGGCCGGCTTGATCAACAACTTGCCGTCGTACTTGCGAACGTTCATGCCCAGGAAATCGAACCCATCGTTGATATGCGTGATCCGGGTCTTCTCCCGTGACAGCGATAATCCCCGCTGTGCAAGAAACTGCACGACCAGCGGCATGACTTCATCCTCCAGCACTTCTCGCGTCGCGCCAGTGATAACAAAGTCATCTGCATATCGAACGACGTTAACCTTCGACGGATTCCGGCCGCCTCTGCAGAACTTCGCAAGAAGTGTTCGTTCTAACCCATCGAGAGTCATGTTCATCAACGTGGGCGAGATAATACCGCCCTGAGGCGTACCCGCTTCCGTCGAGTGAAAGACACTGTTGTGAAGGTAGCCAGCCTTCAACCACTTTCGCAGTATCGCTTTGTCCGTTGGGATGTGGGCGACCAACCAATCATGCGAAATTTCATCAAAGCAGCTCCGGATGTCGGCCTCCAGAATCCACTGCGCGCGATTGCTGCTGGCCAGTGAGATAAAGCACTGTTCTATCGCGTCGGCCGTGGAGCGGGCGGCTCTGAACCCATAAGAGTTCGGATCCGCCATGGTTTCTGCAACAGGTTCGAGTGCAAGCAGATGAAGCGCCTGTTGCGCTCTGTCGACCATGCAGGGAATTCCAAGAGGTCTCAGCCGTTTCCCGTCGGCTTTCGGGATATATATTCGTCTCAGCGGCAGAGGGCGGTAGCCCCGCCGCTTTAGAGACTTCACTGCCTGGAGTCGGGACCTCGGCGTAGACCATGTGAGGCCGTCTACGCCGGGAGTCCGTCTACCCTGATTCTCAGTCACCCGTCTGACGGCGAGTGCCTTGCCGCTGAACGAGTGGGTCAGCAACCACTGCAAAGCCTTCACCTTGCCGTACTTGCCGTCCTGTGTCGCCTTCACGATGCGAGCCTGCAGCCTTCGAATCTCACGATAGCATCGGGCCCAATCGACATCGTTCCAATGCATTGCGCGATCGGAGGACGCACCGGTGCCGGCTTGCTGCACTGTCATTTGCTTCTCCTCCTTTGAAGGTTCGTCAGACTCTTTCGTGACGAAAGACCATGCGGAAGTCTGCCCGCTTTCGCGTAGGATGATGTTGCCTTGCGGCGCAATCCCTATCCGTCTGATTACAGGACGGCGTTCGCTTTCTCCGCACTCCTGTTCCCGCACCTCCAACAGCTTTCCTCACGGTCGGCTTGCCCGACTGGGCAGAGATACGGGGTTTCCGTGTTCCGCATCGTTCGCAGGAATGGTTTAGGCTCTGCTTCTCCACCGGTAGCACCATGTCCGCGCTGCCCCATCTTATAAAGGGCAGACCTGCTACGTTCCCGTTTTGGGTGGGGCCTATCAGTGTCTTTGGCCCGTCTAAGTTAACGATGTTTATCAGCAGTTCAAATACTTTAACCATGCCATCCAGTCTAGCGCCCCCTCCGCATTGACACTCGCAGGGGCACCGTCGTCTCACGACCACGGCTTAGCTTGCGCCGGGCTACATTGTCTCGGTGGCTTCACACGGCGCCGTTACCAGCCCCGCATGCACCAATAGACTACGGGCGACGGAACGCCCGGTTTCCTCCCGCCAGACATCGACGGTAAAACAACGAACGAAGCGACCTCACGTCGCACATAAGAAAACTTATCTCAATAGCAGTGTTACGTCTCAAATTTTCCGGAGAAACGTGAACCTGCGGCCGTTCACACAACTAAAGCGGCCAGTTTTTAGCAAAAACCGCACACGGACCATGAACCGGGTATCAGCTATTGTCAGATCACGCGTCGTGGTTTCTGGCAGCGTAGCTGAACGACATCTGGTGCATCCGGCAACTGCCGGATTGCCTAAAGCATGGCTCCGGTCATGATCAGTCGCACATTCTGGTGAGCGTTGCTTCCCGCTGGAAAGATTTGTTTTTCATATGGCGTGACCGGGCCGGGGCCACCGCGCGCATTGTGATATCCCCATGCGGAGGTCAGCATGTCACAGGAACTCCCGACGCTGGATCCGCTCGCCGCGTTCGTCGACGTGGGCAGCGAACACATGCATGTTTCAGTGGGCGGCAACAGGCCGGAAGTGTTCGGTACCGTGACGTCCCAGCTGCACGCGTTGCGCGACTGGCTGATCGCGCAGGGTGTGCGTTCGGTTGCGATGGAAGCGACCGTTTACTGGTTGCCGTTGTACGGTGTACTCGAAAACGCCGGTCTCGAAGTGCGCATGGCCAATGGCCGGCAGACACGCAACCTGCCGGGCAGGAAAACCGATATGGCCGACAGCCGGTGGGGCGCCACGCTGCACATGCATGGCCTGCTGCACGCCGGCTTCGTACCGCCCGCTGACATCCGCCGGTTGCAGGACTACCTGCGTCTGCGCGTCGATCATGTCGCGGCCGCAGCCAGCTGTGTGCAACTGATGCAGAAGGCGCTCGAGCGCATGAATATCAAGCTGCAGGACGTCATATCCTCACTGGCCGGCGTCAGCGGCATCGCGGTGGTCCGTGCGATCATCGCTGGCGAGCGCTCGCCCGAGGCCCTGGTAGCACTGTGCGCCGTGCAGATCCGGCGAAAAAAAGAACAGGCGGTGATCGAATCCCTGCGTGGCACCTGGGCGGACCACCACATTTTTGCGCTGGGCCAGGCACTGCAATCCTGGGACCACTACCAGAAACTCATCGCCGATTGCGACCAGCGTCTCACTGCGGTGCTCCCACCGCACGATGCCACACAGCCCCCGCTGCCCAGGTCCACCCGACGAAGCAGCGTCAACGCCCCCGAAATTGCCAGGTTGCGCGAGATACTCACACAGATGTGTGGCGGACGCGATCTCACGACGCTGCCTGCACTGTCCGACTATGGCGTGCTGCAACTGATCGGCGAAGTCGGTACCGACCTGAGCGTCTGGCCCACGGAAAAAGCACTTCACCTCATGGGCGGGACTCGCACCGGGCAGCAGCGATAGTGGCAAACGCAAAAGACGGGTTAGTCGCGGCCGCAATCGGACCGGGCAACTCTTTTGCATGATGGCCCAGGGCCTGATCCGCAGCAAGGATATCGCGCTGGGCGGTTTTTACCGTCGACTCGCGGCGCACCGCGGCGGTCTGGTCGCCACCAAGGCGCTCGCCCGCAAGCTGGCTGGCTGGTTCTGGCGCGTAATGGTCAAGGGCGATGACTATGTTTAAAAAGGACTCGCGCGCAATGAAGAACAGGTTCGCAAGAGCAAGGAACGCGCTCTGAAGTGGCTTGCAAAGGAACTGGGACGCAAACTCGTTCCGCTAACGCTAACGACCGTTGATCGCGCAACGGCATAAAACCATCGACGCGGGAGGTTCATGGAAAGCTTCAGATATTCACGAATCCCGGCCGACCCTCAGGTTAGCGCTACGGCGTGGCTTTCGCGGCATTCAGCGCCTCATCGACGAGCGTGTCAACAGGCTCGAATATGGTGGTCACATCCTCCTCCGTCATATCAACGGGCCTAAGCTTTGCCGTGATGCCTTGGGCCTTGAGCACATCGGGTACGGACGCCACATCGACATTGGATGGCGTCGCAATCAGGAACCGGGGCTTCTCCATTTGCACCCGAACACGCTGGCCGTCGACGATCAGTTCAGGAGCCAACTCTTCAGGACTCAACTCATTGGTCCCGTTGACCTCAACTCCGGTCAATCGCTCAAGCACCGATCGCGGCTGGCCGCCGCTTTCAGCTTGAACATAGTCCTTTTGGAGTTCCGCGAAGTAATCGTCCACGCTCATGCCTGCAGGCGCTGTGCCGTCGGCCACGTCCTCGATGGCGATTCGGCGCAACTCTTCCCTTTCAGCTTTACTGATGCGGGAAAGCCTTGTGGTCAGCCCCTCTGCGGACATTCGGCCTGCTTTGGCTTCTGATATCGCCACGATGTGCAGGGTTCCGTTCTCACGGTCCAGAATGCCCACTACGCCGTCGGTGATCAGCCGCTTGTGACTGTCGGCAGCGTGAATCCGATATCCATCAATGAATTGGAGATCCCCCGATACCGTTTTTCCTAGCAACGTCTTCCGGCCAGCCGGCGTGGCAAGTGCCTTCTTAACCGCGCCGGCGTGTAACTCCTCTACCAGCTGACCACGCATCTGGTTGACGTTGGGCGACTTCTGGAGAATTCTCGTAATGGCGTCAGGCTCCAGACCTGTCTTGCCCAATGTTGATTCGACTTTTTTCAGGGCACTGGACAACTCCGTGCTGTCCAGGGTCAATTTGACCTTGTCGCGTCTCGTACGCAGCCGCGGTTGTTCAACGATACGTGCACGCCGCGACTTGTCGATGTCGGCGGCGAGAGCGTCAGCCATTTGTCGAGACTGCTCTGCAAGACTTTTTGCTTCGGCTTCTCCGCCAGTCTGCTTTGCGGCAGCCGAGGCGCGGGCGGCCAGATCTTCGGCTGCCTGCAACCTGCCTCGGAATTCCGGGGAGCCCACCAGTTCCTCGGCGTAATAAAGTCGCAACATCGCGCATTCTGAGCACCGCACAAGCCAGCCGCCCGCGGTGACCTTGATGGTATGTCCAGACTCTCCGAGCGCTTCGGCCAGAACGTGGCTTTCCACTTCGGTCAGCGCCTCTTTCTGGGCAACGCGCGCGGCTGCACCTTTTTCGCGCTCAGCCACTTCCTCCGCAGAGCCGTAACGGGTCTTCACCCGTTCGATGACGTCGGGAATCTGCTTTGCCGCAGGGTCGCTGGCCAGTTGCTCGAGTCCTTGCTTGAACGCCTGTTCGGTTTCGGCCGCCAGTGTGCGCCGGATAATCGGCGCAACTTCGCTGAAAATGCGAGCGGAATCCTTGACGTCGAGCGCCAGACCCACAATTGAAACTCCTAGCCACAGCAGGGATGGATCCTGCTGCGATATCGCCTGCGCCTTATCGAAGTCCGTGCCGGTTTGCGCCTTTTCGAGCTGGTACTCCTGCAGAGCGCTAGCGACGCCATAGGCGCTGATTCCGACGGTAGCCGCCTCTGCGGTCGCCACCGCGACTGCGACGCCGAAACTTGCCCCTGCCGTCGGGATGGCGGCGATCAGCCCGAGACCGATTGCAACTGCGGTGAACAGTGCATCCTCAAGCCCGAACGGCTTTCCTTCGTTGCGCCGGTCCTCGACTGCGCGATCTTGCCAACTGCCTGGTTCGACACCCAACTTTCTCTTCGTACCACCGACGATGACGGGACTTCTCCATACATCGACGCGGTCATTATCGAGCCCGTTTCGAACTGCGGCGATATTGTCGAGCCGGTCGTCTACGGCTCGCGTGAGCGAGGCGGCTCCTTCTCCCCCTATAGGGTTGGCAGCGATTGCAGCGAGCGCTGCCGTATTCGCCTTACCCTCCGCCGCGTAGGCTGCAAGGATCGGAAAATTGCCTTCGTTTTCGGCTCGCACATGGTCGACTTCGACGCGAGCGGCTTTAATCTGTTCGCCGATCGAGTCATATTGCGCCTGGTTTTCTTGTGGTACCTCGGTAATGGTTGTGCCGAACTCAAGGTCGACCACTACCTCTCGCATCAAGCCTTGCTGCTGGACAATCAGGTCGTCGAGCATTCGTCGCTTTGCAGCAAGCGCTCCGGCGGCATTAGCAAGCCCCTTCTGGGCAGCAGGATCGGCGAAGGGCGCAAAACCCTGGACTGCGTCGCGCTTGCTGACGATGCCGTAGCGAAGCTGTTCGGCTCGAATGCGGGCTTCGCTCTGCAGCAAGATGTCACCGGTTTGTCCGACCGCCGCCTCGTCGAACGTCCGGACGAATTGGTGCCAATCACCGGCCAACGCCAGATATTGCGTCTCCGCTGTTTCGATGATGGTCTGAGCCATATTGCTGAAGCCGCCGCCAGCGAGCATGAAGGCGACGAACGGCTCATGGCTGTCCGCGGGAGGATTGGAGAGTTCATTGACAAACTGCATTGCGGCCCCGAGCCCGCCTTGTGCAGCCACGCCTTCAAGCACACTTCGCATTTGTATCGGATCAGCGGAAAGCGTCTTGCCCCTGTAGGCCGGGACGAAAGGCAGATCCCCTTGAGTTGCCGTTGGCGTGGCTCCCGGGGTGTCGGCAGGCGCCGTCGTCGGTGCTGCCGGCCCAAGGCCTGCGTCGGGCAGCGGTTGTTCGGCAGACGGGGGAGGCGTCGGCGACGGGTCTGACTGTCGGCGCAATTCGAGCGGCTCGCGGATGCCTCGCAAACTGCCGCTCTTCGTCACATGCGCCAGTTCGTGCGCAAGAAGTCGCCGGCCCGCGTCTGAATGGGGCGTGTATTGCCCTTCGCCGAAGGCAATATCGTTACCAACGGTATAAGCCAGCGCACCAATGGATCTGGCAGAATTTGCGGCCTGCCCGTCGGTATGAATGCGGACCGCGCTGAAGTCGTAATCGAAGCGTCCTTCCATGTCGGAGCGGGTCGCAGAGTCGAGCGGCCGGCCTGCGCTACCTAGTGCCTGATGGACGATCGAAGGTGCCTCGAAGCCGCCGGAAGACCTGGCAAGGCGTCGCCTGACGACGGACTGTTCACCCGCTTCCTCGATCCGCTTGTTCCGGCATTCGTCGCATTCGCCACTCGCGCCACCCGCGGCGGCGCATGCACACTTTCCCTGCAAGCCCGGCCCTGGCATGCGCATAACCCGGTCGGCGACTCTATCGGCTTCCTCTTCGAGCGGGTCGTCCGGCCTGCCGACGGCAAGCTTTGCATGGAGACCGGTCGACCTCATGAGCGCCTGAATCGCCTGGTTGCCGAGTTCAGGCTGTAATTCGGACGCGCGCCCGCTGGACGCATGCGCCCCGCGTGGCAAAACGGAATCCGTCCTTTTCGGGAGCTCTGCCGCAACGCGTTTCGACGCAGCTTTGAGTTGCGCTTTCATTGCGCCGCCATCCTGGGCTGAGTTGCAGCTAGCAGCCCCTGGTACTGCCGGAAGTCGCCTTCGAGGGGCACCTTGCCTTGCTTCAGCAATTGGCGTGAGACCGCCTGGCAGAGCCTTGCCATGTCGATCGGCGCCTCATCGGCCACCGCCGCGAACGTCGCATCCAGCACCGCCACGCGAATGTCGCCGCCGGCGAGCGCAAACTGCCGCGCAAGAAACGCGAAATCCACGTCGCCCGCCACACGCGCGCCGCATGGAATCGCCGCGCGCCACAGTCGTTCGCGCAAGGACGCGTCCGGCAGCGGGAACTCGATCACGAAGTGCATCCGCCGGCTGAATGCAGGGTCGACGTTGCTTGCCAGGTTCGATGCGAGGATCACGACGCCCTCGAATGCTTCGAGGCGCTGAAGAAGATAGGCGACTTCGATGTTGGCGTAGCGGTCGTGAGCGTCTTTGACTTCGCTGCGCTTGCCGAACAACGCGTCGGCTTCGTCGAAGAACAGGATCGCATTACCATCGCGGGCGAGGGCGAAGACCCGGTCGAGATGTTTCTCCGTCTCGCCGATGTATTTGCTGACCATCGACGAGAGATCGATCCGCCAAAGGTCGAGCCCCGCTTCGCGCGCCAGAGCCTCTGCGCTCATCGATTTGCCCGTGCCGGGACTTCCGCTGAACAACGCCGTAATGCCTGGGCCGCCGTCGAAACCCCACTCGCAGAAAACTCGCTCGCGATAACGGATCGCACCGCTCAGCCGACGCAGCTGATTCAAGGTCGTGGGCGGCAACACCAGATTCTCCCAGCCGCGCGTCTGCTTCACGCGTTGCGCGAGGCCGCCAAATTCGACCGAGGCCTGACATCGCGCCGATTCGAGCAGTGCGCTGGCGCTGGCGCTCCCGCGTTCGTCGGGCCGCAAGCCGAGGCTCAAGCGCAGGCTCTGGGCTGCCACCTCGATTTGCCGGGCAGATAGACGGAAACGCTGCGCCACATCGGTCAGCGCGGCGGAGTCCGTCAGTAGTCCGGCTTTTTGCAAAGTGGAAGCCCACAAGCCTTGTCTCGCCGGACCATCAGGCGCCGCGAACCCGACTTCAATCAGCGGCATACGGGCCAGGTGGTGACGCCATGCCGCGTCAACCGGCACCGGCAAAAACACGGGAACCGGGATGTCGCGCAGCGCCGGGGCGAGCATCTGCAATGCGATGGAATCGGCTTCGATCAACAGCAGCGCGTCGGCAAGCCGCGCCGTGAGCGCGCCATCCCGGAGCAGCGCCGATGGGTCGTCATCGGCCGTTATGGTCAGCCGCACGACGGCACGATCGAGCCGACGTGCAAGCGCACCGACGGCGGCGAAGCCGGTGTCCGGTTGCGTCCCTGTCATCGCCACAACGGGAGCTTCGCCTGATGAGATCAACGCGCCCAGCGACGCAAGCGGTCCGCAGTCATCTGCTGTCGCTGGCGGTTCAAGTGCGAGGCCCCGCCTGCTCACGACCATCGCTCCGAACAGATGCGCACAAAGTGCAGGGTTGGCGGCGAACTCCCGGAGCGGCAGCGGCGCGCGCGACTCTTCAGTGGCCAGCGGCAGCAGCAGCGCTGGCCGGAACAAGGGTCCGTTCGCGGCGAGCGCGGCGTGCGCCGTGTCGCCGAACACACGGTGCGCGAGATCGATGGTGGGCCACCGCCTGCGTACGTCGTCATTCAGGTACGCATAGATCCGCGCGTAAGACGGATCGACGTCAGGCGCAAGCGCGAACAGCAGCACATCGATAGCGATCGCGTCGAGACGGAAACGCGCGGCGATGGCGTCGATGGCCGAGTGTGGTTCACGGACCGGCAAGCTCGCCCAGTCGGATGACGCCGTGCCGTGTCGAGCGAGCAGCGCATCCACCTGCTCGTCGCTGATGAACAGGCCGCGGAACTCATCGAGCGACAACTGATAGCGCGCCCGCAGCCGCACGATCTCGCGGGCGAGCGCCACGTCGAGCCTGCGCAGCGGAAGGTGCTTGCGAATGGAGGTCACGGCGATATCCTGCTGATCGCGATGCGCGCGCCGGACGGGGTTGGCACGCTGCCTTCAGCGACCCGCGCGAGAGACAGCAGCACGTCGAGCGGCGGTCGGCTGAGTTGCGCGCTCCACCCGCGAGGGCCACGCTCGAACGCGGCCGTGATGCCGAGCAGCTGGTCCCAAAGGAAGGGTGCCGAGGGATCGCCGAACCCCGGCAAGCGCCGTGCGAATCGTTTCAACGCTGCGCGGGCAAGGCCGGCCAGGGTCCGCGCGGCTGCCCGGGAACCCGTCAGGGTACGCTGCGCCAACAGGAAGCGGATATTGCACGGATGGTCCAACGGCGCGAGAAGCGGTGCCAGGCTCGCCCACGCATCCTCCGAGATAGCGCCAAGGCGCGCCGTCAATGCGGCCGCAGGAGCGCCCAGGTCGAGGCCAAACAACTGACGCCAGAGCAAATCGTCGAGCCAGTCAGCGAAACGTTCGCGCCCAGCGCATAAGCCAAGCGCCGCATAACCGATCAGCTCTGCAGCATCTTGCTGCGCGTCCGGCCAACCGGCTGTGATGTTTCCGATGTCGGTCATTCCGAGGTCCGGCAGCAGCAATAGCAGACCGCCGAACCGACTGAAGTAATACGCGTTGGCGGCCTCGGTCGGGCGGCTTGCCGAGAGTACAGGCGCCAGAGCGCGGCGCGCGTCGGCAAGTGAAATCGAGCGGGTCGCCGTCTCGGCGACCAATGTCAACAGGCTGCGGACCAGCTCGTCGGGAAGTTCGTCCAGCTTGCCGCGCTTCACTGCATCGTGCCTCGCTTCATCCAGCCTGGCCCACAGGCGTGCCGCAGCGGCCAGCGCGGGGCCCGCCAAACCGGGGCGCTGTGCGAACCCGCCGACGAATAGCTCTGGCGCGGATGCACCTTCAGGCAGTACCGCGACGGCGGTGGCAATCGTGCTAACGCAGTCCGCGAGGCTGGCTGCGGGCGCACCTGCGCGAGCGAAGCCGTCCAGAACCCGGTCGGCCTCGAGCGGCGTGAGGGTGCGCAATACGACCGCTCGTCTGAGCGGCGATAGGCTGGCGAGCGCTTCCAGCCCGAGCCTTGCTTCGGCAAGAAGCGTCGTCCGGATCGCTTGGGGCTGCGAAAGAAAGCGCAAGCCGTCTGCGTCGCCCAGCCACCAATGATCCGCCGCGGATTTCGCCGCCAGCGCCTCCAGCAGCGCAGCCAGATAGATCTGACGGCTCGCGTAGCAAACGATGCCGCTGCTACTGCCGCCAGAACCTCCGCTTGCCTCGGCCCGATGCAACTCACGCGTTATCGCACGCGCGAGCGACGCCCCGAAAGCCTGCGGATCGAACGCAGTGTCGAGTGTGATATCCAGATCCAAGCGGCGTATCCGCAGCACGGCATCGCTGGACCATGCGCTCATCGCGTGCTCCAGCGCTTGCGGCAAATAGCTGCGGGCCGCGTCGATGAGCCGCTGCTCCAGTTCGGTCGGCCCGGGATAGTCGCGCGGCGCGAAGCCACGGATCCGCAGGCGCCTGATGATGATGCTAGTCGACATGGATTCAGGCGCCGCCGGACGGAGGGCTTGGAGCCGCCGTACCGCCGCCGCAAGCCTCCAGCATCCGGCTGAGGCGCGCGTTCTCGTCTTCCAGCGCCTCGACGCGTTCGGTGAGCTGACGCAGCGCTTCGATCACCACCGCCTCGAAGCCTTGCAGCGTGAGCAGCTTCGTGTCGCTGCTAGGATCTTGGCGAACCCAGCCGGGAAACACCGCTTCGACTTCGTCGGCGATCAGCCCCGTTTGACGCCCTGGCCGAAGCTGGGCCAGATCCTCGCGGGCCCATTCGAATTCAACGCCGCGCAACGCGAGCAGCTTCCCTAGTGCGTCCCCGAGAGGCGCGATGTCGCGCTTAAGCCGAGCATCGCTAGGATAGAACACGCCACCGACAGTCATGCTGCCCGTGACGGTCGCATCGCCACGGACGACCGTGTTGCCGTTGACGTCGAGCCGCGCGGCCGGCGTTGCCGTGCCAATCCCCACGTTGTCGTTATTCGGACCGTCAAACGCCACGATGCTTCCGCCGCTCTGGAGGTGCAGCTTACCGTTGTTGTCGTCGAATACTTTCGAGCCGAGCATCTGAACGAAGGCGGCGCCCGTGTTCGTGATGGTGATGCCACCGCCGAGGTTCAGGCTGCCCGCCACGTTCGCATCGCCGTTGACGTCGAGCAGCCGCACGGGATTCGTCGTGCCGATGCCGACGTTGTCGTTGCCATCGAAAGTCACGATATTGCCGCCGCTGCGAATGCGCAGGGTGCCGTCGCCCTGATCGATCAATGCTGAGCCAAGCAGCCGCAGGAATGCATTCCCCGTATTGACGGCAATCCCGCCGCCGCGCACGTCGAGCGCGGTGTCGGGCTGCGGCGACGCGGTGCCGATCCCGACGTGCGTGAGGCCACTGCCGGGGTTGAGCTCGATGTCGGGGCCGAGCTCGATCGTGCCGTCGCGTGCCGTCAGCAGCAGACTGCCGTCATTTTCCCCGCCGATCGTGCAGCCGTTCAGATGAAGGGTCGTCGGGTCGCCGTCGTGACCGAAGTCGCCATTCACATCGAGCGTGAGCCCCGCTCCCGGCACGGCGACGCCGATGCCGACCCGTGAGTCGGTCCCGACCGACAGCGCCGGCGGAGCAAGCAGCGTCGCCGGGGTGTTTGCCGTTGCCGGTTGCGACGCCGCGACCAGCAGCCGGTTCACCAGTCCGCCCGCGGGCGCTTGTCCAATCGACACTTCGAGGTTCTGAACCGTCGGTGTGGTCGTGTCGGCATTGCGGCGCAGGAATAGCGAACCCGCCGGCTCGGTGCCGTCGGCCACGCGCAGACTGAGCATGCCGCCCCACAGGCGCGCATCGCCGAGGACGCGCATATTGCCCTCGACCCACACCAGCTCGTTGCCGACGAGGCGGGTCGCATTGTTGGGATCGCTCTGGACATCGGAGGCCTGGATGCTGTTTTTCGCAGCAAGATCGTCATCCGTGAGGCCGCTCTGCTGATCGGTCTGCCGGTCGCGCAGCCTGAGCACGCCGTCTGCGGCGAGCACGCTTTCCGCCACGCAGTTGGCATAGCGTCGCGCCACCCGGCTCAACGCGAGCTGCGCTTCCGTTCGCGGGTTGAAGCTGCCGGGCGACCCCGCGACATAGCTGACGATGCCGACGGGTACCAGCCAGGCGGCGCTGTCGTCGGGAAAAAGCTGATGCGGTGCCGATCCGTCGAGCACAACGGCGGCCGCCGCGTCGAAGGCGATCAGCATGTCGCGTGGATCGGCCACCGTCACGCCGTTCAGCACGACGCCACCGGTTTGCTGCGTGACGTTTTGCGCTCCCGTGACGATCGCGTAACTATCGGCGATGCGGGTCACCGGATCGCCTGTGCCACAGGTCTGGAAGCCGGGCGAAATCCTCTGGGTGTCGAGCGCGCTGTATTTGAGCCAGACGGGCTGATTTCCGGGAGGCAGGCCCGCGAACAGATCGAGGGTGACGGGCGCAGGGGAAATCACGACGATGGGACGGCCATACCCGTCCCAAGCGATGCCGGGTTCGATATACATCTGAGTCGCGCCCGTGGCGTCGGTGATCTCGACCAGCGCGAGTCCGCTCGCGATGCCCCAGGTGCGCCCGGACAGCGCCTGGCGTGCAGTCTTGTCGCGATCGTAGGTTACGGCGGCGTTGAGGTCGTCGGCGCCAATATATTGGCCGTTCGAGAAAGTAGGGCGCTGCGGCAGCGTATCGGACATGGTTGGTGTCTCCCGACCGTTTTAGCGATCCTCGGGCTTGCGTAGCGCATCGAGCGCGCTTTGATGCGCTGCCACCGTGGCGCGCAGCGAATCGAGTTCGGCTTGCATCGAAGCTACTGTTTCGGAATCCTTCAGACCTCTGGCGGCGCTCAGCAGCGGGCCGAAGCTGTCCACCAGGGGGCGCGCGATTTCCGCTAGTAACTTGGCGTGCGGCGTCTGCGCCAGACGCTCGGCGCTGCCCTGCTGGCCGGAGGTGCCTGGATCGACGGGATCGAGCAGCGCTTGTGCCAGGTCGGCGAATGTGAGCGGGGTCGCGCCGCGCGCCAGATTGGCCACGATGGCTTCCGAGATCGGGTTGCTCGCCTGATAGCTGCGCCCGGCAAAGCTGATCGGCTCATCGAACGTCTGATCGCCGCGCTGAATGTCGGCGCGTTGGACATCCTCCGCGGTGCCGCCGGCGGCAGACAGGTTCGTGCGAAATCCGAGTTGCCTGGGAAGCCCGAACACGGCGCAGCAGATCTCCTGCATCAGTTGCCGGATCATCGGCACGAAGGGCAGCCAGCCGAGCCAGTATCCCAGCGTCTTCGTCGTGACGACGTGCTTGCGCAGCGGCGTCCAGTCGCACACCGACACGATCGTGCAATCGCTGCTCCTCACGCGGACACGGGCGAGCGGCACACGGGGATCCCCTGGCGGCAGACACGCGGGCAGCGCTGCCAGGCAAAAGCATCCGAGCAGGATTTCGATCATCACGAGCAGTTCAGTCTCGTACGCGACTTTGAGATCAGCTGTAAAGGTATCGCTGTCGGGTTTGGGACAGTTCACGGCCTGCAGCTTCGCAATGGCCTCACAGTCCGTGCCGCCCTGCATGGTCAGATAGGTGATGAGCGCGAGCCGCAAGTTGCAGCAGTATGCAGACCAGCCGGCCTGGTCCTGGCCGGGCGGGTTCGCCGGGGCGGTAGGGAGCATCTTCGCGAGCGTCTGAAAACAGCAACGCATCCGCGCGAACAGATCGCCGCCGAGCGTGCCCGCAAGTCCCGCAATGCCGCGTACGGTGCCTTCGGGCGGCGGTGTGGTCTGCGGGGCTAGGAACACCTCATAACGGTACGCCTCACAGGTCACGGTCGGCTCGCATTCGGGCGGCGCTCCCCGTCGCGGTCCGTTGGCGCTGACCGGCGGCGTATTGGCGACGGTCTGCCCGCAGCAGCTTGCGGCCGACTGCTTGCCGCCGCAGCCGCAGGATCCGGCCGCGCCGCCACAGATGCACGCGCTTGCCCCACTGCCGCAAGCGCATTGCGAGGAACCCGTCAGCGGTGTAGTGCCGCGCGATGGCGCTTCCTGATAGCGGATCGCGAGTATCCACTCCTGCTCCAGATCCTTGCAGAACGACGTATCCCGATAGGGCGAGCAATCGGGCGACGTCGAGGGCATGCAGGCATTGATCAGCTTGCAGATATCGACCGTGTTCTGTGCGCACACGATGATGTCGCTGCCGCAAGGGTCGATCGCATAGCCCGGCGAGACGGTGACGGTGTTCTGACACGGGCTGCACACGACCTCCAGCCCGCATACGACGCCATGGCCGACCAGATAGCGATTGTGCAAGCGGTTCTTCGCGACGATGTACTCGTCCAGCCGGTTCAGGTCCTGTTCCGTCAGCAACTGTCCGGCGAAGAAGCGTGGTCTGCACAGGCATTCGAGGCCACCGCAATCGGGACAGGGCTGGCAGCCCGGTCCAGCCGGGTAAAGGCTGCTAGCCTGTGCTGCGGAAGAGGCGCTTGACGCGCTTGACCATGCCCGGCCTCGTGTGTAGGCAGTGTAGGGCGCGTTGACCGAGTCCTGTGGCATCGCGGTCTCCTCTGTCGCTTCAGGGTGAAAGTGTGAGTGTGAACCAGCTTTCGAACAGGCCGCCCGGGATGCCATCACCTGTTTTTCCTGTTTTTGGTGGGGGCGGCAGCCAGGGTGGCAGGTGATTAGCGTCCAGTCCAAGGTTGTTTTTGTCACGGATGAGATCGCCGTGGACCTGCACGCGCAGCGCAAGGCTTTTCGACTTCTCCATGAGCGCGTTCACCTGGCTGTCGTTCAACTTCATGCCCACGGCATTGCACGTTGGCGGCGTTGTCGGCGGCGTCACAAGGTTCAACGCGGTGATCGGCACTGCAAGTTGGCACCAGCAAGTTACCGGAAGGTCGGCGACTCGCTTGCTCACTTGGGGCACCAGAAGCATGATTGACTGATCGTGCAGATCCGACGTCTGCACGGGAGCGCTGAACGAGATGACGAGGCCGGAGCGCATCAGATCCTGCGTCGACAGCGAGCCGCCATGTGTCCAGTTCAGTGCGCTAATGCCTGTCAGGTCGGTGCGTATGCCCGATGGCACCGCGGGGACCTGTGGCCCCGTGCCTCCAACACCGGCGTGATCCATGATGCACGTGAGCGCCTGCGTGATCGCCTGTGTCGAAGCGAGCACGGTGCGCGCGCTGTTGTCGATGCGTGCGATGCCGTTCGCGGCGTCCTTGGTGGGATCCGTCGGCGGATCCTGCACGTCCTCGAGCTTGCGGCCCAAGGACCAGCCGCGCACCAGCGCCAGCGTCAGGCAATCGGGCACACCGCAAGCCGGGCACGCCTGTCCGCGCAATGCGTCACGGCAGTCGGCGCTGCCGATGTCCACCACCGCAACGCCGCCTGACTCGGCGACGGAGGGATCGCCACTGAATGGCACGAAGAGCCGACGCCCGGAATTCGTCAGCGCGGCGCGTCCAATGTTTGCTTCGATCGGATATTCGGCGCTCACGGCGTTCGATGTTCCGCTTGCCAGCACAACAAGGTTCACCGCCTGCAAAGCTTTCGCACTGGCGACGATCGCCGTGCCTCGGCCTGAGTCGATGACCGCAAACAGCGGCGAACTCGTGAGCGGCGCGCTTTGAACTTGCGCCGGATTGGCCGGGTCGACCAGATGGAGCGAATTGTTCGTGCGGTCGATGATCGCCAGCCGGTCGGCACCGGAGCCGGTCGAAACGAGCGCCACGCCGTCGGCCGAAATGCCGGCGATGGCAACGGGTGTTGCGTTCAGCGTCGCCTGCGTGAGGTCGACCGTGTCGACGAAAGCGGCTGTGGATTGGCCAAGCCATGCCGTGTTGCCATCCGATGAAAAGACGGCGGGACTTCGCGCGCCGCCGAGCGTTCCGGTTGCCGACGGGGTCGAAGGGTCGGCAACGCCGGCCGGAAAAAGCCAGATATGACCGCTGGCGGTCGCTACCACCAGCAGGCGGCCATCGCCCGCGACGGTGAGGGCGATGCCTGGCTCCGCCGCCGCGCCGAGCGGCGCGTAACGCGCAGGACCAGCAACGATGCCCGTTCCGGCATCGGGCGTGAAGATCCATAGCTCGGGCGGGTCGGTGGACGTGGCGGGATCCGGTGCGACAGCCGCATAGAGCGTGTGGCCGTCGGGCGAGAGCGCGAGATCGAGCACCGCTCGACCGGTCGGCACGCTCGCCTCGGTCAGCAGATGCTGTGTGCCCACCTGATAGAGCGTTTCCGCTGGCGTTCCCGCAGCGACGAAAACTCTTTGCCCGTTCTCGTCGAGCGCCACCGCGGTGGCGTGCGCAATGTCGATGCTTCGCGCACCCCACTCGAACCTCGCACCGTATGAATGGATGGGCGGCGCGTAGCCGGGAGGATGGACACGCACCTCGAGCGCATACGATTCGAGGATACGGTTCGGCGCGCATTGCAGGTCGTTGCAGCCGCATTCATCGTAGAGGACGGGGATTTCCTCGGTCGGGCATTCACGCCACGCAATGCAGAACTCCAGCACGTGCTCGTCCGTATCCTTCGCCTGAATCAGTGCCTTCACCTCGGGCGCGGACGTGAAATCCCAGGTCTCTTTTTCGGCGACGAGTATGTCGTGACCGCAGCAATCGATCGCCGAGCCCGGCTCGACGATGACAAGATGGTCCTGGCAATTCGCGTTCGGATGCTCGCTGATCGACAACCCGCAGACGATGCCGGTGCCATGCAGGCGCTGGTGATGCAACCGGATCTTCTCGCGAAAGAACCACTGCTCATCCGAGAAATCGCGTTCGACCAACAGCTTCCCGGTGAAGTAGTGGTTACGGGCGAGCGCACGGGGCTTGCATTCCTCGCAACCGCAGGAAGCGTACGTCTGGTGATTCGTGCTCATTGTGTTCTCCCCTCATGCGGCACGCGTTGCGTTGCGAAGCCGGCTCTCGCCGACGCGCGGCCCAGGGTCGGAGTTGGCGGCACGGCCCAGAACGGTGGCGCGCCCGAGACGGGCGCTGTCGAGCAGCGTGGCCTCCGGCCAGCAGCCGACCACGCTGTCGAAACCGATGCTGGCCTGAATGCCGATGCGCATCCTTGGCAGTACAAACCGCAGTTGCGCCTGCGACCATGCGGGCTTTTGCTGATCGATGAACCGCTGCACCGATGCCTTGGCTGCCGTGCTACGGGCAAGCGTCCCCGGCACGAATACGGTGAACGCATAGGCTTCGGCGTTGAACGGGTCCGTGACGGCGGCGCGCGACGTGTCCAGCCGTGTCGCACCGAGTTGCGCCGTGTTGCCGAGCTGGCTGCGGCCCATGATCGTCTCGCCCCACAGCACGGCGGCGTCGCCGAGACGTCCAGCGCTGAGGAATAACCAACGGCGAATCTTCCAGTGTTCGAGGATCAGCGGCGGCGGGCGCCACAGGGGCGGCGGCGGGGCGCAGCGCGGCGCGCATGGCGCCGGGCGGCGCGCAAGCTTCAGCGAATCGAGTCCAAGGTAAAGAAGCAGCGCGCTTCGTATGCCCGGCAAAGTGCCGCCGCAGGGATAGAGTTTCGCTGCCTGCATCAGATATTGCCGGCGCCTGGGCGTCGGCCAGGTACGGTCGAATGTGACGCCGATCCAGCCGGCAAGCCAGCTCAGCATGTCCGGCGCGCCGGCCGCTTTGGGCTCGGCGGGGGCCGAGCGCGGATCGAACAGGTCGGCCTGTCGATCGATCTGTGACTCGATCGAGCGGAAACCGCGATCGAATATCGCGAGAAGCCGGTCGGTGAAGTCGGCGGAAACAGCATCGGGGGCGAAGGCGGCGGGCAGATAGCGGCGCAGGCTGATGCGCGGATATTCGATCCTGAGTTCTTCGACGCGCGGCGTTGCCTGCTGGTTGCCCGCGAGCGTCGCACGGAGCCAGAGGAAACGGCCCGGCCCGCTCAGGATCAATGCCTCCCGTGGATGACCCGTGCCTGACGGAACCGTGCTCCACGACGTCTGCGGCAGCGCCGCGATCAGGTCGATGGGTTGCTCGACTTCCGAGGAATAGGTTTGCAGTGTGAGCGAGGTCCCTCGCGGCAACCGGATTTCCGGCACGACGCGATGCCATTGGCAGCGCCCGATGCGGCTGTCGAGCGCCGTCGACAGCCAGACGCCGGAGGCCGCAAACGCGGGCGATGCCGCAGGCATGGCCGCGGCCGCGGCCGGCTTGCCGGTGGCGTCGAACCATCCCGCTGCCGGGCAGCGGCCGCTGAGATTGATATCGCCTGCTGCGTTGCTGATGAAACCCGGAATGGGCGCGAAGCAGTCGCGCACCTCGTCGACCTCACGGGCTTGCGCGATCTCTTCACCTTTGTCGTTGGAGATGCGCACGGCGGTGTCGCCGTTGACGTAGGTATAAATGCGGCCGAAGCGGTCCACCGCCATCGCCGTGACGGCCCCAAATCCTGGCCATGCCGCGCGCCATGTTCCACCGCGGTCGAACACATGGATTGCGCCGTTCGCGACATCGGCGACGAAGGTCCGTCCGTCCGGCGCGACGGCCACCGCCGACGGACGCCACGGCTGAGCGAGCGCGCCCAGCGGCGGCAGCCACACGCTGCGCAAGGCAAAGCCATGGCTCGTGAACACGAGCACGCGTCCGGGGGCCGAGCCGGCGCCGGAGTCCAGCAGCAGGATGTCGCTTCCGCGTAGCGCAATCGCGACGGGCGCGAGCAGTTGCCGGGCGCCGTGTCCCAGGCCGGCCGTGCAGCAGCGGATGTCGACGAACGAGCAGGTGCAATCGTCGAAGCGGCGCAGCGTTCCGCGTGCGACATCCAGCAGCCATACAGTGCCATCCGACGCCAGTGCGACATTGGGCGGTGGCGTCAGACCGCCAAAGCGGCCGGACGGGTCCGTGAGCGCCGCGGGACCGCCCGGCACGTTGCGTAGCACGAGCGCGCAATCCACCGGCGAGACATCGACGTCGCTCCAGGGCGTGGCCAGCGGCCAGCCATCCCGGCCGCGCAGGATCATCCACGTCGGGTCGTCTGGCAGACCCGGCGGAGGATTGTGAAACGGTGCGGTGTTGGTCATGCGATCGCTCCCATTGCAGTCGCATCCGTGGTGACGGTCGCAACGACGGATTGCACCGACAACAGCGCGCCTGCCGGTACGGCCACATCGGTGCAGGCGGGCGCCAGTGCGCCGTTCAGCGTGATCGCGAGGTCCGCGATGCGGATCACGTCGGCAACCTGCGCGGCGACGCGAAGCACATCGACGAAGTAGATCGGTCCGCCGAACGGCCAGCCAGTGCCGGGCGTCGCCGCGTCCACCGATCCACCCGCAAGCGGATCGAGATACGCGCTCAGCGCGGACTCCACGGCCTGCTCGACGGCGGCCGTGTCGGCGTCCGGCTGGGCCAGCACCTGCAGCGTGATCGACACGGGCACATAGGTCGGCGCGATGACGTACAACTCGGTGGCAATCAGGCGGCGCTGATCGAGATACGCGCAGACGGTGCGAAGCAGGCCTGGGCTTGGCATCGGCGCGGGCGAGACGACGTCTGGCACGACGACGACGCTGACAACGCCGGGCACCTGCATGCCCGGAAAGTCGGGATGAAAGAGCGGCAACGCCTTTGCGCGGGCGATGGGGCCGGCCTGCCGCGCCAGCATCTCGTAGTCTTCCAGCGTCACGGCACGGTCCTGGCTCTTCAACGCCTCCGGCGCGCGATTCATCGCGCTCTGCAAGGTCTCCTCGTCGCTGCCGCCGTATGCGTCGAAAGGCATGCCGATGTTGCCGGCGTCGATGCCGGGAATGCTGGTCATCAACGTCAACGTGGCGCCTGCCTGCAGATTGGTGTTAGCGCCGCCGCCGAACTGGTAGCTGACGGCGACGATGCTGCCGGACGGATCATTGAGATTGGCGACGGGAATGTGGCCCTGCACGCCGTCCCCGAGGGTGATCGTGCCCGTGGTCGGGTCCAGCAGATAGACGTTGTCGTTCGAGCCGCTGGCGGAGAAGTCGTCGACCTGTGTCCACGGTTCGGGACCGCTGCCTTCGTCGATCTGCAGATCGAGCGTTCCATCGAGTACTGGCGTGCTCGACAGCGTGAAGGTCTGATTGGGCGTCCCGTCGCTCCCGCCGACGACTTCGTTCTGCACGGTTTGCGCCGCGATCGCGCCAACGGCATTCGCGCTCACGAGAGACAAGGCCGGTGCCGATTCGTAAAAGGCCTCGACGAGGCGTGCCCGCAGCCACGCGCGGGGTGCGTCGACCTTGCCTGGCATCGTCGAAAGCACGATTTGCCCTGCCGCGGGCAGCATCACCTGCACGAAGCCCGGGAGCGTGAAAGCGACGGTAGTGTCCGACAGTACCTTCAGCGATTGCCAGGCGGTGCCCGCCCAGAATTCCCATCCGATCCGCGCGGGCGCATAGACGGGCGAAGCGTCGCCGCCGCAGGGCGACGGCGACGGTACACCGCGACTCGTGGACGGCCAGATGGCGAAGGACACCGCGACCCCTGCGGGCAAGGGCTGCTTCGGATTGAAGCCGAGCAGCAAGGCCGAGCCCGCAGCGGCGAACGGACCGAACGGCTGGAAGCCGTCGGCGGATGTGACGTTGTCGGCCGTCACGTCCGTGTAGTAAGTGCCGTCGAACGCGAGCACGGCATCGAGCGGCGCCTTCAGCGCTGTGATGGCGGCCTGCGTCTCGAAGACGATCGGCGCCCCGCCGCTGGGCGCCGCCGCGCTCACCTGCGTTCCCATCGACACGGGCACGCTCGTTTGTGCGAAGCCGCTTTGCATCGGAAACACCAGCACGGTCTGTGCAGGCTTGGCGGGGGTCAGCTCGATACCGATCAATTGAAGAAACTTGATGTAGTTGAGCTGCGGCATTTGGCCGAGCCGGTAGATCATCAGCTCGGTCATCCATGCGAACAGTTCGACCAGCGCGAAGCCGGCATCGCCGGCGTTGAAATCGGTCCATTCCTGCGTGTAGCGCGGAATGCGTGTTTGCGCCTCGGCGACGATGTCGTCGAACGTGCGGTTGTCGATCACCGGCAGTTGCGCAGAGAGCGGCATGGTTCAGCTTCCTTCCGTGATGAAGAACGGATAAACCACGTTCGCCAACGCATTATTGGCGCGAATCTGGTAGTCGATGCGCAACAGCAGCAGGTTGCTCTCGCCGGCCGGGATTTCGCCGGACACGCCCAGCACGTCGATCCGCGGTTCTTGCGCAACGAGCGCGCGGCGAAGCTCGTCGACGATTTGGCCGATGCTTTGCGGCGAAGCGGGCGAGAACACGAGGTCGTGGATGCCGCAGCCGTATTGCGGCCGCATCACGCGCTCCTTGTTCGCGGTCGACACGATGAGCCAGACCGATTGCTCGATTTTCGCGTTGTCGGATGCGATGGCGAGCGCCCCCTGCGGGGTCACGGCAAGCGGAAAGGCGAGGCCTATTCCGCGAAACGCACGCGGGTCGGGCGCGCTCGGCAGCTGGATCAGCATGGCAGCGCCTGCGCAACTTGCTTGATCACCGTTGCCGCGGTCCCGAGATCATCGAGGAGCGTCTGCATTGCCTGCAGATCGCTGGCGGGGACGGCTGAAGGGATCGTGACGTCGAGGTTGATGTTGCCGATCTCCATGAATGGCGAAGCGAGCGAGAGCAGCACCATGACGGGCTGAAGGGACTGCATCGCGCCTTCGGCCGAGGTCGTGGCATTCTGCTGTGCGCATTGCAACGCTGCGAGCAGGTCGCGGTTGCCGGATGCTTCGGCGATGGAAATCTGCAGTTGCAGGCCGCCCAAAATTTTCAGGAGGCTTTCCAGTTCCTGGACAACGCACAGCAGCATGGTCGAGATCAGCAGCAGGAGATCTTTGACGAAGGTGCAGATCGGAAGGCCGGGGATCGCGATGTTCAGACACTGCAGCAGGTCTTCCGCCGCTTTCGTGATCTGGGAGACAGCCGTCAGGAGCTGGGTCGGGGATGTGAGGTTCTTGAGTATATTGACCACGACCCCGATGAACTTGAGAACGCGCAGCAGGCATTCCATGCTTCCCATCAGCGGCGCGAGTTGCAGCATCAGGCTGAAATTCATCGAGCAGTCGGTGGGGATGCCGCGCGTGAAGTCGGCCATACCCTGGATGGTTTCGCCCATCGGCAAAGTCACGTTCGGCATCGCGCTGAGGGTCGGCAACGACAGGTCGATGCACTCCGGCGGCGTGAGCGCCTGGGTCAGCTCATCGGGAAGAACGATGTCGATCGTAGCCATGTGCCGTGCCTCAGATCGGATTGTTCGACGGGGTGACGGGACGGATCCACGGCGGCACACCGTCGACCGGACGGCCGGTGAGGACAATGTTGTCGGCTTCGATCATCAGCGTCGACTGCGCGGTCACGCGCATCACACCGTTGGTCATGACGATGCGATTGCCATGCGCATCCTCGATGATGACCGCGCCCAGGTTGCCGCCATTCGGAGTCGAATCGACGAAGCGGATCTTGTGCCCGTTCGTCGAGCAGATCATGCGCTGGCGCGGGTCCGGCGACGGCGGCGCGGCGACGCCGTTCCACATCGCGCCCAGCACATACGCATGTTCGAAATGTCCGTGCTCGAAAGCGACCACGACCTCGTCGCCGATTTCCGGCATGAAGTACAGGCCCCGGCCGTTCCCCGCGTAAGGCGCGACCATCGAGGCCCAGGTGCTTTGCAGCGTGTCGTCGAGCCAGGGAAAAGACACCTGGACGCGGCCCTGATTCTGCCCATCCTTCACGTTGACCACCTTGCCGATCACGATGCCCTGCATACGGTTTTGCGTCATGGTGAGCCTCCTGCGGCACCGAGATCTTCGCGGCGGCAGTCGAATTCGGTGACATAGCCGCTCTCGCCCAACGTATGTGTCGTCTTCGTCACGAAGTAAGTGCCGGACAGCCGCGCGCCGATTCCCTGGATGTTGACGAGCGTCCCCGCCCTGAGCTTCGGCAGGCCGACTGTTTTGCCGTGCGCCGTCACGATTTCTTTCGACCGTTCGAGCATGATCGCGAGCGCGCGCTGTTTGGCCTCGGCCGCGGTGAAGACGGGCAAGTCGACCTTCTGCTCCTGCCGGTCCGGCACGAGACTTAGCAGGCCGCTGTTCAGCTTCTTCACCTGCGGATCGTTCTGGTTGACTGTCACGACGATCGGCTTCTGGGTCTGCCGGTCCCAGCCGCGCACGGTCACGGATTTCCATTGGTTGGCGGTCGCAAGCGACGGCTTGAACGACATCAGCCCCTTGCCCCATTCGAGCAGGTAATTGGTGGGCGTCGAACTCTGGCTCGGGCCAAAGGAGAGCTCCTGCGCATCTTCGTCGGCCTCGAGCGTATAGCCCTGGCCATGCGCAAGCTGAAGCAGGAAATCGACGTCGTACTGATTGTCCTGTGCAACATAGTCGATCGGCGATTCCGCTTTCGCAGCCTGATCGTTCGTGACGACTTTCCATGGGGGCGGCAGTCTTGGCTGGCCGCCGTTGCGCAACGTGTTGAAATTGAGCGCGATGGCGCTGGGTGTGTGGTTGGTCCACGAAGTTGTGAACTGCTTCGAGCGCAGCCCCTTCAGAATGTTGAAGCCGCGCACGGTCAGCACGGGAGGTCCGCTCTCGGGAAAGTTCGGCTCCATGGTCGTGAAGCCCGCGCGCACCATGCTTTGAAAATGGCCCGAGTAGCCGAGTGCGAGTTCCGCGCTTTTGCCGCCAGGATCGAACAGCGTGAAAAGCTGCGTCGAATTCGAGCCGCCGCTCAGTTGCGCCGCCGTCTCCGAGCCGATGTATTTGCAACAACGCGCCGAGTCGTCCCAGTTGTTGACGGTCAGCTCGAATCCATCGATCTCGTTGATGTCGTCGTGATAGGTGACCTCCATGACGTCGCGCAGTACGCCCTTGGGCAAGCCGACACCATCGATCCTGAGCTCGAAACCGGGCGCATAGAAATTCCCGTTCGTCGAAATGACGCTCTCGTCGTAGAGGCTCATGAAGGCAGGCATCGGCTCAACTCGCGGGCAATGAAGGGATGGTCAATTCCGTACCGGGTTTGAGGCGGCGCGGATCGTCGATGCCGTTGGCGAGAGCAATCGGCCGCCAGTTGGTCGGATCGAAGTAGAAGTTCGACGCGACTAGGGCGAGCGTGTCGCCGCGAGCGAGAACGTAGCTGTGGGTCTTGTTCGGTGACGCGAGATTCAGCGCCTTGAGCTGGTCCTGCAACGACGCATATTCCCGCAGCGAGAGCGAGATCTTCGCCCGCACGGGCACACCGCCGCTGCTCCACAGCGTGAAGGTCTGCCGGATGTTGGTCACGACGCCCTTGAAGCTGGTCCGGCGCTGGTTGCCCAGCGCGGGCGGCAATTCGTTGCCAGGGAAATCGCTGCCCCAGACGAAGGTGACGATAGGCGGCGCGTGCTGATCGGGCACGATGCGCGACAGCGCGTAGATCGTGTCCGTCAGTGTCGCAACGCTGACGGCCGTCGCGCCCATGCCCTGATCGGAGGTATCGAAGAAGAGTTCGAGCTTCAGCGTTTCCGCCTCGCCGCGCACGAACTGCTGCAGGGGCGCGGTCAGTCCCGGAATGGCGATCTCGGCAAGATGGACGTTCTTCTCGAGAACGATCTCAGTCGGGTTGTACTGGAGCGCCACGGTGTCCCGTCTGCCCGGTCCCCAGTCGATCTTCAGAGAGGCTTGGCCAGCACCGGGCATGTCACCACCCCGCCTGTCCGTTGTCTGCGGGCGCGTCGCCGATCCGAGCGTCGTCGCGCCTGCGGCGTTCGCGATCGCGTCGTTCGTCGGTCCCCGCCAGCACCGCCTGCACGAGGTGACGCACGAGTTTCGGGTCGAGCAACGAAGCGCTGTCCACGGTGCGGACCGTCGCGACGATTTCTTCGACGATGACGTCTGTGACGGGCATGACCGGCCTCCTAAAGAAGTGAGCCGAGCGCCGCCGCCGCGCCCACGATTGCAATGCCGAGCGAGCCGCCCGTCACCATCGTCAGCCCCTCATGCGCGATTTCGAGCTGCTCGATGGCGACCTGACTTTGCTGCGCGTTCAGCGACGCGCCCGTCCATTTGATCGGCAGGCCGCGCCGCCAGCTCCACGCGAGGGCTGGCGCGCCCGACTCGTCCATCAGCGTGATGACCCCGTCCTTGCGGACACACTGGCCATCGAGAAACTGTTGCAGCCAGGTCCACACGTCCGAGGTATCGGAGATCGGCCGTTGCGCGACCATGCCTCGCTTGAACACGAGGTTCGACCATTTGACGCGGCCGGGAAATCGGAGCGTGCCGCCGTTGACGCCACCGGCGTCGTAGTTTTCAACATCCATGCTCGCTTCCAGACCGGATATCTCCGAGAATCCGGCGGTTGCCTGCGCACCCGTGAGACTGACCGAGATTCCGGCGAGCGCGCTGCTGGCGGCCGGCTGGCTGTCGGAGATCGATACCTGGAAATTGAATCCGAGCAACGGGTCGGTGCGTTCCGGATCGAATCCGAACAGTTGCGAAAGGTCTGGCATCAGCCGCTCCCAGCGATGACTACGCCGCGTTCCTGAATGTCGAGGGAATCGTCGCTCAGGCCCAGGCGCAGTAGGACGAACTCGAACGGCGTCGACGGCGCGAGCGCGATATGCGCGATCAGCTGCCCAGCCGACTGCGTCATCGGTGTGTTGTTGGTGTCATCGCAAATGACCGCGAAAGCAGCGGCCGCCGTGGGCCCGACGAGCGCCCCCTGCGTATACAGCTGTTGGAGGAAGTGGCCGATCCCTGAGGAGACCGTCGAACGTGTTTGCGGAGTATTCGGCTCGAACACCACCCAGCGCATCGACCGTTGCAGCGCGGCGCGGATCATGCAGATCAGGCGGCGAACGTTGATGAACCGGAAAGTCGGATCCGATGAGACGGTTCGCGCACCCATCACGCGCATGGGCCTTCCCATGTCGCTGCGAATGACATTGACGCCGAGCGTATTCAGCACGCCGTGGGTCGATAAATCGACGGGAACGGTGACGTCCTGCGCCCACGCGAGAGCGGCGTTGGCGGGCGCTTTGTGCACGCCGATCGCGATATCCGTGGACGCGAAAAGACCGGCGACGTGCCCGGAAGGCGGCAACGCACGCGTCGGTGCCAGCCGCAACGGGTCGGGCGCGGCGAGCCACGGGAAGTACAGGCCGCCGTATTCGCTGTCGAAGTTGTCGCGCCAGGCCTGTATCGGCGCGACGCCGACGCTCGCGTCCGAGGCGGCATCCCATGGCGGATCGAGCAACGCGACGCGATCGCCTAGCGCTTCGCATTGAGCGAGCATCGCGGCCTGCACGGCGAGAATCGCCGAATCGGGAAACAGCGGCGGCAGCTCTTCGGGAACGATGGGCACGACGGGGATGGCGCGCACCGGCGCCCGGGGGCATAGCGGGCAAGGGTCGACGGACACCGGCTGCCGGATGAACACCGGGGGTTCCACTGGACGGATCAGAATATCGGGCGCGGCCAGCATCGCCACGTCGCAGGCACAGGCGAGCGCGGCCAGGCCGCGCGGCGCCGGTTCGCCCGTCACGTCCACCGGACCACCAGGCGACCCGCCGATGAAGTCGTCTTGCGTCAGCACGGCGACGCCGTCACGTCCCCCGTCGAGTGGGATGACTGCACCGGAGACGACCGAGACCGGCGACGGCACATCGCTTGCCCCGATTGCGGGGGGAATCATCGTCACCAGTGACAACGCGCCTGGCGGCGTGTCGAATTTCGAATAGTCTATCGGCGCGAGCAGGACGC
The DNA here is from genome assembly GCF_050436385.1 of Paraburkholderia sp. MM5477-R1. NCBI lineage: Bacteria > Pseudomonadati > Pseudomonadota > Betaproteobacteria > Burkholderiales > Burkholderiaceae > Paraburkholderia > Paraburkholderia sp. MM5477-R1. Next base: position 450,843 of record NZ_JBNDMC010000001.1, read on the forward strand.
CAGCGTAGGTCTGTGCCTCCGGCACCAGCGACAGTCCCTGATTCAGCGTCGCGACGCTGCCGAGGCTATACACCACGAGGTCATAAGTGAGACTTTCCGCGAGCAGCGGCACGCGCGGGATCGAACCCCGTCACCGGATATTGGCGCAGGCCGCGTTGGGCCGGATCGGGATCGAGCCAATACAGACGCTTGAGCGCCGCATCGACGCCCGCCAGCACGCGAATCTGCGCCGGCGCGCCGGCTTGAGTCAGCCGCACCAGTGACTGGGCAGCGAAGCCCGACGTAGACGCGACGGCGGCATAGCTCGGCAGCGAGCGGCTCTGATCCACGAGTACCTGTCCGGGGGTGCGTTCGACCAGAGCGACGCTGACCCCATTGCCCCAAGCGCCGGCGCTCGAAGCGGCGACGATCCACGGCTCGCCTCCCCCCAGCACGGGTACCTCTGATGAGGCTGCCGCCGTTCCTTGCCCGGGATCGTCGGAAGCGACGCGTACGACGCGCGCGCGCCGGCCGCCGTTCTCGAAAAAGGCCCGCACGCTATAGGCGAGAAAGCCCCCGCCGATATATCCGCCGAACACCGCCTGGAACTGCCGCATGTTCTCGATCGCGACCGCCACGCCGAGCGGACCGCGCTCGGCGATCCCGACGAAGCCGGCGATATCCGTGCGCAGCGCGACCTCGGTGGGCGGCCGGTCGTTGCGTTGCAAATAAGCGCCCGGCGCGGCTGGATGTTGGATCGACAGGGTCATTTCGCCAGCTTGATCGTGAGGCTTTCCACCACGAGTTCGGCGGTTTCTATGGCGACCTCGTTGCCTGCCGCCTTGAAGTCCGTACCATGGATCTTGTTGAGGATGCCGCCCGTGAAAAGAAAATAGATCACGTCCTTCTGGGTTTCGTCGCGCAGGACGATGCTGCCGCTGCGGCGTGCATTGGCTGCGCCCGTCGCCACAGCCGAGTACCAGTCCCACAGCGTGGTGTCCTTCGTGTATCCGCGCTTGAGCGTGATGACGCTATATTTGCGCAGCCCGACCAGCTTGCGCACGCTGTTCGCCGTATCTTTGCCTTCGCGGTAGTCGACTGAGTCGCCGTCGGCCGTCAGTCCACTCACTTCGCTAAAACGAAGCGACGTTCGTATTGTCGATCTCGATGCGGAAGTTGAAGCTGCGAAAGGGATCGGTTCTCACCGCTGTCTGTGCCATGTCGCGCTCCTGTTACTGGCTGCTGGTGGCAACCGTCAATGCGATCTGGATGATCACGAATTCCGCGGGCTTGGCGGGCGCCACGCCGACCAGAGCGATCAGTCGTCCGGCATCTATATCGTCCGGCGTCATGGTCGTCTGATCGCAACGCACGAAATACGAGGTCTCCGGCGTCGCGCCGGCAAAGGCGCCCGATGTAAATACGGTGTACAGGAAGTTGTCGATCAGCCGCTCCATCGTCGCCCACAGTTGCGGCGTATTCGGCTCGAACACCACGTCCTGCAGTCCGACGATCAGCGATTGTTCGATGAAGATCAGCAGGCGCCGCACGGGCACGTATTTGTAGTTGTCGTCCGACGTGATGACGCGCGCGCCCCACACACGGATGCCACGTCCCTGCGGGCGGAAGTCGCGAATCGCGTTGATATTGAAAGGCGCAGGATTGAGCACATCCTGATCTCCCGCGGTCACGGTGCGCGTGAGTCCGGTAATGCCTTGCACGACCTCGTTGGCTGGCGCCTTGAAGACTCCGCGCGCGACATCGACCCGTGCATAGATGCCGACTACGTATCCGGACGGCGGCAACGGGAAATCCGGCACCACGGACAGATTGCTCGGCATCGGGGACGGGATCGTCAGCCACGGATAATAGATCGCCGCGTATTTGGTATCGAACGCCTGGCGCTGCGCCTGAATGTCGGCGATTGCCGCATCCGGATATTGCGGATCGAGCACGGCGAAGATCGATGCCAACGTCTCGCAGAAATCGATCAGCTTCGCCTGGATCGCGGGAGAGCCCTGGCCGGGAATGGCAACGAGGCTGACCTGTGGCGCGTTCCTGATCGCATAGATGCCGGTGCGATCCGCAGGCTCGACGGCGTCGGCGCCGATGTACATGCTGTCGTCCACGGTCGCGAGCGAGTCGTCGCCGCCAATGTCCAGCTTGTGTTGCGCGGGCTTGATCAATCCGTTCGGCAGCACATCGACCAGCGGCTCCGGTCCCAGACGTGGCGACCACAGCTGCGCCTGGGTGGTCGCGGTATCCTGGACGCGGATCAGGGAGGACGAGCCTTCCGGCCGGCGATCAGACAGCCGCAATGGGCCATCGATAGCGCCGATCACCGACTGGAAATACAGGGCGCTGCGAGAGTCCATCGACAGATTGCGAAACGTCTCAGTCAGGATCACCTGGCTATTTCTCGACGGCACGGCCGGATCGGGATGACGATACAGGTAGACCGTCAAGCGGAATTCGCGCGACCGTATCGTGATCTGCGAGCCAGGCGCGTTGATCGCCGTCTGTTGCAGGCCGCTCAGCGCAGTATCGAGCGTGATCGTCGTCGTCGCGAGATTGACGGACGCCACTTTCAGCGGCGCGGACGCATCGACCAGCGTGCCGTCGGGATTGAGCAGTTCCAGATAGGAACCCGGCTGAATGCCGGTGAGCGATGAGAGCTTCAGTTGCGTTGGCCCGATCAGTGCCGCCACCTGTGTGCTCGACACCAGACCGGGTGATTCGTCCTGCACGGCCAACGCAACACGGCGGCCCCACGCGCCCCTGTCCAGCGCCTGTACCTCGATCAATGGGCTGCGCGACACGACAGGCGAACCTGCCTGATGCGTGCGCTGCAAGGGCGGGGCGACGGTGATTGCGCTGAGTTTCTGTGGGGCCGTCGTAGAACCGACCGTGTTGTAGACGATGGTGCCGTCGGACAGCGTGATCTGGACCGTATCCCCCCCGTTCCAGCCAGCCGACCACGTGGTATAGGCGACACTGCTGCCTGCCGGGGTGTCAAGCAGGAGTTGGGTCGCGCGATTGGTGCCCGGGCCAGGCGGCAACGCTGCCGGTTGTACGGTAAACGAAACGAGTGCCACGGATGCGTTCTTGATGTAGCCATTCACCAGCGGCGCCTCCAACGCGACGGGACCGGGGTCGGCGCCCACCGCGCGGGTGCCTTGCACCGCTGCCACCACCGCATATTCCTGTGCTGGCGCGGTGCCTATCAACAGCACACTGCCCGAGTCAATGCCGACCCTGCCGGTCAGCGACAGCAACGTTGAGGCGGACAGCGCGGCGCCGCTCAGCGTCGAGACGATCGTGACGGGATCGCCGGAGTTATGCGGCGTCTTGGTTGCGCTCGTCAACGTGACGTTGCCCCCATCGAGACCGGGTACATGCGGCAGGACCACATTCTGGACCGTGACGGTCTCCTGCGATCCGCTCGGACCGATCGACAGGGTGCTGCCGGCGTAGATGCCGACACGGCTGGTCAGCGCTAACGTAAGCGTGCCTGGATTGGTCGCGGGCGTGGCGCTCAGTGAGTTGGCGACGGCCTGGACCTGCGCAAGCTGGGTCATGGGCGGCAGGTCGATCGTGGACGGCTGCACGAATTCGAGCTTCGTCAGCAGGCCGATGGTGCGCACCTCGCGGTTGGCGGGGGTGGTTGGCTCGACGTCGATGAAGTCGCCGTATGTCAGTCCCGCGCCCGTGGCGTAGACAATCAGGTCGCCGCCAGAGGCCGCGACGTCGAGTTGATTGGCGGGCGCGGGGGTTGTGTTAGGTGTCAGGGCCGTCACAGACGTGGCGCCCGTAGCGGAGGAAAACGATAGTGTCAGCGGCTGTGTCAGCGTGATCGTGAAAGTCGTGGGTCCCGTCTGCGTGACGCCGGTCGGGGCCGGAACGACCACAACGGCAACGCCGTTCGCAGCGAACTCCAGCAAACTCGCCGAGAGGATGGCAACCGTTGCGGTGCTGCTCAGCAAAATGACGGTGTCTCCCGCAGCGGCATCGCCTGCCAGCGAATAAGAAGCGCCGCTCGCTTCGACCGCGCGCGGGTAGATCAGGAAATTCGCGCCCGCGGAGTGGCTTAGCTGAAGCGGCAAATCGAGCGGGTAGGCATCCCCGAGAGCACTGACGCCCGTTACTTGCAGATATTCGCTGTCGCTTCCGCTACCTACGCGGATGAAGGAAGGCGTCCCGGCGACGCTCTTCGGCGGGGTAGGGTCGAGCATGATTAGCGCGCCCGTCGCAGCGCTATTGCCGGTGCCGTCGCCCACGGCTGCGTTGCGAACCAGGATGCTGTCGTTCGGAGAAATGCCGCTGCGGTCGTAGAGCGATTCAAATGCGGCGGTGGCCTCGTCGGGCAGTACGCGAATCACGTAGGCCAGCTGTCCCTGGTTGTTGAAGAAACCCGCCACCGAATAAGGCAGATAGCAATGAAAACGCTTGAGATCGACGGGATCCGCAAACTCGTCGGGCACCATCAGGCCGCCGAAAGCGCGCGTGTAGTCGCCCTGACTCGAGCAAAGAATCGGCACATTGACCGGGCCGCGCTCGGCCATGCCGATGAACGCAGCGATCGACGTGCTGACGCCCACGATCGGCGCCGGCCCTTCGAGTTCCTGGATGTACACGCCAGGCGACAGGTAGTTTGTGTCAGACATCGTAGCGCTCCGGCTGACGAGAAGAGGTGCGCATCATGGGAAGACAAAATCGACCGTCAGGTTGCCGACGCCCAGCGGCAGCATGACGTTGCACACGAGATCGACGGGTTCGGCAGCGTGGTGCACGTTTAGCTCGAGTTGTGCAACCCGATGCACGGGCGGTAGCGTCATGTAGCCGTTGGCATCGCTGTCACTGTTCATCAGGCTTGCGACGTGATATTCGGCGGCCGAACCGGAACCCGTGATCACGATGGGCATGCTGGCGGCCGACATACCGATCATCGTCGAGGGCAGCAGCGTCGTGTCACCGACCTTGGCCGCTATCGATAAAACATTGGCTGCGCCCGTCGCGCCGGGAAGCATCGGTTGCACGGTCGCGCCTGCCGCGTGTTGGCGTGTCAGCGCGAAGGCCAGCGTGATCACCGAAGGGAAAGTGGGACCCGCGCCCAGAGCGGCAATCGCCGTCACTTCGAGATATTCCGCACGGGCGGCATCTTCCGGATCGATTGCGATGATGCTGCCGATCGTGAGACCGACCTGATTGGAGAGGCGTACCGTCGTATCACCGATATTCGCGGGCTGCAAAAGCTGCTTGGTCTGGGATGGTGGCGCTGGCGTCAGCGGCTGCGCCGCGAACGTAGCGGCCGTGCCGCGATCGGCATAGAGGGGCGACGCGAGTGTGATCAGATTCGGCGCCGTGGCTGGATTGACCAAATCCGCCAATGTCAGCCAGATGCCCACGACGCTGACGGCTGCGCCCGCACGAACGACGCCCGTGCGCGACACGGTGCGGCCGCTGATTGTGACCGGCTCGCGATGCAAGGCGAACGTTCCGAGGTCGATCGGCGTGAAAGTGTCGGGATAGCCCGCTTCGGCCCCCATCGTCGCGTTGAAAGTCACAGGCAGGAACCCCGCGCCAGACAGCGTAAGTTGCAACGGCGCGCCGGTGATGAATCCAGGCAGAAACGCATGCACTGGCTGACCGACGAGTCCAGCGAGATCGCCGCTCGCTCGAGCTTGCAAACCGGGAGTGGGGGTGCTGGCCATCGGAGTGACTCGCGGCGGCTGTCCGGTGATTTCATCGCTTATCGACAGCCATAACATCGCTTGAAGCCAACTGGCGGCTGGCGGTGCAGGTTCAGCAGCGAGCCGCCAGCCAGACACGGTATCCAGCACCGGGAGGGTCATGGCTGCGCTCCCGGTGCGCCAATCGCGACTTGCGGCATCACGACCTTGACGGTAGGCGCAGAGATTGGCTGAAGCGCCGACCCGATTACCACAACAGCAACTTCATATGAGATCGAAAGCTGGTACGAGCGCTCCAGTCCCTCCCAGATGCGGCTCGTCTCGTCGAGTCCCAGCGTTTCCAGACGAACCGCGAGTTCGATGGCCGTGCCCTCGTACGAGCCAGCGAGGTCCGAGCCGGAGATGAGCGGCTCGTCGTGGAAGGTCTGGAGCACGCTGCCGATAATCAATTGTTCGGCTTCCGGCGCGGGCATCTTCGCGTTGCCGGTAATGATGGGCGTCATCAGATAATGCGCGCGCACAGGAAGCGGCTGGCGTCGGACAAGGTTCGTCGGGATGCGGCGCGGCGGCTCGTTGAGTAACTGTTCGTCGCGGATCAGACGATAGAGCCACATGGAAAGACCTGTGTCGCCTGCCGTCTCCATGCCGTCGGGCGTCGCCAACGATATGATCGCCGTGCCGCCCATCATCGGATCGAACATCTGTGCGAGACCCGGATCGGCGCGAAAGCGTCGCTGTAACACCGATTGCAGTGTCAGGCTGGCCGCACGGATGTGAGTAAACATTCAGCGCTCTCGTCCAGAATATCAAGGAATCGAAAACAGCCAGACTTTAATTGGCAACGCTCAGCCAGTGAGTTTTTGTCGTTCCAATTCCGCAATACATTCAGTATCGCAGGGATCTGCAGGCGCGAATCGCGCGGAGAGGATCTAACGAAGGTTCAGGGCAAGTGATGGATCCTGGATGGGGATTCGCTTCCTTGAGAAGCGGTCGTCATCTTGCACAAGCCATTGCGGTAAGTTCACGCGCGGTGGAACCAGCGCGTGCGCAAAAGAGTTGCGGCGTCCCGCGCTTCCACGAGCTGAACCGGCGCCGCCGTGGTGAATGCATAGTGTCTTCCCGTGGCAGAACCGCGTACCACGATCGCGCTGTTCACGACGGATCGAACGGCCACCGTCCCACCTGATTGCACCGGCGATGCTGGTGACCGTTCCTTCGGAACGGTTGTGGCGATTTGACGCGCGCGCTGCGGTGGAGCGGCATGCAAAGTCGAATGTTTCCGGCCACAGCAGGTCATTTCTGCTACCTCCTGCCGACTATCGGCTTCGTGAAGTACAGGCGGCCAAGCGGTTTGACCTGTGCAGCCGTCCTTACAGATGGCAACGGAAACCGCCTGGTCCGGAAGCAGGATCTAGAAAGCGATCTAGTTCTTCACATACCGGGGAGGGCAGATCCATCATGCTTCGGGCGGACTTGGCGCGCACGAGCGGCGGCTTGGTCGCGCCGCGCGACCTGCAGCTTTTCAAGGATGTTGTGCACGTGATTCTTCACCGTGGAAACCTCGATACTGAGGTGGCGAGCGATTTCCTTGTTGGACTTGCCCTCGTCGATGAAGCCAACGATTTCGCGCTCTCGAACAGTGAGCTTTTCGGAATCTGGTTCTGCTTTCGGTACCCGAGTCAGCGCCGCGAGATGTCGGAATAAAGCCGCCGCGACGCGTGGCGAGCACAGAAGTTCACCCCGCCCCGTGTGCTCGATCGCATCGAACAGATCCTGGGTCGAGGCCTCGCACGGGACAAAGCTCGTGACGCCGGCCCGCGCGTAGGCCAGCACGTCATGATCCTGCACACGCGCAGCGAAGCCAAGAATTTGCAAGCCATGCGCCGCGTCGGCGAGGCGGCGTGCGGCCAGCAACCCATCTTCGGTAGCTACGTCGAGCAAAATCAGGGTCGGCTCGAAATGGCTCAGCGCCAGCAGGGCGGCCTCCGCATTCGCGACGGCCAGGACGCTGCGAACGCTCAGCCGCCGCTCAAGAATGGACGATAACTCGTCGCGCAACAGGCGAACGGGGCTCACGATCAGGATTCGCCCCGCGCCTTCTCCAGACGCTTCGGGCAACCCACGATACTGCTCAGAGGCTGTTGTCATTTGGCTACTCCCCATGCACACCACGAGTCATCGTCCGCTTGCTTTCGTTAACAGATACTGCTCGGACTGACTCTGGTGACGCTCGTCCGGAGAGGAAGTCCGAGTTACGTTCATCTTGCCGGGTCGAGTTTTATCGGCAGCTGTACAGGATGCCTAACTACGGTTCAGGTTTATTTTTCCTGGCCGATTAACGGTCGAGAGTGAATGAAACCTTTGGCAAGCACGCTGAAATTGGCTGGCCATCAGTTGCATCACTCGAAGCGTGCAGAAATAGGGTTTTATTTGCTACGCAAGCAGCCTGCATGCCGCGCCGCATTACCTTGGGCAAGATGGATAGATATAGGCTAGGCTAGACCAGATCACGTACATTACAAGCACATTTTTTACCCAACTCATCTTTTATGAAAGGTGCATATGTACGCAGCCGTCGTCATACCGGCACGGTCGCTGTTGCCTCGTCGTTAATACGGGTCTTCGCGGAAAAGTGTGATGGTTTTTCACGATGAAAACGTCGGAGAGCCAATCTGGGCAAGGGTTTGCGCGTCTTGATGGCCTCGCGAAATCGGGCATGATTTTGCGATGGCTACTTCACGCAAACTCAAGCGTCTTTCCGACGCATACCGGTTCGACGGATTCCGTCCTTGCGAAGCGCTGCGCGGTGTCTTCGGCGATCGCATGGCACGCGTCATCACGCTGGTTCGGCGCTCAAAAAAACGGCCTGCAAGGGATGTGGTCGACGGTGCTCGATCCACGATCGCAGGGTGCGTCGCGTTCGAGATCTGCCGAACGGCGATATACGGATTTACCTGGAACTCGAGGCTCGTCGGGTCCGCTGTCGATGCGATGGCAGCGTGAAAGGCGAACGACTGAGCTTTCTGGCGGACAACCCTCACTACACGAAGCGCTTCGCGTGGTACGTCGGTCGTCGCTGTCGCGACAGCACGATCAAGGACGTGGCTGACGAACTGAAATTGCACTGGCATACGGTCAAGGACCTCGAGATGCAGTACATGCGGGCACAAGTGGAGCGGTTCGGCACGCCCGGGCCGAAGGTCATCGGCATCCACGAGATTTCGATTGGCAAGGGACAGACGTACCGCATTGTTGTGAGCGACCTGATACGGGGCCGTGCGATCTGGTTCGGTGGCAAAGATCGAAAGGAGGCCAGCATGCATCAGTTCTATGACTGGCTGGGCGAGAAAAAGGCCCGCGGCATCCGGCTTGTCGTGATGGACATGTGGCGGCCGTTTTACAACGTCGCGCAGGAACGCGTGCCGCATGCGGCCATCCTGTACGACAAATTCCACGTCATAAAGCAGCTCAACGAAGCCCTGGATGAAGTGCGCAAGAGCGAATACGCTCGCCTGCAAGGCGAGCAGCGGCGCTACATCAAAGGGCAGAAGTACGTTCTGCTCAGTCATCGCGAGAACCTGTCGCTGGAAGGCAGAGACTCCTTGAAGACGCTTCTCGCAGCGAACCGACGTCTGAATACCGCGTACCTGCTCAAGGAGTCGTTCGGGCAGTTGTGGGACTACGAGCGCGAAGGCTGGGCGCGTCGCTTCTTCGAGAACTGGAAATCCAGCCTGAAATGGCAGCGATTGAAGCCCTACGAGAAGTTTGCGGCGATGGTCGAGCGTCATTGGGACGGGATTGCTTCCTATTGCAAGCCAGAAAACAAGGTGCCGCTCGGCTTCGTTGAGGGCCTCAACAACAAGATTCGGGTCATCCACCGACGCGGATACGGATTGCGAGATGAGGAGTATCTGCGCCTGAAGATCCTCACTTGTATGCTGCCTCGAATCTGAAAAATGGCGATTTTTCATCACACTTTTCCGCGAAGACCCGTTAATACAATGATCGATACAGCGCATGCGTGATGGCACGCGCTTGGTCCATCAGCTATTTGAGCTATTTGGCTGCAGCAAATTTGATTACGCCCAGTCCGGCTGTGCCGTCAAAGATCGTGAAGTAACCATTCATGAGCGGCAGACCTAGAATTGCGCCACCGTCCTGCCGCACCGGCGATATGGCTGCCATCGCCTGTCCCACAGCTGGTGCGTCAATTTGCCAATAAATCTGTGGAGGCACCGAGAGCGCTACATTCTGGCCGCCACTGATTCCCTGGAGCGTGAACGAAATGGGCGGCCACTGCGAGAGGTCGAGACTCGTCACGGAAACTGGCTGACCACTCATCGATGTCTTGAGCAACTCCTGCTGATTGACCTGAAGTCGAGAAAGGATTCCATTGATGATCGTCGGGCCGAGCACAAGCGTATTTGTGCCGCTATCGACGATCGAGTTGGATGGCATACCCGGTTGGGGGCGTGCCGAAATAGGGAATTGTTCGGTTCCGACACCTACCGACAATAAATTGGTGCTATACCACGCGTCCGCGAGGACGGCAGCAATCTGGAAGTCGCCGCTGTAGAGATCGGTCGCTTCTTCTCCTCCACCAAGTATCAATACTCCCTGGTTCAGAGGATCGTTATCTGGATCGACGCCTGCCTTGCAAAACGAGCGACGCGTAAGAAAGGCCATCTTTTCCTGAAGCACTCCCTCATTGGCCAACTGCATCAGGCATGGAATAACCGAAGATCGCGTACCGTGCTCCACCTGAGATTTCGAATATTTCTTTGGCCAGGTGCTTTCGGGTAGCGAGTAGGCATCATCGAGCGCCTGATAGGCGAGCCCCAAAATTCCGTCCGCCTCACGGAACATGTTGGCCGACTCCTGGTAAGTCACTGCAACGGCGACGCTCGACCCCGTCACATTGCCGATCTTGACCGTGTCTTTAAGAACCGATCCCAACCAGTTGCTTCCGTCGCCGTACGCATCGAACTGAGCGAGGTTGGTCGCCGTCGTTCCATTGCCCAGTTGAGGAGAATACTTGTCGCCGTTGACGGCAAGAGCGCTGCTCCCCGTGTCGAGGATCACATTCAGTGTCCTGGCCGCACTGCCAGTGCCTACAGTTATGGCTCCCGTATAGTCGCCGTCCATGTTGATGTTTGTGATGGGAATCCGAACCGACTGTGACATTGCTGTTCTCCGCGTTAATCGGAAAAAACTAATCCCGACTCTTTCCGGGAATAAGGTCTTTAGCTGGATGGGCGAGCAAACGCGTCTACGTGTTCTTCCGAATTGAAAGTTAAATCATGCTGACCAGCAAGAACCGCTTTGCGCTGCGATGAACGAGCTCCGCCGCCTTGCATGGCAACCGCCATACGTTTCGGACAATGTTTCTGCCGTTCGCGACTCCTTCAATACAACAGCTGAGATCAGAGTATTGGCCAGAATGAAGGCAAATCGCTTGATACTACCGTGCCTATGGGGCGCCTCACCTGCACGATAAGGTGCATGACCAGACACATGGAATCAACGATGGCCACAGTGAGACTTGGCTGCCGCCGCCTGAGAATAACCAGGTGATGAGAGGAGGACGACCGTCGTGCGGTCGGCTGTTCCCCAATCTGGCGGCGAGAGATCTCGGACGAGGGCCGAATTGATGAGTAAGGAAACGCAGCACCAAGCGATCGATCTTCGCTCGGTGTCGGCAGACACGTGCGGAAGGATGGCACGAAAATCTGCGCAGCTGTGACTTCGTGAGTCGGCCGCACGTTAAAGTGGTACGGCAAAGCTAGTGTAGTCAACGATATTCGCCGGTGCATGGCGAATATCCGACAAAACGAAGGCGAATTCCGAAACCCGGGAGCCAGTGATGCCACTATCGTTGGTCGCGCATAACTCCGAAGCCTCTCCGACTGGCTAGCTCGCAATCGTGGATGATGCTCGCGAAGCGACGCAAAATCCCCTTGGAATCGACGTGCGCTTTCCTATACTTCGCGACATTCCCGAAGAAAAAACTTCAAAAATCAAATCCGGGTCGCCCGGCGTTTGCCTCACCGGGAACTCGAAATCGGCGCTTCACGGATCGCCGCGGTCGGGGTAAAACCCTTCGCATCGCTCGATGCTCGTCCTGCCAGGGCACAAAAGGGTGCCGACGCGATCGATCGCCCACGGAAAACGGAGGGCCGCGAACCGGCAGTTGGCAGCACTCAATCGACGCGAGGATGCACTCTCGACGACACCTGTCCTCGGGCGAACAAAGATGGTCAGTGGATAGATCAGCGAGTGGGAGAGCAGGGGACAGTTGAATGCAAGAACGTTAATAAACGTTCTAGATCGAAGCCGACCTCCGCATCACGCACTTTAGATGTGCGATGAGAAAAAAGAAAAGGACTGTCGAGGATAGCGGTCCATCAGGTGTGTAAGTTATGACACGCGATTTTCAAGGCGTGGAAGTCTGGCTGGCTCAATTCGACCGACAGTGATTTCGAGTCACCTTGTGGATGCCATGGGTCTGAGTTTTCACCGGAATCGCTGCGCGAAAGCACGGGCGACTGCTTGAGTCGGATCACGCGAACTGAAGGGTGCAGGGATGAAACTTCCAGAGGTTTTCAAACGGGGGTGCCGGTTCATCGCGAAGGCTGGCAGTATCTTCAAACGCGCCGTGCAGTCCAGCTATCTCGGCCTAGGCTACCTGGAGAAAGGATTCATTGCGATTGGTGTTATCGGAGCGGTAGGCGTTGGCCTGGTCTATGCGAGCTCTGGATTGCGCTCGATCACGATAGTTGAGCCGATCGCAACGCCGAGCGATCTTGCCGAAAGTGGGTTCACCGCGTCCACGAGTCAAAGCAGGTTTAGCGAAGACATGCTTTCAATGATCAATTCCGCGTCTTCTGTCATGCCCACGGAGATCCACGAGACGCTTGAGGAAGAAGGAACCAAGGATCTGCATCTAGAGGTTCCGGGAACGGGAATGTCGGTGCAGGACGTGGTGAGCGCGATCAAGGACATTTTGCGGCGTGACGGTCGCATTACCGCGGAAATCGTCCGGGACGGAAACGCGCTGCGGATTTTCGGACGGGTTTTTCGCCCCGGCGGCGAAGTCTATCTATTTGATGCTTACAGTGAGAGCGGTGACGTCGATGAGGTAATTTCCCGAGGAGCGAGGGCGGCGATGCAGATCTACAGTCCCTACATACTCGCTTCGGCAGTGTTCGACCACGCGCAAAAAGAGTGCGATAAAGGGACATCCTGTCAATACACGGATGCCGCAAACGAGTTTGACATGGTTCTGAAAGGCGGATCGCCCAAAGACCAGGAAAAGCTTGCGGCATGGGCACATCTCGGCCTGTCGAAAATTGCGGAAAACAATCTCGATTACCTGACAGAGATCGAGCATGCGCGGCGGGCGGCGGTGCTACGTCGAAAGTTCTATTGGGCTTACTACAATTGGGGTATCGCTCTTGAGAACATGGGCTGCGATAATGAAGCTCTCGAAAAATATCGGCGCGTGACAGTCCAGCGAGATCGTTTCGCCGCGGGACACAATGCGCTCGGACGCGAGTACCTCAAATACGCAAACCGCGAATACATACCGACAGATTCATCGTTGCGACTAAACACTCGGCCGGCCGAGTTGGCCCAGCGCGAGTTCGAAACGGCGATTCGATACGACCCTCGCTACGCGGAGGCGTATGCCAATTTGGGCGAAGCGCTGGAACTGGAGGGAAAACATACGGAAGCGCTGGATGAATTGCGCAGGGCAATCGCGCTGGATGGGGAATTTTCGAGCAAGGCCTTCAAACAGATCGCGAAGATCGAGACTGAACTCAAAGAACCGGAAAGGGCTGCAAGCGCGATGGCAGAGGCCATGATCAGCGAAAAGCGCCATCCCCAATGCCGCGGCGATCTGGAATCGCTCGACGCCGCTGCCTGGCATAGCTGCCTCGCTGATCTGTCCACCGATGAACTACCGAAATTCGGACGGCACGCGGCAAATTGGCCAACGGCGCACTTTGAAGCTGCGGATTGCAGGAAGTACGCAATCGAGAACTGGCCCTGAGTCAGCGAGTGGGTTGTTGAAGTGGCCAGGTGTCGCACTCTATTAGCCAATTTCAAGCAACTCGACTGTATCGGCCAGGGTCTGCTGCAGGTTCTCGGGATAATCCGTGCGCTCGGTGAGAATCAGCACCTTGCGTCCCTGCTCAAACTGTTCGCGAATCGCTGTAGCGATCATGTCCTGCGCGACTCGTCAATGCTTCATAGCAAGTCCCTGCGTTCGGGGCAACCGGAAAACGGTCGTGTTACGAAATTGGAAGCTCGCTTTCCAAACACGCGCATGTCGCAACCCATTCGGATACCGAAAAAACGCACGATGGTTCGGATCCGCCGCCGGAACTTGCGCAACGACCGCCGTTAAAATAGGTTGCTCACATTTGAAAGCCAATCAATGCAAGTCGCTCCGGCTGCGCGTATTGCGCCAACTAGGGATTCTCGACACCCCCTACGGAGAAAATACTCGATCGACTTACTCGTATGCTCGCGCAGATGTTGAACGTTCCAATAGCGCTTGTCTCGCTGATCGACGAGCATCAGCAGTGGTTCAGGTCGCGAGTCGGACTGGACGTCCGCGAGACCCCGCGTGATATCGCCTTTTGCGCGCATGCACTGCTGGAAGAAGACTTGCTGGTGGTCGAGGATGCTCGCAAGGATCCGCGCTTTTTCGACAACCCGCTCGTCACAGGGCCGATCCATGCCGGAGTGCAACTGAGTTCATCCATCGGTCTCGCGATCGGCACGTTGTGCGCGAAAGACACCGCGCCGCGCGTTGTCCTCCGACGCGCGCGCCGCAATGCGCGATCTGGCTTGCACGGTCGAACGCGAACTGATGCGCTCCATCAAGCGGACTTGGAATGCAGTCCGGTCACCTAAAAAAACATCCGTAACTATATTAACTAATCGACTTTGCCGCCTATTTGCACCAGAGTCCTCTGCGGACATTTATTTCATGAAGATTCGCGACATTTTCATGTGGGCGGCACCACAGGCGAGATTGACATTGAACGCAAAACGTCATTAACTTGAAGTCTGCCTCGAGGCGGTATCCCCTTACGCGGGACACGAAGCATAGCTCAAACCACATGTCATGCGCACCAATGGTGAGCTTTACTTCTCTTCTAATCGAAGCTCACCTTCTGAGGTGCATGATGAATGCCACGAGTGCGATGATGCTCGAAGCTTTTCGGCTGGGTGGAGACAGTCTGTTGGTCGGTCTGGGTGTTGGATTTGTCGTGTGGCACTTGCACGAGCGTTTCGCGTGGTCCATCGCATTCGGAGCATGCGACGGGGCAGCGAGCCTGCTCGGCGCTGCGTGCCTGCATCATTCAATCGATATCCCGGACCTTGCGTACATTTTTCTGATTGTCTTGATGGTGCCATTAGTTTTGCGCGGCAAACGTTGGGCATTGTGGTTCGCGCCCCTGATCTTCTCATTCGATAACTTTTTCGCATACTCACCACGCGACGAAACTGTCTTCCTCGCGGTGTCGAGTGGCCTGCTCGCGTTCGTAGGAATGTACGGCGCCAGGGCGCTTTCAAGAGCCGTTGGCGTTGTTGTGCGAAAAATTTCCTCGCGACGGTCGATGCTCCTGTCAAAGCACAGGGACGCGTAATGGATCCGCAAATCCTCCTGCAAGGGTTTTATAAGCGCGGGAAGTACGTTGCAGTCGCAGCGCCCTCAGACCCGCACGATCCGCATGACTCGCCGTGGTGGTGGGATCACTTAGCCGAGAGCGCGATGGACCTCGCGCAGGTGGGCATCACTTCGGTCTGGTTGCCACCAGCTACGAAGGCTGCCCAAGGCAGCCAGGAGGCAGCGCTCGGTTATAGCGTATTCGACGACTACGACATCGGCTCGAAAGATCAAAAGGGTGCGGTCCACACCCGCTATGGCACGCGCGAACAATTGACTCGGCTCGCCGCGATATTGCGAGCCAATGGGCTCAATGTCGTGCTTGATCTGCAACTCAATCATCGCAAAGGCGGCGCGGGCCCCGATGAGATGACGTTCGAATATCGCGACGCGTTCGGCAACAGCTCAGGCGGGCGCTTCCCTAAAAACAGGCAATGCTTTCATTCTCGCTATCCCGACAGTCCCGTTCCCAAGAGCTTCGTTCCCGAGATTCCGCAAGACCCCGGGGTTCCGGATGGCATCTGGGAACTGCAGATGAGCTCGAACGTGTACTTCGGCCCTGATCTCGCACATATCAACGGCAAGCCTGAGGGTTACGTCTCACAAGGCCTCGTCGCGGCGGTGGAATGGCAGACCCGAGCGGTCGACGCCCAAGCCTATCGGCTGGACCACGTACAAGGGATATCCGTGCTCTATCTGCAAGCGCTCTTGAATGGCAACATCGCAGCGGGTAAATTCGCCGTGGGCGAGTATTGGGACGGCGACCGGGACAAGATCAACGACTGGATCACATCCAACGACTGGATGCGCAATCGCTGCAGCGCGTTCGACTTCCCGCTCTACTTCAAACTGCTGGCGATGTCGAACGATGCGAACTTTGACATGTCGACGCTCGATCACGCCGGGCTCGCAGGCGTGAATCCTTTTCGCGCGGTGACGTTCGTCGAGAATCACGACACCGAATCGCGCCGCGACCTCGTTCCGCGCAATATCCAGCCCGAAGACAAGCCGCTTGCGTATGCGTATATCCTGACCTCCGAGGGACAGCCGTGTGTGTTCTTCAAGGACTACAGTACCGCGCCCGGATGCCTCGGCGACATTCTGCGCCCGGCGCTCGTCAACCTCATGTGGATTCACCAGAACATCGCCGCAGGTCCGACCGAACAGCGATGGAAAAGCCAGGACGTGTTCATGTTCGAGCGCACGGGTGGCCCCGGTCTGCTCGTAGGACTGAACCGCAGCAAGACGCAGGCGCAGCACCTGACGGGCGTCGTCACGAACTTCCGACCTAACACGACACTACATGACTACGCTGGCCATGAGCCCGACATCACGACCGATGGACGAGGGCGCGTGGATGTAACCATTCCTTCCGGCAACAACGGGCAGGGATACGTCTGCTATTCGGTCCCGTCCATCGGGTCACGGAGCGCACCGGCGCCGCAGGATTCGCATCAGGTCTTCGAAGGCGCGGCGGACCTCGATATTCCGTGCGCCGCTGCAGGCAAGATGAGCGACATCACACGCACTTACTGCGAGCACGATACGACGATCGACGGCGTGCTGAGCTTTCATGCCGATGGCTGGACGCCGGACACGACGCTTATGCTTTCGTTATACGGACCGTCCGGTGCAGCGGTCGCTTCCCGGCTTTTCAGGCAGGCCGACACGGGCGCTGTGCTCACCGCAACGGCGACAGAGAAGGGCTTTTACCGCTGGACCATCCAGGCAAACGATTCACGCGCCGACTTTACCTGCCCGTTTAGCCTTGCCGTGCGTTATCGCGCGCCCACGACTCTTTAGGATGGTCGATATGAACGTTCTCACGCAGCGTAATGATTCTGGCCGCTCGGGCGTGAACGCCGCAGAGGACATCCTTACCCCGGGAAATGTCAACGTCAACTCATTCGGACTGGTGCGAAATATTCCGATCGGGCTGGGCTCCATCTACGCCCAGCCGCTTTACGTGGCGCAATTGAGGTTTCCGAATGGTCAGGTTTGCGACACGATCTTCGTGGCGACCATGGAAAACTGCGTCCTGGCGCTCGACGCGGAATCGGGCGCAATTCTCGCGCAAACCCATGTTGACAATAAGCCCGCCGTTGAAACGCACACATGGTTCGGTGCTCAATATAACGACATCGTCAATGCACAAGGCGAGAAGCCGCCGACCATCGGCATCCTGAGCACGCCCGTGATCGATCTTGCGCGTAACGAGCTGTTCCTCGTGCTTTTCACCGTAGACGAGACGAAGGCCAATACGCTCAATACGTCCGGGGACGAGCGCGCCGCCGCGTTCGAGTACATCCTTTGTGCGCTCGACCTCACTACGTTGCAGACCAAACGTTCAGCGGTCATAGGGGGTTCGGTTTCAGGAACGGGCTATGCGTCCTCGGCGCGGGCTGCGGCCACGCCCGATTTCAAGGAAACGCGCATGTCGGTCAGGAACGGTACGGTGCAGGTCACGACGAAAATGGGCAGCAAGGGCGGCCCGCTGGCGATGGTCGCCATCACGGACGCGACGGGGATTCAGTCGCACGATCCGCGCGTTCGTTTCAACGCCATGACGCTGCTACAGCGCCCCGCGTTGCTGCTCGATAACGGCGTGATCTTTATCGCGTTCGGCTCGCGCGGAGACAACGATCCCTGGCATGGCTGGATCTTCGCGTACAACGAGACTGATTTCACTCGCATCGATCTCCTGTGCACCACGCCCAACGGTGCGCAAGGTGGTATCTGGCAGGCCGGGCAGGGGTTGCTCGCCGACGCGCAGCATAATGTGTACGCCGGCACTGGCAACGGCGATTCGAACCAGCCCAAGGGCGTACCTGGCACGCCGAATATGGGCGAAAGCTTTCTCAAGCTGCGCGTCGTCGACGGCCGTCTGGAGGTGGTCGGCTGGTACAACGCCTTCAACGACCTCGATTACCGCGACGCTTCGGGTGGCGACGAAGTGGTGGATAAGGACGACGATCTCGGCGCGTCGGCGCCCGCGTTGCTTCCGGACGAGCGCATCGTCGGCGGCGGCAAGGACGGGTACTTCTATCTGATCGACTCCGACGAGCTCATTGGCGACGCCGCCGCACGTCAGGAACAACCCGCTGCGGACCGTGTGGTCCTGCAGTACTTTCTCGCCTCCTTCAACTATGCCCGCGGCACGCGGGGCGTGGCCCAGAACGTCATTCCCGAACCGGACGCAGACGACGTCACCCATCACATTCACGGCTCGCCGGTCGTCTGGCATGGCGACAACAATCACACGCTGGTGTATGTCTGGGGCGAAAATGATGTCACGCGAACCTATCGCTATGCGCTGCGTCCGGCGGGGCAGCCGTTGGGCGGGGGCTTTGCGGACCAGGGCGCGATCGCGGTCGCTCCGCTGATCACTTCGGACTGGCGTCATGTGATACCGGTTCATGGCATCGAAACCGCGCGCGGCATGACCATCGCATCGAACGAATATCCCGGGCGCAATGGCATGCCGGGCGGGTTTCTGTCGCTTTCATGGAATGGCCGCGATCGTGCCAGCGCCATCCTGTGGGGAATCTTTCCGCCTTTCAAGAATGGAAACGTGTTTCGTGTCGAGGGTGAGCTGATTGCGTACGATGCATCGAACTTCGATACGCAGTCGAACTTCTCGCGGCTGCAAGCGGTCTGGCGCAGCCGGCAGGACCCGGACGTGCGTTTCAAGCTGCCGAAATTCTGTTGTCCGACCGTCGCAGGCGGTAAGGTATTTGTGCCGTCTGGCGACGGCGCAGTACTGTCCGTCTACGGACTGCGTAACCACGGCGGCGGCTATGACCTCGCACGCGATGCGTACACCGCAGGCTTTGGAGGCACCGGCGGACTGACGCTAAACGGCACGGCACGCGTGAGTGTCGACAAGAAGATCATCCTGACGGACAACCCCATTCAGCCGAACCCCGGCGCCGACTCCAACGACAGGGTGGGACAAGCATTCATCCCCACCTTCCAGAGCGGTAGCGCATTCTGCACGCAACCGGTCGACGTCACGGATCTGGCGACGCGTTTTACGTTCAGCATGAACGGCGTGGACCCGATGAACATGGCCGATGGCCTGACCTTCACGATCCAGGCAGCGGGTCCGCACGCGCTCGGCAGCCCCGGCAGCGGGCTCGGCTACGCGATCGATCCACTTGACACAAGCAACACCGGGGCGCGTATCGCACGCAGTCTCGCGATCACCTTCGACGTGGTGCTCAACAAGTTGAGCCTTTGGCGCGATGGCGCAAATGGCGGACCGTGGATTTACGATCTGGGCGCGAACGGCATCGCACTCAATAGCGCGCATCCGATACGCGTGACCCTGAAGTTTTCGCACGCCGCGAAGACGCTCACGCTGGGCATCGAAGAACTCGACAATCCACAGGCGAAAGTGGGGCCCTTGACGCTTGAGAACATCGACCTCATCGGATTTCTCAAGCTCGGCACGCCTGCGTTGGCCTACATCGGCTTCACGGGCGGGACAGGCGCCAAGAGTGCCGAACAGACCATTCTCGACTGGAGCGTGCCGTGATTCATATCACTGACGCGGTGCCGGGAGAGCAATGATGGGCGTCGCCCTTATTGCGTGGGGACGATTCACGGAAGGCGGCAACAAGGTGACCGTCCCCGCGCCCAGCACCGATGCCGGTGCGCCGTGGCTTTGGGACTTCATCACGAATGAGGCGGCGACGCTCGCCCGCGCGGGCTTCACGGCAGTGCAACTGCCTCCAGCGAGCAAGGCGCAAGGCGGCGACGGCGCAGGCTGCGACGGCTACGGCGTATTCGACACTCGCGACCTCGGCTCCAAGCCGCAACAGGGCAGCACGCCGACTCGCTACGGCGGCGTGGATGCATTGCGCCGGCTGATCGGCACCTGTCATGCCGTCGGCATGGATGTCTATCTCGACATTGTGTTGCATCAATTGATGGGCGAGAACGGCGGCCCGGGCGTGTTCCGTTATCTTGGCGCGGACCAGCGGACACTGAACGGGCGGGGAGCCATGCAGCCGGGATGTTTTAGGGGCGGCACAGGAAACCAGGACCCGATTCCGCCGTTTCGGCCCGAAGACGGCGTGCCGGGCCCGAGCGACGACTTTCCTTTCGGTCGCGAGAAGGTATATCAGAACTGTATTCCGCAGGACTACACCATTCAGGATGCAATCGACTATGGCGACTGGCTCTTCAGAACCACGGACGCGGACGGCATGCGCTTCGACGATGTGAAGGGCACATGGGCGCCGTTCGTTTCGCAATTCATGCGCTCGAAGACGATGGGGTCGAAGTTCGCGTACTCCGAGTTTTTCGACGGAAATCTGGCATGGGTCAACAGTTGGGTCACTCAGGCGCCCATGCAGTCCCGCTCGCTGGTCGAGGACTTTGCGCTGCATTGGGCGCTGCAGGCCGCATGCGACAGCGGCAACGTGGCGGGACTCAATGGTGCGGGATACACGAGCTGGAACCCATACCTCTCATGCAGCTTCGTAGAAAACCCGGACACCGATTCGTCGCCCGGCGAGTCGATCGTCGCGAACAAGCTGCTCGCGTATGCGTTCATTCTCTCGGCAGAAGGATACCCGTTCATCTACGGCAAGGATTACTTCGGAGGCGACGTGTGGAAGGGGGCATATGGTCTCAAGCCGTGGATCGACAATCTGATCTGGATTCACGAGAATCTCGCTTTCGGAGCAACGGTCACGCGTTACCTGAGTGACGTGGCGATCGTACTGAACCGGACGGGCTATCCTGGTCTGCTGACCGCGCTCAATTTCGACACGATGAATGCGTGCGCCATCACGTGCGACACGTCGTTCGGACCGAATGTGCGTCTGAAAGACTATACGGGCAAACACGCGGACATCTGGACCGATGCACAGGGACGCGCGAGCTTCACGGTTCCATCGAACGGCTACCAGAGCGGCCGCAGCTATCTGTGCTTCTCGTTGCCAGGATACGCAGCCGGCTTCGAGCCGAAGCCCCGCTCGACGACGCAGACTTTTTTTGGCGCCGACGATCTCGACCTTCCGGCGATGCGAAACGGCGCAGCCAATGTGGCTCGCGTCTACGCGGGCCCCAACAGCAAAATGAGTGCGGTCCTCGCGCCGAACGGCGAAGCGTGGAAGCGGGGAGCATCGATCGTGCTGGAGGCCGTCGGGCAGGACGAGCGCGTGCTCGGACGCAAAACCATCACCTATGGTGAATCGAATACGGCGCTCGATGTCCACACGGCCCGTGGTGGCTGGCAAACATTCCGAACCACCGCTTCGGGTCTCGTTGGCGTCGCGCCGTTCGACCTCAGTGTCAGTTACATGGGTACGCAGGGGCTTTCGGACACTTGATGTTCACGTGTGCGTGTGGCGCGAAAAGCGCGACTCGGGTCAGACAGCAGCGTGCGTCCATCGAAGATTGTCGCGCTGGGCCGGCCCTTAGAGTCGCAAACGTCTCGACCTCGGATCTCCTACAATCATTCGCAGATGCCCGAAAGCGGCGCACTTATGGACATGATCAAAACAGTCCTGAACACGCCCCGGTTGCGGGAGGGGGCGATTGGCGCGTTGGGTATCGCGCTGGGCGCATTGCTTTGCGCTGCGATCGTACATGCGCCTGGCGCATCGTCGGATTGGGCCGCATGGGTGCAGGCCATCGGCTCGATCGCGGCAATCATCGGTGCGTTTGCGATTGCGAACCAGCAGGCAATCGACGCTAGGAAACAGACGCACGAGGCGATGGCTTCGCGAACGAGACATTTACGGCTCGTTCTCAGGGAGATTTTCGCCGCGACAATGGAGCAGATCGAAAACATCAGGGGATGTGCAGCATGGAGCCGGAGAGGTTCGCACTCTCCAACCGGCATCCAGTCCATACGTTACCCGAACTATCGGCATCGCTACTCACGATTCCCCTAATTGAACTCGAGCTTGCGGATTCTGCCAAGGAAATCGCCATTTTGTTATCGGCAATGAAAACGATCGATGTGGAACTGACGCGGTTCCGTACCTGCAGCGCAAATGTCGGGTTCCGTAGCCGCAACGGAAAGCACCTCAGGCCCCGTAACCGCAGCAAAAGTGACCTGAGGTTCCGTAATCGCAGCGATATAGAGCTGAAAGATGCACATCAGTGGTGCATTGACAGAATCCGAGCGTCGCATGACCTTGCGCAATCTGCGCAAGCCCGCATGAACGCGTTGCTGGATCGCGCAGCGGCAGCGCAATCGGGGGGCGCTGGACGAGAAACGAAGGTGCCAGATGATTTAGGGCCGACTGAATTTAGATGACGTAGGGGCACGTACACCGGCTTGCCGGCGTGGCTGAGAAAGAGGGCGGGACATTCAACGGATCGGCCAGGCACGCAGTCTTGCGGATCTCCACAGGCGCTTCGCCGTTGGTGCCGCACCCTGAAGCAGGTCCATGCGGCGGCGCAGAATCCGAACGGTGAGGTCGGCGAGCGGCGTGATACCGCGCGCACACGGGGCACCTACACGGCACAAAACGGTGCGGATCCACGCGCGATTTCTCCTCGATCTGCGGCTCTGAAGGTTTGCAGTGGGCAGGGATTGCTGGCCGCGCGACCGCCGTTCGGGTGCCTCTGATTATCAAGAGATTCTCCGGTCAGGGGCAGTTAAGCCTAGCGCGGGGAGGCTGCCGGCTCGAGCCGATGTAGCAGGACGGCGGGGACATAATTCGCAATCCTATGTTTACCAAGCCGAAGAGGTTTCAATTTGTGCAGGAGGCTGCTGCACAAATTCTGGATGCGGCCATGCCTTCAGGTTGCGCGGTGACAATTTGCGCAAGGCGGGGAGGGCTGGCTTGCGCTGGATCAGTGTGGCGACACGCTCCTTTAAGTTTCTGATGATCGAAACGTCGAAGGGGACGATTGCCTGTCTCACGAGGCCACAATGAAGCGTCTCGAATTGACGATTGGTGACCTGCCAAGGTGATCGATGCCGTGGACATGGAGGCTGACTGATCGCTGGAGGAGACTGAGCAGGCGTCAACTCCGTTACCATCGCCTGGCGTGTGAATCCGAAATCAGTAGCTCAAACCCGCCAGTTCTCTTCGGAGCCTGGCGGGTTTTCTTTGCCTGCCTTTGCCTGCGGGGCGCGGGCTACATACAGCGGTGGAGTCGCTCAGCCGTTCAGTTGCGACTCGACGTTCAGGACGATCCGTGCGACCGGGTTGTTGTCTGCGGATTGCGGCGCGAACTTGATCTGGGCGAAGGTGACGATACCGAGAGCGACGACCAGGAGTGCTCCAGACGCGGCGATGCGGGGAAGGTATTTCACAGGGACCTCATTTTGATGATGTAGACAGAAACTGGGCGTAGCTGACAGGCGTGGCGATTCACCTTCAGCGGCATGTCTGTCCGCAACCCGGCAACGCCGGACGCGGTCGCCAGATCGCACTTGCCGATCGGACGGAGATTGTGCAGTGCACTATAACACGACCGTCAGATCGCACCTGCCAATCACACGGGCTTGTGCAGTGCACTATAAATGGTTTATCCGTGTGCCCGGTGCGACATCGTGTCGCGAGCGGATGCTAAGTTGCTTGAGCGTTTCGTGTATGAAAGATTTCTGTAGGCCGTAACGTGCCGTCATGCTATGTGGGCGATTCTCGCAGGCACGGACGATGTCGAGGTGACCGCGTCGGCAGTCTCCCCGCTGGAGCCCGCTAGATCGAAGATGGGTTTGCGGACGGTATCAATTGCGCTATCATTAGGCATCAACTGATACTTTAGTCGGGAGTCGCATGTCACTGATCACGCCTGAAGCAGTGGCCGCGGTCATGGAACTGCGGCAGGTCCCGCACACGCTCGCGGAACTCGAGGCACTTGTCCGCGACGGCCTGCCCAAGTCCGCGCTGCGCGCGGGCGTCGAACATGCGACGCAGGGTGCCGACGCCCGGCGTGCGCTACTTGCCCGCATCATCCCCGAAGCGACCTATAAGCGGCGTCGCGATCGGCTGACGCCAGACGAATCGGAAAAGACTGAGCGGCTGGCCAGGATCGTCGCGACGACGGCCTACGTCTGGAACGACGAAGAGGACGCGCGGGAATTCCTGTCGACGCCGCACCCGGAGCTCGAAGGGCGGGCGCCGCTCGATGTTGCGCTGACCGAGCTCGGCGCGCGCCGGGTCGAAGAGCTGCTCTGGAAACTGTTTTACGGGTTGCCGGCGTGAAGTTGTTTCGAATCGCCGACACTCGACACACGGTCTGGAGTGGCACCGGCGCGATGCTGGTGGGCGGCCGCTTCAATAGCCCGGGGCGACCGGTCATCTACGCCGCGTCGACCTTCGCCGGTGCGATGCTCGAGGTTCTTGTTCATGCGCGCATCGGCAAGGTACCGAAGACACACGGATGGGTTGAAGCAGCGGTTCCCGACGATATTCGCGTCGAACGCCATTCGGCCGAATCGTTGCCGGGGGGATGGGATGCGCCAGCACTGCAGGTGGCAAGGGTGTTCGGCGACGCCTGGCTGACCGAGTCGCGTACCGCGCTCCTGATCGTACCTTCCGTCGTGGTCCGTGCAGAGTTCAACGTGCTGGTCAATCCCGCACACCCCGACGCGACGCGGATTGCCGTGACCGAGCCGCAACCCGTGGTGTGGGACGAACGCCTCTTTGTGATGCCGTCGGTCGGACTCTCCTAGATCATGATGGTGGTCGGCTAGCCTCGCCTCGACGCTTTGCTCCTCGAGGGAGATGACCAGGGCGTCGCTTCTGGTTTAGTTCGCACTCGCCGCTCGCAATGGCCAGTGCAGCGCCGTCTTATATTCTCCTTGTCTGGTTGCCAGCGCCGACACGGCTGTCAGTTTTTGTCAATCGCCCCGACAATTTGACATAACATAATTTATCACCATTTCGTGGTGCATTTAAAACATCAAGGATCCGCTGTTGATGGTACGTCTCTATAAGCGCCAAAGGTCTGACTACCCGGCTCAATAGGAACACGACTCAATTTGCTGACCTGAACCGTGCTTCGAAAAATGACGTCGTGGACCAACTCGGCCGTGCTGGCGGAGCGACGAAGGTCACGGGTTGATCCCGCATCCAAAATGGATCAGACGGATCTGGGGTGTTGATGGAAACAGGACGCAGCTAGTCCGAATCAAGCAGACTTGCCGCGGGTCGCTTGTGTGGACCATAATGCACATAAAATGCAACGTGGATGGGCACATGGGTAAGGCACTCGAAGTTCGACCGCGCAAGTCCACAAACGTCACATTGCCGCCTGAAGTCCTGGATCGGGCCAAGGAGCTGGGGATTAACCTTTCGCGAGCGAGCGAGCGCGGTGTGCGGGAAGAAATTCAGGAGGCGGAGGCTCGCCGTTGGGCCGATGACAACGCCGAATTGGTCGCCGCCTACAGTGCGATGGTCGATCGCGACGGGCTTCCGCTAGCGAAATTCAGGACGTTCTAATGGCGCGGTTCGATCTCTACGTCAACCCCGACAAAGAGACGCGGAGACTCGCGCCGTACCTGCTCGACATACAGAGCGCGCACGTTGGGATTTTGCCGACGCGCATTGTGATCCCTCTGCGACCTGTCGAGCATCTCGCTTTTTCGGGCAAACCATCCGATCTGCTGCCGGTTTTCGAGGTTAACGGCGAAAAATGTTTCCTTGATACGCCCGGCATGAGTGCAGTTCCTCTGAACGCGCTCGGCAAACGCATCGGTTCTCTTTCGGATGAACGTGAAGCCATCCTGGCGGCGCTCGACCGGATCTTCGGTGCATTCTGACCGACAGCAATGCAGCGCGATAGCCAGCGACGTGACGATTCAGCGCCGGTCCGGCGCTGTGATCGCCGGTCACAAGGCGCCTGGTTCGATCTTCAGAATCGCCCCTTTCGCTGCAAGCCGGGTTTGCTTTTGTGGTGTGAGCAGTTGCCACAGACGGTTAGTTGCGAATCTGCAATTGTTAATCTTTGCAAATGGTGAGCTTTTACAGGAGTAAGGTGCGCCAACCGGAACATCGAAACCCGGGCGCTCAATGCGCGAATCGCTGGACCCTGCGTGGGAAGTTAAAGAATTCTGTCGTGGCAGTTCAGGCATCTCCGGCCAGGAACTGCCCGTCTGAATCAGTCACCGAGGAAGCAGCCGTTCCCGCTTGACCGCATCCGGGAAAGTCACCACGAATGCGCGCCCTGCCCGGCATGTCCGTTAGCCTGCGACGGGCGCTGCCGCGTGCTGGCGGGCAGCGCCGCGCTGTTCAGGCTCCGCCCGCGGTAGGTTGGCTCAACAAGAAAAACAGAATCGGATCCGGAGCGCACAATTTTAACTAAAAAGTTCACGAAAAGTGATCATCTTAATTATGTAAACTTCACACGCGACGGAGAGTCGGATGGGAGCACCCGTCGGTTCAAGGAAATTTGTTCCTGTTTTGCAACTAATTTTGTTCCCCCCTAACTAGCGACCGGGCGCGAGATTTCCGGTGCGTCGTGATAGTCGGTCAGCGGCTCAGTGAGCAGCCAGTACACTCCACGCTGCGGGATAACGCAGATAGATCATGAGCACTGCCACGCCGAGCCGCTCATGATCGCCGCAGTGTTGCCTCACGCTCATCTTCAGGAAAGGCCAGCAGTTCGAAGCGCCGGGCCGCAGTGAGCAGCTCACGTCGAGGAATTTTTTGTTGGTCTCCACGCTGTTATTCTGTTTCCTGGTCCAGGCGGTAAGTGGCGAAACGCCTGCAGAAGGCTGCCTGCCGGCCCTTCGAGTTTTTGATCCATCGCTTTGATTATGATTTTCATCGCGCCAGCGCTTCGGTCCTGATTGCTCTCGCCAGGGACGGTTGAAGAATCTGAACACTTCCACGAGGGCGGTACTCGAAACGGCTCCTGCCGACTTCATTCAAGCAAAGGAGTTCAGTCGACCAGCGATCTTCTCTAGCGTTATCGGGAGGTCTCGCACCCGCACACCGGTGGCGTGATGAACCGCGTTAGCGACCGCTGAAGCCAAGCCAGTCGTGCCGATTTCTCCGATACCTCGAGCGCCGAAGTCGTTCAAATGGAGATCCGGGTAGTCGAGGAGCAGAACATCGATTTCCGGCTGATCTGCATGCACCGGTACCACATACTCCGCATAGTTATTGTTGGTCGGATAGCCGGTGCGCTCGTCGTATTCGGTAGCTTCGAAGGTTCTGGTGCAAATAGGCTGTCTGGACGAAAAGGTCTCGATAAAAAGGATACCTTATCGATAAGACAGGACCGCATTCCATACGGTGGGTACAGTGGCATCTTTGAGGCCGAGCTTTGCGAGATTGAATTGGCATTGGTCCGGGACTTGATGTGGCGATGGTCCTGTTCGATCAGATTGTTGAGATATTTCGAATATCGAACCTTCGTGCCATCTGGCATCAGGCCGTCGGCCTTCATCTCGCGCACAGCACGGTGTGAGGCGGCATAGCCATCGAGTGTAATGGTTTGCGGCGGCCGCCCCAGATGTTTGATTGCCTTGTTGAAAAAGGCTTTGGCCGCGTTCACATCGCGTTTCCCCCTGAGCAGGAAGTCAACCGTCTGACCCGCCCGATCTACTGCCCGATAAAGATAGACCCATTTACCGCGGACTCTCAGGTACGTTTCGTCGACGCGCCACGACGTTCCCGCAGGCGTGCCGAAACGGTTCCAGCGCTTGACAAACTCCGGCGTGTAACGCTTCACCCAACGCAGGATCGTTGTGTGGGCGAGCGACAGGCCGCGCTCGGCCATCATCTCGACGAGATCACGCAGGCTGAGCTTGTAGCGTAGATACCAGCGCACGCACTGAATGAACACATCGCGGTTGAAGTGACGGCCTGAGAACAGATCGCCCATGTTTTTAAGCTTGCTCATTATCGAATCATGAGATCGAGGAAGCAGCACTCTAACCGATCACATTCACTGTTTGCACCAGAACCCTATCGCAAAGGTAGCGGCCCGCCGGGACGTCATGCCGAGAACGTTCGGCACAAGCAGCGTGAGGTCATGTAGTAGAGCCAGCTCACTGCAACGAACCATCTCCTGCCAAGGTGCAGTAGATGCCGCGCGAATCAAAGAATTGCGGGCGTAGTGCTATCGGGTCGACGCCAGCGTGCTCGAGATGGTAGCGCCATGCCGCAGGGACTTCATCAACTGCGTCGACCTATCTCTGCGACCGCCAGTGGAAGATGCCGCTACTCGCTCCGACGATCAACTTCGATTTGACGGCCAACTCAGGCGCTTAAAGGTAATTCGGCAAAGCTTCACAGATTCCGGCCGACCCCATCTAAAATACCGCGCGTGGTCAGCTCTTACTTAAGGGGCCCGGTTTCCGGAAGGCACTACTGCGACTTGGGTTTTGATTAGCGCTATTCAAAACGTAACTGAACAAAGCTCAAATCGTCCGTCTCAAGACAACAGGCTTTCCACCCATCGTCTGCTTCGTCATCCACGCCGCAAGCGCCGAGTCCATGTAGTCGGCGTGCCCTGGAAACCAGCTGTACAGATGCAAGCCGATGTCATGCACCAGCGCGCAACCGGCCTGCCCTGCTTCGACCGCTGCTTTGACGTCCCGCACCGACTTCAGCACGGCTTCGTGCTCTTCGATGTGGCAGTCGCGCGGCGGAAAGTTCGTCGTGCGCATCCATTCGTCT
This sequence comes from Paraburkholderia sp. MM5477-R1, assembly GCF_050436385.1. Lineage (NCBI taxonomy): Bacteria > Pseudomonadati > Pseudomonadota > Betaproteobacteria > Burkholderiales > Burkholderiaceae > Paraburkholderia > Paraburkholderia sp. MM5477-R1. Next base: position 479,798 of record NZ_JBNDMC010000001.1, read on the forward strand.
TCCTGCTCGAAATGGCTAACGGCGTGTTTCTCGAACTCCACGATAGCGGCGAGGGCGCTCGCATCGGTGCAAGCCACGAGCCCTAGCGCGACTCTGTAGAATTCTTCATGGACATCGTCCATCGGTGTGAACCCGAGTAGCCGCGCATCTGACCACGCAAGGCTATTATCACTTTCCCGCACAGGGGCTTCAGCGTCTTTCGATACAAGGTCTTTCATCTTCACTCAATCCGGCGTTAGAAACAGCTATATCATAGCCAAGTTATATTAAGCGTTGGAAGATTCCCGGCGTTCTGCCGTCAAAGTGGCTTAAAACTCGAATCCTGCCAGACTCTGTGCGAACCGATCGGCCGCCAACGGCACGATCCCGAGCAGGACCAGTTCCGGAGCAATTTTCGCAATGACACGGGAGGATTGGCGATTAAACGCGAACGGTATTCGGTGGAGCAGAACGTGGCTGCACTCAAGCAATGGGACGCGTCCGCGCTTTGACGTCGTGGACGTCTTCAACCGTGAGGCGCTCGCCATTGAGGTTGGACATCGTCTGCGTGCAGACGACGTTGTCTCGGTACTGAACCGGCTGGCGGCGCTACGTCGTGCGCTACGTTTCCTGTTTGCCAATAACGGCAGCGAGTTCTCTCGTCGCCTGCTGAATATGCTCGCGTACCACTACAAGTTACAGATCGACTTCAGCCGTTTGGGCAAGCCGGCGGATAACAACTTCATCGGGACGTTCAACGGCTCATTCCGGGACGATTACCTCAACCTGCACTGGTTCGGATCTATGGCTGAAGCAAAACGCGAGATCGAGGCATAGCGGCGGGACTCCAATGAGACCCGAGCTGACTTGTCCCTCAACGATTTAACACCGGGCGAGTTTCCCGCCTGGCAATATAGTCTTCGGCCTGCGGCCGAAGACTCATGAAAGGCCAGACACTAACACCTCAACCTGACCAGGAAACCCAAAGCGGTTCAGAAAACACCCCAAAGGTTGGATCGGTGTCCAAGTTTGAGGTGCGGTTCGCTCTGGAGGCTTTTTTTCTTTTTATTGCCCGCTTAGAGCGTTAGAACTTGTGCTGGATGCCGACCATGCCACCCGTCTGGTTCGCGCCCGTTTGGACCGTACCGCCACCCGTAAGCGCCACTGCACCATTTCGGCTGTTGATCATATACCCGAGCATACCGTACACCGAGGTACGCTTCGACAGGAAGTACGTTGCACGAGCCGTAATCATGGTCGAATTCGACGTCGCCGGCGCTACGCTACCCGGGACGATCGAACCGTTCTCGATCACGCCGCCGATATTCGACGGGTTGCTCACATTAAAATGCGCGCCGACGAGATCGAGTGCCAGGAACGGCGTAGGCAAATAGGTACCGTTCAGGAAGTACAGATCCGTGTGGTACGACCGACCGACGTCCACGTTGTGATGTATCCAACCACCTGCGAACTTCCCGTGGCTGAAATTGTAGTACGCCGTAGCCTGGATGTGCGTGTCTTTGTCCGAGCTACTCACAAGCGGGCCGAAGTCCGTTGATGCCCCACCGCGCATCTGATCGAAAGACACCGATGCGCCGTAGTTCGCGGTGTCATACATCACCATAGCGGTGACCTGCTTACAGGCCTGGAAATTGCCCGGAACCTGGCCAGCGCAGCCTGTTCCACCCGGGCCCGGCACCGTCGCCGAATCGCGACCGAAGCTATACGTCGCGCCGATCGTCACGCTGCCGAACTTGCCCATGTAGCCAATCGCATTGTCGCTACGTGCGTTCGCCAGGTAGGGGTCAAAACTGGCCAGGCCGATCAGCGCCGGTCCCAGGATATCGGCGTTTACGACCGAGTAATACGTCATGTTGCTTTGACGTCCAAACAGCACTGTGCCGAACCGGTTGCTAAGACCGACGTTGGCCTGACGACCGAACAGACGCCCACCGTAGTTCAGACCGCCCGTCCCCGGCGCGAAACCGCTTTCGAGGTTGAACACAGCCTTCAGGCCACCGCCCAGATCCTCCACACCCTTCAGCCCCCAACGCGAAGGCAATTCACCCGTCAGTGCCGGCATGCCATAGACCGAACCACCAGTCTTGGCGTGGTTATAGAACTCGATGCCCGTATCCATGATGCCGTAGAGCGTGACACTACTTTCTGCATAGGCTCCCGTAACGGAGAGCAGCATTGCCGCCCCGATAGCGAGTTTCTTCACCTTCATAGGAATCTCCAATTTTATTATGAAGACGCGTTTCTTCGTTTCGCGTCCAGTCGAATTATCAGGAGGATTTGTGCGAACGTAACGCCCGGTTTACCCGCAATTATTAATCCGGACCTCGCCCACACCTCCACCATCACTCTGCAGACCTAATTACTAAAACCGAATCGGATCGTAAATATTGGTTATGAATATCTGATATCGGTAGATTCGATTAAAGAGCGCTTGGAAGACCACTGCTCGTGGACTACTTGGCGACCCTACGCATCAAAGTTGTTACACGGAATAACGCGCCAGGAAAAGCCCCGATTTGACGAGGCTCTTCTATCACTGCTGTGCCTGAAACTCCCTTTCCAACTGCGCCCAGCGTTCACCGCACTCGACTGCGCCCGCCACATATTCCTGGGGTATTTCGAGGTACGGAGGACGCGATGGCCCCGGATCGATCAGGCCTGCCGCCTTGAACCGCAGATGGCCGATCTGGATGCTGTAGTCCATGAAGCGCGCGAGGTCGCCGCCCGGGAACATCGGTGCTTCCGCCCATTTCAATTTAGCGGTGATTTCCTTCGCCCGTTCCCAGTTGCCTGCCAGAACGGCACGCGAGTTTGCCACGATGGGGCTCGGCGCACAGGCAATGCCACCCGTCCAGCACGCGCGTGCGAGCTCGGGATGCTTGATCGCCACCGGATACCATTCCGGCGCCAGCGGCAAGATACGCATCTTGTCGCCGACGGCGATCATGTCGGGTTCGAGCGTGGGACCACCGACGTGCTTGGCCGCGACAACTTCCGGAATTTCCGCCAGAGCCTTGTAGGCCTCGGGGCTGATCTTTGCCTTGAACGCGATCGGGTTGTCGTACACGACGAGCGGAACGCCAGGCAGCGCTTCAGCGATGTCCTGGTAGTAGCGAACGATGTCCTTCTGATCGACGGACAGCCACATCGGGCGGCCGACAAACAGGCCATCGGCGCCCAACTCGATCAGTTCACGGCCACGAGCGATAGTGTCACGTGTATTCATCGTCGTAACACCAGCGAAAAACGGCCGGGATTTGCCGTTCGTTTCGATGATGCACTTCGTGAAGTCGAGATGTTCCGCACGCGTCAGCGTTGCCCCCTCGCCGAACGTGCCGTTTGCCATCAAGATATCAACGCCGGCCGCCGTCACCAGTTTGATCATCTTCTCGGTTTCGTCGAGATTGACGCTGTTCTTCGTATCCCACCGGCCTGCGTCCGGCGTTGCAGGCGTCGGTACAATCCCAAGCACACCAACGATGTCTTCAACCGTAATTCTCATTTCCACTCCTGAGTTTGCTCAAGAAAAAACTTGAGTCCAATTACAAGCCAACGTACTGTCTAACGCAGTCACCGTCTGCCTCAAGTGCAGCCGAATCTCCAGTCCAGACCACGCGTCCCTTTTCGATCACATAGTGACGATCAGCCAATTTCGACAGCGGCGCCAAATTCTTGTCGACCACGAGCATTGCCTGACCCTCGTCCTTCAACATGCCCAGGCATTGCCAGATTTCTCGCCGGATTAACGGAGCCAGACCTTCCGTCGCCTCATCGAGAATAAGCAGACGAGGGTTCGTCATGAGTGCCCGTCCGATTGCCAGCATCTGCTGCTCGCCGCCCGAGAGATTCGAGCCCAAATTCGTTTCGCGCTCCTTCAGGCGGGGGAACCTTTCGTACACGCGATGCAGGACCCAAGGGTTATTCACCTGTCTACGGTTTGTCGCCGCACAGATCAGGTTTTCCTTGACGGTCAGATTGGGAAAAATTCCGCGTCCCTCCGGCACCAATCCGATGCCCGCCTGAGCAATGCGGTAATCCGCCATGCCCGAGATCTCTCGACCATCAAATAAGATCGACCCGCCCTTGATCGGCAGTTGTCCCATCAGTGTTTTGATGGTGGTGGACTTCCCCATGCCATTACGGCCAATCAGTGTCACGACCTCGCCAGCCGCGATCCCTAGCGATATATCCCAAAGTACCTGACTCGTGCCGTAACTCGCCGCGATATTCTTTATTTGCAGCATCACATGAGCTCCGACGGTTCGCCCAGATACGCTTCCTGCACCGTCTGGCTGCACCTGATTTGATCCGGAGTGCCGGTCTCGATCGGTTGCCCGGAAACCAAAACCGTCACGCGATCTGCGAGTTCAAACACCGCATCCATGTCATGCTCGATCAACAGCATGCTGATGTCGCTCTTAAAGCGTTTCAGCAGCGCCACCATTGCTTCCGATTCAACTTGGCTCATACCTGCAAGCGGCTCGTCCAGAAGCATAAGGCGCGGCTTGAGTGCAAGTGCCATTGCCAATTCAAGCTGGCGCCGCGCGCCGTGCGCCATTTCGGAAACCGGCGTGTTCATTTCGGTCTCCAATCCCACCTGCAAGAGGGCTTCGCTCGCCTCGCCAATGAGATCTCGATCTCGGCGCGTCGGCGTCCAAACTCCGAAATTCCGCCCCGTACGGCCCTGAACCGCCAGCATGACATTCTCGAGCGCCGTCATATCGTTGAACACGGAAGTGATCTGATAGGAGCGCACGAGCCCCATCTGCGCCCGGCGATGGGTGGGCGCGGCCGTCACATCCTGCCCGCGGAAAACAATGCGCCCTTCGTCCGGCACAAGTTCGCCCGACAATTGGTTGATGAGCGTCGATTTCCCCGCACCGTTCGGGCCGATCAGGGCATGGATCTCACCCTCTAGCACGTCAAGCGTTGCGTTGTTCGTGGCGACGAATCCGCGAAAGCGCTTGACCAGATTTTTCACCTCGAGCAAGGGGCTCATCCACGCCCCCAGGTGTTGGGAATCGATCCAAAGATGCCGCGCTTAACCGTCATCGTCACAATCACGATAAACGCGCCGAGCAGCGCCATCCAGTGGTTATTGAGCAGCTGTTCGACGTCATGCGGCAAACCGAACTTCGAGCTGGAAAATACCTCCTCGAACGTCAACATGACGATAGTCCCCACGAACGGCCCAATAATGGTCGCCTGACCGCCCAAGACCACCATGGCCATCAGTTCGCCCGAAACCGTCCAGGTGACGTATGAGGGCGCTGCAATCTGCACCAGATTCGCCAGAAAGAAACCGGCGAGGACGCAGATCAATGCCGACAAAACGTACGCGGCCAGACGGTATTGAATCGTCGCAAATCCCAATGCTTTCATCCGCCGTTCGTTCGAGCGGCAACCCTGTACCGCCTGACCGAAGCGGGCGTTCATCATCCGGTTCATGAAAAAAAGAATCGCGATGAACGCGACGAACACAACGTAATAAAGTACCGTATTCCCCCCAAGGTCCAGTCCGCCAAACGCACTGCGATGTTCGATCGTCAAGCCGTCGTCTCCGCCGTAGTCCGTTAGCGTCATGATCAGGAAATAAAGCATTTGCGCGAACGCCAGCGTAATCATGATGAACGCCATGCCTGACGTGCGCAGGCTGATCAATCCCACGATGGTGGCCACCACGCCACCGACGATCAATCCAACCATCAATTGCGTCCAGCCACTACCGATACCGTGAAATGCACAGATGCCGACAGCGTAGGCCCCGATCCCCATGTACAGCGCATGACCCAGACTGATCATCCCGCCATAGCCGAGCGCCAGGTTCAGTCCGCTCGCGGCCATCGCCATGATCAGAATGCGCGTGGCGAACGTCGTGTAATAACTTTGCCCGAGCACGCCCGAAAGCAACGGAATGAGGGCGAATGCCGCCAACAGGATGATGGTGACCGCCGTCCGTGGCGTGACAATGATTCTCTTACCCATGCTTAACCGGAAATAGACCTTGCGGGCGCAATGCGAGGACTGCCGCCATCACGAGATAAATCAGAATGGAAGCCAGCGACGCCCCGACAACCTGAGCACTCGCGTGCGGCATCACACCCCGAAGCAGAGCGGGCAGGAACACGCGTCCTCCTGTATCGACCAGCCCGACGATCAGCGCGCCGTAAAAAGCCCCGCGTATGGAACCGATACCGCCCGTCACGATGACCACCAGCGTCAAGATCAGGATTGGACCACCCATTCCTGGTTGAACAGACGATAACGGGCCATTCATGAAGCCCGCGAGCCCGGCCAGGCCAGCACCGATCGCGACGACTGCGCAGTTCAACCTCCGGATGTTGATACCCAAGGCTGCGATCATCGTGGCGTTGGATGCCCCCGCGCGAATCAGGATACCGATGCGAGTTCGATGAATGAAAATGTATAGCCCGACGGCCACGAAAAGACCAACGACGAGGATCGCGAACCGATACGTCGGATAAGGAATTCCGAATATCCGAATTGCACCGCCGAGCGAGTCCGGAACCTGCGTGGCAATCGATCCTGATCCCCAGATGATGCTAACGAGCTCGTTAAAGAACAGGATCAGGCCGAACGTGGCTAGTACATGCGTCATGTGATCGCGGAGGTACAGCTTGCGGAAGATCGCCGTTTCGAGCATGACACCGACGACCAGTGTTCCGAAAACACCCGCCGCCGCAGCCTCGACAAAGGACCCGGTAGCGTTGAACGTAACAGCCGCGAAATACGCGCCGAGCATGTAGAGCGAACCGTGCATCAGGTTCACGAAGTTCATGATGCCCAGCACGAGTGTCAGGCCGGCGGATAGCAGGAAAAGTAACACGCCGAACTGTAACCCGTTGAGTAACTGCAAAAGCACAAGTGATGGCGACATGGGGCTGCCCTGTTCGGCTCTCCGACTATCAAATGGACCAACGGTGTGCGCCCCTGGGAGCCCACACCCGACACTTATCCTGGTGTCGCTCGGGTCACCGATTTCCGCGGCTTGAAGGACAGGAAAAGACCGATCGCAATCTTGAGGATAATGATGCCTACGGCGCGGATTCCGACCAGGTTGCTCCCCGTGTTGGCGCTGATAATAGCCACGATAATCGGGGCTGCGAATTCACCGAAGAACACGCAGGAGACGTATCCGCCCGATCCCTTCGCGCGGCGTTCGACCGGAAGTTTAGACATCACGATATCGGCGATGGACGGAATTGCGACCCCACAGCCCGCAGAGTGGAGTACAACGGCTACCAACGTCCATCCTAGACCGATAACCGGCGCCTCCGAGATTCCGATCAGGCCAACGGCCATGAACGAAAAGCTGGCGACCAGGCAGAACTTCGAGCCCAACGGACGGGTGAACCGCGTACACAGCGCACCGATAACCAATGCGAGGTGCGAGACACCCATGATCATGCCGATCTGGCCCGGCGTTGCCGTCCCGATGCTTTTGAGCACGAAACTGAGTTCAACAGCAGCGACGAACATGGAGATCGCTGCGAAAAAGAGCAGCGCATAACTCGGCAGCATCCCAGTCCACTTGAAATCCGTGTTCCAGGCGGGCTGCGCCTCCTCCTGTCGCCTCGCGGGTTCCCAAAGAAGCGCGAGTGCCATCGGGATCAGAATCACACCGCATATGTAAAGCCAAAATGGAGTGCGCCAGCCGTGGTTCCCAAGCAGACCACCGAAGACAAAAAATGCCGACGCGGCCAGTGAACTGATTGCCGTTTGATAAGCGAACACGCGCTCGCGGGCGGCACCCGTGTAGTAGTCGCACATCAGAGCCGTGCATATCGTGATCGCCATCGCTTCGGTCACGCCGAGAGCAATACGACTGCCGACAATCCAGTGAAGATCGGCCAAGTACAGCGGTGCTGTGCCGAATAGCGTATAGAAGAAAAGGGTAACGCCGATCATTGGACGCCGCCCAAACTTCTCTACCAGCCATCCTGCAGCGGGTCCAAGCAAAGCAATCATGAGCGCAGGCGTTGTCATGGTGAAACGCACCCACATCCCTACATGCGCTACATATTGAAAGTTCTCCACCATTCGTGGAAGCGACGGCGCAATCAGAACCCCACCCAGGACCGGCAGACAACTTATGACCATCAAAATGAACGTCTGTGCTGCTCCTGCTACTCTCGGCTTGGAGCCGTGCCCTAGATGATCGACCATCATGTCTCCACATCATTGATTGAATCAATTTTTTTGTTTCGTGTGCAACCGGGTTGTCACTGCGTGCTCTGAGATTTTCCTGTCCATCGTTTGACCAGACCGGTATCGATGTCGAACAGGTCGAGCGCCCGACCAACGGTGTGATTCACCATCTCGTCTATCGTTGCTGGACGAGAGTAGAACGCAGGCACGGGCGGCATTATGATCGCGCCGCTATTCGCAGCCCTTTGCATGATGTCGATATGCCCAGCATGCAGAGGCGTCTCCCGAACCATCAGAACGAGCGGTCGCCGCTCCTTCAGGCAGACATCAGCCGCGCGCGTCAACAGGTTGTCTCCAAAGCAGTTGGCGATGCTTGATAGACTCTTGATAGAGCACGGTGCGACCAACATCCCAGCGGTGCGAAATGAACCGCTGGCGATGGCATCCCCGATGTCAGCGTAGTTGTAGACAACACTGGCGAGGGCCTTCACATCCTTTACCGTCCAGTTGGTCTCTTCGGCGATGGTACGGGACGCCGAAGGAGACATAACCAGATGGCTTTCGACGTCCGGGCTCTCGCGCAGAGCCTCCAAAGCGCGGATGCCGTAAATGGCGCCCGACGCTCCCGAGATTCCGATAATAATGCGCCGTTTCACTCCATTTCCTTAATGGCGTTTTCATCGGGCCGACCATCGTCACCGATCGGCAGACGCTTGGCCAACGCGCGTTCACCCACCTTGTGATAATTACCCTCGACGGCCCACTGTGCTTCTTCACGATCACGTTCCGAGCGCAGGCCAAGCTCATAGCCGAACCAGGGCATTCGCGGCGTCAGCGAAGGCAATCCGAGTTCTTCCCAGATTGCCTTCGCGTTTTCCATGAACGGACGCGCGGGCAGCGAAACCGGCGCCATGTTCTTCTTGCGCATCGCGTTGACAAGCATCATCGAACCGTAGAGCAGCTCGTTCGAATGACCGTCACGGGTCGCATACCGACGTTCCGCAGACGGATCGAGACCCATGCATCGCTCAGGCAAGGTCACGAAGTCCTTATGCGGCTGCGTGCGATAGCACATCGCCCAAATTACGGATTCGAGGTCGTTCGGATCGATGTCCTCGTCAACCGCGATTGCGAATTTGCCCACGTGATTGTGGCGCCCCGGCAGTGCATAGAGCGCTTGCCATGCCACCGCAGGATCACATGGCTTCATCTTGACGACACACCAGTAATCCAGCGCGATCTGGTGGAAGGCGACGTCCACGACCTGCGGGATGCCACAGTGATTGCGAAGGTGGAACAGATACGTATTGTCCTGACCGACCTTCTTGAGCATGCTGCTCTCGCTAGGAGGCATCTGGCTCGTGATGTTCGTAAACACCGGATTACTGCGGTGCGTGATTGCCGTCACCTGGAACACCGCGTTGTACTCGCGCTCGCCCATGTAGCCGGTGTATTCGCCAAACGGCGCCTCAGGCTCCATGCAGTCCGTGAGGAAGTAGCCCTCGATGACGAGTTCGGCGTTAGCCGGAACCTGCAAATCGACGGTCTTGCAGCGCACGAGATCGAGCGGCTCACCGATCAGGCTACCGGCGACCGCGTATTCCTCTACGCCATACGGCAACCGGGTGCCTGCCGCGTAAGTCAGTGCAGGCGGGCCGCCGATAACTAATGCGGCGGGCATGACCTTGCCCAGCTTCCGGTAGGCGTGCCAGTGGATCGAACCGTGATTCAGGTGACCGAGCAGCACACCCATGCGATCCGGTCCCTTGATCTGGCCACGGTAGTTGCCGACGTTCAGCCAGCCGGTCTCCGGGTCCTTTGTGACCCAATTCGAGGCCGTCGTGTAGGGACCGACGTCGAAGCCAGGCGTAGAGATCGGAATTGCGAACTCGTCCAGACCGCCATGCGCCAGCAGATCGTCGCCCATGTGCACTTCTTCCTGCACGGGACCGTATTCGACGATTCGCGGTGCGATCGGTGCGGCCTGTGCTTCCTGCCAGCGTTGTTTGACGTCCTTGACGTCGCAGCCCATACCCAGGGCGTAGACTTCTTTCGACGACGCGTAGATACCTACTGCGGCGCCGCCATTGACCTTGTTGCCCTTGGCATCGACAACGTGTTCGAACAGAAAGCCGCGTCGCTCCGATTCCGGCAGACCCCGGAACTGCCACTTCACCAGTGGCATCAGTTCCGTCTCCTTGCAGATCGGACGGCTGATTCGGAACAACTTGCCGGCCCGTTCAAGTTTTTCGAGATAGGTACGGAGATCCTGCGGATTATCTTTCCGTTCCTGCGTAGGCGTATCAGACATTGTAGATTCCCAAATTTCCAGGTGAAGGTCAGCCGATAAGGAGGCTGACCTGTCGAGGCTTACTTCAGCGCGCAAGCGCTGACAAAAGGATCGGACGGATCGTGCATCGGCGCGGCGATCAACTTGAGGGTGACACCACCCTTACCGTCCTTAACGGCTTCCAGGACGTCGTAATCTTCATTCGGGAAGTGGTTTTTCGCGAACGAGAAGTGGCCGCGAATGGTCGCGAACTTCGCCTGCTTCAGTGCGGCGCCCAACGCTTCCTTGTCGTCCATATTGCCCTTGACCTTGGCAATGGCCGAGTCGATCAGCTGTGCTGCGTCATAGCTTTGCGCAGCGAACATCGTCGGTTCCCGGTGATACTGCTTCTCGAAGGCAGCGACGAATTCCCTGTTCGCTGCGTTATCGAGATCCGGCGACCATGCACCGCTCGTCACCGCGCCTAACGCTGCATCCTTCAGAGCCGTCAGGTTGTTGCCATCGACAGCGCCCAGTGCGAGCAGCGGAGTCGTCTTGCCCAAACCGGCTTGTTGATACTGACGCACGAAGTTGATGCCCAATCCGCCTGGGTAGAAAACGAATACCGCATCGGGTTTCGACGCTGATACCTGAAGGATTTCAGCCGAGAAATCCTGCTGCGAGAGCGGCGTGTAGATCTCGTCCGGCACTTGACCCTTGAAGACATGCTTGAACGTCGCCAGGAAATTCTTTCCCGAAACGTAGTTCGGCGCCATCAGGCTGATGCGCTTATAGCCCTTGTCGTTCGCATACTTGGCGAGCGTCGCGCTCAGCAGTTCCGGTTGCCACGAGGTGACGAACTGGTACGGCGAGCACTCCGCGCCTGCCATCGGGTTCGTCGTTCCGTTCGAGATGACGACAAAGACCTTGTGCGGCGTGGCGACCCTCACTGCCGCAGCTGCCATCGGCGAAAACGTCAGGCCCGTGATAATGGGCACGTTGTCCTTTTCGATCAGTTTTTGCGTGACCTGTGCTGCCACCTCGGGCTTGAGCTGGCTATCCTCCCGGATAACCTGAACGGGAACGCCGCCCAGTTTTCCGCCGTTCATCAGAACGCGCAACATGAAGCCGGCGTATTGATCTTCACCCAACGTCGCTTGCGGACCCGACAACTCCGCTTCAAACCCGATCTTGATCGGAGCTTGTTCGGACATCGCTTGCTGAGAAGCGAATGCCACGACGGAAAAAGCTAACGCCGAAACTGTACGCAGCATCTTCAAGACTTCACTCCTTTACTTAGGATAACGATTGTTGCGTCACCACTGCCAGGTGTCAACGTGACACTGATCGGCATTTACCCGATTCGCATTGACCAAACGAGGTCTTACGCCGAGTACATGATCTTGCGATAGAACTCATAGAAGCCACGGATCGCTGCTTCGGAGACCATATCGCCCTTCGTCGGCGTCTCGGTGGTGTAGCCACCCATCTCCAGTACGCAGTCGCGGTCGTTGTTGGGAAGCATGCCGTTACGCGAAAACTCGAAGACCTCCGTGTCATCCACCGAGATATAGCCAGCGGAGCCCGTAAGGTTCGCCAGCCGCGTGCGGCGAAGCGTCATCTCTTCCGTGTCGTCTTCGTAGCCGAAGAACGTCCATGCGAGTTCGAACTCGTTGGGGCCCATCGGCAGCACGTTGCGTGTTTGAAGGAGATTCTGTTGCTGCTGCACGGTTAGCGCGGGGAACATCGTGAGGTTCTGGATCGTGATGTCGTCGTCGAACTCTTTGACCGGCGTCACGGGACGCATATCGTTCAGTTGATAGCCGTCCTTGAACGAAATCATCTCTTGCTGACCGGTCAACTTGTCACGCGCCGTCGCCGTCGATGCAACGACGTTGTTCGCACGCGTGCGTTCGTCGTGGAGCAGGAGGCCATCCTGATCCATGCGATAGAGACCGAAGCTGATGAGAAATACGTGCAGGAGCGTCGCGTGATACGAGTCTTTCAGGTTCTCCGGATAAAGTTTCCAGTTCGCCTTGATGCGCTGACGCTGATAGCCAATGACCTTGAGTTTCCGGCCATCGAACACACGGGTCAAGCGCGCGTAGACGTCTTCGCCCAGGTATTCCTTCAGCGGCAGTGCCCGCTCATCGAAGGTGGCAAACACCGCACCGTTGACGATCTCGACACGCAGTTTGCGCAGGCCGTGTTGCTTCAGATCGAACTCTTTCGGATAGCCGCCGGCGCCCTTTTGTCCGCGACGGAAAGGAACGCCCGTGAGGTTTCCCTTCAGGTCATACGTCCATTGGTGATACGGGCACATGAGGGCAGTGTCGTTGTCGAATTTCTTCTGAACGACTTCTGCGGCTCGGTGAGCGCAACTGTTGAGCACGACGTTGACACCACCCTCCTGGTCACGCGTCATCAGCACCGAGCGCTCGCCGACCGTGGAACGCTTGATGTCGCCGGCGTCAGGAATCTCGCATTCGAGGCCGATGAAGCTCCAGAACGGACCGTAGAAGATCTTTTCGAGTTCTTCCTGATAGTTCTCGGGATCGGAGTAGACCCAATTCGGGACGCGCGTGCAGTCCTCAGTAGGCCATTGGCGGGAGTTACTCATTTGAATTCTCCTTACACCGGGTACACAACCGAACCGGGCACCAGTTCGTTATCGAATACAACAAAGCGGCTCTTGAATTTCAAGGCCTCGCCGCTCGCGTCGATCTGGTCAAACGTGCGGCCCAGCAGTTGCAATTCGGGAGTGCCGTCCACCAGGGTCTGGTACACCGCGAACTGGCTGCGGGTATCCAGCACGCCCTCCTTTTCGCCGACGATTCGTACGCTACCAATCAGGTGCGTCAAGTAGCGCGGGGAAAACACCATCGTGTTGCGAATGGCCGTGACCCGATCGATCAGTGCTCCCTTGCTCTCGGCGAAGATCACACCGACCGGCAGCGAACGCTCGTAGTTGACGCGCGAAATGATTTTGTAGACGCATTCGTCGGCATACAATTCCGGCCATTGTTCGAGCCGGTCATCACAAATGATTTCGGCATGCTGGGCGTAAAGATCATCAACTTTTTCGATCATGAAGTCGCTCATCAGGTCAGCGAAACGTGCACGTTCTTGGTCTGGGTATAGGACAGGAGTTCCGACAACCCTTCTTCCCTGCCCATACCGGATTTCTTGTAGCCGCCGAATTCGGCACCGATGAAGTGCGAGCTAACGTAATTGATCCAGACGAATCCGGATTCAACGCGGCCGGCCAGACGGTGCGCCCGCGCCAGATCCTTCGTCCAGATCGAAGCCGTCAGGCCGTATTCAACCGAGTTGATCTGTTCGAGCAGCGTTTCTTCGTCATCCCATGGAATCACTGCCAGCACTGGCCCAAATACTTCTTCGCGGAATAGACGCATTTCAGGCGTCACGTCGGCGAACACCGTCGGCTCCACGAACCAGCCCTTTGCGAGCGCGGGATCATCCGGGGGGCCGCCACCGCAGATCAGACGTGCACCTTCTGCCCTGGCCGACTCGATGAAGCCCATGACCTTGTCGAATTGCGGCTTCGAGATCAGGCAGCCCATTGTCGTTTCCGGGTCCGTGGGCATGCCGCACTTGTGCTGCTCGGCGATCAGACGCTTCATCGACGACAACACGCGTTCGTAGACACTGCGATGAACGAACAGACGCGACGTCGAGCCGCACGATTGACCGGCCCACAGGAAGTTCATGCCGGACACTGCGCCCTGGATTGCCTTGTCGAGATCTGCGTCGCCGCAAATCACGAGCGGGTTCTTACCGCCGAGTTCAAGCGTCACCGGCATGATTTTGTCGGCCGCGCCCTTGAGGATCGCGGCGCCGGTGGCGGTTGAGCCGATGAGAGCCGCCTTGCGAACCAGCGGGTGCGCGACCAGCGCTTCACCGCACTCACGGTCGCCGCTGATGATATTGATGACGCCCGGAGGGAACACTTCGGAAACGAGTTCGGCCAGCAGGTAGCCCGACAGCGGCGCCTGAGCAGGTGGCTTCAAGATCACGGTGTTGCCTGCTGCCACCACGGGTGCCAACTTGCTGGCGAGGAACATCAGCGGATGGTTATAAGCCACGATGCGCGCGACGACGCCGAGCGGCTCACGCAGCGTGTAGTTCAGTACGCCGTCGCCCATCGGTACCGTGTCGCCCTTCGTTTCGTGCACAAGCCCGGCGAAGTACTCGATCTGTGCCGCAGCGATCACTGCATCGCGCGCCATTTCCTTGATCGGGTTGCCGCAATTGAGCGAGTCGAGCCATGCGAATTCGTCAGCGCGATCCCTGACCTTTGCAGCCAGTTCGCGCAGCAGCCGGGCGCGCTCGATCGGCTTGACCAGACGCCACGACTTGAATGCTTCATGTGCCGCCTTGACCGCCAGATCGACGTCTTCCTTGTTAGCGACCGCGACCGGGCCAAGGCTTTCCTGCGTGGCCGGATTCACCGTCATTTCAGAACCACCGAGCGGCGCGTGCCACTCACCACCAAAGAACAGCCCCCGCCTGGTCGGCAATTCAAATCCAGTCGTCGCGCTCATGCGTTGTCTCCGTTCAGAGTAATGCGGATTTGGCCATCGGACTCCTCCACCATGTGGCATGCCAGAGCGCAGGTAATCGGGGCGCCCAGGCCTTCTCCGGTGGCAACGTCAAAACGTCCGCCGTGCAGCGGACATTCGATTACGCGGTCTTCGAGATAACCGTCGGTCATCAGCGCGTGACCGTGCGTACAGATGTTGTCCGTTGCGTAGAGTTGACCGTCAACGCGATAGATGGCGATCTGACGCCCTTGCACGGTGAAACCCTGCATGCCTCCTTCCTCGATTTCCTCGGAACGGGCTACCAACTCATTGGTGATGTCACTCATATTGATTCGCTTAACGTGATAAGGACTGGAGTGTCGTGGCCGGATCGGCCAATTTCTCTCGATCGACGATCACGCGATTGGTGATCATCTGACGGGCGTATCGCATATCCCGCCCGTTATTGATGCAGATCGCTCCAATGATTCTTCGGTCCGCGAGCGCGAGCACAGTGAACTTGCCGTCTTCCGGTTTTCCGCGCCAGACAAAATCGTTCCAGTCGCCCGGATTGCCGGCCGTTTGGATATTCAGGTGGTATTGATCGCTCCACAGCCATGCAACTTCGGCATATGCCTCGGGCTCGCCCGCGATAGCCTTCGCCACAGCGATCGCCTGATTTTGTGCGTTTTGCCACGACTCGAGCCGGATATGACGATCAAGCAGCGGATTGAAGTGCCGGGTGACGTCGCCCGCAGCGTAAATATCCGGGTGGCTGGTGCGACCGTATTCATCGACCACGATACCGTCTTGAACTACGAGCCCACAGCCTTCAGCAATTTCCGTATTGGGAATTGCGCCGACACCCATAACTACGCAATCGACGTCCAGAAACTCATCGGCGTCGAGCAGTACTCGCACTCCGCCTTCAGACTGTTCAAATCCACGCAAGCGTGCGTGGGTCACGATAGCGACGCCGTTTTCCTTGTGAACATCAGCCAGGAACGTCGCGACGGATTCCGGAAGCGAACGTTCCATCAGACGGGGCGCGGCTTCCAGAACGGTGACGGCGACACCCATTGCCCGGGCTGAGGCCGCAACTTCCAGTCCAATGAAACCGCCTCCAACGACCGCAATGCTTTTAGCCGTGCGCATCTGTTCGGATAGGCGTAGGGCGTCGTCGATGGTGCGCAGGACGTGAATCCGCTCATTGTTTGTGCCCGGGAGCGTCAGCATGCGGGGCCGCGCACCCGTGGCTAGAACGAGTTTGTCGTAACTGATCTGGCTTCGGTCCGACAAAGTCAGCGCCCGACGTTCGGCGTCAATCGCGGTTACCCGGATGTCGAGGCGGACTTCAATTTCCTTTTCATTGAAAGCGGAAATAGGCTGAATCCACGTCTTTTCGACTGCTGTCCGGCCTTGGAGAACGTCTTTCGACAGGGGTGGTCGCTCGTAGGGCGGATGCGCTTCATCGCCGATCAGCGTTATCGCGCCATCAAATCCATTGTTGCGCAATGCCATTGCAACGCCGGCGCCCGCCTGGCCTGCGCCCACTACGACGACGTGTGATTTCGAAGTACTCATTCAAAGCCCTGCTTTCAGATACAGTTGCTTCGCTTCAATCGCAAGATCCCGAACAGCGGGATTTCCGGTTGCTGAATGTGCGAGTACGAGCTTCATCATCATCCGCATGAATTCCTGACGTTCATTCGGCGTCAGCGGGGCCAGCAGGCATGCCTGCGAAGCATCTGCTCCTTCAATCAATTGGTCGATCCGCTCTCGACCAGCATCCGTAATGGAAATACTGCTGACTCGCCGATCCTCGGCATTCGCCTCTTTCGTTACAAGGCCTTCCGATTTAAGACGCTCGATCACACGCATGATGCTGGTGCGATCTACGTCGGTTGCCTGTGATAGCGAGATTTGGTCGATACCGGGCATATCAGCGATAATCTGAAGCGCACCCAATTGGATCGACGTCATGTTGTGGGGCTTCGTCTCCTCTGCAAACAGACGTACCGCGACTTGCTGAAGTCGACGAATGAGTGCCCCAGGCTTTGTGAACGGGTTGAACATAGAAGAAATAAGCCGGTATGCCCTCGCGCTGGCGCTCGGGCGGGGCCGCGATTTAATCCTTGAAGGATTCCTTGAGAAGACCGAGTTTCCGATAGATTTCACGGTCGGTGACCATGAAAATCTGTGCGCCCTCGACCGAGGTGTGGGTGACCCACGTGTTTTGCGGGATCGTGAAAATGTCTTTCTCGCCCCACTTGATTTGACGGTCACCAATCTGGCTAATGCCTTGGCCAGCGACCACACAGCACACCGTGTTCGCCGTCGTCCTGAATTCCCGCGTCTCCAGGCCCGCAATCAGACCCGTGAGATAGCAATCGAGCGTCGCCATCACGGCCTGGCCATTGAGCGGATTGACGTAACGAACTCGGCGAGAGCCGTCCTCTCCTATCGGAGCCGCGTTGAGGGCCGTCACTGCATCTTTCCACTCATAACGGAAGACCGGCGAATATGGACGCTCCGTGGCATCCAGATCGGGCACGATGCCGGCCACGGCGAACGATGAGTCCGCGACTTCCGGAGTCTGATCGACGATCGGGCCTGGCTGAAATTCATCAGTGCCCAAGTACAACTGGAGGTCAACGTCCAGGACGTCCATCCAGATCGTTGCGCCTTGACCATTATGGTGATGCGAGTGCCACGTCCATGCCGGCGTCAACACCAGGTCGCCTGGTTCCATCGGACAGTCCTTGCCGTCGACGATAGTGGATGCGCCGTGGCCTTCCATCACGAACCGCAGCGCATTCATCGAATGGCGATGCGGGCGAGCCACTTCACCGGCGAGTAGCGTTTGCAGCGTTGCACTAATGGTGCCGGTCGTTGCTTCGTCTTCGGGCGTTTTGGAGAACGGATTGACCATCGAGAGGACGCGTCGCTCCACAACCTTCGGCGACGAAATCTGCGCCGTCTCAGTCAGGATCGATCGAGTTGCACTCCAAGGCCAGATGTGAGCCTGCTCGCGCTGAACATCCAGTTTGTGCGCCGTGGGGCTTTCCCACAACGGGACGAGATCCGTATCGACCATCTTTTCCCGCAGCGAAGCAGGGATCATGTTCGTCTCTGAACTAGAGCTAACTGTCATCGGGTCTCCTGATAATTGGTCTACGGCGTAATTAATCAGCATGCTGATAGATGCTAGATATTCGTCAGCATAGTGTCAATTGCGATGATCATCAGGAAAACCCCATCGGTGCTAACCCGGTACGCCCGAGCCTGTGCGTCAAGCCGGCAACTGCAAACGGCCGGCACCTCGGCGCTGATACGTACGCGGAGGAACCGATGCATTGATACGGCGGCAGCCTTCCCCAATCTCCATCGAGTCATCATTTCGACTTAGCCCGACGTGGTCTCGGTCGCCGACATCGCCTACATCGCGCTCATCAAAATTACGATCGGCTTTATGAATTTGGCTGCCGTTCCCCGATGCATGCATTCGCAAAGGCGTAAGCCATTTAATTCGCCTGCGAATGGGATCGCTAACGCGCCACCGTTTTGAAGCACGCGCGTGCTCTCGAACACCTCGAACGGGCAGTCGTCCTGCGTCGTAGAGACGGGCAAAATGATGCTCTATCGCGCGATCGGCGATTGCTCGGATCGCCCGGCGGTGCCCCGGGACGCCGAGGCGCAGTACGGCCGAGATCAGGAGGATTCGGACTCCGCGCTGCGGCGCGTACTAGCGATGCGCTCTCCGGAACGCATGCATGACGCCGACCGGGACCGTGAAATGACTGCGAGCGTATGAACCGACTCGTGCCATAATCTGTCGGCACAACATGTGCAAGAAGTTGCTACGCAAGCCGTTCGACTTCCGGCGAGAATCCAGCCGCGCGTGCGTCACCCGCTGACAAAGCTCATTCAGCAGGTAGTCCCCTGCTAACAGCGGCGCATACTTACCACGCTAGTCCGCCATTCGGCGGCCTCTTTCGTTGGCCGGGCTGTTTTTTCGCCCGCAACTTTTCTCACCTCAGCGACAGGACACCAACGAAGGAATGAACACGATGAGCGATGCCAACGCGGCGACTCACAGCGCCGATCGGCTGCAGTTCGATGCATGGCCACCAGCGCTGCTGGACTGGTTCGACGGCCGTGCGCTCGCAGCCCGGACAGGCTTCGCGGCGTCGCTCGTCACATGCCACGAGGATGGGCGTCTCGGGACGTCGCTGCTTGGCATCGGTGAACTGTACGCGCCATGTCCCCGTTCGTTGCGCTTCGCGCTGTGGGCGCAAGCGAGGGCGGCACGCGCGCTCGCCGCAGGCGGACGCCCGGCGCTGACCTTCGTACTCGACGGTGCGTTTTTTCAGGTGCAGCTCGATGCAATGCCGATCGCGTCGACTGGAGCGCAGGGCGTCGGGCTCGCCTGCTTCGAGGCGGTTGTCGCGTCGGGTGAGGCGCAGCGCGTGCCTTACGCGCGCCTCGACGCGGGCATCACGTTCACGCTCGATGAGCGGGATCGCGAGATGACCTTAGAACGCTGGAATCAGCAGATCGAATGGTTGAAGGCAGTTGGGCGGTGAGCTGGCGCCACACCGCGCCTTGGTCTTGCCAAGGCGAATCTTATGGATTTGATCGCGTAACGCGCCACGCCGCGCCTTCGAGCCGAACTGACAAACCCGTGTGGGCTGTGTTGTGAGTTGCCGCGGCGTCATCCAAAGGGCGACGTCGCGATTAGATCGACTGAAAGAAAGATTTCACGTTATCGTAAAATACGAGGGGTTCGCGTTCCGCGCGCAAGGGAGATGCCTCGATTTTCATGCTTACTGGTCGCGAAGAACACCGAGAGTGGGAGTTGCTCAAGGCAGCGTACTTGGTCTGAGTACTGACAGTGCCATTGAAAATGACGCCTGCGTCGCTCCGTTGAGATCATTCATCAGCCATTTAAATTTATCTATGTTCAACCCCTTTACAAAGCCGGGAGCACTCATTCGCCGACTTCAGCAGGTGGCGGTGCGTCTGTTTGCAGAAGAAACAAGTTGCTACAACATGACGTCGATTCAATTCGGCGCTCTTCAGGTGATCGCGGATAGGCCGGGCATCGACCAAATATCCTTATGCCAGGCAACCGATATAGACCGTACAAGCATTATGCGTGTGCTAGAGCGTCTCAAGTCTGAAGACCTGATAACGAAGGAAGCAAGCACTGAAGATCGCCGAGTCAGTAGTATTTCCATTACAGAAGCCGGTCGAGAACGCAT
Source organism: Paraburkholderia sp. MM5477-R1 (assembly GCF_050436385.1). NCBI lineage: Bacteria > Pseudomonadati > Pseudomonadota > Betaproteobacteria > Burkholderiales > Burkholderiaceae > Paraburkholderia > Paraburkholderia sp. MM5477-R1. Next base: position 500,044 of record NZ_JBNDMC010000001.1, read on the forward strand.
TGATAGTCTAATAGAGCGGGCCGAGGCGTCTCAAGTTCGCTTGTTGGCTCCGTTGACATCAGATGAACGTCAAGAGTTCATGCGGATAATGATCAAACTGGTGCTTGCGCACTCAACTCAGGAAAGCCCAGCTATTCGTGAGCTCGTGGATGATGCCCATAAACGAATACGTTTGGAAACTGGAACGTGAATGCGTAGGAAAGGTGGCGAGCGAAACTGGGCAAGTCTTGACCGGTGACTGTTTCATGCCACTGGCGACCGGGACACATATCACTGACGGTGGGTTGACCGTGGCCATTCGAGATACTTCCATTATTGAGCAATGAACCCATGGCGTACATGCTACCGGCCGGCATCGAAGTAGATATGTGAACCTAGTGTCCTGAGTTAGAAGTTCGTTGAATCAATTCTCTGTTCTTTCCGGAATGACAAAGTGCTGATTAAAAAGTCGCTCGGACTCGCGCAGTCCTTCTTCCGTAAAGATCACGGACTTCGTCTTGTTGACTGGGTCTTCGATGAGGCCTCGTTCATGGAGCCGGTTCAGCACATCCCAGTCGAAGCCCTTCCATGCACGGTATCGGTCATGCAGGGTCAGGTAGAGGAGCGCGAGGGAAACTTCATCAATTGCGTCGGTATTGATATTCATGATGCTCCTGCCGCAGCCTTGCGGACGCGCACACAAAACCGTTCGAGGCTGGCCAGGATCTCATCGGCCGACTTGCTCCAGACAAACGGTTTGGGGTTCGCGTTATAGACATCCAGATAATGACGGATCGCGTCTTCGAGTTGACGTGTCGACCGATGCGTACCGCGTCGAAGGTATTTTTCAGTGAGCGCGGCAAACCATCGTTCGACCTGGTTAAGCCACGACGCCGAGGTGGGTGTGAAGTGAACATGGAAGCGAGGATGACGAGCGAACCAGGCTTTGATCGAGGGCGTTTTGTGCGTGCCATAGTTGTCCATTACCAGATGCACCTCCAGGTAAGACGGCACGCTGGCTTCGATGGTGCGCAGAAAGCGCACAAATTCGCTGCTGCGATGGCGCCGATGTACCTCGCCGATTACTTCACCAGTAGCGATGTCCAGCGCCGCGAACAGGGTGGTCGTACCGTGGCGCATGTAATCGTGGGTACGTCGCTCAGGGATGCCGGGTGCCAACGGCAACATGGGTTGCGTGCGATCGAGCGCCTGAATCTGGCTCTTCTCGTCCACGCACAGCACCATGGCCTTGAGCGGCGGGTCCAGGTAAAGCCCGACGATATCCCGCACCTTGTCGACGAACATCGGATCGCTGGAGAGCTTGAACGTCTCCTGCCGATGCGGTTGCAAGCCAAAAGCACGCCAGATTCGTGTGACCGCTGTCTGCGACAATTTCATTTCGCGAGCCATCGTGCGCGTGCTCCAGTGAGTCGCTCCGACAGGCACGGACTCGAGCGTCTTCGCGATGACCGCATCGACGCGCGCGTCATCAATCGTCCTCGGTGCGCCGGGCCGTGGTGCATCAAGCAGGCCGTCCACACGATGGCTCACGAATCGCGCCCGCCACTTCGAAACCGTTTGCTGTGTGACCCGCTGTTTCGCCGCAACTGTCTTGTTGTCCATGCCATCGGCACAGGCCAACACGATGCGCGCCCGCAATGCCAGGGCCTGCGCGGTCTTGCGTCGCATCGTCAGCGCTTGCAGGTCTTCGCGCTCCGAATTGCTCAGCACGAGTTCCCCTTTGGACCGTCCACTCATCGTTGCCTCCGCGTATCAAGTGCTACACAGGACACTTTAGTACGTGATCGGCATCATTCAATGAATTTTTAACTCAGGACACTAGTTCATCGCAGTTAGTATTGCTCCATAGACCTGAGAAGGTTAAATTATGCTCCCTTCCGGTTCTTCACCTTCGCGGGTGCTTTTCAGTGCCGATCGCGCGAGGTTCCTATGGGTCTCTCGTTCCTGGACGCTCGCCGCATCTCGAAGCCGGCCACAATGCCCGTGCGGATTCCTTTCTGGGCGTTCGCTCTCGATGTGCACAGCGTTGGAGTCGCAACATGAACCTACGTCAGTTGAACTACCTCATCAGAGTCGTTGAAGCGGGCAACATCACTCGCGCGGCGGAGCTGTTGCATGTCGCCCAGCCCGCGCTCGGCATGCAGATACGGCAACTCGAAACCGAATTGGGTGTGGAGTTGCTGATACGGCATTCGCGGGGCGTCGCAGCTTCCGAGGCCGGCCGGCTGCTTGTCGAGCGCGCGCGAGAGATCCTGGGGTTGGTGGAGTCGGCACGATACGATGTGGCAGCGTTGGCTGGCAAAACCCGCGAGCACCTCAGTGTAGGCCTGACCCCGAGCGTGATGTCGGTGATGGGCCCCGACCTGATCGTCAAAACAAAGGAGTGCATCCCTGACCTGTCGGTCAGCTTCACCGAAAACCTGAGCTATGCGCTCGTCGACGCAGTGGAAAAAGGTGAGCTCGACCTTGCCCTTGCATTCGACGCCGACGAACAAACCGGATTGAACTACATTCATCTGCTTTCGGAGGAACTGCTGTTTGTCGTCGCGCCTGACCAGGCTACCGCGGAACGTCAGATCTCCGTAGAGGATTTGCTTGGGTGGCCGCTTATCCTGACCGGTCCCCGGGACTCCGTACGCCGGACGCTGGAAATCGCCGCACAAGCGATCGGCATGACGCCGGACATCGTGTTCGAGGTGCAATCGGTGGCGGCCATCAAACGCCTCGTCGCGCTCGGCCTCGGCGCAGCCATCTTGCCGCCGGCAGTCATACGGGAAGAACTTCAGCAAGGAAAGCTCGTCGCGCGACACATCGTCGACCCGCCGCTGATGCGCAACCTCCATCTGGTCAAAGCTATCGCTCAACCGCAACGCCGCCACGAGGCGGCGTTGGTGGCCTTGATGCGGGACATGCTAGCCAGTACGTTGCAGGCGACGCCCGGGTTGTCCCACGTCGCCTGACGAATCGTCAGATCTTAAAGGCTTCCAAGGTCTCTGGCGCGAAAAGGTCCTCCGGAGCATAGCGCTGCTTGGACAGCCCACACTCGTGGTGGTAGCGCAGAAAGGTCTCCAGCGTATTGCGGTTGTTCTCAAAGCCGTACGACCAGAAATCCGAGCCCATTTCCTGTTCCACCTGTTCAAGCGTTGCCATCAACCACGGATGCATGACCTTGAGCGCTGCGGTTTCTCGCAGGTTCTCGTACGCCGTCCGTTGGGCCTGCGCAAAAGCCTTGAAGAGCGATTGAGCAAGCCAACGGTTGGCTTCGTAGATTTCGCGGCGGATGACGATCGTATGCATGATGGGGAAAATACCCGTCTTGCGAAAGTAGTCGCGCTCGAGCTCGCCGTAGTCGGGAAACAACCGCTTGACGCGGTCCGGATGCGTCAGGAACGTAGACGGCGTCCGGGCGGTGTGCAACGCGTCGATCTCACCTTCGAGCAGCATTCGCGAAAGGGTCTGGGTGGCGCCGATAGACTCAATCTTGATGTTAGACGGCAGATCGAGCTTGATCTTTTCGGGGCGGCCCGGCTCTTCCTCGCCGCCAGTCACGTAGGTTACGCTGTCGACCGGAACGCCGTAATATTCGGCCAGCGTGCCGCGAATCCAGACCGGCGCGGTCATTTGAAATTCAGGCGTTCCGACGCGCTTACCGATTAGATCTTTGGCTTCGCGGATACCAGAATTGGCATTGACGTAAATGCACGAATGACGGAAATATCGCGACGGAAAAACCGGAATGGCGACGAAGGGACGATCCTTGCCCAACGATACCGTGTACGAAGACAGCGACATTTCAGCAACGTCGAATTCGCGATGCCGCAACATGCGAAAGAACGTCTCTTCCACCGGCATATTCAGGTAGTTTAAATCCACGCCTTCTATTGCGACTGTGCCATCCATCAGAGGGCGAGTGCGGTCGTAATCCCAGCAGCCCAGCGTTAGTTTCAGCTTCGACATAGTGCCGCCATTGCTCCGTTCAAGGTTGACATCGATGCTCTTTCGTCGTGCATCGCAGGGTAGCGAAGTGCCTGGGCGCCGTCACGAGACCGTCCTCAGTGTTTTAGACCCGGGGGCCACTCGATCGGCCTTGCCGCGCTGCGTGCTCAGACGGAAAAGACAACGCCTGGATGGTCTGCGGATCTCGACATGCGCAGCCTGCCCCGACTCGTAGCGCGGCGCGAGGTATTTGCTACCCCCTGTCGGCGACGCCTCGGTCCATGAACCACGGCGCTTCAATGCACCGTATTAAAGCGGAAACGGGGCGGGACGACCAATATCGTTTTTTTTCCGCTGCTACAACAATTCATTTTGGACTGGTCTCGATGCGAGGAACGATGGTGGGCGTCAATCTTTCGCGGCGAACCTGCCGCCATCCCCTGGCATCGGCATTGACCAGGAACAACAATCGTCCCGCCACTTCGACCTTTGAACGGTCGACCCATCTGGCTTCTTGCCCTGAGCGCTATTTCCTGGGCAGCACTGGGATCCCCAACTGCGCCATGACTGCGGTGATGTGGTCCAGGCACTTTTCGACGTTCGCGTTGTACCGATCCGAGAGCGTCGGGTTGGATCGCTTCGGATCGGTGTACTTTCTCTGCTTGACTTCCAGATAGCCGGCCGCCATGTCTAGCTGGTTCTTCGGTCGGTCGCCCTTAATGAAGTCAATGATGCCCAGGTTCCGGTTCTTGCCAGCGCCGTATCGAATCTTTCATTAAGGTTGAATGAGATCGATTTTTTCATTCCGGTGCTATTTGATTCCCAAATTGGGCGTTCGCCGACGGTGGTGGTATTTGCCATGTGCACGTACTTCGTGCCGTCTACACGACCCATCGCCGCTGCAGTCGGATCGTCCTGGCCGTAGTAGGTCAGGAAGCTATTTTCCGTGGAGAAATGCTCGATCGCGGCACGGCACATTTTGCAGGGCTTGAGCGTTGAGTAGATGCGTGCGCCTGCCGGCAAGCGCTTGCCGTACATCAGCAGGGCACTGGTTTCCGCGTGCAGCAACGGGTGCGCACCGTTTTTCTTTCCCCAAGCCAGGATCTGCCCCTGTGAGGACACAATTAGTGCGGCCACGCCGGTGTTCGCTCCCTTGCCAAGGAGCAAGCTGAACGCCGCCGACAGATAGAGACGGTGCACGTTGTGAACACCAGTATGAGGTGCGCTCAACTCGGCCGGGGGAGTGCGCTGGGAGATGTCGACGTTCGGTCCCGCGACGTGGAGTTCCTCGGCCAGGAGTCGGACGTCGCGGGGCATCAAGTTGTGACCCTTTCTCGTCCCGGATAGGACGTAGGCGCCGTTGATCTCGACAGACGGAATTTTTCGGAATCTGACTGTCGTGTCCTTATCCTCGTCTGCGAGCAGGCCCAGCGCGGCTTTTTCCCAGGTGGTAGCCTCCTGATCGCTCAGAATCTCCTTGATCTGCTTTGGCGCGAAGCTGTTTAACAGAAGACGCATTCCCGGCGGGATGAGGTCGTCTTCGGTCTCGCAATAGGCGCCACCCTTGCTGCCATTTTGCGGCACGGTGCGTGCACGGCCCATCTTCTTTCTCCAGCGAAGCCGGTCGAGGGCGCCAGCCGCGCGACGTGAATATAAGCGATGAACGGCTGCTGTGCGGAGTCGAATTCTCCGCATTGAGCCTCAGGCAACGGTCGAACACGGAAGCTCGGCGAGCGAGCCGATGCGTTGCGCCTGCACTCCTGGTGGATTTCCGAGTACGGCCACGGCAGATCTCTCGCTTGCCCGCCACTACCCCTATTTCATACTCGAGTTACTCGAGTCGTTTCGATAGTCGCCAGCCTTAACCGTGACCGCCGAAAAAGCCACCGGCGCTGCCGCCAGCGAAACTGCGCCTATCCTGCTTTTGAGTTTTGGCCAGCTAGTGGGATCGTACTTCGCCGTTTCTTTGACGCAGCACCACTTTTCGCAGGTCGCATGCGCCGCCAATATCTTCGTGGCCTCAGCCTCGTTTGAACCCCTGTGCCCCCCGTATTCTTTTACGGTGTCGCTGGTCCCTTTCTTAAGGCTTTCCTTCAATTTATGCATATCCGAATGCTAGCGACTATGCGCCGGATGGCGCAAGTGCGGGCTTCACTTTTGAGGTCCGAGGATCCATCCCCCGCCTACATGGACCCGAGACAGATTGGCAATGTCTTCAATAAAGGTCACCGGACCGATGTACCGACCGGCCGAGCCGATCGACTACGAAAGACAAATGCTTGAAGACCGCACGTCTGGCGTCACTCGTCCTGGCCGACGTTTGCGGTTGTGACAACAGCGATTCTCGATCTGCGGCCCCGGCGGCGAGCACAACGACGACTGCTCAGATACTCGCGTCAGCCTTTTCCCCGACCGTCCGTCTGCAAGCCGTCACATTGCTGACGTAGAACCCGGCCTCGCCAAATGCCGGTTAAGGCCGACAGGATAGGGGTAGGAAACGGCGGTCGCCGTCCCCTTGCTTGAGAAAGGACTGGATGAGTTTCAGCACCCGGCCGTCCGCAATCCGCCCGGCCACTCTCGCAAGAAGGGGAAGGTGCGGAATCGAGTCAAAATAACTTTGCAGGTCGGCATCGACCACCCAACAGTAGCCCGCTTTCACATGCCGGTCCACTTCGCGCAGCGCATCCTTGCAGCCAAGGCCCGGGCGGAAGCCGTAGCTTCTTGGCTCGAACTCATGCTCAAAGATCGGCTCGATCACCAGCTTCAGGGCCGCTTGAACGACGCGGTCCTTCACAGCGGGTATACCGAGCGGGCGGCGTCCTTTACCTTTCGGTATGTAGACGCGTCGCACCGGCTGCGGGCAATAGCTACCATCCTGCAATGCATGCGCCAGTTCAGCGAGGCATCGGTCCCGCGCTTGCGCGAATCGCTTCACGCTCATGCGATCAACTCCCGCCACCCCGGCGTTCTTCTTGACCTGATTCCACCCCAGCGCGAGCGTTTCCAGGCGAAACACCTTGTCGATCAGACTATGCCACTTACCTCCTTTAACTCCGTTTTGTAGAGCAGCCAACATAGCGTCCGTCCAGATCGAAGCCGATGCGAATTTCCGCTGCACGCAGCTTCCCAGCGCATCTGCATCTCGTCTAGTCGTTTCCGACACTGGCGATGCTTCGATCTTCACCAGCGCATCGATGGCGCGATTCACGGCGGTACCGATCGCCCCGGAAGAACTGTCTACCTGCTCGAGCGCCGGCGAAAGCTTTTCGAGCAGGGCGACAGCGCCGTCGGCTGCGAGAACAGGATCGGCACGGGCGATCTGGCGGATTTCGGTCAGCGCCTCCTTCAGACGCTGGATTGGCAAGGCGGACTTCCAGCCGAAGGCGCCACGCCGGAATCGCGCGGCGAACACCCATTTGTGAGAAGCGGTTCGCGACATGTTCTGTGAATCTTCTCAGCGCGTCTTCATGTAGGCAGCGTACAGCGCCCCGTTGAGCGCCTGCAGTTCGCGCCGGGTTTCCAGCAGTTCGTGATGCCGGCCCTGACGCTCCAGGCTGAGTAACCCGAGCACCACCTTCGCCGCCCGCTCGGGCGCATTCTGTCGCGAAGGCTCTGCCCGTTTGAACACCGGCGCGAGGCCGGCCTTTTCCGTGAGTACCCACGCCGGAAACCACGTGAGATCGTCAATGTCGCCAGCGCCGTCGAACGACGTATCGAAGGCGCGCCGCAACCTGTTGACGCACGCGTCGTCAAGCCGGCTCAAAAGCTGGTCAAACCGGGAGGGCGAAAGCCATGCAAGTTCGATCAGCAACGGCCACGCCGCGTCCAGGCCATCGAGCCGGTAGCGCGCCTCCGTCATCCAGCACAGCGGCGCTGGAATCCGTCGCCACGACGCGATGCGAGATATCGAATCAGAGGCCTCGGCCCACCTCGCAGCAAGCAGGAAGAGCGGCGCCGCGTGTGCATCCGCGTGGTCCGCTCGGAAAGGCAGCGCAGCGGCGCGTCCGGCCAGTTCTGCCCAGAGCGGTGCGAGCCAGGTCGCCCCGCCCTGCCCCGGGAACGCGCGCGCGACTGCGGGCTGGACTTCTTGAGATAGGGCCTGCCGAGCCTGCAGGGCGGCATCGTGACGATCAAACGGTACCGTCGATCGGCCCTCGAGGGCATTGACGATCGCCCCGAAATACATCACGGCGTCGTCGTCTGGATATTCGTTCGCAAGGGCCTGCAGCGCGCGCCGCCCGCCCGCGGCATCGTACTGCTGCAACGCGGACAGGACATCGTTGCGCAGCATCACGTCGCGGCTGTCGTTGAAAATGTCGAGCTGCATCCGTCGGGTTCAGAACAGTTTGCTGGTCAGGCTGACGAGATTAATCCATTTGATCGTGCTTCTCAATTTTCTGCGGTGCTCATCGACTGAGTCGATCATTGCGCGCCGACCGCCCGCGTCAGCGACCACGGTGCGTGCGCGTCATCAGTGATCGTGTTCCGTCGGGTCCACAAAAGACGGTTCCCACGCCTGTCCGCCGTAGAACACGCCAACGATTGACACCACCTCGGGGTCCACAAGGTAAGCAATCACTGCGCGCTGCCGGTAGTGGGTCACGCGCAGGCCAGGCAACAGATCATTGCGCGGCACGCCGCGCTCAGGGAACGTCTGCAGGCGCAGGCAGAAACTCACGATGGCGTCGACGTATCGGGCCGCCGTGATGGGCGAACCCGCTTCACAGATAAACCGTTCGATGTCCTCAAGCTGGTCCCGCGCTTCCGGGGCAAACTGCACCCGGTAGTTCATGCGGCGCCCGAGCGCTTCTTCGCCAGGTGAGCGCGCACCTGCTCGGGCGTGAGCGCGCGCGCGGGCTCCGCGCGCAACGCTTCGGCCGCAGGCACCACCTCATCACGCAACCAGGCCTCGATGGCCCTGTCGCGGGCCGCGAGGGTGCGTAACCCGTCGCGGATCACCTCGCTTTCAGAAGCGTATTCGCCGCTGGCGACCTTGGTGCGGATGAGCTCGGCCATCTCGTTGGGCAGGGTAATGCTGAACTGCTGTGTGGTACGCATGGCGCTCTCCAAGCTGACAGGATTTAATCCTACTCCGTCGACGGGGGTGCTGGCAAGGGCCAAGGCAAGTCCACGCTGGTGAAGACGGTGGCGCACGCACTGGCGCCGATTGCCGGCGAAATCAGCGAAGGCAAAGGCCTGAACATCGGCTACTTTGCACAGCAGGAGCTGGACGTGCTGCGTCCTCTCGACACACCGTTGGAACACATGATCCGCCTTGCCAGGGACACGCCAGCGCACCTGCGTGCCCCCGGCCAGAGTGGCATCGAACAATCGCTTCGCACCTTCCTCGGCACCTTCAACTTCAGTGGTGACATGGGCCATCAGGCGGTCGGCACGATGAGCGGCGGCGAAAAGGCGCGGCTCGTGTTGTGCATGATCGTGTGGCAGCGCCCCAACCTGTTGCTGCTCGACGAGCCTACCAACCACCTCGACCTGGCCACACGCGAAGCGCTAGGCATGGCACTCAACGAATTCGAAGGCACAGTGTTGCTGGTCAGTCACGACCGGTCCCTGCTGCGCGCGGTATGTGACGAGTTCTGGCTCGTCACCAAGGGTGGCGTCGAGCCCTTCGACGGCGATCTGGACGACTACCAGCAGTTCCTGCGCGACGAAGCCCGTCGCATGCGCGAGCAGGCTGCCGCGGAGCAGAAGGTCATCGCCTGAGTTACCTCCAGGCGGGCGGCGGCCATTGCATGGCGGGCGACGCGCGGACGTTCGCCAACGTCTTCAGCATTCGTGCGGACAAGCGCGCTCCAATGCAAGATATCGGCGGCACAAGCAGCCAGTCGATGCCGCGCCACGGATCGTGGACGATCCGCCGATCAACCCGGCCGGCGCTCTGCATATCAGGTGACCACCCGTCAGGGACACCTTGGGAGGGCACGTACACGCCTCGGCACGGCGAACATCGGCGACGCGTTCGCGCGAATCGTCGTATGGGTTCTACGAAACGATCCAACATGCACAGGTTCCGATCCACCGAACATCAGTGGACTCGGCGCAAGATTTAGAACGTGTGAACCTGAACGGCAGAAATAGCGACTACAAACATATCCGCTCCGGTCGTGACAAGGTGGGCGGCGCCCAACATCTCATCAGCGGGGCGGGTGAGATAGCGGACTATGGTCGGTCATACTGCCCGCCCGAAATAGCGACATTACATCGTTGCCCGAAGCGGAAAGCTCTACTTCTGAGCGCCGTTAAAAACGGGGGACTACCGAAGGCCCTCGATCTGCCTTTGTATCCGGCCATCAACGTCGGCGGCATCAACATTGATGCACGCCGGCACAGATGGTCGCTCAGGTATCGAACGGGGTGTTTTTTGAGCGGGGGATGAGCGGTATCATCGCGTCCAGCCATGACTCACAACCCTACTTCGCAGTAGCCGCCGCATTGGCCCGCGCCTTATGCAATTTTTTGTAGCTGTCGATCAGGCGGTGGTGCCTGTCGAGACCCTCCAGCTTCATACTCGTTGGCGTTAGCCCAAAGAAGCGCACGCTGCCGTCCACTGTCCCAAGTACCGCGTCCATGCGGGCGTTGCCAAACATTCGACGGAAGTTGACCACGTAGTCGTCCAGTTCAAGGTCGTCATCAAGCATCACCTCCAGGACCACATTCAAGGCCTGGTAAAACAATCCGCGCTCGACCGTGTTGTCGTTGTACTGCAGAAAAGCTCCGACCAGCTCCTGCCCTTCCTCAAATTGCTTCAAAGCGAGATGAATCAACAGTTTCAACTCGAGAACTGTTAGCTGCCCCCAGTCCGTATTCTCGTCAAATTCGATGCCGATCAAAGTGGCAATATCGGAGTGCTCGTCCAGCTCACTGTTCTCCAACCGCTCAAGCAGTGCTGCCAGGGAGGCATTGTCCAGTCGATGCAAGTTCAAAATATCCGCGCGGAACAATAGCGCCTTGTTTGTGTTATCCCAGATCAAATCCTCTACCGGGTAAACTTCCGAATAATCGGGCACCAAAATCCGACAGGCTACGGCACCCAGTTGGTCATACACCGCCGTGTACACCTCTTTGCCCATGTCTTCGAGAATGCCGAACAAGGTTGCTGCTTCCTCGGCATTGGAGTTTTCACCCTGGCCAGAAAAATCCCACTCAACAAACTCGTAATTCGCTTTGGCGCTGAAAAAGCGCCACGACACCACACCGCTGGAATCAATGAAGTGCTCAACAAAATTGTTTGGTTCAGTCACGGCGTTACTGACAAAGGTGGGCTGAGGTAAATCGTTCAGGCCTTCAAAACTACGCCCCTGCAGTAATTCCGTCAGACTCCGTTCCAGCGCCACCTCGAAGCTCGGGTGCGCGCCGAACGAGGCAAAGACACCGCCTGTGCGCGGGTTCATCAAGGTGACGCACATCACCGGGTAGGTCCCACCCAGCGACGCATCCTTTACCAGCACCGGAAAGCCCTGCTCTTCCAATCCATGAATTCCGGCCAGAATGCCAGGGTATTTCGCCAGCACTTCGTGCGGCACATCAGGCAAAGCGATTTCGCCTTCCAGAATTTCGCGCTTTACCGCCCGTTCGAAAATTTCGGACAGACATTGCACCTGTGCTTCGGCCAGCGTATTACCGGCACTCATGCCATTGCTGACGAACAGGTTCTCGATCAGGTTGGACGGAAAATACACCACTTCGCCGTCCGACTGCCGCACAAACGGCAGCGAACAGATGCCGCGCTCCACATTGCCGGAGTTGGTGTCGTATAGACGCGAGCCATACAACTCGCCATCGGGATTATAAATTTCGAGGCAGTACTCATCCAGAATTTCAGCCGGCAGCAAATCCTTAGGGCCAGGCTTGAACCAGCGCTCATTCGGGTAATGCACAAACTCCGCATTGGCGATGTCTTCGCCCCAAAATGCACCGCCATAGAAATGGTTGCAATTCAGTCGCTCGATAAACTCTCCCAACGCTGACGCCAACGCGCTTTCTTTGGTCGCTCCCTTGCCATTGGTAAAACACATCGGCGAGTGCGCATCGCGAATATGAAGCGACCACACATTTGGAACGATATTGCGCCACGAAGCGATCTCTATCTTCATGCCCAAGCCCGCCAGAACGCCCGACATATTGGCGATGGTTTGCTCCAACGGCAAATCCTTGCCCGCAATATAGGTGCTGGCATCAGAAGCCGACTTCAACGTCAGCAACGACTGAGCATCGGCATCCAGGTTTTCTACCTCTTCAATCACAAACTCGGGCCCGGCTTGCACCACTTTTTTCACCGTACAACGGTCGATGAAGCGCAAAATACCTCGGCGGTCCACTTCCGAGATATCCGACGGCAACTCAACCTGAATCTTGAAAATCTGTTGGTACCGGTTTTCCGGATCAACGATATTATTCTGCGACAGGCGGATATTTTCGGTAGGAATATTGCGATTTACGCAGTACAACTTCACAAAGTAAGCTGCACACAAAGCCGATGAGGCCAGAAAATAATCGAACGGACCAGGCGCCGAGCCATCGCCCTTATAACGGATAGGCTGGTCGGCCACTACCGTGAAGTCATCGAACTTGGCTTCAAGACGCAGCTTATCGAGAAAATTGACTTTAATTTCCATGGGGAAATTCCAAAAATTGTGCTCAAAATGATGTAGCCGCTATTATCCGTCACCAAGTGCAGTTGCTGTTGCAGATCGCGAATGTTGCTAGCGGTGTCCATTGAAGCGCTGAGGCTGTCCGTTTTTTCCGCTAGCGTCGCTTTGCCCCCGGAGCACGAACTCACTGCCCGGAACGACTGACAAAGCGCAGCACGATAACACTCTCACCGCCATCAATGCGAACAGTGGTGGAGGCCGCCTAAGAAACATCCAAAGTGCCAAACTGCCTGGCGTTTTTGGTCTGCGCGCTGAGATGTCCGCGGTCCGAGATCAAAAAAATGACCTCCGGTATTTGCGCTTGCTGCCTCAGGCCGATGCGCTAATCGCGCGCCTCGACAGCCGCACTAGCCAAATTCGAGGACACGCCGAACGCTACCAAAATCAATGGACATCCGTAAGCGGTCCATCTTCGACGTCTATCGGCTGGCGGCATGAGCGAGGAGCATTGGTGTCCACCTACGTGGAGGTGGACACCAATGGCTGGCAATGACTCAGAGTTAAGAGTAGTTCGTCTAAGCCGCGACGGGCGCCGTCGCTATGACGAAAACGGTAAGCGCGCGCTGGTCGAGGCTGCATTGCGCCCGGGCGTGTCGGTAGCCCGTCTGGCACAGGAGCATGGGATCAACGCCAACCTGCTGCGCAAATGGACTACGAAGTACCTGATGGAGCGTGAGAAAGGCATCTCATTGGCATCGCTGAAGGACGACGCCGACGAGCGCGCCCCATCACCACCCGCAGTCGAAGTAATGGATGGCAAAGCCATCGATATGCCGGATTCACGTAAGCGGCCCGCGCCGGCAGAATCCTCCTCTGCATTTATTCCTGTCGTGCCACTACCACCGGCACTGCCGCCACCACCCGTATCTCCGGCACCGCCGATGACGCTCTCACTGCATGTATGTCTGTCGAACGGCGTGGAGCTCGATCTCAGTGCAGCGAGCATCGACGAGCTGAGCACCGTGGTCCAGATGTTCGGGAGGATGCCGTGTTCCGGTTCGACGAAAAGCTGACGGTATACCTGCACCGCGATCCCGTCGACTTCCGGTACGGAATGAACAGTCTGTCGATTCTCGTCGAACAGGCGATGCGCCTGAATCCGATGGATTCCTCGCTCTACGTTTTTACCAACCGGCGATGCGATCGCGTCAAGATCCTGGGTTGGCAGCACAACGGTTTCTGGCTGATGCTCAAGAGACTCGAGGCCAATGATCGCTTCGTCTGGCCTGACAGCAAAACCGAAGTCGTGACGTTGACCGTCGATCTGCTGCACTGGCTTCTCGAAGGTGCCGACATTGCTGCTCTTCAGCGGCATCCGAAACGCCACTATGCTCGCGTGAGTTGAACACGGCATCGGCGTGCCGGTCTAAGTGGCATGCCGATCAACGTGACCATCGACGCTGACGAACTCAGGGCGCTCCTCGCGATACGTGAGGAGCACGACGCCCTTCAGTCAGAGCGTGACGGGTTACGCAGCGCACTGCGTCTCGTGACTGCGGAGCGCGACCTGGCCGAGGAACGACTGCGCGCTTACCGGCGCGAGCTGTTCGGCGCGAAGAGCGAAGCCCGCGCATCGGATCAGCCCGGTCTGTTCAATGAAGCCGAAGTGCTCGGCACGAACGCAACACCCGCGCAGGAAGATACTCGCGAAACCACGATCGCAGCGCACACGCGCAAGAAGCGCGGTCATCGCAAACCGCTCGATCCCAGTCTGCCGCGCGAAGTCGTTCGGCACGAACTTCCCGAAGCCGAACGCTTCTGCAACCACGACGGACACGCGCTCGTCGAGATCGGCGTCGAAACGAGCGAGCAGCTCGACGTGATCCCCGAGCAGGTTCGAGTCATCCAGCACCAGCGCGTCAAATATGCCTGTCCGTGCTGCGACCTCGGCATCAAGGTTACGCCGGCGCCGGCGCGCATCATCCCGCGTGGGCTGCTGACGGAATCGGCACTCGCGTGGGTCGCCACCGGCAAGTATCAGTTCGGCATGCCGATCTATCGCCAGGCTGGTCTGCTGCGACGCTTCGGTGGCGACATCTCGTCGAACACGCTCGCCGCGAGCATGGTCCGCGTCGGTCACGCGACGCAGCCCGTTATCAATCTGATGCGCGACGCGTTGCTCGATGCTGACGTGATCTACTGCGACGAGACGACGTTCCAGGTCCTGAAGGAAGAAGGGCGCAAGCCGCAAACGAAAAGCTATCTCTGGGCGCAAATGACCGGATCGGGAACGCCTATCCGCTGTTTCGCCTATACGGCTGGTCGCGGCGCGAAGCTGGCCGACAAACTGTTCGCCGGCATTCGCAAGGGTGCGGTTCTGATGACCGACGGATACGAGCCCTACAACGGCATCGCGCAACAGTATCAGCTCGTGCATCTCGGATGCTGGGCTCATGCGAGACGGTATCTGGTCAAGGCCGAAGATAACGTGCCCAAGGCGGCCCGCTCCCCCGATCTGCTCGCCACACGCTTCATCAAACTGATCGGCAAGCTGTTCGCAGCGGAGGCGCGCAGTGAAACGTGGCCGGCTGAACGACGACAGCAATTGCGACGACGATACAGTGCGCGCGTACTCGATACCATCGAAAAGCTGATGCTCGAACAGTCGCCCGGCGTCGTGCCGCAAAGTTTACTCGGCAAGGCGCTGACCTATCTGCATGGGCAGTGGCCCAAGCTGATCCGTTACGTCGAGAACGGCAACTGGCCCATATCGAACAATCCCTGCGAAAATTCCATTCGCCCGTTTGTCGTCGCACGCAAAAGCTTCCTGTTTGCCGATACAGTTGCTGGCGCACATGCGAGTGCGAATCTTTATTCGCTGATCGAGTCGGCAAAAGCCAACGGCATCGACCCGTACTGCTACCTCACCTGGCTGTTCCAACGTCTGCCACTGGCGAAGACCGTCGACGACTACGACGCGCTGTTGCCGTGGAAGATGCCCGCCAATCTCCGCTGACCCTTCTCCCTGCCACACAATTTACGCTTCAGAGCACCTCTGAGTGGCGTCGTTCGTGGACCGCATACGGACATCCTGTCGCTCATTCCTAACTGCAACGCTAGTGGTGACAGAATTGTCAATCTGGCCTCCTGGCCTTACCTCGCACGGGACACCCGTTCTCGCCACAAACGGTGAACTATTAGCAGAAACGGTTAACAGCAACACCTTGCGGCGATGCAATGCAACGCTCGGACTCGCTAGCAGTCACAGCAGGACCCGCGGATCGGGACCGAGCCAGATCGTTGGTCCCGGTTCGAACGGCTGCTTTGGAGAAATCCGGTCGACTGCTGTGGGTCGCGCTCTGCCGGATAGCAGTTCGGCAAGAGTCGGCCATGTGCGGTCGGTCGACGTCGCCGTCGAAATTGCTGAAAATTGCTGACTTGAACCGACAGAGGAGAGATTACCCATGAGCTTAAAGTCACAGCGCGTACGAGAGATGGTTCGTGCTGCGGCGTATCGCGAGGCATATTTGATCGGCCGCAAGGCGTTGGAAGAGTCTGCGTGTGACGACGAAGTGATTGCTGCGCTACGCGATTTGACCACGCAGCTAAGGTCAAATTGCATGGACCTTGCGGCACGGAAGATGGACGTCGGTCCCGAGTATGACGCTCTTGAAAAGCTGCTGAGAGAAGCGAACAGATTGATTGGCGAAGACTTGTACGGGCGCAAAATTGCCTCACCACCAAGTCAGGAACGGTAGCGTGTGCCGAGGCCCTCAATCATGCCCACCTCCCCGAAGGGAGGGCGGTGTTCCATTCCATCTGGGTCGTGCGCCGCCGATCAAGCATAGGCGCCAGGCTGCCAACAGCGGTCATTGTGCCAAGCTTTTAAGATGGAGCCTGACTTTGCGGCTTTGTGCCGCTGCGTGACGGGTCTGATAGCGAAGCCTGAAATCGTTGACCCTAGCGCAAACGGCGCACGCTGCACGCGGCTATCGCGCTGAACCTGAGCCTGTCATGGCAACACCGCGGTGTCACGCAGACGATTAGTCAACCTGGCACCAACGACCAGAATCTGGGCACACAATGGCCCGTGCGCCGTTCAGCCAGACTTCCTCTGCGTCCAGTTGCAACGAGGTTGAAGGCGCGATGTCGAAGGCAACCTTGAGGGCGTGCCCAACATGGGCATCTTCGATGGGAAGCTCCCAGGTCAGAAATATTTGGATGCAATCCTGGTCCGGCGCGAAGTCGGCCACGTTAAAACCGCTGCTGCTGCGTTGAATGACGCCATGAGGCTGACCAGTATCGAATATCACAGCCGTTCCCCGGGTTAGGGGAATGCGATGGCCCGTAGAGGGAAAATGCAAGTCCAGACCCCTGTCCTCGCTCAGGAAGAGATTGCAAAAGGCCGCACCGCCATATTGCGCACCGTCATGGTGGTACTTCGCGCCGCGGCAGGCCATGAGGGCTACGTCACTGGAGGCGAGCACCTTAGGAAGTCCAAGCGCGCACGTCCAATCGGACACTGCCTGCACACAGCGCGTGTAGTCCGGCCAGCGCGCCTGCGCTCGCGCCAAAGGCATTGCCTCGACGTCCCCGGGCTCCAGGACCAGGCGCGACGATGTCTCTCTTTCCCAATCTGCGAGCAGGCGCGCAGGGGGCACGGGCACGTCAACCGAGCCTGATAGCACGATGTCACTCACGCGTCGACTGCGGATGATGTCGCCACTCCAGAAAAAGGAAGTCAGCATGTCTCGCACTCGATGCTGTTAAGGTGGGGGTGAATCTGGACCATTGTAACGATTCCAAGCGACCACTTCGGCCACAACCGGCCGTTCGCGGCCGGTTCGTGAGTGTCCGTTCACCACCGACCACCTGCCGTTCGCAGCGGCGGGGGACCTACAGTTTGTCGGCCTGCGCTCGCGGATTGGAGGCCGAGCCGACCGGCACCGTGACGGGGCCGCCGCTTCCGGAAACGCTGAGGGGGCACTTCCAACGGATTCCGGTCGACCACGTGTTCAGAAAACAGCCTCCTCAACGTTATGGTTCTGAGTAGAGCGGAGACGCCTGCCGTCTACGCGCGGGCTGACCCTGTATGCAGTCCGCGCCCGGATCGAACTCGCCCCGACACCCTGGTCACCGATGCGGATGTAACGGGCGCTCATGCTCGTGGTCCTCCGCTCTCGAATCAAGCCTCACACGGTGTCGTCAACGTGGCCCATCGTTCGACAATTTTCCGGTTCGCAAACCGCGACAGGACAAAGCCGTGAAACTCAATCTTTTTCCCGGAGATAACGTCGGTGGCGCGCCACGTGTTTCTGACCATCACCTTGTCACCTTCGGAAATCATGTCTTCGATCGTGACGTGCAAGTCCGGCCACTTTTGATAAGCCGCCTTCATCATGGCCATCGCGGCTTCGGGGCCGACCTGATGACCCGACGGTTCGTCGCGGCCGAGGAAATCCGCGCTGAAGTTCGCCGATGCGACTTCCGGTTTCTTCCGGTTGACGAAGTCTTCGAAGTGATCGGCCACGAATCGCTTCATCTCTTCCAGCGTCAGACCGGGATCACCCTTCAGCGGTACTTGAAGCGGTTCCATCGCTTCTCCTTAGTTCGTCAGCATCTTGAACGCATGCTGCCAGTCGTTCCTGAGGAATCCCGGCAGGCACCACAGCATGCACAGCGGCTCGATCGCGCGTGCCGATACGATGCTTCCGCAGTCGTAGGGCTCCCATCCGAACTGCCGGGCGATTGCGCCAACCCGGGCCTTCGCATCGTCGCTGTTGCCGCACAAAAACATCGTCGGCGTGCCTTGAGAAAAATGGGGATTCACCATGAGCGCGTTGCCGACGCTGTTGAAAGCCTTGACCACGTGGGCGAGGTGAACCTTCGCCTGAATCCTCTCGCCGAGCGACTCGTTCGGTCCCGTCGTATATTTCAGGACCCCGTTGACCGGCGACTCGTCGGCGAGCGGGTTGGTTGCATCGATGACGGTCTTGCCGGCGAGATTCTCCGGCCCCGCAAGCTCGATCACGCTCTCAGCGATGCGGCCGAGCACGGCTAGCACGACGATCTCGCCAAACCGAGCGGCTTCGTCGAACGTCCCGGCCCTGGCTCCGGTTGTATTGCGGACCCAGTCCTGTATCTCCTTCTTGTGCGGATCTCGGGTGCCCAGCATCGTGTCCTGGCCATGCTTGACGAAGCCGGCGCCCAGTGCTCGGCCGACATCACCTGATCCCAATACGCCTACGTTCATCTCATCCTCCTCGGTTGGTCATAGCCAGCCCTACGTCAATACTCAGGCACGCGGGTCATGAGGCACGCTCGCCGCTTTCTCGTGGAGTAACGACAGCCCGATCCTGATGCCGAACCCGTGTGCGTAAGCCAGTTGCACCAGCAGCATGGCCGCCGGTTCCGCGTAGCGCGCAAGGGCGAGCGGTCCCGCATCGACCGGCTCGGCGTCGAAGTGTTGCGACCACGGCCCGCGCATCGCTGTCATCGCCGCACACGAACACGCCCGCGCGGTTGCCACCTATCAGCATGCTGGGCGAATGCATCAGCTCCGCAAAAGGCGGGATGGCCTTGACCAACTTCGCCCATGGCGCGAGCCTGGCGATCTCTTCGGCGCCCGAGATGGTTGTCCCGACGAGCAAGCCGCTCATGTCGGGCTTCAGTACCTGCATTTCCAGAGTCATGATGCGCCCGCGCTTTGCCACGGCCCGCGGAGTAGTTCTTTACGTGATCGATGAACGCACGCAGCTTCGGCATGATCTGCCGACGGCTTGAATAGTAGAGAAACACACCCGGTATCACCGGCGCGAACGGCTCCAGCACTTGCACCAGTTTTCCCGCTCTCAGCCGTTCGGCGGCCATCGGTTCAGGTAGCTGGGCAAGGCCTACACCTTCGATTGCCGCACCCAGCATGGTAGGAAAATCATGGGCGATGAGCGGGCCCGACACGGCGAACTCGATCGCGCGGCCGTTGTCGTTGAATGACCACGGCGCGAGCGCACCGTTGGAGCACCGCCATCGCAAACATGCATGTTCGCGCAGATCGTCGATGCGTTCGGGACGGCTGCGGTCTGAGAAGTAGGCAGGACTGCCGATGATGACGAAACGAACCGGAGGCGTCAGCGGTATCGCGACCATGTTGGCGGCGACGAACTGACCTAGCCGCATGCCGGCGTCGAATCCTTCCGCTGCGAGATCGATCAGCTTCTCGCTTGCGTCGATCTCCACTTCGACCTCGGGATAAGCCTTGCAGAACGATGCAATCAGGGGTTCCAGCAGAATCGGCGCCGCCGCGCGCGGCACTGAAAGACGCAACAATCCGGCGGGCCGCTGGCCGAGTCCGCGCGCAACCTCACTGGCGGCGACAAGCTCTTCGAAGGCAGGCTTTGCACGCGAACGAAACCGTTCGCCCGCTTCTGTCAGACCCACACTGCGCGTGGTGCGTATGAAAAGCGCTGCGCCAATGCGCGCTTCAAGTACGCGCACTGCCTGGCTGACGGCCGACGGCGTCACGCCGAGTTCGGCGGCCGCCCGGCGAAAACTGCGATGCCGGGCAACGCTGAGGAACGCCTCCACGCCATCGAGCGCGCCCTGCCTGACTGTGAAGTTCTGCTTCATAGCCCATCAACATTGTGATGAATAGTCGCTCGCGAGATGCCATGGTACACCTACGCCTGCAGATGAGGCGTCGCGCAGATCCCGACGCGCGAGCCCGGAACAATCCGCTTGAGACCGTGGAGGAACCTCGCAATGAACGATGTGCTTGATGGCGTGCGCGATCACTATCGCGCGACCGGCCTGACCGAGCGGCTGAAAGCCGCACTCGCAGTCCTTGGACGGGAGGATCAGCTGCTCACACCGCAGCAACTGGACGCCCTCGACCAGTTTCACACCCGTGGGCTCGCTGCCACTGCCGAGCTTGCCCAATTGGCCGGGATCACCGCCGACACGTCGGTGCTGGACGTCGGTTCGGGCATCGGCGGGCCGGCCCGTGTTCTGGCTTCAACCCGTGGCTGCAGGGTTACGGGTATTGACCTCAGCGAACCGTTCGTGGATGCCGCGCGCTATCTCACCCAGCGCACTGGGCAGAGCGAACAGGTGTCGTTTCGCACCGCCAGCGCGCTGGAACTTCCCTTCGAAGACAGCCGTTTTGATGTCGTGTTGCTGCAGCATGTGGCGATGAACATCGCCGATCGCGCGCGGCTTTACCGAGAGATCCGGCGTGTCCTGAAGCCGGGCGGCAGATTTGCGACGTTCGACGTCGTCGCAAACGGCAGCAAACTGCACTATCCGGTTCCGTGGGCGCGAACCCCGGCCACAAGCTTTCTCCTGACGGCCGATGCAACACACGAAGCAATCGAAAAAGCAGGTTTCCGCACGCTGGTATGGCAAGACGACAGCGAGGCCGCAAAGTCCTGGATCACCGAACGGCGTGCATCCGGGCCTCCGCCCTCGCCAAATCTCAGTGTGGTGCTGGGGCCAGACTTCGCGCAGCTTTTCACCAACTTGGGACGCAATCTCATGGAAGGCCGACTCGGCATTCTCACTGCGGTATTCGAGGCCGCCTCCACGAAGCCCCGGAATCACATGGAGAACCGCTCATGATCACCGCCCCTGTTCCTGTTGGTACCGTCCAACCGCGTCCCGCTTGGCGCGGCCTGCTTTGGATCGCACCGCTGACGGTCCTGTGGACTGACTTCATCTACTGGCTGCCGATAATCCCGGCTAGCGGCGTTCCAACCACCGCACACCAGCTGACGGCCCACGCAGTTATCGCGGTCGGTTTATGGCTCGGCCTCGAAAGCACCGACCTGACGCCGGGCCAACGCCGCACGACCTGGCTTGCGGTCACGATTCCATACACACTTTGGTTCGCTGTCGCCTGGAGCGCGGCCATCAATGGCGTCTTCCGCACCAGCACGTCGCCGTCACCGGTGCCGTTGCTGCCGTTGGCGATCTTTCTACCGGTGCTGATCGGTGCGCCACTGTTGCTGTTGTCGAGGCGGGTGGGTCAGGTGCTCGATGCGATGCCGGTAACCTGGCTCGTTGCCATTCAGCTCTATCGCGTATTCGGCAGTTGGGCGCTCGCTGCCTCGCTGCGTGGGGAGATGCCCAGCGTGTTCGCTTTGCCGGCGGGAATCGGCGATGTGCTGACGGGCGTGTTCGCCGTACCGGCGGCAATCGCCGTCGCAACCGGCACGGCCGAGGGTCGGAAAGCGGCAATCATCTGGAACATCTTCGGCCTCGCGGATTTCGCAATTGCAGTCACTATGGGGGTGATCACTTCGCCGGGTCCGTTCCAGCTAATCGTTCCGAATGTGCCAAGCATCGGTGCCGGCGCTTATCCGGATGTGTTGACCCCGGCATTCGTGGTGCCAAGCTCGATTCTGCTGCACGCGCTGTCGCTGCGCCAACTGTTCCGACGATCCGCGGGCTGATCTCGTTCCTGCTCCTTATCGAGGATCCTGCCCCGTCTGCGAAAGGCTCTCCATTCCGCACGATCAAGGTCGGCCTGTAGACGCGATTGAGCCATTACTCTAGTTTGTCCCGTTCATGCCCTTCTGAAGGAAGAGGCTGCAACAGACAAACTCAGCCTGCAGTCAGCGTGAGAAGTCGCCGTTACCGATCACTCGTCGTCCGACGCGACCCGACGAACGGCCGCTGCAATTGCAAACTGCCGTTCAAGCACCCTCGACCCGGGCGGCAGCAGTGGGTCGGCTACGGAAGTTGGCGGCGATGCTGCGGCGCAACCGCAGCAACACAGGTCGACCGTCCGGGCCCGGCCACTGGACGAAACCGCTCGCGCGGTAATAGGGCTCCGCCCCAACGGTAGTGGTCCCGGAGAAGAAACCGACTCTGTTTTCATGCTGAAGGGCGAGGCAACCCGACGACACCGCTCCCGCTTTGCGTCCCACCTTCATCTGCCGGCACTGCGGTGCACCGATGATCGTCATCGATGTCCTCGAGCGCAGCGCACCCATCCGCGCGCCACCCGTACAGCGAGCCGCAGCATGACCACAAGCGTTTCGAGACATTCAAGCCGACCGTCGGCTCTCCGGCAAAGGGATCCGATAGCGGACGCTTGCGTCCCTGACCTGGACCAGCCGGTGCCGCGTTCTGCCTGCCGTTACAAACGTACACCGCGCAGCTTCGCCAATGTACACCCCCTCCACATCAACGCGCTTCGTCCGACCTCTGCGTCAGCCCCACGCCGCGTGCTACCTCTCCAATCCCCATAGCGCTAAAGGTTCCGGCCGTGCCGGGACACTCCGCGGTTTCCTCCCTTGAGGTTTATACGACGCCTGCCCGCATGCGCCTGGGGCGTACGTCTATGCCCGTGGTCCAGGGCAGGCATCCTATAAACCTAAACACAAACGGACAGTGCCGAGCATGAAGCCAATGTCCGCAGCCCGCGCGGTTCCGGTCACAGGATCACTCGATTGCCACCGAGCAACTGTAGTTGACGCGGCTGTTTGCCATCAGGTGACGAGCCGATGGCCTAGAGATGAAATAGGACTCGCATCGGCCATGCACACCACCAGAACGCTTCGCCCATGGTGGCGGCTTGGAGACGCGAGCGAGTCGCGCCATTTCTCTCGTTTAGTAGTGCACGTACGCATACGTCCACCATCCTTTACGCGCTGGCGCGACCTTTCATATCTAGCGGACGCAATGGTTAGAGGCGGGCACCACCCGTCGCGTCGATCACCTGTCCCGTAGTCCAGCGTGCCTCATTCGATGCAAGGAAGGCGATGACGTCAGCCACATCGGCAGGTTGACCCACTCGCGAGAACACCGACATGGCCTCCGCGCCGGCGCGCGCCTCCGGTACCGTTATCCACGCCGCATTCATGTCAGTCTCCGTCACGCCCGGCATGACCGTATTCACCGTGATGCCGCGAGAACCAAACTCAGGGGCAAGCGCCAGTGTGAGGGTTTCAAGGGCACCTTTCGACGCGGCGTAGGCAGGATGCGTTGGAGCCGCGACACGCGTAAAGCCCGTCGAAACGTTGATGATTCGTCCATTGTCGCGGATGTGATCTGCAACAGCCTGAATCAGGAAGAACGGTGCCTTGAAGTTGACGGTCATGACCTCGTCGAAGGCGGATTCACTGGTCTGAGACAGAGGAATCGCCGGTGCTACGCCAGCATTGTTGACGAGAATGTCAAGCCGAGGTTCGCCCGTGGCGGCGATCGCGGCTGCCTTGAACTGCTCCCAGATACTGTCCGTTGCTTCTTTCCCGCGACTCAAGTCCGCATTGATGGCGACGGCTTTTGATCCGAGCGCCTCGATCTCGCGGATGGTGGTGTGAGCAGCTTCCGCGTTGCTGGCGTAGTGCACACCGATGAGCGCGGCCCCTTCTCTCCCAAAGGCCAGTGCTACAGCACGGCCAATACCACGCGAGCTTCCTGTTACAAGGGCCACCTTGCTTGAAAGTTTTGCAGACATCGACCACTCCTTTTCGACTAAATTTAATAGTGATCGTTATAATAATAACGTCGGAAGACACCTGTCAACGATTTTTATAGGAATCGATATAAAATGAGCGAGCCCGCCCGGAAACGTGGCAGACCGAGGTTGCTGGACCGCGATGTGGGGCTCGATGTCGCCGCGCGGCTGTTCTGGGAGCGTGGATACGAAGGCACGTCGATCGCCGACCTGACCCAGGCCATGGGCATTCCGCCGCCGTCCCTCTATGCAACGTTCGGTTCGAAGGAGGACCTTTACAGACAGGCGCTCGACCATATCAGCGAGCGTGAGAACAAGCAGTGTCTGGAAGCGCTGCAGGGGAAGATGCCGGCCTACGATGCGATAGCGTTCTACCTGCACGACGCCGCGGCACGCTTTACTGACCTGGGAAGGCCGCGCGGCTGCATGATTTCGACTGCTGTTCTTCAACATGCCGAAAAGAGCGAGTCTGTCGCCCAGACGGTCGCCGCGCGGCGCGAGCTTGGGTTACAGGCCATCAAGGCACGCCTCGACCGTGCCGTCGCCGAGGGCGAGCTTGCCCCTGAGACCGACACCGA
Organism: Paraburkholderia sp. MM5477-R1; assembly: GCF_050436385.1. Taxonomy (NCBI): domain Bacteria; kingdom Pseudomonadati; phylum Pseudomonadota; class Betaproteobacteria; order Burkholderiales; family Burkholderiaceae; genus Paraburkholderia; species Paraburkholderia sp. MM5477-R1. The sequence continues at coordinate 524,628 of NZ_JBNDMC010000001.1, forward strand.
AGCTCTCGCACGCTTTTATTGCGCAGTTGTGCAAGGCATGTCGGCGCAAGCCTGTGACCGTGCATGCAGGGCAACACTGAAGCGGCTGGCTGATATTGCGTTGTCAGCATGGCCTTGGCCTCAAGGTCATCGCCGGAACCCGGTTCCGTAAGTGCATTGGTTTTCACCAAAGACGACACGGCTGTACCGCCGGGGCTCGGCCACAAGGAGTCAAGCGAGATCGATACGCGAACGACTGCCTTCGTTAAGACACTATGACTTTCCGTGAGGTAGAGGCTGGCCCGCCGTGAGGAATCAAACGCGGGTTAGCATCGCTGCCAGAGCCGCACGGTGTGGACGGTGCCACACCCGGCGATTTCCCGCACGGAGGCCAGCATGGAACACGATAGCACGCTGTACGTAGGACTCGACGTTCACAAGGATTCGATCACTGTCGCCTATGCGTTCGGCACGGGCGAGGTCGAACTGCTCGGCAAGACCGGTACGACGAAGACGGATATCGATCGCCTGTGCAAGCGTCTTCAATCGAAAGCGCGACACGTACGCGTTGTTTACGAGGCAGGACCATGTGGCTACGGCCTTTACCGGCAACTGGTCCAGAAGGGATTCGACTGCATGGTGTGCGCGCCGTCATTGATTCCCAGAAAGCCCGGCGAGCGCGTCAAGACGGATCGGCGCGATGCGGTCAAGCTTGTGCGGTCCCTACGGGCCGGTGACCTGTCAGCTGTGTACGTGCCGACCGTCGAGGACGAGGCATTTCTCGACCTCGCCCGCGCATGGATGACGGCCAAAGACGATTTGAGACAGGCGCGGCAGCGGCTCAAGTCGTTCCTGCTCGCGCACGATGTACGCTATGCTGGTCATGCCGACTGGGGACCAGCTCACCGACGCTGGGTGAGCCAGTATGCGTTCGGTAGCGAATGGCAACAATTCGCGTTCGAGGAACTTCGGCGTACGATCGAAGATCGGCTCGCGCAATGCCAGCGTGTTGAAGCCGCCTTGCGTGAGGCAGTGACAAACTGGCGGTTCTATCCGGCCGTTCTGGGTCTGCAGGCCATGCGCGGTGTGCAGTTCACCACGGCCGTTGGAATGCTTGCCGAACTCGGCGATCTGTCACGCTTTGAGCATCCGCGTCAATTGATGGCATGGCTCGGCGTCGTCCCGTCAGAACACTCATCGGGTGACAAGCGACGGCAGGGAAGCATCACCAAGACCGGCAATAGCTACGCCAGAAAGTTGCTCGTGGAGGCGGCCTGGAGCTATCGGCATCCGGCACGTGTAAGCGCCGACATTCAGTGTCGGCATGAAGGCATTCCCAAGGCCATCATCGATCGCGCCTGGGACGCGCAGGTTCGTCTATGTCGCCGATACCGGAGGCTGGCCGCGCGTGGCAAGAATGCCAATACGACGGTCGTGGCCGTCGCCCGTGAACTGTCAGGTTTCATCTGGGACATCGGGCGCTTGGCGATGTCGCTCGCGTTACCTTATCGCAGAGAGGCAACCTGATTACGAAGCACCACGTCGCTCACCCCATAGATCCACGAGTTTCCTGAAGGCGGCGTAGCCCGGCTACTCGAGTAACCCGCGGCACAACCCCGCAACGGATATCACCCGACTTGCGGCTTAAGAATGCGGCAGGCTCATGAGACGGTCCATGTAATGCGGTAACCAACCCGCGGATATCAGGATGATCCACCGTCGAGATTTACTGCTACGCCGCCCTCAGGGAATTCATTTGCGCATGAGAAGACTGCAAACCACACATTCCGATTGACACGGAAAGTCATATCAGGTTGTAGGCTAATACGTGAAGGCTCATCTCGGTTCGAACACGTGGCAGCGTCTTCGCAACTTTGTTCATCGCAATCTTTCTCGTGATCAAGGGGCAGCAGATGGACGGCTTGGCGGCGCCACACTTGCGTGACAGGCAGGGCTGACGTGCGGCCGGATTGACCAGACTGTAAGCACGCTAATATTTATGCGGTAGCGCAAATTGGCATCGCCCTCGGCATTACGGGCAAACTCATCGCGCAGCTCGGGTCAGTGACGCCATATTCGAACCAGGCTGGCCGACACGACGTCGGGTCCGTCATGCAGCCCATCATAACGAGCCGCGCCGACGATACTCCAGCGGTCGGCAGCCGCAGAATGTCCCGGATGTCATCCTAACGCGCGATCGCGACGGCCAACGTCTAGGCTCGACGACGGAGCCTGCCCGAACGGCTGAGTAGGGGAAGCAATGTGGGACAAACAACGGCTCGGCCGGGTCAGACTGACAAACATCCGTGCGAGCGGCGACAGAGGGGCCTCGACCATCGGGCCCTTGCAGAATCATGCAACGCAGTTATCGTGGACCGACGCCAAAGTGTCAACGGTTAGGCAGTAATCAATCTGCCTACACTCCGCCTTGGCATGGGTGTAGCCTTCGTTTTGCTGCATGCCAGTTGGGGAAGTGACAATGTCGCGGGCTCCCTCCGAGCGTGCTGGAAACCGAAAATTTTCGGAGCGTCGCCACGGTCTTCAATACCCTTCAAACCGTTACCGCTTCATCCGGCCCGATGAAATTCTTCATCAGCCTCGCCTTGCCGGGTAATTGAATAGGTATGCTAAGTAGTCAAATGACTGAAATGCCCTTCTTGACAATCCTGTAGCATTGGTGATTCGCCGGGTGCCGGCGGTACGTGGCCTACCCGCTGAGCTTGCGCAACCTCGAGGAGATGATGGCCGAACGCGGGATCGCAGTCGATCATTCGACCGTGCACCGGTGGGCCATCAAGCTTCTGGGTTCGATAACTCGGACAGCGCGTTTGACCCGGCAAACGCCAACTGCCGGGAAAAAACGCGTTCAGACGAAGACTGCGAGTTGCTGACGCAGTGGGAGGACTCGAACTACTACGAGCGCGCCCAGAGGCCCGTCATCGTGCAAAATCCGTCTCAGTCTCAGTCGACGACCGGGGTGTCGCCGCTGCCTGACACGAGAACCTGGCATTATGAGGACTCGACGGGCAAAACCGTTGGGGATGCCACAGACTGGAACGGGAACGACAACAATCTCGTCTACAGGTAAGCAAAGGATGGTTACCCGTACAGAGCGGCGCCTTCGGCTAGTGAGACCCGGTGAACGGAAATATAAGCCTTTAAGTATGACGGTCCGGGGCCTCAGATACTTTTTTTACCGACCAGAAAGGGCGAGCGACCGTTTCAGCTTCAGGAACTGCAGTTGAGGCGGTGTGACGTCAAACTGCAACAGTTGGTCGTATTCGGGCGTTCAGTTGCCCGGATTCTGCCATCTCCTTCGTTAGCCGCTCTCGTAGAATGAGCGTTAGCGAGTAGTCGATAATCGCCTGTCCGCTCATCCTCTGACTTGCGTTGCTCGATCCATCTGATGTCGGGCAGTATGAGCAGGCATAAGCCGCGCCATTGCCAGCCCGCGAGTCGGTAACAGGCAAATGGCGCAAAATAGAATCGCGCGTCTTCGCGCACGCTGGAGAACGTGGCGCCCGACTTTGGACGTCACAGCCTCCATGTTAGTGAGATAACCTTGCTGTAGTGAGACCATGAAGAAAGGAAAGACAAAACTCACCCGCCACGATGCTGAGCGCCTTTTCGAAGGCCTGCCCAGCGGGAACGTGAAAGTAAGCGGCCGGCCCGAGAACCCATTCGAAGCCGGGGCGTTCGACGTAGTCGAGCGCGTCGACAACGAAACCAAACTCTGGAAGGACAACCTCATTACTCTTCCGATGGCGATCGAGCTGCCTACTGGCTACGAGTCGGTGTCTCACGTACGCGAGGCGATGGCGAAAGCATGGCACGCGAAGTGGGTAAGGGAAGGAAAAAACGAGGTTGTCGCTGAGTTTCCTGAGGGTTGGACAGCCGTGCGGCCGGGAAGTGGACCCACGGAGTTGCGAGATTCGACCGGCGTAGTTCGCGCGGTATACGGGTGGGCGAAGGACGCGGAGCTCAGGATTCTGCCGCGGTATCTGGTTGAATCACAGACGAATAGTTCCAGCGGACTGGGCAGCCTGGTTGTCCGTGATCGCTCGAACGGTCAGGTTCTCGAAAGATCGACAATATGGTCTGCCCAAACCGGTACCAACCATCCCGACTGGGCCAGACTGTCGGCGTGGCTCAACTTACACTATCCACAATATCGCGATCCGCTTCGGTACTGGCATTAACCGACCCATTGACCGCTAGCTGCTGTTAGTGATCGCCCGCCCGGTGGCGGGACAAGTTGAATTGTCCCGACGAGGCAGAAGGGCCGTCGGAATCCAAGCGAGACGCGCGATCAGCGATATTTGAGGGTCCGGCATCACCCGCGATGGCATAGGCGCGGGCTGCCGGCGGGAGACGATCCAGCACAGTCTGGGTGACCGAGAATCAAAGCGGGCGGTAGAACGCGCCGCGACCTATGGTGCTCGCAAATAGCCGCCGACTGGTGCGATCCAGTGCAAGACCGGAAACGACCACGCGCGGCAATACGAATCCCAGATAGCCGCCCGTGAAGTCCTGCCAAGAGACGCCCCCGTCGCGAGTCACAAAAACTCCGATATCTGTCGCCGCGTAGACCGTTTGATCGTCGTGATCGTCCACCACCAAGGCATTCACCGGAATGGCAGGCAGCATGGTCGTTCCGCTTCCACTTGCATTACTCCAGTGCGCGCCACGATCGACCGACTTCCACACGCGGCTGCCTGCTGTGAAGTTCCCGAGTCCGAGATAGAGCACGTCGGCATTCGCCCACGAAACCGCGATAGAGGTGATAATGTCCGATAGCGGTCCTGCGCCAGCAGCATACGGAATGGCCCAAGATACGCCCACGTCATCACTGCGATAGACATTCCCTTGATCTGTCCCGGCAAAGCAAACGGTGGAATCGCCGCGTGCGAAGGCGACGGCGCTAAAGTCCTCTTGCTTGGTGAGCACAAATGACCAAGTGTTCCCTTGATCGGTGCTGCGGATCAAGTCGTGTTCGGTGTGCTGGCGTGGCCGCCGCCGCGTATTCCGCAACCCGGCAACTACGAGCCGCGAATCGCCGGGACGCACGGCAAGCGCCGTGATGACAATATCGGTCATCACGCCAAGGTTCTTGATCGCTGCGACTAGATTCGTCCAGGTGGCACATCGGTCAGTGGTTCGCTGGAAGGTCGAGTTCGACGGTGTGCAGAAGGCATTGTCACCGTTGTTCTCATCCACCACGAACGTGCCGCCCTCGTTACCGGCGCCGGTGTCGACCCAATCAGAACCGGTGTTACCGCGGTTGCAGATAATGCCCTGGTCCTGGGTTGGCGCGCCTAAGAGAAAGTCGCCTTGTTCATGCGAAGCGATCGTATAGAGTTGCGTCGCAATCAGACCGTTGCTCCGGATGGTCCATGTGGCTCCGGCATCGGTTGATCTATAAACACCGCCATCGGTCGCCAAATAGCAAACGTCAAAATTGCCGGGATCAAAGACCAGCGCGTGGTGATCCGAGTGTGTTCCGCCTACAGGCGTGAACGCCACCGCGCCCCAATTAGGCGCCGGGAGCGCACGCTGCAATCCAACTCCACCGGCGTACAGAAAAATCGCGTTATCCGGCCGGCAAGCGATCAGATTCGTCCATTGGTTATATTTCACAGCTTCGATTCCGCCCACCACGAAATACCATTTCGACGCCCCGCTGGCGGATCGGTATATCGAACCGCCGTCCGGACCCTGCTTCGTTAGGAAAACGGTTTGGCCGAGCAGTCGGCCGGCGGCAAGCTTAATCCAGCCGGCGTTCGTTCCACTCCCAGCATGAGCGTGAATGGACCCGTTGCTTCGGTGCCATGTGACGCCGCCATCCGTGCTCTTGTAGATACCGTCGTTCCAGACTCCCGCGAGGAAGGTGTTATCGGCATCGGCCGGATCGGCTACCACGTCGGTGACGTGACCTGGGAGCGGCAGGGTCCACGTGCCGCCACCGTCGTTCGAATAGAACAGGCCAATATCGCTTGCGACCAGCACGTGCTCTGGGTTGGTTGCGCCCACTACCACGCGCCCGCATCGCGAGCCGGGACCTCCAGAGGTCAGGTACCAGGTGGCCCCGGCGTCTGTAGATTTATAAACGCCTACGCCATCGTAGGATGGGCCCCAACCATCAACGTCCTCGCCCGTCGCGGCATAGACGATATTTGGGTTTGCGGCTGCAATCGCCACCGAACCGACCGCCATCGAGAGTTGTTTGGAAAACAGCGGCCACCAGTTCGCGCCTGCGTCGGTCGTTTTCCACACGCCCCCATTGGCTGCGCCGGCGTAGAGCACGCTACCGTTGGTCGGGTCGATGGCCAACGACTTGATGCGCCCAGCGAAATTTGTAGGTCCCACCTTACGCCAACCTGGTCTCATAATCGCTTCCGCTCAGCCAGAATGTCCAAGTCATCCAGGAGTTGTTGGCCCTCGGGCGTCAGAGACAGCATCTCAAGAATCTGCCATTCGACCGGCCCGTTTCTAGGCGATTTGATCTTCGAGACCGCCGGCAGATTGCGCCGCAGCCGGTCGAGCGCCGTTTTCACATCCGCGGCATCGGCATCATCGAGGACAAGTTTGGATCGCTTTGCCAAAGCGCGCCAGTCTTTGGCCTTTACCACTGTCTTGACCGCCTGCGAAAAACTCTGCCGTTCGCGAAAGAGAGGATGCAGGAAAATACGCAGGGCATAGCTCGCCAATAACGCTGCGATCACGGAGCGCTCCCGCACCACACCGGCCGCGGCGAAAACCCCTCCATTCGAAAGCAAGCACCATACGTGTGTACCGTCGCGGGCCACATTGCCGCGTGGCACGATACGCCAATCGTGACCATCGACTTGGAAAATCCTCACGGTTTCGACGACAACCCCTGCTTGCTCGTCGGCGTCAAGTCCGATCTTGAGGATGGCTTCTTCGCCGTCGCTCTCCTTAAGTTTGACTGCTGCCGCCTCGCCGACGAAGCCAGAGGGTGCGAATCGGAGTTCGGGCGCAGTGGTCACCGAGCCGTGTCCCTCGGGCGCCTCCAGTTCCAACTCGCGCCGCGGTGGAGTATCGGCGAGTTCCAATGTGGCTTCTGATAATTCACCGAGCCGCGCGCTGCTCTGTAATGCGCTTGTTCGTGCCTGCGTGACCGTCAGGCCTTCCGGGGGGCGGCGAGAGCGCAGAAAATGTTCCCTGCGCAATTCGAACGTTCGCGGATCTTCACGCTCGTTCTCGCTCTCTTTACGGGGCATCGATTGCTCCTGTGGTGTCGCGATTATAGTTTCTCCGGATTGGATCGCTATCAGGAGAATACTCGGGACTCACGCTAACAAACAGTGACGGTGTCAAATAACTCGGGACTCACGCTAACAAACAGTGACGGTGTCAAATAATAGGATGACAAGAAAGATCGACCTGCTATCGCCAGCGAGCGTTGAGCGTAAAAACACTCGGATTCATTTCTCGGAGCGAATGCATTTAAATCTAGCACTCATTCCGAGGAACGCAAAGGTAGAATGCGCGCGAGCTCACGCAATCCAGACGGCCGGCAAACGGCTGAACCTCAGTCAATCCGCAATCAGTCACGCACTCGGCCGCCTGCGCGATGTCCTCGAGGACAATCTACTCGTGCGCATCGCCAAAAGGATGGAACCGACGGCTCGGGTAGCCACCGAGCATAAAGAGACGGTGATCAGAACACGCTTACGAGGGAGCGGCGCGGTCGTACAACCCGTGCGAACGGCCGCTTTGTCTCCCGCAGAGCGGCCGTCCCCTGCGGCCGTCCCCCATCCTTTGCTGTCGGTCCCTTATTTTCATCGAACGCGTCTAGTCCGTTGGGAATCGAGGAAGCATCGATTCTGGTTTGATGGAGCCGACTGTTTTGAACAGTGCAACGCGCCCCTCTAACACTCGAAGATGAGCGCAGAAGAAGTTATCGCGATTCATGATTTCCAATGAAAAAAATCGGCATGCACCAAAAGTTTGTCCTAGTATTTTTTGCAGGCCTTTTAAAGTCAAATCTGCGATATTGGTTGTTTCGTCAGCAGGCCACGGCACATGCTCAATGAGACATACATTTGTAGATGGGCGCCCCCCGAAGAGAGACTCCACGAAAATGCGAAGTTCGGTGCGAATCACGTAGTTAATCACATAATAACAAAAATCGACGCGGTACTTAACTCACGGGTTCGCCTCCCATAAACACCACGCCAAACAAAATAAATAGGAGATACAGCGATGAAAGATACCATTTTTATTAAATTGCGCGGCAATTTTGTGGTCTGGTTTGCGTTTGCCGTGCTAAGCGCGACAACTCTGGCGGCGTCGCTGGTTTGGCCACAATGGATCGAAATGTTGTTTGGCAATCAGCCTGACGCAGGAGACGGCGTGGAAGAGTGGGCCATAACTGGCGTGCTAACTGCCATGACGTTGATAGTAGGCGCTGCCGCAGCATGCTCATGGCGAACACGATCCACATCCTCAGGGAAAAATCAATAAAGCAGGTGACCAGATTGAGTTGGCAACTGCAAATTCAGCGATCGGAAACCTTTCAGAATCTGACGGTCGCCTTCTACAACGTCAGCCGCGTACGCGGACCCCGCTAGGTACAAGGTATTGGTGTTGTTAGGATCGACAGCGATGGGCAAATTGTAATCAGCCTGTCCGCCCAACGAGGGTAGGCCGCTGATGCTGCGTCAGATACGTCGCGATTCAAGCAGCGTTATTGCGATCCAGCATCAACCGTTGATGCTGGAGTTTTCTGCCACGCGAGTAACATCTCCCTAGCGAGGTGGGGCTCGCCATGCGAATCGGGATTGGTGGGATGGGAACGGGATACGGCAAGGCAAAGATTTCCGCTCGAGTATTCCCGGTCGCCATGAACGTTTGAATGTCGCTCGCGTTGGCCTGTCACCAATAGGCCTCCCAAGCAAAGGTAAGCCCGAAGTATTGCCGCCGCTCATTAAGCGGCACGGAACCGGAAGCGGGTCGTTCTTTGGCTTTGGGACCGCTCGGCAATTTGTCCACGAGGCTAGGATCGGCATTCAACATAAGCTCCAGCGCGGCTATATTTTGCACACCTTGGCAGTTCGGATCTTGCCGCCGGTTCCACAAAAGAAGTAGAAACTCGTGTTCGAGTCGGGAATCCGGTTCGGCAGCCCGTAGACTCTGATATACGTTTCGCAGAAGCGCCGTTGCCTTTATCGCGTCGGAGCACGCTAACTTTGTGAGCAGGCCATATAACTGCTTCCGGTACCCCTCGATGCCTGCCGGATACCACGACTTGAAACAGACGAATTGAGTGGAATGGGTAGTGTCGGTCAAGCATGAGTCGAAGCGGCGCTGTGAGTTGTCGGGCGCCCTGCAATAATCTAACCCGTACGCATTGCGCTCGTAGCGCACCGCGGATTTCGACGCGCTCAAAGTCTCGCGCTCACTCGAAGAGAATGCATCCCATAGCGTACCGCGAAGATCTATCAACGGCGTTTCAGCTCCGTCAAAGTCGGTATCGAACAGCTGAGCGTAACTAAGATCTACTCCGGCCATCTTGGCGCATGAAAAGGACGATCCTTTCAAATGCGCGCCCCTGAAGGTGGACCCGCCTAGCTCGGCGCTATTGAAAATGGCACCAACCATTTCCGCCCCGCCCGAAAATTCTGCGGCTTCCATATGCGCATCGGAAAAGTTCGCCGCTTCCAGACGTGCTCCCTCGAACCTCGCTCCGGGTGAAGTTGCGTGGCTGAAATTTGAAGCTTCCGCAAAACTAAACCAAAAAACGGCGCCGGTCAGATTTGCCCAGTCAAATTGAGCACCTTCGATGTGCGCGTCGGCGAACGACGCGCCTTCGAGGTCAGCATGGCGAAAATCTGCACCCGTCAGAATGGCCGACTCGAAGTTCGCGCCTCGGAAATTCCGCTCGGAGAGGATCAGCCTGTCCACCCTTGCTCAAGCCGTTCAACCTCTGCGTAAGACTGCCCCGGAGGCTGTCCAATACTTCAGCACTCGGGGGTTTTGCGAGCAGAGTCTTTCCTTCGGCGTTGAGCTCCCTGAATGCGTTGATCCTGCTTAAGGTCGTTTCACCTATAGTCGAAACTTCCAACGACTCGCCCGTGACAACGAGTGCGAGGGGCAGAACGCAACCTAGTGCGACCGCGATAATGAAAGCACCGACCCCTCGCTGTTCGATCGACGCATTGATTTGTTCCCGTGGGCCGAGTGCTCGACGCCGCCTTCTGATGAATCGCCACCGCAGTACTGCGGCCGTCACCACCCAGATCACGAACAAGCCAAATACAGTGAACGCGAATATCGCTTTGAATACGTCAAGCTCATCGAGTGAATCGCGGGTAGTAAATAAGCATGCAACGCCAGCAATGAAAAGCGCCAGCACGTTCAAAGCGATGAACCAATGAGTGCACATCCCGCGCGCAACTTGCCGTAGGAACCCCGACCAGCGGGTTTTGTCGCATTAACGCGGTCAAGTAAAATCCGTCGACCGCAACGCATGAGAAGCATGATGGCAAAGACGAAGGCGCCACGCAAGACGCTGCCCGCTGGCATTGGCAAGGTACTGAAGCGGCTGCACTACCCGCTGGACGTGATCCTGCTGTGCGTGCGGTGGTACGTGGCGTACTCACTGAGCCTACGTAACCTCGAGGAAATGATGGCCGAGCGGGGTATTGAGGTGGATCATTCGAGCGTGCACCGGTGGGTTATCAAGCTGCTGCCGGTGCTTGAAAAAGCATTCCGCAAACGCAAACGGCCTGTGGGCAAGAGCTGGCGCGTCGATGAGACCTACGTCAAGGTCAAAGGCCAATGGAAATACTTGTACCGTGCCGTCGACAAGACAGGTAACACGGTGGATTTCCTGCTGCGCGCCCATCGGGACAAGGCCGCGGCGCGCCGCTACTTCGAGAAGGCGATTGAACAGAACGGCGACCCCGAGACAATCACCGTGGACTGCAGCGGCGCGAATCTGGCTGCGCTTGAAGCGCTCAATGCCGAGCGTTTAACACCGATCAAGGTCCGTCAAAACAAATACCTGAACAACGTCGTCGAGCAGGATCACCGTGCCATCAAACGCATCATCAAACAGATGCTGGGGTTCAAGGCTTTCCGCTGTGCGCGCATCATCCTGTCTGGCATAGAGATCGCACACATGATCCGCAAGGGGCAGTTGTGTGACGATGTCGTCGCCTCGACTGCAGCCGAACAATTCTACTCGTTGGCAGTGTAAGTAGTCCTACTGATATCACGCTTTACTCAAGCTGTAATCGTTAGCGCGACAGAACCCTCCGCACTCCTTGCGTCACGCGTTCGCGACGCACCTGCTCGAATCAGGTACCGATGTGCGGACCATCCAGTTACTGCTCGGCCATCGCAGCCTCGCCACCACGTCGCGCTATCTGAAGGTCGCAACCAGCACCGTCTGCGCGACGACCAGTCCGTTCGACCGACTGCCTCTACAATCTCCTACATCGATCTGCTCCGCGCCGCCGTCCGTAAGCTGAGCGCGATCATGCGCGCCGCACTGGAGTTGGCGGACGTTCTGCGTCGCCACGGGCCAACGTATCGGGAAGTCCATGTCGACTCGCTCAGCCGGGAGCAGCGTCGCGTCATGAGCGCGATCGAGCAGTGTCGTACCGCAGCGCTCGGTGGCCACGTCGAACAGTGCGACACATGCGGACATCAGCGCATCGCCTATAACTCCTGCGTTATGGGAAGTTCTGTCTAACGGGGAGAGGATAACAAGGGCGCGCCGGGTGTCGATCGGCAAGACTTCGCGGAGGTCGAAGCGTATGGGGTGCAGAGGTGGCTCGGCGAACTGGCGCTTGCGCTCAGGCCGCTTGCTGGGCATTGCGGCCCGGCCGATAGGCGTACTGCTCGGATGGAAGGTCGGCTTCGAAGATCGGTTCGAGCACCAGCATCGCTGCTGTCATGCACACCCGGTCTCGCAGGGTCGAGATGCCCAGTGGCCTCAGCTTGCCATTGGCCTTCGGGATAAACACTCTTCTGGCCCGGAGCTAGCGCGAAGCGGACTCACCACCCCCATTGACTCTCCATTAAAGCTTGGCCCTGAGCATCGCGATTACCTTATCGGATGGCCGAAACGAACCCCTGCGCAGATGCGGTGGGACGATCGCGTTGAGGGCTTCGAGCTTCTCAGTTGGATCAGCGCGAGTGTAGATTTCAGTGGTCGCCAGATCGCTATGCCCGAGCCATAAGGACACTTTCCGAATATCCTGAGTGCTTCGTAGTACTATCATTGCGCAGGTGTGCCTCAACACGTGTGGTGATACCTGCTTCTTCGATAGCGAGGGACACGTATGACGAGCTGTCTCAGCGTGGTATCTAAAAGGCCAGTTCAAAAAGGCCGCTCAGTTCGGCCGAAGATGTTCCAGCAGACGAGTGAGCAGGCCAGTTTGAGGAATGCTTCGTGAATGTCAGATCGGCGTTCGAACCGAATGCGAAGACGACGGAAACCATGGAGCCACGAATGAGTCCGTTCGACGACCCAACGGAACTTGCCGAGGCCGCTGCCGTGTTCGGTGCGGCGCCTGGCGATGACCGGTCTGATGCCGCGCTCGCGAAGTCTGCGGCGATGCGGGTCGGAGTCGTAGCCACGGTCGGCGTAGATGACCTTGGGCTTGCGAAGCGGTCGGCCGCGAGTGCCGCGAATCGGCGGGATAGCGTCGACCAGCGGCAGCAGTTGCGTGACATCGTTGCGGTTCGCGCCGGTCACGATCACGCTGACAGGAACGCCGTTCGCGTCTACGAGGACGTGGTGTTTGGACCCTGGTCGTGCGCGATCGGTGGGGTTTGGCCCAGTTTTTGGCCCGCCCCAACGGCTCGCACGGACGATGAATCGACAGCCGCATATGACAAATCGAGCTGGCCAGATTCGCGAAGCTTGTCGAGCAGTAGCCCGTGCAGTTTGTCCCACACACCGGCCTGCTGCCAGTCGTGCAACCGACGCCAGCAAGTCGCTCCAGAGCCGAAGCCCAGCCGGGTCGGCAGAAGGTTCCATCGCATCCCTGTCTTCAGCACGAGCAGGATGCCATTGAGTGCTGCACGGTCCGAGACCGGCAGCCGTCCAGGGTAGCGCTTGCGTCGCGGTTTGGGCGGTGGAAGTAGCGGTTCGATCAGTGCCCACAGTTCGTCATCGATGATAGGTGCCGGCATTCCTTGATCCGTTGTTTAGGCATCCAAGGTTAACCGTTTCGTGGAAAAGTAAACAGCCCTTCCGGGCTCTTTTTGAACTGGCCTCTAAGGATATACGCGAAACCCCAGCGACTCATTGCTTCACCGCGAGCATTGACGAACAATTCCGGTACTGCAGCAGTTCCCCGTACCGCCATCCAGGCACGCAACGCGTTAGTGGTCGTTTTCCACAGGGGCAACGCGCGCTCCCGCCGACCCTTGCCGTGAACACGAATGCTCATCGACGGGAACACAACATCGGCGACTTGCAAACCCGTCAGTTCCGATACACGCAGTCCGGCGCAGATGGCCAGATGCAGCATCGCCCGGTCCCGGATCCCCTCGCGCGTTGATGGATCGGGCGCATCGAGCAGGGCCTGAACCTCTTCCTCGACCAGATAAGGCACTAACCGGGAATCAGTTTTCTTGTAGGGAATGCCCAGGATTCGTCGCGCCTGCTCGAGTATCGCGGGCTCGCGATACTCAAGGAAGTGGAAGAATGACCTGATTGCAGCCAGCCGGACATTGCGAGTCCCAGGCGAGTTCTGGCGCGTATCTTCCAGATATTCCAGGAAGTCGCTGATCAGTCTCGCATCGAGCTGCTCCAGCGCTAGCGACGACGGCGTCATCCTGAGTCGCCCGGCGGCGAACTCGAACAGGAGCTGAAAGGTGCAAGCATAGGAGTCGCAGGTGTGTTGGCTGGCGCCTCTCTCATGAGCAAGGTTTTGACGAAGAAATGCCACAATGTGCGGTGCGATCGGGATCATTTCTGTTCTCCAGTGAGAAACCCCTCTGCGGCGACAGCAATGTCATGCAGAAGCTCGGGAGTGGCCTCCAGATACCAATAGGTGGCGTTGATGTTGACGTGACCCATGTAGGTCGCAAGGGCCAACATGTGCCGCCCAACGCGGTCCCGGCCTTCCGGGCTCACCTCCAGTGCCCTGACGGCGAACGTGTGCCTGAGCTCATGCAGGCGGGGACGGTGGCCGTTGTGGGTGGTGCCGATGCCGGCAATCTTCAACAGCTTCTGGAACGTCCAGTAAGCGACCGTATATCTGAGTGGTCGACCATCGTCATCAACGAACACATGGTCGTCACCCGGACGGGCCTGCAGCCGCAGGGTCAAGTACCCCTGCAAACCCTCCGCCGCCGTCTCGTGAAGTGGAACCAGACGGGTCTTCTGGAATTTACTCTTTCGAATGAGTAATCCTTCGGGTGTAATGTCGGCACGCCGCAGGTTCAGGGCCTCAGAGATCCGCATGCCCGTGACTGACAGCAGGGCGATTAATGTCGCATACGTTTGTGGTTGCAACATATCGCGAGGACCCGATTGCAAGGCTGCGTTGACCAGGCGCTTGATGTCGGCGCGCGAGTAGATGAACGGGACGCGGCGTGTCTTTCGGTAGCCAAAGTACCGGGCGGGCGGCAGCTCATGGCTTTGATCTTCGGTACGCAGATACCGGGCGAACCGACACACGGTCTTTAGCCTCGCGTCACGCTGGGCCACCGACGCAGCCTCAGCGGCCCAGTTGATTGCGGTTTGCGCGCGAACGTGCGTTTCACCGCGCTTGACGGCAAAGCACGCGAAGCTGTGCAACAGATAGTCTGCGTTCAGTAGTTTGAAGCCGGCCGCACGCCGCGCGGCAAGATAGGACTCCACGGCCGGCATCATTTCGTCACCTCCGGCCATGGCTGCGCGACTTGCCTGAGCAGCGCGACGTCGACCTTGGCGTAATAGGCCGTGGTGTCGATGCCGCGATGCCTCAGGACCTGGCCAATCTGGTCGAGGGGAAGCCCATGACGTAACATCTCGGTCGCCGCTGTGTGGCGCAGCAGATGGGCGCCTTTGGCGGGCGAACTCACCCCGGCACGTTTTAGTGCGCGCTTCACTACCGACGATATGCAATCGCCTGAGATAAACGGCTTGAAAGGGGCGATGTTTCGAACAAAGACGTGGTCGCTGCAGGCAACTCGAGGTCGCGACTCGATGTACCGCAGAAGTGCCTCACCGGCATCCTGCGGCAGCGGCAGACGAACTTCATAGCGCCCCTTTCCCGAGACGCGCGGTGTCCCGGTTTCCCACTCGATATCGCTCATGCGAAGGTTCGCCAGGTCACCAGCGCGAACCCCGAGTCGCACCAGCAACAGGACAATCGCGCGATCGCGAAGGCGCCCGTGTAAATTGCCATCGCATGCGGCAATCAGACGGTCAACTTCGTCAGCGCTCAGACACCGTGGCAGTGTCGCCAGGCGCCAGTGCGCCAACGCCGGAACCGCTTGATCGAGTCCGGCGCGACATAAACCCTCAACACCGAGATAACGCAGGAAGGCCCGCGCGCTGGTGACCAGCTTTTCTGCGGTACCGATGCCACAGTTGCAGGCACTGTTCAACAGGAACGTGCGCATGTGCTTTGCGTCCCACTGGGTCGCGTCGCTACCAAGCACCTCCACCATCACTGCGGCATCGCGACAGTAGAGCCGAATGGTCGACGCTTTCGCGCCTCGGTGCGTGTGCAACCATCGCCGGAAACCGCTCACGATTGCCGGCTCTCGAATCTCGGCAATCGAGGGCTTGTTGTCCTGGCAGACGCCGATCTCAATCAGGTATTCGCGAAAGCGCTTGGCACCGAAATACAGATGGTGGTTGGCTTTACCTCCTTTTGCTTCCGGACAGGTGCAGGTAGGCAGATGACGATAGAAGATTTCTGGAGTCTGTGGATCCGCATCGGCCAGGGTGCCGCCGTGCGCCAGCATGAAGCGGCCCAGATGGTCGGCGGCTCGCAGATAACGTACGGCGCTGGCCGCGGAGTATCCGTCCCGTTCGAGCGCATCAGCAAAGTCATCAATGAAGGCTCCGCTGGGCCCCGAGCGCAGGCGTTTCAGGGTTTTGGGTGCTACCAGGTAGGTGTCTAGCATCACGTCCTCCTATGAGGGTTGCCGGGGAAGGCCAGACGACCATAGCAAAGGAGAACCGAGATTTTATGGGGAGTTGACCGACGACCAACCAGACACCAAACCGACGCGGCCAGCCGCATTCGTGTCGAATCTGATCTGCAACTCCCCGTTAGACAGAACTTCCCATAAGGCACGTAACGGAGTGCACTCCGTTACCTGCGGTAACCGGCACTGTCCGAAGTGCCAGTCGCTCGCCCGCGCGCAATGGCTCGAGGACCGCCAGGCCGACCTGCTGCCCGTACCGTACTTCCATGTTGTCTTCACCATCCCCGAGGAGATCGCGTCGGTCGCCTTCCAGAACAAGCGCGTGGTCTACGACATCCTGTTTCAGGCCACGGCCGAAACGCTACAGACGATCGCTTCCGATCCACGCCATCTCGGCGCGACCATCGGCTTCATCGCGATCCTGCACACGTGGGGGCAGAATCTTGTGCATCATCCCCACCTGCACTGCGTCGTCCCGGGCGGTGGCCTCGCACCCGACGGCAGCCGCTGGGTAGCCTGCAAGCCTGGTTTCTTCCTGCCCGTGCGGGTGCTTTCGCGTCTGTTCCGGCGACTGTTCCTCGAACGGTTGCAGCACGCCTTCGACGTGGGCGAACTGCGGTTCTTCTCCTCGCTGGCGCACCTGGCCGAACGACGCGAATTTGCCCGCTACCTGGCCGGTTCGCGGCACACCGAGTGGGTGGTCTATGCAAAGGAGCCGTTCGGCGGCCCGCAGCAGGTCCTCGACTACCTCGGCCGCTACACACACCGCGTCGCGATCTCCAACAACCGCCTCGTCGGCCTGAGCGCCGACCACGTCACGTTCCGCTGGAAGGACTATCGTCATCCGGGCCGGCCGCGCGTGATGCACCTGGACGCCCACGAATTCATCCGGCGCTTCCTGCTGCATGTGTTGCCGCGTGGGCTACAACGCATCCGCCACTACGGGTTGCTCAGCAATCGCCTGCGTGAGCCCCGGCTGACCGTATGCCGTCATCTGCTCAACGTCGAACCCACCGCCATGGCCTGCAGCGTTCCCGAACCTGACTATCGCGACCGCTACGCGAAACTCACAGGCCGCTCGCTCCGCGACTGTCCGGTGTGCTCGCGCGGGCGCATGCTGTGCATCGACCGGCTGTTACCCTGTGCGCCGCCGCGAGCACCACCGGCGAATTCCCGATGAATCTCGACCCCTTCTCCTGCAACACCGGTTCCAGCGCGTCCCGCAGGCACCGTTGGACACGCTTGGCCAGACGGCGCCGACCGTCCACGCACGCACCCCGCGTCGATTGTTCATCGTCTGCGTTGCGCGGACATTCCTTGCTCAACCCGGACCGCCAACCGTTCATCCCGGACGCTGCGAATACTGTCGTCGTGAACATCGCAAGCGCGCTTCGATTCAATGCCCATAGCCCAACCGTCTGCGGAGCGGTTTAGCTCAAAGAATTTTTAGCGAAGCACAGACGGCCCGCACGTTGTGCCAACGCGCGCCTCGTGCGCCGTCTGCGCTTCGCTAAAAATCCTCTGCCTTATCGTGGCAAAACAATAGCCAATGACCCTGTCAGAGCCCAGGTCCGCTGGGCGAGCGCCGTCCGCCCGGTCTTCATGTGACACACAAAGACCAGACAGCAACTATTTGATTTTATTAAATATTAATACAGGGGCAGACCAGAAACCCTTGTCGCGCCTGGATCACGCTACCGTCGTAATCTGCACGGAAGTCACCGGGATACCAATCTAGGAATGTCCGACCGACGGCATCACAAAGAGGCGTTCGTCCCACACCTTCACGCCGGCAACCCATAAAACAGTTTCCAGAGCAGCTCTTCGACCCGGCGCGCGCCGAGCTCGGTCAGCGCAACATCGAGCGGCGCCCTCCCTTCGAGCTCCGGGTGCGGCGTCGACAGGAATTCCCGCGCGTCCTCTTCGTCGTTCCAGACGTAGGCCGTCGTCGCGACGATCCTGGCCAGCCGCTCAGTCTTTTCCGATTCGTCTGGCGTCAGCCGATCGCGACGCCGCTTATAGGTCGCTTCGGGGATGATGCGGGCAAGTAGCGCACGCCGGGCGTCGGTACCCTGCGTCGCATGTTCGACGCCCGCTCGCAGCGCGGACTTGGGCAGGCCGTCGCGGACAAGTGCCTCGAGTTCCGCGAGCGTGTGCGGGACCTGCCGCAGTTCCATGACCGCGGCCACTGCTTCAGGCGTAATCAGTGACATGCGACTCCCGATTAAAGTATCAGTTGATACCTAATCATAGCGCAATTGATACCGGCCGCAAACCCATCTTCAATGTTCGTCGTTCCAGCCCATGGCGAGCTGCATCACCTGATGCAGCTGCGCAATCGTGATCTGCTCGGGAACCAGGAGTCCCCGCCAGACCGGCGGGCTGACGCCGCGCAGACTGACTCGCGACTGGAGAACGGAAGCCGGATCGGAAGGGTCGGAGTCCATCGACCCACTATAAGCTCCGCATCGGCCATGTTCGCTGGGATCCGACTTCAGCCCCAGCTTCGGCGCGGTCTCCTGGGAGGGCCAGTGTGCAGTGACCGGCGCTTACACCTTGAGAGCGCTGGTCGCGAGTCATGCCAAGCCATGGAAGGACAGCACCGATGTAGAGAAGCTGGACCCGAGCAATGGCTTGCTGCTCGCGGGCACTTTGGACAAGGTCTACGACGGCTACCTTATGTCAGTCCACCCCAAGACCGGCAATCTGCTCTTCTCTGATGCGATCGACGAGGCGGAACGTGCCCGTCCGGTGGGTGACCATACCCGTCTGCGCAAGACGCCCAATGCAGAACAGGCGGTCTACCTGGAGGCGCACTACAAGCGCTTCCTCGAGAAGCAAGCAGAGCGCAGCTCCAAGCTGCGCAATGTAGCCTAGGTCTAGCGGGCTCCAGCGGGGAGCCTGTCGAGGCGGCCACCTCGACATCGTCCGTGCCTGCGAGAATCGCCCACATAGCATGACGGCACGTTACGGCCTACAGAAATCTTTCATACACGAAACGCTCAAGCAATTAAGAATCCGCTGGCGACAGGGTGTCGCACTGCGCACGCGAATAAACCATTTATAGTGCACTGCACAAGCCCCGTCCAATCGGCAAATGCGATCTGACGACCGTGTCCGGCGTTGCCCGGTTGGCGGACAGACATGCCGCTGAAGGTGATTCGACACGCCTGTCAGCTTCGCCGGTTCCTGGTTAGCCATCAAAATGAGGTCTCTGTGAAATACCTTCCCCGCATCGCCGCGTCCGGAGCGCTTTTGGTCGTCGCTCTCGGCGTCGTCACGTTCGCCCAGATCAAGTTCGCTCCACAGTCCGCAGAGGCCAACCCGGTCGCACGGATCGTCCTGAACGTCGAGTCGTGGAACGGCTGAGCGACTCCACCGCTGTATGTAGCCCGCGCCCCGCAGGCAAAGAAAAACGGTTGTGTCGCGATAAGGTCGACGAGGGCGAAAAATCCGACTATGGTAAGGATTCCTTATACCATCAGCGAATAGAACTGGGCGGCGACGGTTCGCGCGACTCCGTCGTCCTTCATCTGCCCTTTTCTGATCATGTTCATCACTTCGATGCCTGACAGAATGATGCGGGCGCACCGGAAATTCTTGAAGCCCATCATCGGTTTGATGATGCGCTTGATGGCACGATGGTCCTGTTCGACAATGTTGTTCAGATACTTGACCTGACGGACCTCTGATGGGCGTTTCCCGTTCAGCGTTGATGCTCTGGATGGCGGTCAGATTGGCGCCGCTTTTGTCCATGGTAACGGTCTCAGGCGCGCCGTTCTGAGCAATGGCTTTCTCGAAGTAACGACGGGCGGCAGCCTTGTCACGATGGGCCCGAAGCAGGAAATCGACGGTCTTGCCAGCCTTGTCCACAGCGCGATACAAGTACTTCCACTGGCCGCGCACCTTGACGTAGGTTTCATCCATCCTCCAGCTCTTGCCAACCGGACGTTTGTGTTTGCGAAAGGCTTTCTCGAACAACGGTACGAGCTTGATGACCCAACGATGCACGCTCGAATGGTCGACCTCGAAGCCGCGCTCGGCCATCATCTCCTCAAGATCACGCAGGCTAAGCGAATAGGCCACATACCACCGCACGCATAGCAGGATCACGTCCAGCGGGTAATGCAGTCGCTTCAGCACCTTGGTGATTCCCGGCGGCAACGTCTTACGCGGCGTCTTGCCCGTCATAGCCATTCTGGTCGTATCAATTTGGGTCGATCAATTTTACCTGATCGCCTTAGCGCGACAGAGCCCCGGCTTGGTGCGTCAGCGAACGGCAGAAGATGGCCGACCACCGCCCGACGTAGAACCGGCGGAGTCGCCCGGCCTTGATCGGTCACGTCGGGCAGGAGTCGACCCTCAGCAGTCATTTATCCGCGAAGAAGGAGCGGCCGAAGCCCAACCATAACAATACATTCAGAGCACAAAGACCCAAGCCGTCGTGGTGGGCCGTAATTCGGGCTTCGATGCGGGTGCGCGCCTCAATCGGCTGGTGTCAGAAGCGCATCCGTTCAATGCCCAATGCCCGGCACGTTCAGGCTCTTCCGGATCGCCATTGTCGCGCGAGTGATCGCTGGTTGTCGAAGCCGTGGACAGGTTCTCAGCCAGTATCCGCGCTTCGCACTCCACCATACGGCTCCGATCGTCCGCACTCTTACCTCGGACCGTCGATGCGTCTGAACCAATCTTGATCAGCCGAGATTGACGGGCAAATCGTCGTAGCGCCTGAGCTTGTAGAACAGTACAGAAGCCAACCAGCTGACGACGAAGATGCCAATCACCGCGTAGCCGAGCAAGCCAAAATTGTCCGACGCGGCGCCGACGATATCCCAGAAGCCACCCTTCACATCCAGCTTGTCGGCGATCAGTGCCAGCGCTTCGATGCCGCCGATCAACACGGCCACGACCACCGACACGAACGTGATGGTGATGTTGTAGTAGAGCTTGCGAACCGGCTTCATGAACGCCCAGCCATAGGCGCCGAGCATCAGTACGCCGTCGATAGTATCGATCAGGCACATGCCAGCGGTAAAAAGCGCCGGAAAAATCAGAATCGTCGCGAGCGACATGCCGTTGGCCGCCTGAGCGGCTGAAATGCCGAATAGCGCGACTTCCGTGGCGGTATCGAAGCCCAGCCCGAACAGGAAGCCGATCGGATACATATGCCAGCTACGCGAGACGAGCCGGAACAGCGGACGAAAGATTCGCGACAGAAAACCGCGCCTGTTGAGCAGCATGTCGAGATCTTCCTCGACCAGGCGCTCGCCGCGTTGGACACGCCGGAAAGTCTTCACGACCGATACGAGAATCATCACGTTCACGATTGCCAGCACCAGCAGGAAGCCTGCTGAAACGGAGGTGCTGATTACGCTGCCGATCGCTTTCATGCCTTCGAAGCGCGCTTTCAGCGTAACCGCTGCGAAAGCAACGGCAATCGACAGCGCGATGACGATCGTCGAATGACCCAGCGAAAAGAAAAACCCCACGGCAACCGGCCGTTTTCCGCCCTGCATCAGTTTGCGCGTCGTATTGTCGATCGCTGCAATGTGGTCGGCGTCGACCGCGTGACGCGAGCCGAACGTGTAGGCAAGCAACGCGGTACCGATCAGGGCGGACCGGCCATGAAGTGCGGTCAGTGCCCAGATCCAGATGCCGATATTGGCTGCAATGAGCAGTGACAAGATTCCGATGACCTTGCCGCGTAGCGCATGCGGACCGTCGTCGAAAAGATGTGAAAGATAGCGCCGTTGCATGAATTCCTCGCATGCCAGTTGAACCTCCCGATACGGGCGGCTTGGGCCGGGCGCGTTTGCATCCCGGGCGTGGCAGGTCTCCTGGCTCACGCGTCATCGTCCGGCGTCGCCTTCCCGGTTGCCCAGTGGCTTCATGGCGTCGGACTTCGCGCTCACAGTTGCGGGCACAGCTATGGCCTTGGCAGTCGCCTCACCATATTCCCTATTAATGCCTTGCGGCAGCCATCGCATCGCCGATTATCGCGCAGAACTGGCGCGGACAGCTTCCCTCACCGGCATCCTGAGCAGGCGCTGGTGACGAAGGCGCGGGCACGGCTCGCAGTTCAGGTGCGCGGCGCGGGATTCGCCGGTCGACCGCAGCCATGCAAGGACAGGGACGAAGAGCACCGTAGCGGCCAGCATGGCGCCCACATTCAGATGGAACGTCGCACGCGTCAACCGATCGACAGCACGCATACATTGCTCCGGTCGAAATTTGGGGTTTGTGCGGCGCCCGCCGGGTGTTTCAATCGGACCGCGCGCCGAACGAAGGGCAGCTCAGTGATCCATTGTTGCAGGACTTTTCGTCTCGCACTCGGCCTTCACCTGCTCGCCGTCGCTGAATGTGAAGGAGAACGGAATCGACATCCCCACCTTGAGCGGCTTTTTCGGCTGTTCCAGCATCACGTGGTATCCGCCCGGTGTGAACGACAGCGTGCCGTTCACAGGCACGGTTGCCTTATGGACCATCACCATTTTAGACGTGCTGCCGTTGCTCTGCGTCTGGTGAAGCATCGCCATGCCGTACGCGTCAGTTTGCACGGCGGTCAGGTCGATCGGCTTCCCGCTCATGTTCATGACGCTGAAATAGCCGCCCGATGGTAAATCGCCCGGCAGCAGGCGTATCCAGCAGTCCGAAACCATCACGGATGCGGGAGCCGCTGCAGCACCTGCCGCGCAACCGCAAAGCGCGGCAAACAGAATGAATTTGAGTGTGGGCTTCATGTTGATCTCCTGGGTTCAGGGTTGCACTGCGTCTTCAGTCCGCCAGCGGCTGGAGCGGGCGGCCAGATAGCATGCGGTCGGCCAGCCAGACCGCGATGAGCGTGACGCCCATCAATGGAAACACCGCACCGAGCAGCACGAGCGCGAGCTTCCAGCCGCGCATTGACGCAATGGCGCGATCACGTCCGGGCGCCCCAAGCGTGCCCGCCGGTCGGCGTTTCCACCACATCACACAGCCAGTGAAGGCAAGCGTCGCGAGGCCGAGCGAGAGCCCCGCGCAAACGATCTGGTTGGCGAGGCCGAAGTAGCGACCCATGTGCAGCGACGTGCCGTATGACACCGCCTTTCCCACCGCGCCGTAATCACCGTAGCGAATATCTTTCAGGATCGCACCGCTGTACTGGTCGATATAGACCGTGCGCTCGAGCTTCGGGTCCGGCGGGAAATACGACACCGTATATACGCCGCTGGCGGAGGCGGGCAATGCGACGTCGTAGTCATCGGGCAGACCGAGCGCACGCATTTGCGTCACGACGCGGCCGAGCGTCCATACCGTGGGGGCGGCATCCTGCGACTGCGGTACCGTCGCTGCGCCCGCGGCCCACGGTATCTGCGGCAGCGGCAGATCGTCCATCGTCATGCCGGGCATCGAATCCATGCCAGCCTTCTGGCTATCGGCCGCGTTGCCCACCACGGCTGAGAGTTGAGCGGCCCCCCGCGGCAGTCTCGAGTGTAGCGGCAGTCCGCCCCACGAGCCCGGTGGAGAGCCGAGGTTGACACTTGCCGAGAGCGACTTGAAATGCTTGCCCCATGAGCCCGTCCATGGCAAGCCGGTCACGACGAATGCGAGGGCACCTGCGGCGAGCCAGATGCCAAGCGCCGCGTGCATGCTTTTCCAAAGCGGTCGGCCGCGCAGCGTGAAGCGCGGCACCAGCGCGCCACGCAGCGTCGTGCCCGCGCGGGGCCACCACAACGCGATACCGCTGCCGATCATCACGAGCGTCCAGCACGCAACGAGTTCCATCAGCAGTTCGCCCAGCTTGCCGAGCAGCAGCTTGCGGTGAATCATCCGGTCGATCTGCATGAAGCGGTGTTCGACACTGAGCGTGCCGAGCACCGTGCCGTCGTACGGATTCAGGTAGAGGCTCTGCTTTTCGCCATTCGGCAGGCGGAAAATGAACTCCGCGCTGCGATCTGCGCGCGACGAGATGCGTGCGGTCGTTGCTAGCGAGCCCGCCGGCAGCGCCTGGCGCGCGTTCGCCAGCAACGTATCTTCGGCGAGGCGCGGCACATCGCGCGGCTCGACCACGAGCCTGTGCGGATACAGCAGCGGCTCGATCTGCGGCTGGAAACAGTACAGCGTGCCAGTCAATGCGAGCACCACGAGAAAAGGCATCACGAACAGACCGGCATAGAAATGCCAGCGCCACAGCGTGCGATAGCCGCGGCTCGCAGCTACGGCGGTGACCGGTGTCGAACTCGAGTCGGTTGCGGTAGTGGACATGAGATACCCCTTTCTTTACAGGTGCAGCCGACCTTCGACGTAAAAGGTGCGGCCCGGATACGGGTGATAGACGAAGTAGCGCGAGTCGAAAATATTGTCGACGCCCACGCCGATCTCGCTCAGCTTCGTCGGCCGGAACGTGAACTTCGCATCCGCAACCGTATACGTGCTCGTCCCGCCGAACACATCCGGATTCGAGTCGGTATTGGTCAGCGTGTTGTACTGCCGCCCCGAATAGCGCACCGCGAGCGTTAGCGCCGAACGGGCGTCGAAGTGATACGTGGCCGCGACGTTCGCGCGCCAGAGCGGAATCCGGTAGAAGTATTTGCCCACCGTCGCGGGATTCTGCGCATTGGCGAGAATCTTCGACTGCGTGTACGCCGCGTTCGCAATCAGGTCGAGGCCGTGCACGAACACGTCCTGCCCCTGATAGCTGGTTTCCACGCCGCGCGAGCGCACCTTGCCGATGTTCTGGAAGTTCGTGATGTTCGGAATCACGGTCGTGTCGGTCTGGCTGAAAATCGTGTTCTTCACATCGTCCTGAAACAGTGACAGCCGGAACAAACCATTCCAGTGTGCCCATTCCGCGGTCAACTCTTTTGAGAGGTCGTCCTCGGGCTGCAGATTCGGGTTGTTGTTGATGATCGACGAACCGTTGATCTGCCCCTGGAACAGTTCTCCGACTGTCGGGAAACGGTACGCGCGAGCGATCGATGCACGCAGCGTCAGATCGTCGGTGACGTCGAGTGACAGTGACGCCTTTGGCGAAAAATGATGCTGGTCGGCTCCGGCAATGGGCAGAGTCGTCGCACTGAGCGACTGGGAGCCGTCGTAGGCACGCCAGTCCTCATAGCGCACACCGTAGACGAATTTCCAGCGCGACAGAAAGCGCCACGCGTCCTGCGCATAGGCAGCCTGAGTCTGTGTGCGGCCCTTGAACGCGTTGGCGAAGCTGCTAGCTGAACCGTCGCGCCATGCCGCGGTGTTGAAGGTTTCGTTGTCGAGGAAATAGTTGTCGTAGTGATATCCGAACGTGAGGGCGTGATTCCAGAAACCTGCCTGCGGCGTCGCCGGTGTGTAGGTGGTCTTCAGGTCCAGCGTCTTCCAGCCGGTGCCGTCCCCGAACGTAACGACGCCGGGTCCGTTGCCGGGTCCGCCAGCGTTGGCGGTGCGTGCAACGCTGTTCGACACGTCATAGTACGATGCGATCGCTTCGCCGTTCCAGCCGGTAGCGTTGTGCGTCTTCAGCCACGCGCCGTACAGCCAGTTCTCGCTGGTGCCGAGGCTCGGTGCGAACGCGGCGGCCGGAATGTTGTACTCGAAGCCGTTGATCGCAACCTTGCCGCTATATACCGGATTGCCGTTCGCATCCCGCAGGAATGTCGACGTCTCGCTGTTATAGGTCTGATGCCAGTAGCCAAGCGTGAAGCCGGCCTGCACGGTCGGCGTGAAGTCGTACTGCATCTTCAGTTTCAGCTGGTCCTGGATCGTTCGTTCGATCCCTTCGCCGTTCACGCCGAGTACTGCGGTCGGCGCATTGGTCTGGTTGTTATAGAAATATGCGCCGGTGACCGGCGTGTCGCCCGGTTTTGCCGGCGTGGTCGACTTTGCGAGCGTGGCGAACTGCAAAGGCTGGCTCGTGTTCTCGAAATGATTGGCGCCGACAAAATACGAAAACTTTCCAATACGATCGCCAATCGTCGCGCTCGTCTCAGTGCCGTTGAAATTCTGATTAACCCCATACAGGTCGAAGTGCTGCGTGAACGCTTTCACGGTCGCGTCCGCTTCGAATCTGGTCGGCATCCGCGTCGTGATCAGCACGGTTGCGCCGAGCGAATTGCCCGGATAGAGCGCGGAGTACGGGCCGTAGATCACGTCTACCTGCTGGATCTCATCCGGAAACACCATGGACCAGCGCGGCGGAAAGGAATAGCTGTTGCCGAGCAGATTCGACAGCAGCAGCCCGTCCGCATAGACCAGACCGCGCGCGCTTTGTACGTTACTCGTGCCGCGCACCGCGATGATCGAGTTCAGATCGCCGATGAAGCGTTTGCGCACTGCAAGATTCGGCAGATACTTCAGCACGTCTTCCGTGTTGACGACGTTCCAGTTTTCGAACTGGTCGCGCGTGACCGTCTCGGTCGAAGCGGGCAGATTCGGATCAACGACGGGGCGATAGCTCCCGGCGCCGCTCGCGGTTACGGAAACCGGTGGCAATGTGGTGACGGCGTGGTCCGCGCCGGTCGCGATAACGGAAGAGGCTGCGGCGGGGGCGGCTGTGACACCGGCTGTATCTGCGAATGCAGGTTGGCCGAGGAGCGCGAGGGGCAACAATCCGAATGCGACACGGCGCGTGCGCGTGCCGCCGCAAACTTTTCGCGGAGCGAAGCAAGGCATGTGATTCTTTCCTGCGTGCGTTGATGAATGGCCGCATGCGCGCCCTGGATGGGCGCGTACTATTGCTGCGGCGAACGACGGTCAGGAAAATGCGGGAGGGTCCCGTGGGCGGCCGGACGGAAAAGCGCCGATCGGCATGAAGCGTGTGGACAGCACGGCTGCCGCAACTGCGACCGGCAACAGAAGCACCGGCGCAACGGCCGGCGGTATCGGTGGCAGCGCCGTGTGGGTCGCGAGCAGATCGCAGTAGCCGCAGGCGGATAGCGGGTCGCCCGCATGATGACTGACACTATCCGTTTGCGTGGCCGAACAGAGCACTGCGACCGGTTCACCGGTGCGGGCCGACGCAACCAGCTGGCTCACGGCCGGCACGAACACGACGAGGCACATGGCGAGCGTGCCAAGCCATGCGCAGAGTCGACGACGGGAGTGGAGGGTCATGAGCGGTTGAATTTGTTAGCGGGCGCAGTTTAGCACTGGTTCTGTAAGCAGGTTAAGCACTCCCTCTTCGCTTCCCGCCTTACGCGCGACATTTTGACGCGCTCGTGTGACGCGGCCTGTGGCGCAACGGCCCTCGAATGGAGCCTTGTCGTTGAGAGTTGTAAAGCGGATGAGGCACTACGCGGGCAGACGAATGAAAGCTCTCCGCAATAGACTGTACTTCCCAATCCTGATCTTTGCGACGGCAATGCCGCACCAATCCATGCCCCCATTCTTTGATCGCTGTGTGCGTCTCGTTGTCGGCGCAATGCTCTCTGTTTCACTTGCCGCCTGCCACCATGAAGAGCCGTGGAAGCTCACGGACGTCCAGGGGCATTTGCCCGATCTGGATTTCGCGCTGACCTCCGACGCCGGCAAGCAGATTAGCCAGGCGAACCTGGCAGGTGATGTCACACTCGTCTACTTCGGCTACACGCATTGCCCGGACGTATGCCCGGAGACGCTGGCCAAACTGGCCCAAGTGACGCATCAACTGGGCGGCGCCGCACAGCATGTGAAGGTCCTGTTCGTGAGTGTCGACCCGGCGCGGGACACGCCCGCAGTGATGCATGCGTATGTCGATGCGTTTGACGCAAAGCACGACGTCGGCCTGACCGGTTCCGACAGCGCGATCAAGGCGCTCGCGCAACGCTATCGCGTCGCGTACCAGGCTGACAAGCCCCGCGCGAACGGTGGATACGAGGTAACCCATAGCTCGGCGATCTACATATTCGATGCGAAAGGGCATGCACGCCTGATCGGTGCGAACGACGATCCGGTCGACGCATTTGTGCACGATCTGCGTCAATTGGCCGATGAGACCTGACGACAGGCGCCCGCGACGGTGCTGAAGAGGCCGCGAACGAGCCCGCGCACCCACGGTGTATTTAACAGATAGAGTCGGACGTACGTCGGAGAGTCCGGTCAGATTCGCCCGGAGGAGCGCTTGTTGTCGCCGCCCGAAGTTCCACGCATACCAGTTTTGCGGGAGAGCAGTTGCTCCGCCTTGTCCCTCGCCTGTCAGGAAATGGCCGCACATTGCCCGACGACGACCGGCTCAGGTTGACACAAAGGCGTCATTGGGCTCGACAGATGGATGGGGGCTTTCTTCGCAACGGGAGGAGGCGAACTGGGGAAACCTTAAAGTAAGGATGTCGGCGTACCATCACGACACAACCAGAACAGGCATCAAAAAAGGGGTACATAGCATCTAAGGTTGCAATCTGTGCACGCGATACGAAAAGAAGTTTTCCGTCATCGTGCGGTTCATCGTCAGCGTTTAGTGACCTGTACAGTGTTTATTGGGCGCGGCACTACGGACAGGTCGCAAGATTTCCAGACCCGTGCCACACCGGAAAGCGCGAAGCGTCGTAAGCGGTGCGAAAAAAATGTGCGAAAAATCCAGTGATTGCCCGTCGGGCGCAGCGCTATTACTCAACCTTGAATTTCCCAATGGTAAATGCCAACGAGCTTGCTTGTGCTTGCAAGGAGGTCGCCGCCGCTGCTGACTGTTCAACGAGTGCCGCGTTCTGCTGCACCATTCCATCGAGTTGCATGACCGCAAGATTGACCTCCTGGATCCCGCGTGTCTGCTCGGTCGTTGCACGAGCAATGCCCGTGATGACCGATTGAACATCGACAGCATTGGCGACGATCTCGCTCATCGTCTCGCCCGCCTGACGCACCTGGAACGATCCCTCGGCAACGCGTGAGACCGTCGCCTCCACAAGTTGCTTCACTTCGCGCGCAGCCTGTGCGCTGCGCTGCGCCAGGCTACGGACTTCATGTGCGACCACGGCGAAGCCGCGACCTTGCTCTCCCGCGCGCGCGGCTTCGACAGCAGCATTGAGCGCGAGAATGTTGGTCTGGAACGCTATGCCGTCGATTACGCTAACGATTTCACCGATCCGGCCGGATGCTTCCTCGATCTCTCCCATTGTGCCGACCGCATCAGACACAATCTCACCTCCGCGCGAGGCGATTTGCGTCGCGATACCCGATCGCTCGTCGGCCTCGCGGGCCGCCGCGGCCGACTGGTCGACCGTCCCCGAGATCTGATCCATCGATGCGGCCGTCTGCTGCAGGCTCGCCGCCGCCGCCTCAGTGCGGGACGACAGGTCGTGGCTCGCCGCCGCAATTTCATTTGCAGCGGCACGCACCAATTCGCTGGCACCACGGATATCTAACATCACGCTTTGAAGTTTGGCGACGAACTGGTTGAACGAACGCGCGATGTTGGCCACTTCGTCCCTGCCCTCCTCCGGCAGGCGCTGCGTCAGGTCGCCCGTGCCCGAGCCGATCGCAGTCATTTGCCTGACAGACGTGCCCAAGGCGACGGAACGCAGTCGTGGTGATGGCGGCCCCTATAACCGATGCGATGCCGACGATTACAATGAGCGATACGAGTGACGCACCCAATAGCGAACGCATTCCGGCAGTCGCCTCGGACTCGTCGAGGGCGACCACGACGTCCCAGTCGGTACCCGGCACGTCCTTTGCACGTACCAGTTTCGTTTTTCCGTCGATAGCCAGTTTCATCGGTGCGTTCCCCGCGCCAGCCGACCCGGTCGCGACCCCAGCGAAATCGGCCGCAATGTCAGTGACCGGCTTGAACCGCAGCTTTGGATCTGGATGCGCAATAACGCGGCCGCCGTGGTCGATCAGCATTCCGAAACTTTCCGGCGTTGGATGAATCGACTTCACGTTCTCCACGACGCTGTCCAATGCAACATCGCCCACCAGCACAGCCTTCAACACGCCGTCACGTATCACAGGAATTGCCAAAGCTACCAGCAACGCCCCGCTCGTGCTGACGTAAGGGAGAACAACCGGTTTGCCGGCTTGCACGGCGCTTTTGTACCAGGGGCGGCTAGTCGGATCGTAGCTGGTAGGAATGTTCGGCCAGTCGGTGAACTTTGCCGTTCTGTCCGGGTAGCCGACGCCGACGTCAAAGAATCCACCCGCGACCGCGATCTGTTTAAGCATGGGCCCCGGCTCAGCCGCCAGATTGCAGCCCCCATGCTTGCCTTCGCGATCGAATAGTCGGTGGCAGTACTGGAGACGACGGAGAAAACTACCAGCGCTACGCATGCAAGAACAACGCGTGCGCGAATGGACGATAGCATCGTAGGGTCTATGCCTCTTATGACTGAACTTGCATTTGCGCGAGTGCACCCACGCTGGCGCGTCAAAAAAAGCCCGCAGACATGGACTGCCTGCGGGCGAAGCTACATCAGGGGCGTGATCCGCGGACGATTGGCGGCGTTATGCCGGACGATAAATCGCGTATACCTTTGCGACGTGCTCGCGACTATCCCAACTGCACTGCGCGCCTTGCTCGACGAGGAAAATGTCACCGCGCTCGAAGGTCCCCGTCCTGCCGGATTCGTCCACGAATGTGACACTGCCTTCCAGGAGATACATCAGCTCGCAATGGCGATAAAACATTGCACTCCGGTGATAGGGTGTTGAATCCCAGGTGCCGCAGACAAATTCTCCATCCACAGAGCGGTAGTCCGTGAAGTTGCGGCAGACCGGCGCGGGCGTGAGAAGCA
The DNA here is from genome assembly GCF_050436385.1 of Paraburkholderia sp. MM5477-R1. NCBI lineage: Bacteria > Pseudomonadati > Pseudomonadota > Betaproteobacteria > Burkholderiales > Burkholderiaceae > Paraburkholderia > Paraburkholderia sp. MM5477-R1. Next base: position 555,410 of record NZ_JBNDMC010000001.1, read on the forward strand.
ATTCCGCAGGCGGCGTTCCGGACGGCTCCAGCTGCGGCGCGTGCTCGATCGGGACAATCTTCCCGTCAGCATACTGGCTGCCGTGGTAACGCATGAAGATGATCGATACGGGCCCTCGCGCCGACCAGGAAAACTCCGCGCCATGACCCAACACCGCGCTGTCGCCTGGCCCCAGCGTTAGCGCATGCTCTGCCTGCGTCAACGTGATCTCGCCTTCCGCAACGATGATGAATTCATCTACCGGCTGGGGCGGCACCTTACCGCATCCGGCGTCGAGCGCTATCACGCCCACGCTCACGGGGCCCGGCGGCCCATCTAGCACGCGGCGACTAGAAAGGAAGCGGCTCTCGTCGGCCGAACCAGTCGCCTCAATCTCCTGGCTTTTATCCGACGCGAACTTCCGGAGATCGACAAACGATCGGGAACTGCAATGCTCCGATACTGCTTGCTGCAATTTGGACATGTTGTGTTCCAGTCGTTCAGATTCTTTTTGCCAGATGCAGGTTGTGTTGGGCCGCAACTGGAACTACTGTGGCGGAAATTGGGCGTGACGTGATTCGGCTTTCAGTTCTAACGCTTTGTTGGCGCACGCCTCTGCATTCAGCCGCCAGATCGTAGTCGCTGATCGTCAGCTTGTGTAACTGTTTATCGCATCCCGAACAGAAGAAAATGCCGCTCGTGGCACGCACTCGAATCGGCAGGCGGGTGTACCCTTTTTGCTCGCATGTCCGCGAATGAACCCATCCCTCTCCAGCCTTTCGATCGGCGCGTGCACCGCATTGCGCGACAGTAATGCTGCGATCGAAAATCACTGTGTGGTTCCAACGTTGGCTCATATGACAAGCGCAGGCATAGCGGCATTGACGCCGGCCGCCGATCTCATCGAAGGTGCCGCTTTACGCCACTGTGCCGCCGCGGAACGTTTCTTCGCATTCAGCCAAAGCGTCCTGCAGTGCTGGCAGGGTCGAGCATGGCCGAAACCTGGACTTTCTGATAAAGCATTCGTTCTCGATCTCCAACGATCCATGCCCGTAAAAATATCCGGTCCCAGTGAGAGGCGACCTCGTTGAATCGCCGAGCTTCGGCCGCGGCAGGCTTTGCGCCCATCTGCTTAAGCTCACCTTCCGACAAGGCGGCGGCCGTGAGTCGCGGTGCGCCGAGCGAACATGCTGGGCGTCATGCCGCAGCATCGCTTGAAATGGCGGCCGAAATGGCTCTGATCGAAGAAGCCGACCTCCGTCGCGACAATCGATCCCGGCACGCCTTCGAGCAAGAGCGTCTGCGCGCGCTGAATCCGCAGGCCGCAGAGATAGCGATACGGCGACGATCCGTATTGCTGCCTGAACAACGTGGCGAAGCGTGACACGCTGAGTGCCGACAACGCGGCGAGTTGAGCGAGCGTCACCGGTTCGTCGAAATGGGCTTCGATGAAAGCGCGGGCGGCAGTGAGGCTGATGGACTGTTTCATGACGTCACGATGGTCGAGCGGGCCGCCGGTTGGTTCTCGAAACGCCGGATGGAAAACGCGTCGAGGGGAATGGCCGTGCTGCCCGTATCGACGAGTTCCGCCAGCGTTTCGCCGACGCCCGGACCGATCTGAAAACCGGCCCCACTGAAGCCGAACGCGTAGAACAGACCGCCGACCTGACTGCTCGGACCGATCACCGGCTCTCCGTCGGGTAGGTAGCCTTCCACGCCACTCCACACCCGAATCACGTTCAGCGGTGCCAACGCGGGCACAAGCCGGCGCATCTGCGCCAGTTGCCGCACCGTGTTGATTGGCAACACGGAGGCGCGGCTCGTCACGGCATCGGCCGGACCGGCAGGACCGCCGCCGACAATGATGTTGCCGCGCGGGATCTGGCGGAAGTAAATGCTCTCTTCCTTGACCGACGTGAACACACCCATTGACGACCTGAATACGTACGGCACCGGCTCAGTCACGCACATTTGAGGACCCCGCGCGGTGATGGGCGCCGTTTCGCCAAACTGTTCGGTAAGACGCGTTGCCCACACGCCAGCGCAGATCACGAGCTGCGCCGCCCAGTAAACATCGCCGCGCGCACTTTCCACGCGAAACCGCCCGCCATCTTTTTCCACGCGCACGATTTCCGTGTCCTCGATCACATGTGCGCCTAGCCGCGCTGCCGCGCGGCCGAACGCGGGCGCGGCAAGGCGTGGATTGGCATGGCCGTCGAGCGGCGAGATCGAGGCCGCCAGCACCTCGTGGCCGAGAAACGGAAAACGCCTGAACGTCGCTTCGCCGTGCAGCACTTCGAGCTCGAGACCACAGGCGCGCGCGTCGATTGCGTACTGATCGAAATTCTCGACGTCCTTCTGGTGATAGCACACGCGCGTATGGCCCGACGCCATAAACTCGATGTCCTCGCCGAGCAGTTCCGCCGAGCGTTGCCACGTACGCAGCGCGCGGTTCGCCATTGCCAGTTGCGGCAATGCGCGGCCTTGCCGCCGAATGCCGCCGTAGTTCACGCCGCTCGCCTGCTGGCCCGTCAAGCCGCGTTCGAGCAGGATGACCGAGCGATTGCGCTGGCGCAGGAAGAAGGTCGTCGTCGTCCCCACGATGCCGCCGCCGATCACGATCACATCGGCTTCGTTTTTGCTTGTCGTGCTCATTCGCCAGCCTCCTCGGTCAGTGCGACTGGCAGCGGTTTGACGGGTGCCTGGCCGCGCAGCCGTCCCACGGACGACAGCGGCACAGAAGCTGCTGCGGCAATGATTTCGGCACCCGCATGCCCGCAATAGCGCCCCTGGCAGCGGCCCATGCCGACGCGCGAAAACGCCTTGGCGCGATTGGCTTCCTTCGCGCCGGTCGCGCGCACCACGCGACGCAGTTCGCCCGCCGTGATCGCTTCGCAACGGCAGACAATCGTTTCGTCCGGCAGCGACGCTGCGAATTTCGACGGCCACGGAAAGGCCTCACGCAAGCCCGCGGCAAAACGCGTGAAGCGCACGAGTTCGGCGCGCAAGCGCTCCACGCCGTCGACCGGCATGCCGTGATCCTGCAAAGCGGCCAGCGCCGCCAGACGGCCGGAGCGTTCCGCCGCGTCGGCGCCGCGCACGCGCGCGCCGTCGCCCGCCAGATAGATGCCCTTGATGCTGCTACGGCCGTCGGCGTCGATTTGCGGCAGCCACTGTTGCGTGTTCTCGTCGAACGAAAAACGACAGCCGGCAAGGTCCGCGAGTTGTGTCTCGGGCCGCAGGTGATAACCGAGCGCGACGGCATCGCATGCCAATTCGAGGCGCTTGCCACCGGGCAGCGCGACCTCGACCGCGTTCACGCCGTCCTGCGGCGAGCCTTTGATTTCGAGCGGCTGCACGCCACGATGAACCGGCACGCGCGCGCCGGCCAGCACGCGGGTCAACGCGATGCCTTTTCTGAGCGCGGCGGGAATCGCCAGCAGGCGCGGCAACGCGGCCACGCGCTGCATGAACGTCGCGGTGTCGAGCACCGCGGCAACCAGCGCGCCCGCTTTCACGTACTGCGCGGCCACCAGATACAGAAGCGGACCGCTGCCCATCATCACGATGCGCGAACCGATCGCGCAGCCTTGTGACTTCAGCGCGACCTGCGCGCCGCCAAGGCTATAGGTGCCGGCCTGGTGCCAGCCCTTGACTGGCATCAGCCGGTCCGTCGCGCCGCTGCAGACGATCAGCGCGTCGAACGCAAGCGTGTGATACCGCGTCCCTGTCACCAGGTGCACGATGTTCGGCGAGATGTTCCAGACGAGTGTGTCCGGCAGATAGTCGATCCGGCTCTTCAACGCATCGAAGCCCTGATGCAGCGACGCGGCACGCTCGGCCTCGGTGCCATAGAGCGTCGCGTAGCTGCGCGAAAACCCTTCCGGCTGACGCCGATAAATCTGCCCGCCGTCACGCCGCCCTTCGTCGATGACGGTGGGCCGCAGCCCCGCCTCGACCAGCGCCTGCGCGGCGCGCACGCCCGCCGGCCCGGCCCCGATGATGACTACACGCGGGGCCATACGCCCTCCCCGGCTTCAGCCAGCTTCGTGACAATCGACATGCCGGGCGTCGCGGGCGTACTGCACGCACGCACGCGCTCGCCTTGCGCGGACCACACCCAGCAGTCCTGGCAGGCGCCCATCAGACAGAAACCGGCGCGGCGGCCATCGCCGAATTCGGAATCGCGCAACGCGCTCGCGCTGGTGAGCAACGCGACCATCAGCGTGTCGCCTTCGGCGGCCTCGCGCACGACGCCGTCCACGATGATAGGGAAGGTCTTGCGGTCCGTTTCCGCGAGCCGTACAAATCGCTGGTTCATGCCGGGATCGTCTCCAGCGCTTGCAAACGGCTGAGCTCGGCGGCCGGATGGTGGCAAAGAATCTCAGCACCGGAAGGTAACTTTCTGACCGGCGGCGGCGTCGTATTGCACATACCGTCGATGCGTACCGGGCAGCGCGCGCGAAATGAGCACAACGCGGAGACAGCGGCGCTTTCGCCCATCGCCGGTAGTGCGCAGGCAGCGACATGGCGACGCGCGTCGAGCCAGCCCGGTTTCAACTCAGGCACCGAATCGACCAGCAAACCCGTGTACGGATGATAGGGTGGCGCGGCGAGCACGTCGCGCTGTCCCGCTTCCACTCGCTGTCCCGCGTACAGCACGATTACTTCGTCGCAGATGGCGCGTACGGTTGAAATGTCGTGGCTGATGAACATGTATGACACGGCCAGCTCGCGCCGCAATTCCGCGAGCAGGTCGAGGATCGCCGCGCCGACCACCGTATCGAGCGCGGACGTCACCTCGTCGCAGAGAATCAGCGAGGGATCGGCGGCGAGCGCGCGCGCGAGATTCACGCGCTGCTTTTGGCCGCCGGACAAACCGGCAGGTGTGCGCGTGGCGATCGAGGCGGGCAGCTTCACCAGATCGAGCAACGCAAGCATGCGCTTATTCGCGGCAGCGCCGCGCAGATGATGATAGAACGCGAGTGGACGACCCAGGATGTCGGCGATCGAATGGCTCGGGTTTAGCGCCGTGTCCGCGTTCTGGAACACGATCTGGATCTGCCGGTACTGCTCGGGCGTGCGGCGCGACATCTGTGCGGGCAATGGCTCACCGTTGAAAAGTACTTCGCCGCGTGTACGGTCGACGAGGCCCGCCACTACGCGCGCGAGCGTGGTCTTCCCAGAACCCGATTCGCCGATCACCCCGAGCGCGCTACCGCGAGGAATGGAGAGGCCTACGTCGTGGAGCACACACACGGCGGGTATGCCTGATCGGTCGATGCGGCCATAGCCTGCGGCCAGTCCCCGAATTTCGAGCACCGGCGGAACGGGCTTGCCGGCCTGCTGTGGCATTTCTGACGACGACTCCGGGTGGCGCCTCGCGGCCAGCAACTGACGTGTGTAGGCATTGACAGGTGCGTCGAGCACCTGCGCGACCACGCCGTTCTCCTTGACGGCACCGCCGTTCAGCACCACGATGCGGTCCGCCATCTGCGCGACCACAGCCAGATCGTGCGACACGTACACGGCGGTCGTGCCGAGTTCGCGGATCACTTTCTTGAAGGCCGCGAGCACTTCGATCTGCGTGGTCACGTCGAGCGCGGTAGTCGGTTCGTCGAACACGACGACAGCCGGATCGGTGATCAACGCCATTGCGGCCATCAGGCGCTGCAACTGCCCGCCGGATACCTGATGCGGATAACGGTCGCCAATCGTATCGGGTGCAGGCAGCGCAAGCGCGCGAAAGAGGCCAACCGCTTTGTTCCGCGCGGCCGCCTTCGTCATCAATTGATGCAGCAGCGCCGGCTCCGTCACCTGATCCATGATCGTACGCGCCGGATTGAAACCCGCCGCGGCGCTCTGCGCGACATATGCGACAGTACGCGCGCGCAAAGCGCGGCGTCCTTTGGCATCGAGCGACAACACGTCGACCTCGCCGATCCGCACCGAGCCGCCGCTGATCGAACAGCCCGCCCGCGCATAGCCGAGCAGCGACAATGCGATGGTCGTCTTGCCCGAACCCGATTCGCCGATCAGCGCCAGCACCTCACCCTTCTTCACCGAAAAGTCGACGCCCTTGACGATCTCGCTTACCGGCCACGGTGCCACACCCGCGGTAACCCGCAGTCCCTTCACTTCAATCATGTCCCGCTCAGCACGATCAGCCATCATGCACCTCCGTGGCTATGGCGGCGACGCCGCAAGTTGTCGATCAGCAGATTCATGCCGATGGTCAGCGTCGCGATCGCGACAGCCGGCATCAGCACGGCAGGCGCGCCTTCCGACAGGCCGCCAATGTTCTCGCGCACGAGCGAACCCCAGTCGGCATTCGGCGGCTGCACGCCGAGACCGAGAAAACTCAGCCCGCTCAGCAGCAGTACGATGAACACGAAGCGCAGGCCGAAATCGGCGAGCATCGGATGAATCATGTTGGGCAGCACCTCGACCCGCGCAATATAGAAGATGCGTTCGCCGCGCGCTCTCGCGACCTGCACATATTCGAGGCCCATCAGGTTCACCGCGAGCGAGCGCGAAATGCGGAACGCGCCGGGGATATAAGCCAGGGCAGCCACGGTCGTGAGCATCGGGATCGACGAACCGAACGCGGCGATCACGACGAGCGCGAGCACCTTGCTCGGAATCGAAATGAGCGCGTCGAACAGACGGCTCAGAATTTCGTCGACCCAGCGGCCGGACACCGCCGCGAGCAGTCCGAAGAACGTGCCGATTACGCTGGCGAGCACCGCCGCGGCGAGCGCGAGGCCGACCGTGTAGCGCGCGCCGTAGAGAATCCGGCTCAGCATGTCGCGACCCAGATAGTCAGTGCCGAGCGGATACGCTGCGCTGTAGCGGCCGAAAATTTCCGTGGACGTCAGCGCACCGCCTTTATACGGCGCGACCAGCGGTCCGACAAACGCGACCAGCAGCCAGAATGCGACCACCGTCAGACCGATCAGTCCGAGTACGGAGAAGCGCTGCACCAGACGTTTGAACATGCCCTGCTTCAACGCGACCGCTTCGACGGGTGCGGGCTCGACGACCAGTTCGTCGCGCTGCACGTCGTACAGTTCCGTGTCCGCGTGCGGAATGGGGGGGGGATTGGTAGGTTGGCTCATCATCGACGTAGCCTCGGGTTGGAGACGATTTGACAGAGATCGGCGATCAGCACGAGGGCGAGATACGCCGCGCAGAACACCATCACGCACCCCTGCACGAGCGGCATGTCGCGGTTGGTCACCGCGTCCACCATCAGGCTCGCGAGCCCGGGATAATTGAAAATCGACTCGACGATCACCACGCCGCCAAACAGATACGACAGGCTCAATGCCACCGCATTGGCAATCGGTCCGATGGTGTTGGGCAACACATGCCGTAGCACCACACGCGCCGGCGAGGCGCCCTTGAGCACCGCCATTTCCACGTACGACGAACTGAGCTGATCGAGCACCGCGGCGCGCGTCATGCGCGCCATCTGCGCGACGAGCACGCAGCACAGCGTCATCACCGGCATTGCGTAGATGCGCAGCAGCGCACCGAACGAATGGACCTCCGAGAGATATGACAACGCCGGCAGCCAGCGCAGCTTGACGGCGAAGATCAGCACGGCGATGGTGGCGATCAGAAACTCGGGCACGGCGACCGTGGAGAGCGTCAGCACGTTGAGCGTGCGGTCGAGTAGAGAGCCGCGGAACATCGCCGATGAAATACCGATCAACAGCGCTATCGGCACCGAGACCAGCGCCGTCAGACCCGCCAGTACCAGCGAGTTCGGCAGACGCGTCGCGATCAGCTGGCTGACGGGCAGATTGTTCGACAACGACGTGCCGAAGTTGCCGCTGACCACATGAAGGAGCCACTCGAAGTAGCGTTGCAGCGCGGGCTGGTCGAGACCGAACTGATGCCGCAGGGCGGCGACGGCTTCGGGGGTTGCCGCCTGGCCGAGCGCCTGTTGGGCCGCGTCGCCGGGAAGCAACCCCGTGATGCCGAACACGACCGCCGACACCAGCAGCAGCGTGAGCAGCGCGAGGCCGAGGCGGGCGACGACGAGTCGTTGCACAGGTGTTTTCATCGAAATGTCTCCTCCTATTATGAACCCGGGCGCCGCTTCGAAGCGGCGTACCTGATATCGCGGATGTTGACCGATTCGCTCCGTTTGGCTTTCCAGCCGGTCGGGCTCGAAAGCTTTTCAGGTTACGTTTCCAGCCAGACATTTTCCGAGAACATGAAGCCCATCAGGCCGGCCAGCGGAATCGAGCCGAGCCCCTTGAGCTTGTCGGTATGGGCGTCGAGCGAACTCTGGAACATCGGAATGCCGATGCCGCCGGTTTCATGCACCAGCACCTGCATATCGCCGTAGATCTTCTTGCGCTTCGCGTCGTCCGGCTCACCACGCGCCGCAAGCAGCATCTGGTCGAACTTGGGACTCTTCCAGTTCGCTTCGTTCCATGGTGCGTCGGACTTGAAAAACTGGGTGAAGATCACGTCAGCGCTGGGACGCGCGTTGACATTGCCGAAGCCCAACGGATGCTTCATCCAGTGATTCGACCAGTAGCCGTCGGCCGGGACGCGGCTTACCTGCAGGTTGAGGCCCGCCTGCGGCGCAACCTGCTGAAGCAGCATCGCCATTTCTACCGACCCGTCTGCGGCCGGCGACGCGAAGATCTGCAGCGGCGCGCTGCCGAGCTTTGCCTTCTGGAAATAAAACTTCGCCTTGTCAGGATCGAAGGGTCGCTGCGGCAGGCCCGCCAGATAGTATTTATTCGTCGGGTCGATCGGCTGATCGTTGCCGATCGCGCCGTAGCCCTGGAAGATCGCCCGGCGCATCTGCTCGCGATCCTGCAGGTACATCATGCCACGCCGGAAATCGTCGTTGCCGGTGATGCCGGCTTCGTCGCGAACAATCAGGTCGGTGTACTGGCCGGTCTTCGTCTCCAGCACGGAAAAACCGCCGGCGCCCTTGATCTGCGTGGTCGACCGTGGATGCACCGCGTTGATCAGCTGCACGTCGCCCGAGAGCAGCGCGTTCACACGCGCCGATTCGTCGCCAATGCCGACCAGTTCGATTTCGTCCAGGTGCGGCAGGCCCGGCTTCCAGTACTTCTCGTTCCTCACGCCGACCGTACGCACGCCTGGCGAGAATTCCTTGAGCTTGAATGGGCCGGTGCCGACCGCGGTTTTGAAATCTTTGGTGCCGTCCTTGATGATCTGGAAATGCGAGGTGGCCAGAATCACCGGCAGATCGGCATTCGGGCCATCCAGGGTAATCGTCACTTCGTTCGGACCGGTCGCCTTCACTTCCTTGACCTGGTCGGCCAGCGTCTTCGCTTTCGATGCGGTCGCCGGATCCTTGTGACGCATGATCGAATACACCACGTCGGCAGGCGCGAGCGCCTTGCCGTCGTGGAACTGCACGCCGGAACGCAGCTTGACGACCCACACGGTCGCGTCTTTCGTATCCAGCGAGGTGGCGAGCGCCATCTTCGCGCCGAGATGCGAATCGAGTTCGGTCAGACAGTTGTAGAACATGAAGCCGCGGACATAGTCGGTGGCAAGCGCGCCCTTGGCCGGATCGAGCGTGTCGGCGGCCGAAGCGGACTGCGTCGCCACCCGGATCTTGCCGCCCTGCTTCGGCTTCGCCTGCGCGAACGCCGCGCCGCTCGCGCTCAGCAGGCCTGCACCCGTCACCGACATCATCCCGGCCGCCGCCATCGCGCGCAGCGCGGCGCGCCGTGACGCGCCTTTTGACGTCAACCGCTCCAACTCAGTACCGAGTTGAAGAGCGCCATGTTGCGAGGTTTCCTTATTCATCGAACTTCTCCGCGGGGGTGACAGGGATAGCTGCGTGGTTTTTAATGGCAAAAGCAACAACGAAGAATCAATAAAAAATGTCTTTGATACGGTAATACGTCCCTACGAGCGGAAGGAACCAGGGCTTCCCGGTGTGGCCCGGAATAGCAGCCCATGCGGAGTCGCCCCACGGGTTTCTGCCGTCGTGGCCATCCATTACATCGGCCATCACCTGACCCATATGCGTCGACATTTGCGTGCCGTGGCCGCTGTATCCCATGGAAAAATAGATGCCATCGTGCTGCCCGGCATGCGGCAGACGGTCAGCGCTCATGTCCACCAGACCGCCCCAGCAATAGTCGATGCGGGCGTTGGCCAGCGCCGGGAACATCCCGGCGAGACCCTCCTGCAGGATGCGTCCGCTCTTCGCATCGGACGGCTGTTCGGACGCGGTGAAACGCGCCCGGCCGCCGAACAGCAAACGCGAATCGGGTGTCACGCGGAAATAGTTGTGCATCAGCCGCGTGGTGGTGTACGCGCGCTGGTTCGGGAATACTTGTGCCAACAACTGCGGTGACACGGGCTCCGTCACGACGATGAACGAACCGACCGGCGCGAGACGCCGCCGGTACCAGCCGAACGGTCCATGCCGCGACGGACCCGTTGCGATCAGGACCTGCTTCGCGCGCACGTCGCCGCGCGCCGTGGTGATGCGAAAGCCGCCACCGTCTCTTACGATCGCGGTGACCGCCGCGTTTTCGTATAGCCTGGCGCCGCGGCGCACCGCGGTCTCCGCGAGACCGACGACGAACTTGCCCATATGCATCTGGCCGCCGTGCCGGTGCAGCAATCCACCGTGAAAACTGTCCGACTGGATTTCACTGCGGATACCGCTGCGATCGATCAGTTCGATATCCGTATCGACTTCACGCCTGATCGCCTCTGCCGTTTTCTCGAGACGTGCGAGGTGGTGCGGCTTGGACGCCAGTTTCAGCTTGCCGGTCGCGATGTAGTTGCAGTCGATGTTTTCCTCGCGGATCAGACGCTCGACTGTGTCGACCGCATCGGAAAACGCGCGGTAGCAGGCGCTCGCCCGCTCCAGACCGAGTTGCGCGACCAGTGCGACGAAATCCTGCGCGACACCAGTGTTGACCTGTCCTCCGTTGCGCCCGGACGCGCCACCGCCGATGCGGCCGGCGTCGACCACCGTCACCGACGCGCCGCGCTTGCCCAACGCCTGCGCCGCCGACAGCCCGGTGAAGCCGCCGCCGATTACCACCACATCGGTCTGACCTTCGAGCGGACCCTCGCACGCCGAGAGCAAGGGCGGTGCCGTGTCGAGCCAGTAGGAATCGAGCTTCATCGGGTCTGTCCTTGAGCGCAGCAATGAGCGAGGGGATTGGCTGTTTTCAGCGTATGCAAGCGGCGCCTACAGACCAAGTTCCGAAGCCAGATGCGGAATGTCGCTGACTTCGTAGTACTGGTAGTACGGCGTTGAAGGCTCGTGCCCGCGATTGACGAATGCCTTGTGCTTGACGCCCATGTCATGCACAGTCATCAGGTCGTAGCGCAGGCTCGACGACACGTGCAGCACGTCTTCCGGATTGCAGTTCAGTTGGTCGAACATGTATTCGAAGCCCTGCATACGCGGCTTGTACGACTGCGCCTGCTCGGCCGTGAAGACCGCGTGGAACGGCGCGCCGAGTTTGTCGACGTTGCTCTGGATCTGGTTGTTCGACGCGTTCGACAGAATCACCAGCTTGTATTTCTTCGCCAGACGCGAGAGACCTTCCGGCACGTCCGGATGCGGACCCCAGGTCGGCACGGCCGTATAAATCTTTTCTGCTTCCACTTCATTGAACTCGACGTTCATGCGCTTGCAGGCACGGCGCAATGCGTTGACCACCACATCGCGATATGGCTTCCATGCACCGAGCACTTCGTCGCGGCGATAGCCCGAATAGAACGCGACGAGCTTTTCGAGGTCTTCGGCGTTCAGCAGATGGCCAAACATTTCGCGCGTCATGTCGGCCATGCGGAATTTGGTGAGCGTGCCGTAGCAGTCGAAGGTGATGTATTTCGGTTCGAAGTCGATCATGGTGCAGTCCTATCGTGATGGGGAACCCGCATTGGAGTTCATTGGCGAAAACAGCAACTAACTTCAAGGGGCCGGAGTAACGCGTCAAAGCGCAAACGCCAGCGACAGGGAAATCTCATTCCTGTAAAAGATTTAACCAGCGCAAAAACATAGATGTTCCTGATTCGCGCACTGCCGGTGATACAAACCATGCGTTTTGAGGTCACTGACAGCACACAATGCGGCGCTCGGGCTGAAAGCCTTTTCCCTGCTCGGTTTGCGGCCGCACGCCATCCGCATGGCAGGTGTTCAGGCCAGTAGGTCGATCAGCACGCTCTTGAAACGCAGATTCGCCTCATAGGCCTGGCGCCCGAGGTCCTTGCCGATGCCGGAGCGCTTGAAGCCTCCTGTCGGCATCATGAAGTCGGAGGTGCGGCCGTAGCGGTTGACCCAGACCGTGCCCGCCTCGAGGCTGCGCACGAAGCGCAGCGCCCGGCCAAGGTCGGCGGTGTGCACGCCAGCAGCGAGCCCGTACTCGGGGTGCTGCGCAAGCGCGAGCGCTTCTTCTTCGGTATCGAAGGGCTGCAGCGTCAGAACCGGGCCGAAAACCTCTTCGCGTACTGCTTCGGAATCAGCCGTGACGTCCGCGAGCAAGGTGGGGCTGTAGAACGCGCCGTGAGCGCCACCGTCGGTCCTGACGCCGCCATAGCGCAGCGTCGCGCCCGCATCCAGCGTGCGGCCGACGATCGCTTCAATGCGCGCTGCCTGGGGCGCGGAGATGATTGGCGACAACGTGGTGCTTGCGGTCCAGGTCGCGCCCGGTTTCAACTCGGCGAAGACCTTGCCGATGCGCTCTGCCAGCGGTTCGACAAGGGTTCGCTCGACCAGCAGCCGCGAGCCCGCCACGCACACCTGACCGGCGTTACCAGTGATGGCGCCTGCGATCCGCCGTGCGACGTCGTCGAGACGCGACGCGTCGGCGAACACGATCTGCGGACTCTTGCCGCCCAGCTCCAACGTGACCGGCTTCGTACCGCTGTTTGCGCACGCCGCCATGATCGCGGCGCCGGTGCGCGTGGAGCCCGTGAAGGTGACTTTGCTGATCTTCGGATGGCGCACCAGTTCGTCGCCGGTGACGCGGCCGTCGCCTTGCACCACGTTCAGGATGCCCGCCGGCACGCCCGCCTGCACAGCCAGTTCGGCAAGCCGCAACGCCGAGAACGGTGTCATCTCCGAAGGCTTCAGCACCACCGCGTTCCCCGCGGCGAGAGCGGGCGCGATCTTCCACGAAGCCATCACCAGTGGGAAATTCCATGGCGCAATCGCGCCGATCACGCCGTACGGCTCGGCGATCGTCATACCGAGGTGGTCATGGTCGGTCGCCGCCACGTCGCCGCCCAGCTTGTCGGCGAATTCGGCGTAGAAGCGGATGCCTTCAGCGGTGAAAGGCACGTCCCAGCCCATTGCCTGAACAATCGGGCGGGTCGAGCCGAGCGCCTCCAGACGGCCTAAATAAGACGCATCGGCTTCGATCAGTTCAGCGAAACGACGCAAGATCTTTGCGCGCTCACGCGGCGCCATGCGCGCCCAACCGCTGGTTCTGAAAGCCTGCCACGCGTTCTCCACCGCGCGATCCACCACCCCGGCGTCCGCAAGCGGCACGCAGGCATAGATCGCGCCGTCAGAGGGCCGCGCCACCTCGATGCAGCGCCCGCCACTGCGCAGGTCACCATCCACATACTCACCGCCGATGTAATGTCCGCTGCGAATCGCGACGTCGTCCGGATTGAAGCTGTCCATGAGAAGGTTTCCTGTGTGACTGGCTGTCGGTCTCTCTCGGCGCGTCTTTAGATGCCGCCGCTATGACAAAATCATAGAGCCGTAGGCGCGGCATATGTCGCCGATAAAAATCCTCGCGCAGCAGAACGCGCCTGTAATGAGCCATCAAACGCGGCGTTTTGTATTGATTCGGGATTCGGCCATTTCGAGTGCCAAAGATAGAACGATCGTCCTAGTCACACCGCGCACCGGATGACAGAGTGACGACGTAAGCTTTCAGCCATTCAGGGAGTACGGCGTGTCCGATTCGAATACCGGTTCGATTACCTATCGACCTTTCACCCACGACGATATCGCCGCCGCGCATGCGCTGGGTGTTGAGTTCAAATGGCCGCATCGCGCGGACGACTGGCGTTTCGTCGCGCAACTGGGTGCGGGTTTCGTCGCGGAAGACGCGAGCGGCGTGATCGGCACGGCGTTGTGCTGGAAATACGGTGCCGACCGGGCATCGCTCGGCATGGTGATCGTGTCCTCGGAACAGCAAGGGCGCGGCATCGGCAGCAAGCTGATGGATCTGGTGCTGGAGGAACTCGGCAGCCGGATCACGTTTCTGCATGCCACACCGGCGGGGCAACCTTTGTACGAGAAGCTCGGTTTTCGCGCGGTCGGCATGCTCGACCAGCATCAAGGCGCGGCATTCCAGCCGCCGCTCGTTTCCTTGCCGCCCGGGGAGCGGCTGCGTCCGCTCGGGTCGAGCGATACTGCGCGGATGGTCGAACTGGCATCGCAGGCAAGCGGCCTCGACAGGGGCGAAGTCCTGCCCGCGCTGCTGAATACCGCCGACGGCATCGCCCTCGATCGCGACGGCGAACTGGTCGGCTTCGCGCTGTTTCGCCGCTTCGGGAAAGGCTTTGCGATCGGGCCCGTGGTCGCGCCCGCGTCGGAGGATTCGAGCCGCGCCAAGGCGTTGATCAGCCACTGGCTGGCGCTCAACGAAGGCGTGTTCGTACGTATCGATACGCCAGGCGAGAGCGGGCTGACCGAATGGCTGACACAGTTGGGAGTTCCGCGCGTTGATACGGTCGTCAAAATGGTTCGACCCGCCACGCCGGCTGATCTTGCAGGTGCGGGCAAAAGAGGCCCCTATCTGCAATACGGCATCATCAACCAGGCGATCTGCTGATCCACCATGACCTTCCTTTATAAGGCCGACCCGGCGCGTGGCGCGCAATGGGCCAGACTCTTCGCGCAGAAAGCACCGGACCTGCCGTTTCACGTCTGGCCCGATCTCGGCGACCCGGCCGCGATCCGCTACCTCGCCGCCTGGCAACCGCCGCAAGATCCCACCCGCACCTTCCCGAACCTGGAAATCGTTTTCTCGGTCGGCGCGGGCATCGATCAGTTCGACCTGTCGGGCGTGCCGGCGCATATACCGGTGGTGCGGATGATCGAGCCGGGGATTATCGAAGGAATGGTCGAATACGTCACACAAGCGGTGCTGACGATTCATCGCGATCTGTTCGACTACGGTCTCCAGCAGCAACAACAGATCTGGCGTGAACTGCCGCTCAAGCCGGCCGGCGAGCGCCGCGTTGGCGTGCTGGGGCTCGGCGTGCTGGGCACGGCGGTGCTGGGCAAGTTGCGGCTATTCGGTTTCGCCTGCGCAGGTTGGAGCCGATCGCCGCGCGAGATCGAAGGCGTCGAATGCTGTGCGGGCGAAGCCGCGCTTGATAAGTTTCTCGCTCGCACCGACATCCTGATCTGCCTGTTGCCGCTCACACCGGCGACACGCGGCCGGCTCGATGCCGAACTGTTCGCGAAGCTGCCGCGCGGCGCATCGCTGATTCAAACCGGGCGCGGTCCGCATCTGAATCAGGACGATCTGCTGGTGGCGCTGGACAGCGGCCAGTTGCACAGTGCCATTCTCGACGTCACCGATCCCGAGCCGCTGCCCTCCGGCCATCCGTTGTGGACGCATCCGTGTGTGCGTATCACACCCCATATTGCCAGTGCGACACGGCCGGAGAGCGCCGTCAACGTGGTGCTCGAGAATCTGCGCCGCCATCGCGAAGGCCGGCCGATGCTCGGTCAGATTGATCGGACACAGGGATATTGAACGCGCCGCTGCCTGAAACGCCCGCCCGTCGCGGCTTTTCTGCGTCCGCAGCAGAAAATGCCGAGACCAGGTATCAAAACGCGTCGGACGCGCTTTTCGGACGGTTGTTTAGGTGAGCACGTGATCGTCGTAGGTCAGTAGTATGGAGCGGTCAACAGCCCCTTTCCGCGACGAGAAACCATCATGCCGATTCATTCGCTCATTGAAGCCGACCGCAAACATCTGATTCACCCGGTTATCAGCTACCGCGCGCACGAGGCGCGCGGCGTCACCGTCCTCGAGTCCGCCCACGGCGCGTTCCTGCGCGACGCGGCCGGCAACGAGCTGCTCGACGCCTTCTCAGGTCTGTGGTGCGTGAACGTGGGTTACGGCCAGCAAAGCATTGTCGACGTTGCCACCGAGCAGATGAAGAAACTGCCCTACGCGACCGGCTATTTCCATTTCGGCTCGGCCCCGGCAATCGAACTCGCACAAAAGCTGGTGGAAGTGTCGCCCGTTTCGCTGCAACATGTGTATTTCACACTCGGCGGGTCCGATGCAGTCGATTCGGCCATCCGTTTCATCACGCACTACTTCAACGCAACCGGGCGGCCGGCGAAGAAACACATCATCGCGCTGCAACGTGGCTACCACGGTTCGTCGACGATGGGCGCGGGGCTCACCGCGTTGCCCGCGTTTCACCGCAACTTTGATCTGCCGTTGCCGAACCAGCATCATCTGCCGTCGCCGTATGCGTACCGTAACGATTTCGCCGACGACGCCGCGTTGATCGCCGCTTCGGTGGCTGCGCTCGAAGCGAAAGTGGCCGAACTGGGCGTGGACAACGTCGCGGCCTTCTTCTGCGAACCGATCCAGGGTTCGGGCGGCGTGATCGTGCCGCCGGTCGGCTGGCTAAAAGCGATGCGCGACAGTTGCCGTCAGCTCGGTATTCTGTTCGTCGCCGATGAAGTCATCACCGGTTTCGGCCGTACCGGTCCGCTATTCGCCTGCCAGGGTGAGAACGTCGAGCCGGATCTGATGACCATGGCAAAAGGCTTGACCGCCGGCTATGCGCCGATGGGCGCCGTGCTGATGTCAGACGAAATCTATCAAGGCATTGCCGACGGCGACGCCGAAGCGGTTGTCGGCCACGGCCATACGTACTCGGCGCATCCGGTGAGCGCGGCGATCGGTCTCGAGGTAATACGCCTCTATCACGAAGGCGGCCTGCTCGCGAACGGCGTCGCCCGCGGCCCGCGGTTCGCACGCGGCCTCGACGCGTTGCTCGCGCATCCGCTGGTGGGCGACTCGCGCCATCGCGGCCTGCTCGGTGCACTCGAGCTGGTGTCGGACAAAGACAGCAAGGCCGGATTCGACCCGTCGCTGAAACTGTCAGAACGGATCGCCGCCGCGGCGTATGAAAACCGCCTGATTTTCCGCGCGTTCGGCGACAACATTCTCGGCTTTGCGCCGGCGCTGTCGTACACGGAAGCGGAGTTCGATCTGATGTTCGAGCGCCTCGAGAAAACCCTCGACGACGTTCTCGGACAAGCCGATGTACGGGCCGCGCTGAAGGTCAAAACTCATGCCACTGCGTGCTAGAGTAGAGGGCCCTTCGAGTCCCTTTCACCTTTCGCCGGAGCGACAACGTTACGATGAGTAGCGACTGCAAGCTGGACCGGATTGACCTGCGCATACTTTCCCAGTTGCAGAAGGAAGGCCGCATAACCAACGTCGAGCTTGCCGACGCGGTCGGCCTTTCGCCCAGTCCGTGCCTGATCCGGGTCAAGCGTCTGGAGAACGCCGGCTACATCATCGGGTACGGTGCGCAGATCCAGCTCGAAAAACTCGGCGACGTGCAGCTTGTGTTTACGGAGGTCACGCTCGCCGATCATCGGCGGGAAGACTTCATCAAGTTCGTGAACGCGATCAAAGACGTCGACGAGATCGTCGAGTGTCATCTGGCGAGCGGCGGTTATGACTATTTGCTGAAGTTCGTCACGCGCAGCGTGAGCCATTATCAAAGCATCGTCGAGGGTCTGCTGGAGCGCGATGTCGGCATCGACAAATACTTCAGCTACGTGATTATCAAGTCGCCATTCGTGAAGAGTCACTACCCGCTCGAAGCACTGTTCTCGCAGAACCATCACTAGGCGGTGCTTTACCCGTGATCTCCTGGAGCTTGCCGCTTAACGCGCGGCAGGTCCGGCCATGTTCACGCCGGCCGCATCGTCAGCCGGAGGTCTCCATTGCGCGAATTCCTCGCTTAGAAAGTCGACGCATACCCGCACTTTTGCCGACTGAGCGAGCCGCGCCGGGTACACCGCCCACAGGTTCGCGGGTTGCGCGACTTCGGGAAGAACCTGCTGCAACTGGCCGCTGTCGAGCAAGGGCCGCACTTCCCACATCGAACGCAACACGATGCCACGCCCGGCCAATGCCCATTGCACCGCCACCTCGCCGTGATTGGTCGACAATGGTCCCGTGACCTTGATCGACGCCGTTTCGCCGCGCACCGTCAAGCGCCATAGACCGAATGGATGATCGCGCTCCTTGATTGCGAGACATGCGTGCGAGGACAGATCGGCGAGTTGCCGCGGCGCGCCGTGCCGCGCGAGGTATTCCGGCGAAGCGCACAGTACACGATGATTTGACGCGAGCCGCTTCGCAATCAGATGCGGGGCGATCTCGTCGCCGATGCGAATATCGAGGTCGAAGCCTTCGCCGCCCACGTCGACGAGACGGTCGAACAGATCGAGCCGCACGCTCAGTTGGGGATAGCTCTCGGAGAAACGGGCCAGCGCGGGCGCGACGAAACGGCGGCCGAAGCCGAAGCTGCTGGAAATGCGCAGCTTGCCGCCAGGAATGCGGCGGGTGGTAGACACGTCCTCCACCAGTTGATCGACATCGTCGAGAATCCTTTCAGCCCACGTGTAGACCCGTTCACCCGCTTCCGTGATCGCGACCCGGCGCGTGGAACGATGCAACAAGCGCGTGCCGAGCGTCGTCTCGAGCACATTGATGCGTTTGCTGACATACGCCGCGGACACCGACAGCGCCTCCGCCGCTGCGCTGAAGCTCGATTTGCGCGCCACTTCACAAAACACACGCAAATCGCCGAGATCGGGTGACGGATTGATATTCATAGGTCGCCTGGTCGCCAACACGGTTGTACACGAATCGTGCACAGTGGCTTAACTAAAGCGATCATTTTAGTCGCAAACAACAGGAATAAAATCACTATTCTTGAACCGTTCAGAAGCCTCAAGCAAGGAGCAAAACATGTCGAAGAAATATCGCATTGCAGTCATACCCGGCGACGGCATCGGTGTCGAGGTGATGCCGGAAGCCATTCGCGTGCTGGACACGGTGAAGAAACACTTCGGCATCGAATTGGAATATCAGCACATTGAATGGGCGAGCTGCGAGTACTACGCAAAGCACGGCAACATGATGCCGGACGACTGGAAAGCGCAACTCCAAACGGCCGACGCGATCCTGTTCGGCGCGGTCGGCTGGCCCGACACGGTGCCCGATCACATCTCGCTGTGGGGTTCGCTGCTGAAGTTCCGCCGCGAATTCGACCAGTACATCAACCTGCGCCCGGCGCGCCTTTTTGCCGGCGTGCCTTCGCCGCTCGCGGGCCGCAAGGCGGGCGACATCGACTTCTGGATCGTGCGTGAAAACACCGAGGGCGAATACTCGTCGGTGGGCGGCGTGATGTTCGAAGGCACGGAGCGCGAATTCGTGCTGCAGGAATCCGTCTTCACGCGGCACGGCAGCGAGCGCGTGTTGAAGTTCGCGTTCGAACTCGCGCAACGGCGCGAGCGCAAGAAGATCACGGTCGCCACCAAGAGCAACGGCATCGCGATCAGCATGCCGTGGTGGGACACATGCGCGGCCGGCATCGCGGCGCAGTATCCGGATGTGACCTGGGACAAGCAGCACATCGACATTCTCTGCGCGCGCTTCGTGCTGAACCCGGATCGCTTCGACGTGGTGGTCGCCACCAATCTGTTCGGCGACATCCTCTCCGATCTCGGTCCTGCCTGCACGGGCACGATCGGCCTCGCGCCGTCGGGCAATCTGAATCCGGACCGCAAGTTTCCCTCGCTGTTCGAACCGGTGCACGGTTCGGCGCCCGACATCGCTGGCAAGAATATCGCCAATCCGATCGCGATGATCTGGTCAGCCGCGATGATGCTCGACTTCCTCGGCAACCACGAGGGGGCGGAACGCGAGGCGCATGATGCGATTCTCGCCGCGATCGAGGCGACGCTGATCGAAGGCCCGCATACCGGCGACCTCGGTGGCAAAGCGACCACTACCGAAGTCGGTCAGTCGATCGCCGCGAGATTCGCTTAACTGGTTTAATTGCGTTCAGGCAACAGGAGGCCATATGGCACGCACATTCGAACTGAGCGAACTCATTCGCTCCGACAACTTCATCGACGGCGACTGGACGCCCGCGCAAGACGACGCGCGCTTTGCCGTGACCGACCCGGCCACCGGCGAGGTCATCGCCGAAGTCGCCGACAGCAGTCCCGCCGACGCCCGCGCCGCCACCGATGCAGCCGCGCGTGCCCTGCCCTCATGGCGGGCGCGACTGCCAAAGGAACGGGCCGCCGTACTGCACCGCTGGCATGCGCTGATCGTCGCGAATCAGGACGCGCTCGGCACGCTGATTTCGCTCGAACAGGGCAAGCCGCTCGCGGAAGGCAAAGGCGAAGTGGCGTACGGCGCTTCGTATGTCGCATGGTTCGCGGAAGAAGCCACGCGCATCTACGGCGATCTGATTCCGCAGCAGCAGCGCGGCAAACGCATGATAGCGTTGAAGGAACCGATCGGCATCGTCGCGGCGATCACGCCGTGGAATTTTCCGCTGGCTATGATCGCGCGCAAGATCGCGCCGGCGCTCGCCGCCGGCTGCACGGTGGTCGCCAAACCCGCTGAAGACACGCCGCTCACCGCCTCGGCGCTCGTGCTGCTCGCGCATGAAGCCGGTGTACCAGCGGGCGTGCTGAACCTGATCACCGCCTCGCGTGATCACGCGGTCGCCACCGTCGCCGACTGGCTGCACGATGCGCGCGTGCGCAAGATTACCTTCACCGGCTCGACGCCGGTCGGCAAGTATCTCGCGCGGGAATCCGCTGAGACACTGAAGAAACTCTCGCTGGAACTGGGGGGCAACGCGCCCTTCCTCGTGTTCGACGACGCCGACCTCGACGCCGCCGTCACCGGCTTGCTGGCCGCGAAATTCCGCAACGGCGGCCAGACCTGCGTGTGCCCGAATCGCGTCTATGTGCAGGCCGGCGTGTATGAGCGCTTCGGCGCGATGCTGGCCGAGCGGGTCGGCGCGTTGAAAGTGGCGCCCGCCACGGACCCCGCCGCGCAGATCGGCCCGATGATCAACAACCGCGCGCTCGACAAGATCGCCCGCCACGTGGACGACGCGATCTTGCACGGCGCGCGCGTGCTGACCGGCGGCAAGCATCTCAAGGAACTTGGCCCGCACTACTACGCGCCGACCGTGCTCGCCGACGCCACCGCCGGGATGCAGCTGAACAGCGAGGAAACCTTCGGTCCGATCGTGCCGCTGTTCCGTTTCGACGACGAAGCCGAAGCCGTTGCCGCCGCGAACGACACGCCGTTTGGGCTCGCCGCGTATTTCTACAGCGAGAACGTCAAGCGCATCGACCGCGTGTCGCGCGCGCTCGAAGCCGGGATCGTCGGCATCAACGAAGGCGCGGTCTCGAGCGAGGCGGCACCATTCGGCGGCGTCAAGGAATCGGGCTACGGACGCGAAGGCTCGAAGTACGGCCTGGACGACTACCTGTCGATCAAATACCTCTGCCACGGCAATCTCGAATGAGCGCAGACACGAGCATGGACGCCTATCCGATCGAAGTCGAGTTTCCCGATATCTCGGTGTACGCGCAATCGACATCGGGGGGTCCCATATGTGCACACGTTTGATTCCGGTGTGCCCGGCCCACACGTGATGATCAATGCGCTGACACACGGCAACGAGGTGTGCGGCGCGATCGTGGTGGACGCGTTGTTGCGTCATCGGCTGGAGCCGCGCCGCGGCCGTCTCACGCTCGCCTTTGCGAACGTCGCGGCCTATCGCAGTTTCGACCCCGCGAGGCCCGACGCGGCCCGCTTCATCGACCAGGACTTCAACCGCGTGTGGACCGCGGCCGTGCTCGACGACACATCGCGCACCTCGAGCGAACTGGCCCGCGCGCGGGAAATGCGGCCAGTGATCGACACGGTGGACGCGCTGCTCGATCTGCATTCGATGCATGAAAAAAGCGCGCCGCTGATCGTCGCGGGGCCGCTGCGGAAAGGCATCGACATCGCCATACGGCTCGGCACGCCCTCCACCGTGATTTGCGACGCAGGCCATCCTGAAGGCCGCCGGCTGCGCGATTATGAAGGTTTCGGCGACGCGAACAGTCCGAAGAATGCGTTGCTCATAGAATGCGGACAACACTGGGAACGCGCCGCGGTGGCCCTGGCGCGCGATACAACCGCGCGTTTCCTGTTGCTCGCGGGCGTGGTCGACGACACCGATCTGCCCGCTGGCTGGCTCGCACCGTTGCCGGAAGCCCGCATATCGTGCGCGTCACAGCCGGTCGTCGCGACGAGCACGGATTTCCGTTTCGCAGGCCCGTACACGGGTCTCGAAACCATTCCGGACGCCGGCACCGTAATCGGCTGGTCGAACGGCGAGGCGGTGGCAACGCCTTACGCGAACTGCATGCTCGTGATGCCCTCGCTGCGCCAGCTGCGCCCCGGCGTTACGGTCGTGCGGTTGGGGCAAGTCGAGCAAACAGTCGAGCGAACGTTCCAGCCAGCAATCTGGCAAACCACGGGCAACCTCCGCGACCCAAACTGCGAATAAAGGCAATGAGAAATGAAGGTGCAACCGATCAAACACAGCATCAGTCTGCAAAACCTGGAAGACTGGGGTACGGCGGGTCTGCCCGGCACCTCGCCGGTCGGCGTGTCGGGCGTGCAGTGCGTCATCAAGGGCAGTGAGGCAGTCGACACCGGCATTTTCGAATGCACGGCGGGCACCTACCGCCGCTCGGTGAAACAGGCGGAAGTGATGCATTTCCTGGCAGGGCGCGGCCGCTTCACGCCCGATAACGAAACAATGATCCATTTCACGGCAGGCGACACGCTGTTTTTTGAAGCCGATACGGAAGGACTATGGGAGGTCGAGGAAACGATGCGCAAGGTGTACGTGATCTTATAGACTACGCGCGTTATGAAGTGCGTCTGGCGGTGCCCAATCCAGTTATTTTGAAGCTTGTTCAGCTGCTTGCGGGTTTCGCTCCAGCGCGAACCAAAGTCAGTGAAGCGACGTGGCGTGGATGAGCTGAAGCGGTTGGAGGTGTGAGAAAGCCCGATTTGTATGCTAATTGAGGCACTGCTTTATAAGGCGTGCAGATGATATCGACGTGCCGCCTGGTAGTGCCGTACGTCATCGCCATGACGCTCACACCGGCGCCAATCGTCAGCCCTGGTGCCGCAGACTGATCATCGTGTAGGCGAAAGGCTTGAATGCATAGTGAATGAATCCCGACGATCGAAGCGAAGCGATAGTTTGCCGAAACCCATCTTCCGACGGTCGCTACGGGGCTATCGCGTAGCGAAAGCGTGACTCATCTGGCGGGCGTGTTCGCACTCGTCGCTCCGCCGATAAGTCGTGACTCACCTCAAAGCGTCGCGCCCGGCGATGGCAAATCGATTGTTCACCGGAGCCGACCAAGTGCCCTGGCGCATCGTCGAGCATCCGGACAGCTGAACTGTTATCAAAAAACCCGTTGGAGAGAGCTATGAGCAATCAGGAGTTCCGTGTCGAGCACGACCTTCTTGGCGAGCGGCAGTTACCGCAGCAAGCATATTATGGCGTGCACACCCTACGAGCGAAGGAAAATTTCGAAATTTCGGGAATCACTGTCTCGTCCTATCCCAACCTGGTTATCGCACTCGCGGCCGTGAAACAGGCCGCCGCCGAAGCCAACACGGAACTTGGGTTGTTGCCGCTGACACTGCGCGACGCCATAGTCGCCGCATGTATCGAAGTGCGTGATGGTCGTCTGCATGAGCAGTTTATAGTAGATGTCATCCAGGGCGGCGCCGGGACATCCACCAACATGAACGCCAATGAAGTTATTTGCAACCGGGCCCTTGAACTGATGGGCCACAAGCGGGGTGACTACAAGCATCTTCATCCGAATGAACACGTCAATCTCGCACAAAGCACGAACGACGTCTATCCGACGGCACTTCGAATCGCGACATTCTTCGCCATCGAGCATCTGCTCGAAGCTATGGCGCGACTGCATGCGGCATTCGATGATAAGGCATTGGAGTTTGCCGGCCTGCTGAAGCTGGGCCGCACGCAACTTCAGGACGCCGTTCCGATGACCTTGGGGCAAGAATTTTCAACTTACGCGGTCATGCTCGAAGAGGATATGGCTCGCTTGCGCGAAGCTTCGGCGCTGATTCGGGAAATCAACCTCGGAGCTACGGCCATTGGCACCGGTATCACCGCTCACCCGGAATATGCACAAAAGGCGCTGGAAGCACTGAAACGGATTACCGGTATAGAGCTAAGTACAGCACCGAATCTGATTGAGGCTACGCAGGACTGCGGAGCATTCGTTCAAATATCGGGTGTACTGAAACGCATCGCGGTCAAGCTATCAAAGACGTGCAACGACCTGCGATTACTTTCCAGCGGTCCTCGCGCCGGCTTTGGGGAAATCAATTTGCCACCCATGCAGGCGGGCTCTTCCATCATGCCTGGCAAGGTCAATCCAGTTATCCCGGAGGTCGTCAACCAGGTGGCGTTTGAGGTTTTTGGGAACGACATCACCGTCACGTTTGCCGCTGAGGGCGGCCAGCTCCAGCTCAATGCTTTTGAGCCCATCATGGCAAGCGCGCTGTTTCGCAGCTTCAAACATTTGACTGCAGCTTGCACGGCGCTCGCCGATAAGTGTGTGAAGGGTATCACGGCGAATGCGGAGCATCTGCGCGCGACGATGGAGCGGTCCCTCGCGCTCGCAACGGCATTGAACCCGTACATCGGCTACAAGAACGCGACGGCCGTTGCAGCGGAAGCTCACGCGCACGGCACGACCATCAGGGAGGTCGTTCTTCGCCGACAGTTGATGACGGAGGCCCAGCTCGACGAGGCGCTGCGTCCAGAGGCTCTTATTCAGCCCCGAGTCTATGAGAACCTGGTCGATCTGGTTTCCACCACTCGCGGAAAGGACGCAGAGCAGAGCTTATCGTCTGCCGATCCCATTCCATAGCCGCCAACCATATCTCGCCTGCGGAACGCAGGCGAGATATGGTCGAAGATCCACATTCCGCACCTCGACCTGCGGGGCAAGCAGTGCCGGGGAGCGCTGCTCAAGCGCCGCCTCGACGCGCTGCGCCTCGAGCTGGCCGCGCAATGCGCCGCGCGCGTCCAAAGCGTAGCGATCAGTTCGCCGGCGGCCGCACCGAGATCAGCAGGAAGGCCGAGATGGTCGATGCGCACACGGCTCTCCATCATGCGCGCGCCATCTGTGCAATGAGCGCGCAGCACAGCATCAATACTGACATGGCGTGGGCCGTTGCGGCGTTGGCTTTCATACAAACGCCTCCTGAATGGAAAGGGTGCGCCGCGCGGCAGCGGCGCGTGACTGCAATCGGCCCCGGTCAGGACTCAAGCCAGACGTGTTCCGCAAACATGAAGCCCATCAGGCCAGCGAGCGGGATTGAGCCGAGCCCTTTGAGCTTCGACGTATGCGCATCGAGTGAACTCAGGAACAACGGAATGCCAATCCCACCGGTTTCGTGCACGAGCACCTGCATGTCGCCATAGATCTTCTTGCGCTTCGCATCGTCCGGTTCGCCGCGGGCGGCGAGGAGCATCTGATCGAACTTCGGGTTTTTCCAGTTCGCTTCGTTCCAAGGCGCGTTGGACTTGAAGAACTGCGTAAAGAGCACATCGGCGCTCGGCCTTGCGTCGACATTGCCAAAGCTGAGCGGATGCTTCATCCAGTGATTCGACCAGTAACCGTCTGGAGGCATACGGCTCACCTGAAGATTGAGCCCAGCGCGCGGCGCGACCGCCTGGAGGAGCATCGCTATTTCGACCGAGCCGGTGGCCGGCGGCGACGCGTACAGTTGCAGCGGAGCGGCGCCGAGCTTTGCCTTCTGGAAATGAAACTTCGCTTTGTCCGGATCGAACCCTCGTTGCGGCAGACCCGCCAGATAGTACCTGTTGGTCGGATCAACAGGCTGGTCGTTGCCGATCACCCCGTAGCCGCCAAAAGCCGCGTGAAGAATCTGTTCGCGATCTAACAGATACATCATGCCGCGGCGGAAATCCTCGTTGCCCGTAATGCCGCCTTCGTCCCGCACGATCAGGTCGGTGTACTGTCCTGTCTTCGTCTCGAGTACAGAAAAGCCAGGTGTCCCCCTGATCCGCTGCGCCGAGATGTGCGTCACTGCATTGATCAGTTGCACGTCACCTGAAAGTAGCGCATTGACCCGCGCCGCTTCGTCGCCGATGCCGACGAGTTCTATCTCATCGAGATGCGGCAGTCCGGTCTTCCAGTAGGTCTCGTTGCGCACGCCGACGGTGCGCACGCCCGGCGAGAATTCCTTGAACCTGAAGGGACCCGTGCCGACAGCCGTCGTGAAATCCTTCGTGCCGTCCTTGATGATCTTGAAGTACGAGGTCGCCAGAATCACCGGCAGGTCGGCGTTCGCACCTTCGAGCGTGATCGTCACCTCATTCGCGCCCGTCGCCTTCACGTCCGTGATCTGGTCCGCGAGCGTCTTCGCCTTTGAGGCGGTCGCCGGGTCCTTGTGGCGCATGATCGAATAGACAACATCGGCGGGCGCGAGTGCCTTGCCGTCGTGAAACTGCACGCCCTTGCGCAGCCTGACGACCCAAACGGTCGCGTCCTTCGTTTCAATGGACTCTGCCAGGGCCATTTTTGCGCCAAGATGCGAGTCGAATTCGGTCAGGCCGTTGTAGAACATGTATCCGCGTGCATAGTCCGTGCCAAGCGCGCCCTTCGCAGGATCAAGCGTATCAGCGGTGGACGACGCTTGCATCGCGACGCGAATCTTTCCGCCTTTTTTCGGATTCTGTTGCGCGAATGCCGACCCGCTCGCCGCCATCAGTCCGGCGCCAGTCATCGAGAGCAAGCCGCCGGCAGCCATCGCGCGAAGCAGATTGCGTCGCGACACCCCTGCGCGGGTGAGTTGTTGAAGTTCATCGCCGACGCTGGCGGCAGCCTCGGACATATTTATCTTGTGCATCTGTCTCCTCCACACGGAGTTGTTCGTCAATAAAAGGCGTCTTTGATCCGGAAGTACGCGCCGACGAGCGGCAGGAACGATGGTTTGCCGGTATGTCCAGGAATGGCAGGCCAGTCCAAATCGCACCATGGGTTCGCCTTGGCGTTTCCGGCGCTCACATCAGCCATCAGTGCGTCGACATCTGCGTGCCGTGGCGCCTGTGGCCCATCGAAACATCGATCTCATCCTGCCGTCCTGCGCGAGCCAGACAGTCAGCCGTCCTGTCGACGACACCGTCCGGCGATAGTTGCTACGCGCGTTGCCAACGCCCGGAAACACCTCCGCCATGTTCGACTGCAGGATACGGTCGCTTTTTGCATCCCGCGGCTGCCCCGCGCGAGCGGCGCGGTCAGCCCGGTGAAAGCGCCACCGATGATGGCGGCGTCCACATGAGCCTCGACGGCGCCCTCGCAACTCGTGACGCCGGCCGGCGCGGTGTCGAGGAGGTGCGAGTCGAGTTTCATCGGTGCCCCTGCGTAACTGAAGGCAACGGATCACAGGCCCATCTGGGTGGCGAGATCGCCGATGGTCTCGACTTCGTAGTATTCGTAGTACGGCGTGCCCGGCTCGTGGCCACGGTTGACGAACGCCTTATGCCTGACGCCCATGTCGTGCGCCGTCATCAGGTCGTACCGCAGGCTCGATGAGACATGCAGCACGTCCTCAGGGTTGCAGTCCAGCTGGTCAAACATGTACTCGAAGCCCTGCATGCGCGGCTTGTACGATTGAGCCTGCTCTGCGGTGAACACACGATGAAACGGCGCGCCCAGCTGGTCGACGTTGCTCTGGATGTGCTCGTCCGGTGCGTTCGTCAGAATGACCAGCCTGTATTTCTTCGCGAGGCGCGAAAGGCCTTCCGGCACGTCCGGATGCGGGCCCCATGTCGGCTCGGCGAGGTAGAATTTTTCCGCTTCCGATTCGCTAAATTCGATATGCATGCGCTTGCACGCCCGGCGCGCGGCGTTGACCAGCACATCGCGAAACGGCTTCCAGGCGCCGAGCGCTTCGTCGCGTCGGTAAGCCGTAAAGAAGGAGACGAGGCGCTCCAATTCGGCGCCCTGGAGGCGATTTCCGTACAGCTCGCGAGTCATCTCACCTATGCGAAAATTCGTCAGCGTGCCGTAGCAGTCGAATGTGATGTACTTGGGCTCAAAATCAATCATGGTTTCAGTCCTCTCGTGTTGTGAACCCGCGTAGAGTTCACCGGCAAAAACAGGAAGCGCATTCCTGGGATATACTTTAAGTACTACAAATTAAAACGGCTTAGGCGACTGCGCGTTGTGAAAAAGTCCAACTCTGCAAAGGTCACCTCCACGGTGCCCACCGGGTTGCCCTTTCGAAGAGGGACTGGATTAAGCCCGATGATCCAATCCTGGTCGATTCGACCTCTTCTCTGCGGCTGAAAGGCGCCGCTGGTCTATTCCTCGATGCGACGCTTGCGCTGGACGGTACCGAAGTAATGCTGTGCCAAAGCGACCCAGTACCGGACGCCGGCCGGAATGATGTCGTCGTTGAAATCGTATTTCGGGTGATGCAGACCCGGCGCGGCCATTCCCATAGGGGCATTACCGATCAGCACATAAGCGCCGGGCTGCTCCTCCAGCATGAAACCGAAGTCTTCGGATGTCATGTTCGCCGGAACGTCCGGGTTAAGGCGTTCGTCGCCGAAGGTCTCGCGAATGACCGCTTCGCAAAGTGCGGTCTCGGCCGGCGTGTTGATTGTCGCAGGGTAGTATTGGAAAAACGTCACCTCGACTTGCGCGCCATAGGCGGCGGCCAGCCCATCGCACATGAGTTCGATGTCGCGCTGCAACTTTTGTTGCAAGCCCGACGACAGCGTGCGAATCGTCCCGCGCAACTCGGCGCTGTCCGGGATGACATTGTCCGTATTGCCTGCGTGGAACATGCAGACCGAAATGACGGCGGGATCCACGGGATCCTTGTGCCGTGCCGCGATGGTCTGACACTGGAGAACCATCGAACACGCCAGCGGTATCGGATCGAGACCGAGATGCGGCTGCGCCGCATGAGCGCCCTTGCCCGTTACCGAGATCCTGAATCGGGAGCCCGCGGCCATGATCGGGCCCGTGCGCAAACCGAAATGTCCGGCAGGCAATCCGGGCCAGTTGTGCATGCCAAACACCGCCTCGGTCAGGCAGTGCTCGAACAGCCCGTCATCGATCATCTTCCGCGCGCCCGCGCCCCCCTCCTCTCCTGGCTGAAACACGAAATGAACCGTGCCAGGCAACTGCGGCAGTTCCTTCAGGATGCGCGCGGCACCCAGCAACATCACCGTATGGCCGTCATGCCCGCAGGCATGCATGATTCCGTCCGCGCCTGATGCATGCGCGAAGTCATTGGCTTCCTGGATCGGCAACGCATCCAGATCCGCACGGAGCACGATTCCCCGATCCGGGTTCGCACCGGGCAGGCTCGCGACGACTCCCGTCCCTCCCAGCCCGCGCAACACCGCATAGCCCAGCTCTTCAAGCTCACGCGCGACGACGTCTGCCGTCCTGTGTTCTTCAAATCGCAACTCGGGATGGGCATGCAGGTCGCGTCGCAGCGTCGCCCAGTGCGCTTGAAGCATTCTCAATGTCTCAGGGTTTACGGAGGGTTCCAATCTCAGCACCTTTAGAAAGCAAACAGCTTCAAATCTGCAGTGTCACCGCGTCCGGCCTGGCGACTGTTTCAATCGTAGTACCCGAGGATCGACTTGACCTCCATGTACTCTTCCATGCCTTCGATCCCATACTCGCGCCCGTTCCCGGATTGCTTGTACCCGCCGAACGGAGCCTGCGGGTCCCATGCCGGGTAGTTCAGATGCACCTGACCCGACTGGATGCTCGCGGCTACCGCACGCATGAGTTCCTTGTCCGTACCTTGAACATGCGCGCCGAGCCCATAGACGGTGTCGTTCGCGATGGTGATCGCTTCTTCGCCCGTGTCATAAGGAATGATCGCAAGGACCGGCCCGAATATCTCCTGCTGGGCAATGGTCATATCGGTACGGACATCCGAGAAGATCGTCGGGCGTGCGTAGAAGCCCTTGTCAAATCCGGCTGGCCTTCCGGGGCCACCCACGATCAGGTTCGCCGCTTCGTCGATGCCCGCGTCGATCATCTGCTGCACCCTGCCGAACTGCATGCGATTCGCCAGCGGACCGTGCGTCGTCGCTTCGGCGAACGGATCGCCAACAATCATCTGTTCCGTCGCTGCCACCGCCAGCTCATTAACCTTGTCGAGGACACTGCGCGGAACAATGAGGCGGGTAGGCGCGCTGCACGACTGGCCCATATTCCGGAACGCGGCGGCGATGCCCAGCGAGACGGCACGCGGCAGATCGGCATCCGGCAACACGACGTTGGGGGACTTGCCACCGAGCTCCTGCGCCACACGCTTGACAGTCGGCGCGGCCGCCTGTGCGACCCGCACGCCCGCGTGCGTCGAACCGGTGATCGACACCATATCAACTTGCGGATGGGATGCCAGCGCGGTGCCCACTTCGGGGCCTGTGCCGCTCACCAGGTTGAATACGCCGGCAGGAATTCCGGCATCGGAGATGACTTCCGCAAACAGCAACGCGCTCAGCGGCGAGAGCTCGCTGGGTTTAAGGACCACGGTGCAGCCCGCTGCCAGCGCCGGACCGACCTTCGCCGTGATCTGATAGATCGGCCAGTTCCACGGCGTGATCAGCGCGCACACGCCGATCGGCTCGCGCACGATCGCGGTCGTTCCACGCTGGACGCGGAACGGGTAATTCGCCACATTGTCACGCGCGACCCGGATATGTTCGGCCGCGAGCGGCACGTGCGCGGCGCGCGCATAGCTGATAGGCGCACCCATTTCCGTTGCCAGCGCCGTGGCGAACAGTTCCGCGCGCTCGATGATCAACGTATGAACGCGGTCGAGCAACGTGGCGCGCTCCTGCGGCGAAGTCACGGACCATCGCGCGAACGCTCTGCGCGCGGCTTGCACAGCCAGGTCGACGTCGCGTGCGTTGCCGAGCGGAATCTCGCAGAGCGTGTCTTCGGTGGACGGGGAGACGACCGCGACCCGATCGGTACCCTCGGGCATAATCCATTCGCCGTCGATAAAGAACCGGTCCAGCCTTCCCGCTTGCATCAGGTGACGAACAGGTGAATTCATTGCAGTGTGTCCTTGAGTCGGTACCATGCGCCCACGAACGGCAAAAACCATGGCTTGCCGAAGTGACCGGGGATAGCAGGCCAGTCGAAGTCTTTCCACGGGTTGAGATCGGCGCGTCCGTCCATGATCTCTGCCATCAGTGTGCCCATCAGCGTGGCCATGTGAGTGCCGTGGCCGCTATAACCCATTGAGTAGTAGACACCGTCTCGCTGGCCCGCGCGCGGCAGGCGGTTGGCCGTCATGTCGACCATGCCGCCCCAGCAATAGTCGATGCGCACGTTCGCCAGTTCGGGAAACACAGTGGCCATCTGCTGTCGCAAGATCAGTCCGCTCTTTTCGTCCGAACTGGGGTTTGACGTCGCGAAGCGCGCACGACCGCCAAATAGCATCCGGTTGTCGGGCGTGACACGAAAGAAGTTGACGAAGTTTTTGGTGTCGGTGGCCATCCGGCGGGTTGGCAGCAACCGGTTCAGCAGTTCCGGCGACAAGGGCTCGGTGACGATGATGAAGGCCCCAACCGGCACGATCCTGCGTCGAATCCAGCCGAACGGTCCCACCTGCGAGATGCCGCTTGCCAGAAGCACCTGCGGCGCGCGGATCTCGCCCCGCGGCGTTCGGACCACGTATGCGCCCCGGGATTCCCTCTGTAACCCCAGCACTGGCGTATGTTCCAGAATGTGCGCTCCGCGCGCTTGCGCAGCCCTCGCGAGACCACGAACATAGCGACCGACGTGCATCCCGGCACTCTTCTCAAAGATCAACCCGCCGTGATAACGATCCGAGCCGATCTCGTCACGAAGCTCTGCCTTCGTCACAAGGCGCGTATCCGGGTCCACGCTCGCGGCGAGCAACGCCTGACTTCGCACCAGCTTGTCGTAATGCTCGGGCTTCGCCGCGAGCTTGAGTTTTCCCCTGCGGACGAAATCGCAATCGATCGACTCTTCCCTGACCAGCCGCTCCACCGTATCGACGCCCGCGTCGAACGCGCGATATAGCCGGTTCGCCAGTTCCGTGCCGATGCGCTGCGACAGTGAAGCGTAATCCTGCGCGAAGCCGTTGTTGCACATGCCGCCATTGCGTCCCGACGCCGCCTGCCCCACGGTTCCTGCTTCGCAGACCATGACGCGTGCGCCTTTTTTCGCAAGTGCCAATGCAGCCGCCGTGCCCGTTATACCTCCGCCAACGACGACCACGTCGCAACTTCCACCGGGCACGTCAGGCGAGTTGCTAACGAATGGCTCAGACGTGTCCAGCCAGTAAGAACTGAAATGCATTACAAACTCCAAGCGCGCAAGCGGCAAAAACTGGTCTTAAAAGTCGGCAACCTTTCCCCGCACCGATTCGTTGAGTCGCGCAGGACGGTAGGGTTCGGGATCGACGATCGGCTTCACGCCCGTAACCAGATCCGCAACGAGATGGCCGCATCCCGGCCCGATGCCGAACCCGTGACCGCTCAGGCCTGCGGCCAGCACGAAGCCAGGCAGTTCCTTCGCTTCGCCGATGGCAGGAACGCCGTCCGGCGTCGTGTCAATGTAACCCGCCCACGATGCCGCAATCCGACTTTCCCGGATCACCGGACAGAGATCGATCGCCCGCTTGCGAATTTCCCTGAGCGTGGCTTCATCGACACAGGGGTCCAGCACCCGCATCTTTTCCATCGGCGTCGGCCGGTCGAGCCGCCAGCGCCCCATTGCTTCATGACCGAACGTACGCCTTCCAGATTTCCCGGACTGAGGCTGCGCCAGCGGCGTCCGAACATCGGCATGAAGTCCTTTGCGTAGCGGATTTTTTGGAGCGTCGGGTCAAGCTTTGCCAATCCGCTGATTGAGAGCGTATATTCTTCGTCACCACGTCGCGTGATGGTGATGGCCGAGGTGTGCAGCGCATCCGGCAACGTGCCCCTGGGCAGCAAGACCGACATGACCGATGAGCGAATACTTGCCTGGGGCAGCCGGATGCCGAGCTGCCGGCAAAACGAGGAAGCCCATGCGCCGCCCGACAGCACCGCGGTCTTCGTGCGGATCGTGCCTTGTTCGGTCACCACGCCGCTGACCCGGCCGCCTTCGGTTTCGATGCCACGTGCCGCGCAATTCTGATGAACCGTCCCACCCAGCTTCATGATGCTGCGAGCCACGGCCGGCGCGGCGTTCGCCGGGTCCGCAATGCCGTCCGTGGGAGCGAACACCCCGCCCTTCCAGTTGCGTCCTGTCGCGATAGCCCGCTCGGTAGCCTGTTTGCTGCCGAGCACCTCCGTCCTGACACCCGCCGTGCGCGCAAATTCGCACCAGCGCGCCCAGGTGGCGAGTTCGCTGTCGTCGTTGCTCAGGTACAGCAGGCCACTGCGGCTAAAGCCGGTGGTCTCGCCGGACTCGGCTTCAAACTGCTCCCACAGCCGCAGACTCTCGGTCGCAATCGGCAATTCGCGCGCGTCGCGGTTCTGTTGGCGGCACCAGCCCCAGTTCCGGCTGGACTGCTCCCCGCCGACTATGCCTTTTTCGATGAGCGCGACTTTCACGCCCCGCTTCGCCAGAAACCATGCGGTAAACACACCGACGATCCCCCCGCCAATCACGACGACATCAGCGCTTCGCGGTAGCGTCGGTGTGGTATCAACACGGGTCAACGGTACGCGCATCTGCGGAAGCTCCTTCCCAAGTTCTGTTCTGTGGTGCATCGTATGTCAGGGATTATCGATCGCCTTAGGCTCGCGTTGCTAAGGGACCAATTAACCCACCGTTAAGGCTGGCTTAATGGTCAGATGGTGCGACGCCGCAATCCGGCCCATCCAAAGTTCGTGGCGGCAGATTTTGTCGCGCGTGGCAACACCTAGAACATCGCCTGACTGATAAGCCCGTACAGCCGGCAGACCGGATCGGGCGCGCCACGATGTGCACCAGCGGGCGCATTGCGAACCATCTTCAAGACTGTGTCCACGCGCTTCAATCCCTGTCCGCTTAGCCAGTCGGTCAAACTCGTTCCCGAAGGGACGTCGATACGAACGAATTCGCCCTCTCGTCCGGTCAGCCAATAGCCGGTCAGAGCCCTCGCACGAGCGTCGTCGCGCGAACGCAGTGCGACAACGGGGCCGATCACATGACCCCGGCCAAAGCGGCGGAGCACCGAGAATCCGACAACTTCGCCCTCACGTTCGAGCACGACGCTTTCCCCGAACTTCAGCAATGCGGAGAAAATCGCATTGCGCTCCAGCCCGGAAGCGCGCGCAGCCAGACCAATGAGCTCAGGGAAATCGGCAGAAGTCCCCAACCGCAGTCGCTCGCCATCGAGCAACGGGACCGGGAAAGTCTTGCTGATGTTCCCTTGATATTGTTCCAACGATCCGCACACGTTAAAACCCAGCTTTTCGTAGAGCGGCTGGCCAGCTGACGTCGCATGCAGGAAAGTGATGCGTGGCCCCAGCTCATCGAGGACGGCTTCCATCAGCTTACGGCCGATGCCTCGCCCCTGATGTCCGGATGACACAATTACGTGACCGAGAGAAGCGCGGTCCGTTCCGAATTTCCAGCACAGCGCCGTACCAATCACGACACCACATTCTTCAGCCACGAACCCTTTTGCCGAGTCAGCAGAAAATTGCCAGTCTTCCGGCCTGTATGGCCAGTTGAGCGCCATTGAGAGGGCATGAGCTGCCGGTATATCGGCCGAGGTGAACGTTCGATACCGAAGTTTCGTCGTCGGGGATGGAACGTTCACGACATGCTCCTGTTTCATTAAGTTACCCTACCCAATGCTGCTATTTACGCTACCCGGGCTAGCCATTCCCGAGAATGGATCTCTCACGCAAGCACGGACACGATGCTTGCGCCCAGCCTTGCGGGCTGACGTTGCGGTTGCGCCTTTAGCGCCCACAAAGTGGCAGGCCCGCGCCGCACCTGATGTAAGCGTTACGTTCGTCGCGCCCGCTGCTAAGCGTCTCAAGCGCGACGCTTGGCGCCGTCGCAAATCTGCACTGGTTACGCTAGACCAATGCGACCGCTTCGATCTCGATCTTCAGACCAAAATGGAGCGCGGGAACCGGCACCACGGCGCGAGCGGGCCTGGCATCGCCGGCCCAACGCGCGTAGATCTCATTGAAGCTCGCCCAATGCGCAACATCAACGATATAGACTCGGACCTGGGCCAGTTTCTTGACATCGCTGCCCGCACCGCCAAGCGCGGAAGCCAGATTTGCCAACACCTGCTCCGCCTGCGCTTCAAACGGCCGGTCCGTGAGCTTTTCGCCGCGCGAATCGATTGGAAGTTGACCGGACACAAAAATCAGGCCATTTGCGATCGAAACATGACTGTAGTGCCCACCCGGCGTTGCCAGTCCGGCGGGATTTCTCGTCTCGGGGAAATGCGTACCGCTTTCGTACTGATCCATGAAGCCCACCGTTTTAAAAAGAAGCTCGCCGACCACTGTCCAGCAGAAGGCACCTTGCTATCGGGCTTTATTGACTCGTGCTACCCCTCCTGCAGCATCACGCGCCCACCGCAGTTGTCAGGTTCATGCGACGAACTATAGGAAAAAATGTTTTTGTCGTGTTTAATATCCAATAAACCTCTCGTTAAATATCTCTTAATGCTCCAACTGGAAGACATGCAACTGTTCCGTGCGCTGG
The DNA here is from genome assembly GCF_050436385.1 of Paraburkholderia sp. MM5477-R1. Taxonomy (NCBI): domain Bacteria; kingdom Pseudomonadati; phylum Pseudomonadota; class Betaproteobacteria; order Burkholderiales; family Burkholderiaceae; genus Paraburkholderia; species Paraburkholderia sp. MM5477-R1. The sequence goes on from NZ_JBNDMC010000001.1 coordinate 591,276, forward strand.
GCGCGTCACAATCGCTTGCCGCGGCCGCGAGGCTGTTGGATCTCACCCCGCCTGCGGTCACGGTACGCCTTCAACGCATTGAAGAACGGCTGGGGCTTCGCCTTGTGACGCGCGCGGCCAGAGGCATCTCACTCACCAACGAGGGCCAGCACCTTGTTCAGGAAGCGATTGAAATCCTGGAACGGATCGAGTCGATTCCTTCCCGCGTCTCTGGAGAGTCGAGCGGGGTGAGCGGCCATTTGCGCGTCGTGGCACCGTTCGGCTTTGGACGCGCGTACGTCGCACCGCTGGTCCGCGATCTGCGTCTGTCCCACCCAAGTCTTGCGATTTCGCTCATCCTGTCGGAAAGCCCGCTCACGGCAGCGTCGGGCGCCGACGCGGTCGTATCGATCGGCAACGTCAAAGGGTCCTCCTGGATAGGACATTACCTCGCGCCGAACGACCGCTTCCTGTGCGCAAGCCCGGTCCTTGCGCGTCGTCTATCGAAGCTCGAGCATCCATCCCAGCTCACACGGTACGAATTCCTGAGTTTGCGAGAAAACGACGAAGACGTGACCCGCCTGCGTTTCACTCAACACAATGCCGCGGGAAAGCGCGTAGGCAAAGCCGTCACGATCCGGCTCAATAGCGCGTTGTCGTCGAACGACGGTACCGTGGTCACTGACTGGGCGGTGGACGGCCTGGGCATTATCGAACGATCCGAGTGGGATGCCGCACGGCTGATCGCCGAGGGAAAGCTGAAGCGCGTCTTGCTGGCATGGCGCCTCGAACCCGCGCCGGTAATGGCGCTGACGTCCACGCGTCAGGGCCTGACGATCCGCCAGCGCGTGTTTCTCGATGCCGCAAAGCGAGCCTTCAGCCCCACGCCCTGGCGCAATTGACGTGACATTCAATATGGCTTAACGGTCGCTTTACCCTTCGTTAAACACAAGCTCGCAGCAAGCTCCTATAGTGGCGACTCTGTCCGCACGGCACCATGCCGACACCGAGACACCAATCGCGCGAAGAATCGCAAGGAGCCGCAGATGAGATTGCAGTCGCTGAACACGCCCGCAGCATTGATCGATGTCGAGCGCATGAACCACAACATCGAGCGGATGCAGCAACGCTTGAACGCGCTCGGCGTGAGTTTTCGCCCGCACGTGAAAACAACCAAGTGCGAGCAGGTGGTACGGGCCCAAATGGACGCCGGCGCACGCGGCATCACCGTGTCCACCCTCAAGGAAGCCGAACAGTTCTTCGCAAGCGGCATCCGTGACATCGTCTACGCTGTGGGCATGGCCCCGACGAAACTCTCGCAGGCGCTGGCGCTGAGGCGACAGGGCTGCGCCCTGAAGATTGTCGCCGACAGCGTGCCATGCGCTGAGGCCATCGTCGCCTTCGGCCGGGACCATGATGAAGCATTCGAAGTATGGATCGAGATAGATGTGGACGGCCATCGTTCGGGTATCGCACCCGACGACGACCTGCTCATCACTGTCGCATCGACCTTATCGAAGGGCGGCATGCACGTCGGCGGTGTAATTGCCCATGCGGGTTCCAGCTACGACTACGATTCACATGACGAACTGGTGCGCATCGCCGAGCAGGAACGTTCGGGCTGCGTGCGAGCCGCTGAGCGCCTTCGGGCAGCGGGCCTGCAGTGTGACGTCGTGAGCATCGGATCGACGCCGACAGCGCTGGCTGCCGAGCATCTGGAAGGCGTGACGGAAGTTCGCGCAGGCGTCTATGTGATGTTCGATCTCGTCATGCATAACGTGGGGATCAACGACACCTCCGAAATCGCATTGAGCGTATTGACCACCGTGATTGGCCACCAGAGGGAGAAAGGCTGGGCCATCGTCGATGCGGGCTGGATGGCAATGAGCCGCGATCGCGGCACACAGGGCCAGAAGCAGAACTTCGGTTACGGGCTCGTCTGCCTGGAAAACGGCGAAGTGCTGGGCGAGTATGTGATGAGCGGCGCGAATCAGGAGCACGGCATCATCTCCCGATCCGGCATGCCAGACCACGAGATCGAGAAGCGGTTTCCAATCGGGACACGTCTGCGCATCCTGCCCAACCATGCGTGTGCCACAGGAGCCCAGCATCCGGCTTATCAGGCCATCGGTCCTGACGATACGGTTGAAACGTGGCCGCGTTTCTACGGCTGGTAAGGCGCTCCGAACGCAGGACGCAGCGCGCGTGTGGTGACGCAGGGTCATGCGTAAAGCCGTCAAGGAATGACGCGATCGAATGCGCGGATCCCCCGCCCCGGCCACGCCTCACTTCACGGACGCAGGCGCGTAACAGGGTGCGCCGCCGTTGCAAGCCCCAGACCGGTGGTGCGCGACAATTGGGAAGTCCGCTTTTGCGACAACTATGATGGCCGGTGGTGAGGAGTCGAAGGCGGCGTAGCCGCCGCAGACGACGAGCCACCGGCAGCGCCGATTCGGCGGGGGCTTAGGATGGCTGACTGAAGCTAAAAGAACAGTCAACCAATGCCTGGTACTCACATTACCGATCGACAGGTTCATCTCTACATGACCAAGCGCAAAGATCACACCCAGGAAGTTGCCGCCGCGAAAGCGGGTATGAGCGTGCGCACTGCACGTCGCGCGACGAACGCCACTGAGTTGCCCTCGCAGAAGCCAGAACGTCAATGGCGCACGCGCGCCAATCCGTTCGCTGATGTTTGGGATAGCGAAGTCGTGCCATTACTACGCAGTTTCCCGAAACTCAAAGCGGTCACCTTGCTGCGCAAACTGCAGGAAGACCATTCTGGTCGCTTCCCCGACGGAATGCGGCGCACGTTGGAGCGGCATGTCAGCCGGTGGCGTGCGCTGGAAGGGCCCAGCAAGGAAGTGTTCTTCCCCCAGACGTATCAGCCCGGCGTACGGGGCTTGTCCGACTTCACGCATATGGAGAAACTGGGTGTGACGATCGCCGGCGTCGCGTTCGGACACATGCTCTATCACTTTGTGCTGGCGTTCTCGCGCTGGGAGTACGCCAGCGTCGTTGATAGCGGAGAGAGCTTCCAGGCTCTTGCGGCAGGTTTGCAAAACGCTCTATGGCAGGCGGGGGGCTGCCCGAGCGAACACCGCTCTGACAGCCTGTCGGCCGCCTTTAAGAATCTTCAGGAAGAAGAAGACTTCACGGTTCGCTATAAGGCCTTGCTTGAGCACTATGGGATGGAAGGCACGCGCAACAATCGAGGCTTGGGCCACGAGAACGGTAGTGTCGAATCCTCGCATCGATGGCTGAAGGAAGCGGTCGATCAGGCCTTGTTACTGCGCGGTCATCGGGATTTCGACGACCGGCCAGCCTATGACGAATTTGTGCGCAGTGTGGTGATGCGCCGCAACCGGCGCAATGCCGCCGCATTCCAGGTCGAGCGTGAGTACCTGCGGGATCTGCCTGAGCACCGTACCACCGACTTCGTCGAGGACGAGGCGCGCGTGACGCGCTGTGGCACTTTTACGGTGGACAACAGCCTCTACAGCGCGCCGTCACGCCTGATCGGACATCGCCTGAAGGTGCGGCTCTATAACGATCGGCTTGACTGCTATCTGTCTGGCGCGCTGGTACACAGCACGGCGCGCGTCACACGCACGAGCAAAGGCCGCGGACGCGCCATTGACTACCGGCATTTTATTGAGTCGCTCAAACGCAAACCTCAGGCCTTCAGGGGTCTCGTGTTTCGTGACGATCTGTTTCCGCGCGAAGCTTACCGCCGGACATGGGAACGCCTGGATCAAGCGCTGAGCCCGCGCAACGCCTGCAAGACCATGGTGGGCCTGCTCGATCTGGCCGGGAACCACGGCGTGGAGGCTCAACTGGCAGAACGGCTCGACGCCTTGCTCGCGCTCGGGAAACTGCCCGATCTGAAGGCGCTCTTCGACGAATTCGCGCCGCGTGAGGCCGAATGTCCCGTTGTGTCGGTCGAGATGCCGGATGCCTCGATCTACGACGCGTTGCTTGATGAAGAGGTGTTCGCATGAGCGCACCAACTTACGACATCGGCCGCATGGGACTGATGCTCAATGAACTGCGTCTGCCAACGATTGGTCGGCTGTGGTCTGACTTCGCCCAGCGCTCGGATAAAGAAGGCTGGCAAGCCTCGCAACTGTTGGGCGTATTGTTCGAGCATGAACTGGCTGAACGGGCGAAACGCAGACTGGAACGTCATCGTGTCGAATCACAATTGGACCCGACCAAGACTCTTGCCACGTTCGACTTCAGTGTCGTGCCCATGGTATCGAAGGCACACGTCATGGCGCTGGCCACCGGCGATGCGTGGCTCGAGAAGGGCGCCACGATCCTCCTGTTTGGGCCACCTGGCGGGGGCAAGAGCCATCTTGGAAGCGCCATCGGACACGCGCTGATCGATGCAGGGTACCGCGTTCTATGCACGCGTACCAGTGACTTGGTGCAGAAACTTCAGGCTGCGCGAAAGAGTCTGCAATTGCCCTCGGCACTCGCCAAACTCGACCGCTTCGATCTGATCATCCTGGACGATCTGTCCTACGTCAGGAAGGACCAGGCTGAAACCAGCGTGCTGTTCGAGTTGATAGCTGAAAGGTATGAGCGCAAAAGTCTTCTCATAACGGCAAATCAGCCGTTCTCGGGCTGGCATAACGTCTTCCCGGACCCCGGCATGACGGTGGCCGCCATAGACAGGCTTGTTCATCACTCGACGATCTTCGAGCTGAATGTCGAAAGCTATCGGCGCCGCAACGCCAGCGACAAACAGAAAGAGCGGCGGCGTCAATTACCCACGGACGACCACAACGGAGCGACAACTATAGCCAATTGACAGCGACAATTACCCCCGTCGACCGGCCATCATAGTTGTCGCGCAACCGGACATCGTAGTTGACGATATCCACAGACCGGTGAGGGCGGAACTCGAAACACGCCTCGCCCCCACTAACTGGACCGGGCGGTGCATGCATCACGGCTGTTGAATTCTTCCCGCGGGTTCGCCACACGAAATGCTGCGCGAGCTAATCCGAACGACGTATCCGCGCTTTTTTAGAGTTTTTCGAGCGTTGTCGCGCTATAGCTAGCACCATGTAATGTGGGTGCGTCATGGGCCCACATAGCGTCAGCAAAATCATATCAATCCCTTCGCTCATCGACCTCGAGCCCCAAACATCGGAAGTATCCAGTGGGTGAAGGCTGGTTTAAGCAGTGGCTAAACCGTCAACTTCCAACATTAGGCAAAACATGAAAGTCCATCAGATCAAACAGAGCGTCACTTTCGAAGGTCTTGAGGATCGTGGAACGGTAGATTCTTTAGGCGCCGACCCAATCAGGATCTCCGGCTTGCGGAAGACCATCGAGGGCAGCGAGTCGGTTAACACCGGTATCTTCGAATGCACTGCGGGATCGTATCTACGCAAGGTAAAGGAAGCCGAAGTGATGCATATCTTGTCCGGGCGGGGACGATTTACCCCAGACAACGAAGATGCGGTTCACTTTGAGCCTGGTGACACCATGTTTTTTGCGTCAAACACCCAAGGGCTCTGGGAGGTCGACGAGACCATGCGCAAGGTCTACGTCATTCTTTAACGACGAGCGGGGCGACATAAGCTGCTGCGAAGCCTTGGTCCCCCCGCCTCAGCGTGACGCACGTCGCCCCCCGCCTGGCGCGAACGACTTGGTCCGGCTCCGGCTGATCCGCCATCGGAACCGGCCTCCATATCCAGGCCGCGTGAACGCCGACCCGATGATCACGCGCTGGCCGCTCGCTTCGGCGATCACGCGCACGATCCGCTCGCCATAGCGCATCAGTGCGCTGATCGGCGGTCAAGCCGGGGCCTTGCGCCTTTTTTCCTGGCGGCTGTTTTTCTCCACCTCGCCTACCCCCGCCTGCGGCGCACCGTGGTCTTGCTGGCCGTCGCCGGTTCCGCCGGTGCTGCCGTTGCCTGACGCGACGTGCGTGTCACCGCCGCGCGGCCCGCAATCGGGCGTGCAGGCGCCACCTTCGCGCGGGCCGGGCGCGTATCCGCCGGACGAAGTGCCACCAGCTGTTCCTGCAACGTCACGTTCGTGGCCTGCGCGGCATCCAGGCGCCCCTGCAGCACGCCGGCCTGATGGCGCGCGTCACCCAGCTGCGCCTGCAGGATCTCGACCACGCGGCGATGGTCCGCCTCGCATTGGTCGGCCCGCTTCGCCGCGGCATCGAGTTCCTTCCGCAGTTTCGCGGCGGCGCCACGCTCGCGATCAATCTCGAGCAGCGCCCGTCTTTCCGCGGCACGCAGGCGCTCACCGGCGCGCCCGGCATCCGCGCGCAGCTTCTCGAGGTCCCGCGAGAAGCCTTCGCGCACCTTGTCCAGTTCGCGGTCCCGTGCCACCGCTTCATGCTTCAGCCGCACGCTGTCCCCCTCGAGCGCCTGCCGCGCCGCATGCCCCTGGGCCTGTGCCTTCTCTAGTTCGCGGACCTCAACCTGGGCGGCAAGCAGCGCGGCCGTCCGCTGCTCAAGCGCCGTTTCCGATAATGTTGAAAATTGCCACGCAGAACCGCCTGCCATTGCGCGCCTCGACGCGCTTCCCGGAAAAGCTCACCTTCATGTCGAATCCGGCCGCCCGCAGCGGCGTTGCGCTGCAACCCGCTCCGCTCGAAACGCTCGCTATCCCTGCGGCGCTTGACGGTCGCACGGGATCGAACCGCGCGATCGGCGGCCATGCGCAGATTGCCGCGGCAAATGACCTGGAGGCAATACAGGCATGGCTCGCGCGCTTTGCCGACAAGCCGGCGACCTTCGACAGCTACCGCAAGGAAGCCGAGCGGCTGCTGCTCTGGTCGCTCGTGCAGCCAGGCAAACCGCTCTCCTCGCTCACGCACGAAGACCTGCTGGTCTACCAGCACTTTCTCGTCGATCCGCAACCCGCGGCACGGTGGACCGCTGATGGCGGACGCAAGCATCCCCGCAACGATCCGCGCTGGCGACCGTTCTACGGCCCCCTGTCGGCATCGAGCCAGCGGCAGGCGATGGTGATCCTCAACGTCATGTTTGCGTGGCTGGTGCAGGCCGGGTATCTGGCCGGCAATCCCCTGTCGCTCTCGCGCCAGCGCGCGCGCAGGGCCAGGCCGCGCATCGTCCGGTATCTGTCGCCCGAACTGTGGCTCGAAGTCAAAACGTACATTCAGGGCATGCCCAGGGAAACCAGTCGCGAGCGCGAACATCACGGGCGCGTGCGCTGGCTTTTCACCCTGCTCTATCTGGGGGGCCTGCGGATCACGGAGGTCGGCACGAATACGATGGGCCGGTTCTTCCGTCGGGGCGACGAAAACGGCCAGGAGCGCTGGTGGCTCGAAGGAATGGGCAAAGGTGGCAAGGAGCGGCTGGTGCCCGCCACCGCGGAAATGATGATGGAACTCGGCACATACCGGCGAGCCCGTGGACTGCCAGCGCTCCCCTCACCCCGCGAGGACACGCCGCTTGTGCTGCCGATCGGCCAGTCTCTCAGGCCACTCACGCGCGCCGCCTTGCACCGGATCGTGAAGGACGTCTTCAGCGGCGCCGCAGGATCGTTGCGCCCGCGCGGCGACGACCATGCGTTGCGCGCAGACCGCCTCGAGCAGGCGTCGGCGCACTGGCTGCGTCACAGCGCAGGCTCACATATGGCAGACCAGCAACTGGATCTGCGACTCGTGCGCGACAACCTCGGACATGCGTCCCTGACGACAACCAGTCAGTATCTGCACGTGGACGATGATCGCCGGCACCGCGAGACTGATGAGAAACACCGCATTGACTGGTGACGGGCGGCAGCCGGAGGACTAACCTCCGGCCTCGAAATCCTGGTAGTGAGCCTGACCGGTTTGCCCGGACGCAGTCGGACTTTTCTTTCGGCGACCGCGATAATGCGACGCCGTCCGTCAGCAAATGCCTTGAGCATGCGGACCTGATCAGCGTCTCCGGGCAGCCAGAATTGCGCTTCAGGCGCTTCCCGCGTGATCACACAGGCGACCTCACTGCATTGCCCGGCCAGGCGAAACGAGATTTCATGTCGGGCCGCCGCGACATCTGGCATCAGGTCAATCATGTCCATTTTTTAGACCTCGTGAGTTCAACCAGGGGCCTTTAAGCTGCTGCCGCCTGTCTTCAATTTTAGAGAACAGACGGAAGACGGATGCGCCGCTGATTTCCGCCACGTAGATAAACCGTCGCGTAAACTCCGCCCCGCTGCCTTTGCAGGCAGGGTTTGGGTCTGGATCTTGATACGGATGTGATGAAGCCAGACTGTTAGTTGCATCCATATGGCTGACTCAAGTCCTCAAGGTGAGCCTTTGCGGGACGCGAGCTGCACGCGGTAATTCGAAACCCGATCAGTTGGTCAAGCCACCCGGGGCTGGATAATCGCGCGGGATGAAGGAGGCCGGGCTGGTTTTCGTTTCGCGTGGGGAGATCGGTTGAAGTCGACTCTGCGCCAGCTGTTGTCGATACCTTGGAAACGGCCATTCGATTCGCGATGCAGAGTGTTGCTTGTCTTGAGGTTTGTTCGATGCCTGCCCATGTCCGTGGACTCGGGGTGCGCGCCGGCGCGTGCGGGCAGGCGTTGAATAAACCTGAAGGGAGGAAACCGCGGAGTGCTCTGATGCAATGGAGTCTTCGGGGCTATGGCGATTGATTGCCCGGGATGGCGAGCGGTGTTGCGGGATGCGTGGTCAGGCGGGAGGCCGGCTGAGGGCTGAGGTTGTGCCGAAGCGGTGCAGTGGCGCCATCGTGATGGCGGAACGGACCTGCAAGGGCCTGTGCGAAGCGGCAGACGCAAGGGTCTGCTCGTGGACCGCGTTGCCGCAAAGCCGAGGGTCGGGTTGTTCGTCCTGGAACAGTGACGCTCATATCTCGCCCCGGCGCGTGGGTGGTGCGCGGATCGGTGCAGTGCGCGCAAGGATATCGATGACGATCATCGGCGCGCCGCAGTGCCGGCAGATGAAGGCGGGGCGCGTTTCGATGACGGTTTCGTGAGCTGATGTGTTGACGTCGGTCGCGACGTGCAGCAGTTCGCGGACCTTCGCGAGACTGGCGCGGCGCACCGGGTTGGCGAGCAGTCCGTAGTGACGGATACGATGGAAGCCACCGGGCAGCACATGGAGCAGGAAATGAAATGAACGCGTCCCACCCGAGTATATGAGCGCAAAGGAAGCTGGATCCTCACAGGCCGATGTGCCTACGTGGAAAATACGAAGTTTCCAGGCAAACCGGAGGATCCGTCGTGAAGCTTACGCCAGTTGGGATTGACATTGCAAAGTCGGTGTTTCAGGTCCACTACGTCGATCAGGAAACCGGAGAAATCGTGAACAAGCCGATCAAGCGGGCAAAGTTTCTCGAGTACTTCGCGAACCGGGCTCCGTGCCTGATCGGCATGGAGGCGTGCGGCGGATCGCACCACTGGGCCCGGCAACTTACGAACATGGGTCACGTGGTAAAGCTGATGCCGGCGAAGTTTGTGAAGGCGTTCAACATCCGCAACAAGAACGATGCGGCAGACGCCCGTGCAATCTGGATGGCTGTGCAGCAACCCGGCAAGGCCGTCGCGGTGAAGACCGAGATACAGCAGGCGATGCTGGCGCTACACCGTATGCGGCAGCAGCTGATCAAATTTCGCACGATGCAGATCAACAACCTGCGTGGACTGCTGATGGAATATGGAGAGATCATGAGCAAGGGCCGGAACAAGCTGAACAAAGAGATACCGGTCGTGCTCGAACGGATCGCGGAGCGCCTGCCTGCCGTGCTGATCGATACGTTTCGCGAGCAGTGGAATGGACTGGCGAAGCTGGACGAACAGGTTGCCGAGATCGAGCGCCGGATGCGCGAGTGGAAGAAGGACGACAAGGCGGTGAAAGCGGTTAGCGAAATTTGCGGCGTCGGGCTGCTGACGGCAACGGCAGTCGTCTCAATGATGGGTGATCCGAAAGCATTCAGTTCGGGGCGGGAGTTTGCCGCATGGGTTGGCATCGTGCCGAAGCAGACCGGCTCGGGCGGAAAAGTGAACCTGCACTGTTTACGCCGACCGAAAATTCAGCCACATGTAGGGATCGCGCCGACTGAAAATTGAGCCGGGCAATCAACCTATCCTGCTAGTTTTTCTGGCAGGGTGTTTGGGGATGATCCCGATGACGATGATTGGCAAGGTGCGGCGGATGTTCCACCGCCAGAACAAGTCGGTACGCGAGATAGCACGTCTCACAAGCCTGTCGCGCAACACGATTAGTAAATATCTGAACATGGATGTTCAGGAGGAGCCGAAGTATCAGCGGCGCTCCCAGCCGACCCGGTTGACGCCGTTTCATGAGGTGCTGGTGCAGGCGCTCAGTGTCGACGCGCGGCGACTGAAGAAGGAGCGGCGCACCGCCTGGATGCTGTTCCAGGAGATCAAGGCGGGCGGCTACGACGGCTGCTACTCGCGGGTGACCGATTTCATCCGGGCCTGGCGGCAAGGCGAAGGCAAGGCGGTTTCGAAATCGGCGTTTGTGCCGTTGCGATTCGAGCTGGGCGAGGCATTCCAGTTTGACTGGTCCGAGGAAGGACTGGTTGTCGGCGGCATTTACCGCAAGCTGCAGGTGTCGCACATGAAGCTATGTGCGTCGCGGGCGTTCTGGCTGGTTGCCTATCCGAGCCAGGGGCACGAGATGCTGTTCGATGCCCATACGCGCTCGTTCGCGGCCTTCGGCGGGGTGGCCCGCCGGGGCATCTACGACAATATGAAAACGGCCGTAGACAAGGTTCACAAAGGCAAGGGTCGCACGGTCAATCCGCGTTTCGCAGTGATGTGTTCGCACTACCTGTTCGATCCGGACTTCTGCAACGTCGCCAGTGGCTGGGAGTATGGTGTGGTAAAAAATATGTCGCGGTAGCTCTCAATGCCCCTGCATGGTCTTCCGGGTTGACGTTTCATGACGACATAATTTCAGGCCGATACTGATATTCCACTGATCATCAATGCGGGAATATCATGTTCGAGACTCTCTTTACGCGTCCGCATGTTCTTGCTGCCCACAATCTGGCGCCCTGCCTGGAATCGAGGAAGCGCTTCCTCGTCCACTGTCAGGAACAGGGTTATCCGCCCAAGTCGGTCCGGAAGATCGCCTGGATCCTGCTGGTTTTTTCACAGAGCATTGACCTGTCCCGCCCGCGGTTAATAACGCACGAGGAAATCGCGTTTGCAGTTGACCATCGGCTTCGACTTCTCCGAAGTGAGCGCACGAACGAGTCCCGCAGCTCGCGGCTTCTGTTCATCCATACCGCCACGGCCTGGCTGCGCTTTCTGGGGTGTCTGGAGGAACGGCATCCCACGAGAGAACCATTTGTTCGCTATGTCGAGCACTACGTCGACTTCATGCGCGACCAGCGAGGACTTTCTCCTGCTACGATTTCAACCTGTCGTGATGAGATCGGTCATTTTCTGGCAACGGTCTGTCGCCCTGACAAGGAACTCGCTGCTCTTACTATCCACGATGTCGACGCCTATCTTGGGTACCAAAGCAACCATGGTTGGGCCAGAGCTTCGTTACACGCGCTTGCGAGCACGCTCCGTAATTTCTTCCGGTACGTAGAAGGACAAGGGTGGGCTACCAACGTTGCGTCGGGCATTGAAGCACCAGTGGTGTACAGAGAGGAGGGTTTGCCGCTCAGGCCGGATTGGGAAGATGTGCAAAGATTCGTCGCCAGTTTTGTCGGCGACAGCACAATCGATCTACGCAACCGTGCGATGATCATGCTGCTGGTTGTCTACGGACTGCGGCGCGGCGAGGTAGTCCGGCTCCGTCTGGAGGATATAGACTGGTGCGGCGAGATCCTTCATGTCAATCGTCCCAAACAACGTTGCACACAGCAATACCCGCTGGTGGCAACAGTTGGAAACGCGATTCTGCGCTACCTGAAGGAAGCGCGTCCGCGAAGCGCCCATCGCGAGCTGTTCCTGTCGGTCGAAGCGCCGATCCGACCGCGATCACCCGGACGCGTAAGTAGCATTGTCCGCTCGCGTCTCGCGACGCTTGGTATCGATATCCCGCGACGTGGCGCACATTGCCTGAGGCACGCCAACGCCCGGCATTTACTCGACGCTGGCTTTGCCCTGAAGGAGATCGGGGACCATCTCGGCCATCGCAGCGCTTCGTCGACGAGAGCCTATGCGAAGGTTGACCTGACCGGACTGCGGTGTGTGGCCGAAATCGATCTGGGGAGTCTACTATGAAGCTCTCCGAACTTGTCGCCCAATACGTTAGCCACAAACGTGCGTTGGGCATGCGCTTCAATTCTGAGGCGGCCACGCTTGCCTCATTCTGCCACCGGCTTGATGGCAACATTAATGTGGAGTCGGTCACAGTCGAACAGGTACACGACTTCCTGACTGGCCACAGGCCTCTGACCAACCATTGGGGCAAGAGAAGGTCAGTACTTGACTGCCTGTTTCGTTTCGCCCTCTCGCGTGGGTATGTCACGGCTTCTCCGCTTCCTCGCTACAGTCCGAAATTGCCGCCACCGCTGACACCCTATATTTATTCGCACGATGAGCTAAAGCGCCTGCTCGACGTGGCGTCGGCGGCATGCAGTCCATACGGTCTGCTGGATGCATACGTTTTGCGTGCACTCATTCTGATTCTGTACGGCGCTTGCCTCCGCCATGGCGAAGCCTTGCGGCTAACCATGCAGGACGTCAATCTCGACGAAGCCGTCCTGCACGTGCGCGAGAGCAAATTCTACAGATCGAGGCTGGTTCCGCTAGGCGCAGATCTGAATAGTGCAATGCAAGCTTATGCACGGCAACGCAACCAGAGATTTGGGCAGGCACCGGCTGCGCCGTTCTTCTGCTTACGCGATGGTCGCCCCCTGAGCCAGAAAGCTGTGTGCAGGGCCTTTCAGCGACAGCGCACCCTGGCAAATATCCAACGCGAAGGTGGTGCGTCCTGCCAGCCGAGGCTACATGATTTGCGGCACTCAGGCGCGGTGCACCGACTAATCGCCTGGTATCGCAGCGGCGCGGATTTGCAACTGTTGTTGCCGCAGCTCGCCACCTATCTCGGCCACATTGATCTCGCGGGCACCCAACGCTACCTTACCCTGACGCCCGAGTTGCTGAATGAAGCTGGCACGCGCTTTGAAACTTACGTCCTTGAGGTGCAACATGAATAACTCCTCCCTGCTGGGCCCGTGGATCCGACGTTTCCTGATCGAGTATCTGGTGGGCGAACGTAACCTTGCCATCAATACGCAAAGAAGTTACCGCGACATGCTCGTGCTGTTGCTTCCGTATCTGGCCGCCAAGGTCGACAAGCGTATCGACCGCCTGACCGTTGACGATCTCTCCGCGCAAATGGTGCGCCTGTTCCTGACGCACATGGAAGAACAGCGCCACTGCACGGTCAGCACACGAAATCAGCGGCTCGGCAGCATTCACGCGCTGGCCCGCTTCGTCGGCGAACATGCACCGGAATACGTCGACTGGTGGGCGCAGATTCATCTGATCCCCGTCAAGAGAACCAGTCGGCCGGAGATCAGCTATCTTAGCAAGCAGGAAATGGACGCTCTGCTTGCTGCCTCCGACGTGAATACGGCGCAAGGGCAACGCGAACATGCGTTACTGCTGTTCATGTATAACTCCGGAGCGCGTGCAAGCGAAGCTGCGCAGCTCAAGATTGGCGACGTTGACTGGCACACGCGCTCGGTCAGAATTGTCGGCAAGGGGAACAAACATCGCCGCTGCCCGCTCTGGAAATCCACGCTCGACGCGTTGCACTTACAGTCCGAGGGGAGAGCCGCAGCCGCGCCGGTGTTCCTCAACCGGTTCCACCAGACGATGACGCGCTCCGGCATTCACGCCTTGGTCAAGCGCTGCGCTGTCCGTGCTGTCCCCAACGCGCCATCACTTGCCGGAAAGAGTGTGCACCCACATGTGATCCGCCATACGACCGCCTCGCAACTACTCCAGGCCGGTGTCGACATCAATACGATACGCGGCTGGCTTGGACACGTTTCGTTGGAGACGACCAATATCTATGCCGAGATCAATCTGGAAACAAAGGCGCGGGCGCTGGCGACATGCGAAGTGGAAGGCGTTGCCGGAGGACAAAAGCAATGGCGCGACCAGCCCGACCTGATGTCCTTCCTCCGCACCCTGTAGCCGAATAATATGTGCTGTTCGATTTCCGCGAAGATGCTGCCCTAGCCTCGCTGGCAAGCGACCGGCACATATTTTTTACCACACCATACTCGTTGCCTTTGCCGACGTTGCAGGCGACGATCTCGAACCCCCAGTGGCGCGCTGCATCGAGGTAGCGCGGATTGAATACCGGCGCCTGGCCGATCAGCCGCTGCAGCACCGCGGACTTCAGATTGTCCACCATAATCTTGGCCGGACAACCACCGAAGGCGGCAAAGGCATGTTCGTGGCAGGCGAGGAAGTGCTCCATCGTCTGTGAGACGGTGAACTCCAGATACATCAGCCGGCTGTAGCACAGCACCATGACGAAGAACGAGAGCCGCCGCCGCGTCGAGCCCACGGCGATCGAACCGTATTCGCCCCAGTCGACCTGGGCACACTCGCCCGGGGCGAACGCGAGCTTCAGGAATGCCTCGCGCCGCGGCGGGCGGATCTTGCTCACGTAGTCGCGCACGATCGTATAGCCGCCGTCGAAGCCCGCTTCACGCAAGCGCTGGAAGATCTGCTGCGCGCTGTACGGGTGCGCATCGAGCCAGCGCACCACCTGCGCCTTGAACGGATCGAGCCGGCTGGCGCGTGGCGGCTGCGCGCGATGTGCGTACCGCGCGGCCTTCAACCACTTGGACACCGTTTGCGGATGCAGGCCGAGCGCGCGCGCCGTCTGCGTGATCGTCAGGTGCTGCCGATCATGGCAGTCGCGAATCTTGCAGTACGTTTCATAATCAAGCACGACGCTTCCCCAGCGCCGCGTGCAACCGCTCAAGCTGCGTCGTCACATCCGCGTGAGGCAGCGGCGGCGCCGGCACCGGCGCATCCAGCGCCAGCACCTGATAGATCGGCCTTTGCCAGGCGATCAGGCCGACGCGAATCAGGTCGCTGCGGGCCATCTCCAGACGCGCCGGCGCCATCGACAGGCGCCGTGCGAGCGTCGCGTCGGCGTAGTAGCTCAGGCCCTGCGCATCGGCGACGGTGACCAGAAACAGGTACAGCGCAGCCGCACAGGCGTCACAGCGCTCGATGTAGCGCTCGCGCACCAGCCGGTGATCGACCCAACTGAAGTGCGCCGGAATCTGCCGGATCCGCTCAGGGCAAATCACACGCTTGCTCGGCATGCTCCCCCCTCCCATGCAAGATGTCCTGCCCCAGTTGTAGCAACCGCCGGCTGCTGCGCACGATGTCTTCTTGTAACGGGCTGTCGGTCAAATGGGCGATCAGCCCAATCAGGACGGCCGGTTGCGCCGATAAGACTTCTTGTAACGCAGCGCCTCCCGAATCGGCCCCCGAGCCTTGTGGGGCAAGGGTTGGCGCGCGGCAGTTCTCTTGTAACGCATCCCCAGACTTCTCGGACTTCTGCTGCGTTCGGCGCCCGTAGCCCGGATGCTCGGCGCGCCAATGCCGCACCCGCGCGACGTGCTCCGCACCGTGGAAATAGTCCTGGTTCTCGGGTTTGGCCAGCCATTGCCGCTGGCTGACGGCTTTGCTCGCCCGGCGACACGCGGGTTCGCTGCAGTACCGTTGGTGCCGCGCATTGCGGGGATCGGGACGAAACCAGGCCCCGCAATGCCGGCACTTTCGCTGTCCGACGCGCTTCATGACCGACCCTCCTTGGGGGCAGATCATGCGCGCGCCTACGCCCGAGCCTCGCCGTCAGGCTCGGCACGAACAAAAAGCAACAGCCGAAGAAGAAGCGAAAAGCGAAGAACAGCCAGGCCTTTATGAAACAAAAGCCGGAAGAAAACGCACCCGGAAGAAAAACCACCACGAAGAAGATGACGTTCGCACCGTCAGATCTCGACGACTTTCAAGTTGCCGATGACAGGCGCAGGATTGTGGCTTCAAGGTTAATGTGACGCTCGATGTAAACCCGCCAAAAGAAAACGCCCACGTTGTTCATGCAGGCGTTTCCGTGGCCCCGCTACCGCGCCCCCAATCAACGGTCTTCCCGTCCGTACTCCTTCGCGGCCGGCTTCCGCGCGGCTCCCATCCAGGATAGGACGCGCATAAAATCAGAGATACTTGCGAAGTGTGATTGCTGGCCAATCCATCCATCATCGTGCCGCAGCGGCGGTATGTGCTGAAGTGGACGATCGACGTGACATCGCGATCGAATGAGGGTCCGATGGTTCTGATTTTGCAACTGGCTGCTATGGAAAGAAAACTATCGCCATTGTGTAAAGGCGAGTCTCGCGAACGTCGATCCCATGTGCACGGCGCGCATGCGGCAGCGGCGACCGCGCCCGCGTTCCTCGCACTACGGCCGTTGCCGTCCGGCTACGACTTTGTGTGCACCACGACGCCGTGCCGGTCAACCGTCGGCAAAGGCTAAACTGAGCTGAATGATCTCAGAGTACGAAGGGCCCGGCTGCGTCTGGCCGGGAAACGGCTGATCGTCCGGATGCGGACGATCTCTGCAAGTGTGGTCTCGTTCATCTCTTCGACGAGAGCAGATTCCAGATTCGATGCTCTTGACTTGAACCGGAACTGTCCGAAGGACTGAGCATGTCCATGAAGCCTTCTGAATTTCACATTGGTCTCGAATTCACGTGCGGCCCGTTTTGGTGGCGCTGCACAGACACCGGTACGCGTACAGTGACCGCCATCCGGCTCGTCGAGGATGATCCAGTCTGGTACGAAGGTCCGCCGTACATGGTCAATGAAGTAGTTCTCGACGAGGCCGAACTGGAAGACGCGCATCGAAGCGAAGCCGAAAAGATTCGCGCGAGCATCGATGAGGCGCGCCTGCCAGGCCATCCCGGCTTTTCTCATGCGGCGCTATGCCGGATGATGGACGAGAAGCTCGACAGTGGTCCGTACCCGCACAAGCGTTTATTGCAGTTCGACCGCGTGCGAGCCGATGGCGAGATCCTGCATCCGTACGCCGCGCGTCGAGATGGACGAAGTGATGGTCGCTCCTGGATCATTAGGCTCTATCTACCGTTCACGAACGAATGGGCGGAGCTGGAGGAAAGCGGGTTTCGCGCGCTCACCCTGTCCACGCCGGCTGCCATCCGCAATCGAGCCAGGAAATTGTAAAAGGCGTAGCGAGATCGACTATGCCGTCTGAGCGGGCCAACGGATGAAACTACAGACGTGGCTGATCGGGCATCCGCTCCAAACTTATGAATAAACTACATACAGAAAAATTGATAACTTTCATTATGTCAAATCAATGCTCGAGCGGGGGCAGGCGGTCTCATTTTTGCGATCGTGGCCGCCGCGTTCATGCGTCGATACAAGCGAGCCGAATCGCTTCACCGGCTCGCGCAAGGAATTCTGCGAGCTGAACAGGGGTATTCGTACTTCCCGTGCATTATCTGGCGGTTGCAGGGCGCAGAGGCTTGCCGAACAAGGGTTTGCCGTTTCCTGGATGTCGCGTGACCATGAGTTTCGCAAGTCATTGATCTGTCGGCCGTTTTTCGTGCAAACCGCCAGAATTTGCACGATTCGAACGATTACCCCCATGCTGGTGCTTGCCTTTGGCGGCCCATGCCTGCATACTAGCTAACATTGATTAGCTAATACGTAGGTGGTGCCATGCTCACGATCAACATGCACGACGCCAAGTCGAAACTATCAAGCCTGGTCGAGCGGCTGGAGGTCGGCCAGGAAAACGAGGTCATCATCGCCCGCAACGGCACGCCCGTCGCGCGGCTGCTGCCGTTCGCGGCGCCGCGGCGCATCGGCGCCGCGCGGCACCTGCTGGCCGGCCTGGCCGTGCCCGCCACCGTCGAGGCGTTCAACGCCGCTGATGACGCGATCGCCGCCGACTTCGAGGCAAGCGCGCAGCAGGGACTCACTCCGTGAAAGTGCTGCTCGATACGCATATCGCGCTGTGGGCCGCCGAAGGTGCGCCACAGCTGTCACCGCAGGCCGCCAGCCTGATCGAGGATCCGGCCAATACGTTGCTGGTCAGCGCAGCCGCGATCTGGGAGATTGCCATCAAGCATTCGAAAGGCAACCTGCGCGTGCATCCGCGCGATGCCCGCTCGGCGTTCCGCCTGTCCGGTTTCGTCGAACTGCCGATCACGGGTGAACATACGGAGGCAGTCTCGATGCTTCCTTTCCATGCGGATCACGCGGATCCGTTCGACCGCCTCATGATCGCCCAGGCGCTGCACGAGGGGATGCCCCTGCTGAGCGCCGACCCGAAGGTGTGGCGCTATCACCCCACCCTGATGCTGCAAGCCTGACTTCGCCTGTTTGCTTGACACCGGCTCGCTCTAACGGGTGTCGCCGCGCACTCGGGCGACGCTGCATCGGCTTCAGCCGTCGGCGCGCGAAGTCACTGACTTCGGGAAGATGCGTAGGGCACCGGTTGTGCAATCTCATGTTCCTTCAGGTACGCCCGGATGGCTTCGACCGGATACGGTTCAAGCGGTAGAGGTACCAGGTGTCGCGAGCCGCTTCCACCGTCTGCAGGTCCGCTGCGCCGGTCATTCGAAGATTGGAGGCGCCTTTGGGAACTGAATTGCCAAGCGTCGGCCTCCAGTCGACCGTCCCGACGTTTGACCCGAAATCGTCAATTTGAGAACGGAGTAGATTTGGACATCTTCTACTACTGGAAAGACTTCGTATCGGATGTAAACGAAGGGCGGATAGGTACACTTGGCGCCGATACTCACAAGCTGGCTGAACTTCAGGAGCGGCTGCCGCGCAAGGTGTGGACGTTCACAACGCCTAAGGGGATGAAGGGGAAGCTTAAGCTTATCGGTTCCATGTGGATTACCGACGAGAGGCCCGCGAACTTTGTACCCAAGTGGCCGCACAACCTTTTCTATGACGCTGCTTCACCCAGGTCAGTTCTCTTCACGAACTCAGGGAGTCCCGAAAAGATTGAGGAAGTCAGTTCCTACTTGAACAACCGGTTCAATCAAGCCTTCAGATCCAACTTTCAAGGCGAAAAAGGTCTTCACGCGATGGAAGCCGACGTCGTCCGCGGTGGTTTCGAAAAACTCGTGCGTGACTACGAGACCGTCCAATTTATGGATGGGATAAAACAGCCACCGTTGCGATGAATTCAATATTATCGTCCGGACTGCGACATAACGGGCAACTTCAGCGACAACGTTTCCGCGTCGCCATCGACTTCACGCGACACCGTCGTCGCCTTGCCGTCAGCCACACAACCTTCGACGCGAAGATCGCCTGCGGCAGATTCGCCAGCGCAGCCGGCATCTGGCCCGTCTGGTTCGAATCGTCGTCGATGGCCTGCTTGCCGAGGTTCACCACTTGCGGTCGCTCCTCGTCGACCAGCGCCTTCAGCAGCTTCGCGACTGCAGGCCTTCATTCGATTCGATCAGAAGCGCGCGGTACGCGCCCGATCGCCAGCGCCGTGCGCAGCGTTTCCTGACATTGGGCGACCGCCCGCCGACACGGCGGCCACTTCCGTCGCCACGCCGGCTTCCTTCAGATGTACCGCCTCTTCAACGGCGATTTCGTCGAACGGGTTCATCGACACCTTCACACTCGCAATGTCGACACCCGTGTTGTCCGACTTCACGCGGACCTTCACGTTGTAGTCAACCACCCGTTGACTGCCCCAGGTATTTTCAACGCGCTCTTCCGATGACGGGCACCGCGCTGCAGCCATCGATCTTCATTGCGATACCACTTATGTAGAAAAATCGCACCGCTAGGGTCTTCGTGCAGTCTCTATCTGATCCGCAGGTTGCAATCGACAAAAGGTGAGCTAGAATCAGGTGCATTCTTCACCAACGGATTGCTCACCGTGCAAATGGAAAGCTGGGTTGGGACGATCGAGCGTGAATGGCATCAGTTGCGCCGCGCCGACCCTACACTGGATGTCGAAAAGTTCTCCCGTCACGTCATTGCGGCAAACAAGACTGGATTCCTGTCACCGGAGTCGCTCGCTGCCATCGCAAATGCGCTGCTCACCAGCACGTTAAACCGCGCACCCGATCTGGGACGCTGGTTACTCGAGCGCCTTGGCGCGAACCGTCATCCAGCCTGGCGACTGGCAATGGCCATTTCTCTGGTCACCCCGACTGGAGCGGAGCCGGACCTGGGAAGAGGTAACGCGATTCTCGAGGATGTGATGAAGGATGAAACCGCCGAAGGTCGTCTGCGCGGCATGGCCGCCGCCGCGCTGGCCGATAGCGCGCGCCTCGGAAGAGGCATGCAGGTGGACGTGAGCCGCGCGCGCTCGCTTTACGAGCAGGCCATTGAACTGGGGCATAAAGCCTCGGCACACAATCTCGGTCTTTTCTGGGAAGGCGTGTGGGGCGCAGAAGACAGGAGCGTTGCCCCGGACCGCACAAAGGCCATGCAGAGCTATCGACGCGGTGGAGACGACAAACGTTGCCAACGTCGCCTGGAAGCGCTGCGTTGAGGCAGTACCGCCTGCGAGTCGGGCGGGTGGAAAATCCTGACAGGCACCCGACGGTTTTCTCTCATCAATTGATAAAAGCAAGGTTACGGAGAAGAGACTCCCCGTCCTCCGTGATGCGATGGCATACTGCCCCGCCCGCAAGTCGCTCCAGTGCGACAAGCTGGCGTTCAAGCAATGTTCCAAGTTCTTCCCGATCGGCAATGTGATCGGCGGAGTCCTTGACCAGCATCAATGTTGCAAATTCGTGGGCGCTCAGCACGGGATGCTCCTGATGCAAAGGGAGAAACGATCGTCGTCAGGTGTTGCGGTGACGGGCGTTCGGTGACCGACACAACGGTGGGCTTACTACCGAGGGCGAAAAAGCTTAACGTCGAAATGTGACAGCATGAGGACGGTCTTTTGGGCGCTGGAGGCCGGTGGCGGAGGACGCATATGTAGCAACTGACGCATTAGATGACAACGTCGCCTCTATAATCAAGATATTCAGAGTATCAACATCGCATGGAGCCCTACGTTATGAGTCAAGCCCGCGGGCGATATGCGGGATCCCGGGACAGCGGCCAACGCCAACCTCGCCACGAAAAAAAATCCCCGCCCAGCCGGCAGGGACAACCGTATGTGAAGGCGCCTCCTCGAGACCCCGCCCAGACTGCCTCAATTTTCAAAACAAGATCGTTTCAGTTTCTGGTCGATGCGGTGGGCGCGGAGAATATCGCGATAGCACTTGAATCGAACATGACGCGCGTGGCCGAACTGATGAAGGGCGAGCGGTTCACGCCCGAGACCGCCTTTCACATGGAAACCACGCTTGGATTGCCGCACGGCTTTTTTGACCAGCCCAATCCCGTACTCGCGGCAGAGACAATCACTCGTCTGAAGTCACCGCTCGACTTCATTCAAACGGACGACGAATCAAACGTGCCTGAAGCAACCACGCGGGCTTCTGCCCTGAACGTCGATCAGCAATCATTTCTTAAAGATAGTTTATCCGAGGAAGCGCAAATGCCAAAGAAAGCAACTGGCGTGTCACCCAGAGCCGTCAAGAATAGTCGAAGCGAAATGGCCGGAGAGACTAAACCTCACGCGCCGCTCAAAGCTTCGCCTTCGAAATACAAGACGTCTCCTAAGACACCCCAACAGCAACCGCTGGCTTTGAGCGACAGCGCTGAGGTGGAGAACATCCGACGCGCTAACCTCCACGTTCTCACGAGTCGCAACGGATCGAAAGTAAGACTTGGCGTGGTCATGGAGATGAGTGCATTCAACATAGCCGATCGACTACATGGCAAGAAGCGCATGGACAGTGTCGAAGCAAACCGGTTCACGGAGCAGTTGGGATTGCCAGTTGGCTGGTTGGACACGCCGCGCTCCGAGGCCGAGATCCCAGAGTCGGTGTCGCGTATGCTTACGCCTGCTTCGCGCGGTCGCGTATCGGTTCAACAACACGAGCCGCTTGCGGCCGCTGCAAATGATGGCGTACCAGGAAAGCTCGCCAATGCGAAGGCGCGCACGGGGCGCGCGCGGGCGGGCGCCCTGGGCGATCTGGAAAGGCCCTCACCTGTTTCGGCGGATGTTGCAGCAGAGAATGAGACGATCGTCGTCAGCCCGCAAGATCATGCAAGTGATTTCCCCGACGATCTTGCCAGTCACTCACTTGAAGAAAGTAATGGGGAAGCCGCGGCAACCACACCGGCAACCCTTGAGTCGCTCCCCGCCTCCGCCATACCGCAGCCAAACCCGGTACTGGTCCCCTTCGCTTGCATGACCAGCCTGGACAATCTTCATGGTATTGAACCGATAGCGGAAGCATTGATCAAGACGCTTGCAAGTAAAGCACGCACGGGGCAATTGGACGAATTGAAAGCGCTCGAGCTTTTGCAGCAAGCTGTCCTGTTGTGAGTAAGTGGTAGCGTGGCAGGCCCCCTCGTGCCATGATGCATCAAGCGCATCAAGCGCATCGAGGTGGCGGGGCCCGGTGCGCGAAAGTTCGGGTTCTGTCGCGCTAACGATTACAGCCTGAGCAAAGCGTGATAGCGGTAGTACTCCTCACGCTACCAACGAGTAGAATTGTTCAGCTGCAGTCGGGGCGACGTCATCGTCACACATCTGCCCCTTGCGGATCATGTGTGCGATTTCTATGCCAGACAGGATGATGCGCGCACAGCGGAAATCCTTGAACCCCAGCATCGGTTTGATGATGCGTTTGATGGCACTGTGATCCTGCTCGACGACGTTGTTCAGGTATTTGTTTTGACGGACCTTGATCGGTGTTAAACGCTCGGCATTGAGCGCTTCAAGCGCAGCCAGATTCGCGCCGCTCCTGTCCACGGTGATTGTCTCGGGCTCGCCGTTCTGTTCAATCGCCTTCTCGAAGTAGCGGCGCGCCGCGGCCTTGTCCCGATGGGCGCGCAGCAGGAAATCCACCGTATTACCTGTCTTGTCGACGGCACGGTACAAGTATTTCCATTGGCCTTTGACCTTGTACGGTACAAGTATTTCCATTGGCCTTTGACCTTGACGTAGGTCTCATCGACGCGCCAGCTCTTGCCCACAGGCCGTTTGCGTTTGCGGAATGCTTCTTCAAGCACCGGCAGCAGCTTGATAACCCACCGGTGTACGCTCGAATGATCCACCTCGATACCCCGCTCGGCCATCATTTCCTCGAGGTTACGTAGGCTCAGTGAGTACGCCACGTACCACCGCACGCACAGCAGGATCACGTCCAACGGGTAGTGCAGCCGCTTCAGTACCTTGCCAATGCCAGCGGGCGGCGTCTTGCGCGGCGTTTTCGTCTTTGCCATGATGCTTATCATGCGTTGCGGTCGACGGATTTTACTTGACCGCGTTAATGCGACAAAACCCACCCGACTGGAAGTAACCTTTGCGCGCTTGATGGTCATGTCCAGCCGTGCAGCGAAGGCTCGCCTGGAACAATGGCGCCGCTAGCTGCGAAGTCGCATCACCGTTCCGTTGCCGTTATTCACGGACGCTATCCGTCTCCCGCGACCACAGAGGCACGCCAGCGTCACTCACTCGTTGAAGAGGTCGCGGCACGGGCCGCCATATCGAACGTCGAGCGATGACTCGTCCATGAAAACGAGTCGCTTTACAACTCCACAATCCTGGACTTTTTGAACGGCGTCCCGTTTCACGAAGACGCCTGGACGTTCGTCGGGTAGAACCAGCTGCATCAACGGTCCGTATGTTTGCATGGCGTTGAAAAAGCTGGGTTCCGCAGAGGGCTCCGTCACCCCCAGCCAGTAAACCAGGGCTGCGCCAGGATTTCGGGCGTCGCGTGCAAGAAAGCGCAACGTCTTGCGGGTACCCTGGTAGGACGAGGGTTCGATATGCGGCACATCGCACATGCCGGTCTCCGGTTGGTTGTCCGTCTGTTTTGCGAAATGGGCCGCATTACGGGCCCATTCATCGCGACGAGTGTCGGGCTTGTTACAGCGGCTTGATGTTGGCAGCCTGCTTGCCCTTCGGTCCCTGCTTCACTTCGAAGCTTACCTTCTGATTCTCCTGCAATGATTTGAAGCCGCTGCCCTGAACCTCAGAGAAATGGGCGAACAGGTCTTCTCCGCCGTCGTCCGGCGTGATAAAGCCGAAGCCCTTGGCGTCGTTAAACCATTTTACTGCCCCGGTTGCCATATTCATTCCACGAAAGTTTAATGCCGCATTTTCGTTTGCTGGATTTCACAGCGCAGCGAATCAGGAGGAAGAGGCTTACCACGCTGACACCGTTTCTGCGCGTCACATCGGTCGTTAATGTGACGCGACTGGTCCTGTATTGAGCCATCAATGTGCGTGCCGCAAAGCGGCTTGAATCTCGTCGTCACCTTGTCAAAAACGCAGGCCGGGACCTCTAGCGACCTGCGCGGACCACGCGTCCAAAGAGGCCTCAACCCATATGAAGCCCACCGTTGAGCGAAAAATCAGCACCGGTCGCAAAGCCGGATTCATCGCCGGCAAGCCACGAGACAATTGACGCAATTTCCGACGCCTCCCCAATACGGCGCACCGGAATGCCCTGAATGATTGCGTCCAGCACTTCGGGGCGCACCGCCCGAACCATGTCGGTTCCGATATAGCCTGGTGAGACCGTATTCACCGTGATGCCCTTTGTCGCTACCTCCTGCGCGAGCGACATCGTAAAGCCGTGAATGCCAGCCTTCGCTGTGGCGTAGTTCGTTTGGCCGAACTGTCCTTTCTGACCGTTCACGGATGAGATATTGATGATTCGCCCCCACTCCCTGCTGACCATCCCCTCGATGACCTGCTTGGTCACGTTGAAGAGGCTTGTCAAGTTCGTGTCAATGACATCGTTCCAGTTCTCCCTGGACATCTTGCGAAACGTCCCGTCCCGCGTAATGCCGGCGTTATTCACCAGCACGTCAATCTCACCGACCGCTTTCTTCACTTTCGCGAAAGCGGCCTCTGTCGACTCCCAGTCGCTGACATTGCCCTCTGAAGCCGTGAAGGAGAACCCAAGCTCAGCCTGCTCGGCCAACCACCGTTCCCGTCGCGGCGAGTTCGGTCCACATCCGGCCACGACAGTTAGCCCGTCCTTGTAAAGCCGCTGACATATCGCAGTACCAATTCCACCCATACCCCCGGTTACGTAAGCGATTCGCTTTGACATGCTCTGCCCTCAGTTGCTGTTACGGTTAGGGAATAGAATAGTTTTCCTCGTTAAGTCACTCGGGACACCGACGTGGCGGCTTCGGTATGACTGCTTTTCCAGTGCGAAGAGCGACGCTCCCGTGTCCAGCGGCATCGCGCCAGAGATTTTCACTCTTCTGCTCAGTCCGCCCTCTGCGTCCTGGCGTTCCGGGAGTGCAAGCTCTGGACGCTTTCGGGGCCTGCGAGCAGAGATGGGGCCGGAGGGCGCAGTGGGTGGCGCCTCTGGCAAGCGGCCACGCTCGATGAAGTCGAGAAGCACCTTCACTGCTTCAGGCTTCCCACGCTTTCCCAACCTATCAAGAAGTGCGCGCGCGAACGGCTCCAGGTCGTCGCGTCCGCGAGATGCCTCAAACAGGAGAACGGTTTCCCTTATCGCTGCCGCCATGCTTTCCGCGCACAGCGTGCTCGAAATGAGCGAGGCAGTTCGCGCCAGGTCCCTCTGGTAATGCCCGAGGCACCGCGCCTTAGCGGATGCGAGGTTGTGTTTGCCAGCTTTCAAAGCGCTACCCGACTCAACGGTAAATCCTGGGCGGACTGCACTACCCGCAGGCGGCGTTCGTGCAGACGGGACGCCGAGCAGGAAGGGAGCAGCAAGAGGCATCCAGACCGACGGGAGGACTGCCTGACTTGCTGCGCGCGAGTATGCTCGCTAGACGACGTGAGTCTGCCCGGTGCAGAGCCAGTGAATATCCAGATTAAGAGCAGCGGCGAGACGCGTACAGGCGTTCAGCGGAGGCACTGTGATGCCGCTGCGCCAATACTGCACATCGTCTTCACTCACGCCTAACCTCTTCGCTGCGTGGGCTGAGCTGATTCGGGCCCGTTTGAATGCCCTGTCAAGCCGTGCGGCCAACGCGCGCCTGAGGCGGTCGTCCTCGACGCTACGCTCGAGGTGGCCAATATTTTGTAGATGCCGATTCATCGCTCAGGTCTCTCAGCTTTATTCTTTTATAGATTTCAGCGCCGGTTTGTCCGCGGCGTCGAGTGACGTTACTGGTTCGTCATGACAACCTCGTGACTCAATGTGGCGCACCTACATCACCTTGTCAGTACTCCGAAATGCTGTCCCGTCTGGTAGCACAATGATTTACCGGAACAAACATCGGCGTCAAGCGAAAAACAGTTCCTGGAAAATCCGAACGCAACATCAAGCGGTGAGCCGGACTTTTCCGCTTACGAAACGTGGCGAACCGCCCTCACGATGGCAATCACCCGTCCGTTGAAGCTCGATGCCAGCACTGTCCCCCCCTTGCCCAAACAGGGCGCCGTTAAGGCGATGGGGCCGATGACGCTTTCACGCCGGGTGCGGACGCTGCGGTCTCGCCCTCTAGCTTCCTCGATGCCTCCACCATTGAAGCATGAAGCCGTGCACCAGCCTTCTGGCGAACCGGGTAGGTACCGCGTCGCGACCAGCAACTGAACGCGCGAGCGGAAACAACTCCGCACAACGTCGGAACGAGCATGACTGTACAAATTTTCTGCGGCGCTGCACAAGTCATCGTAAACACCAATATGTGGGAAGTCTGTACCGTTTGACTGCTGGGGTTTCTACTTAAATTCATCTTCGCCAATGCCAGTAAGGCTTTCGGCGTCGACCTCCTAGGTCGCGCCTGATGCGTGCCGAAAGGTCATTGACATTCGCCCGAGCCGCTCTAGAATGATTTTGCTGCATCGCATCAATTGCTCGACGTTGTGGCTTTTGGTGGCTGATAGCTCGCGATTCCGTGCATCGGAACCTTGGGACGCTGGTCCCGCATCCTCTATGGAGTTAATGATGAGCAGTATTCCCCCGGAACAAATCGTCGCTGCGCAGAAAGCTGGTGTTGACACAACATTTGGCATCCTGACCAAATCATTTGACGCCATCGAAAAGCTGGTCGGGTTGAACGTGCAAGCGGTCAAATCAGGCCTCGCCGAAAATCAGGAAATCCTGGTCAAGGCGTGTTCGGCCGGAGCGCCGCAGGAGTTTTTTGCTCAACAGGCAGGCCAGGCTCAACCCGCCATAGAAAAAGCACAGTCATACTGGCGCCACGTTTACGAAATTATCTCCAGCACTCAAGCCGAATTCGCCGCCGTCGCCGAAGCAAAAATCAAGCAGTTCCAGCACGATGCACAGGCATTTGTCGACAGCATCGCGAAGAACGCGCCGGCAGGAAGCGAAAACGCCGTGGCTGCGTGGAAGACCTTCATCACCACGGCAAGCGAGACGGCGAACACGACGTATGAAGCTGCGAGGAAGGCCGCAAAGCAGGCGGTAGAGACTGCGGAGAGCAATATCAGCGCGGCGGCGTCGACCACGGCAAAGCGGACTCGACAGCTTGCAGCACCGGTCGAAACCAGTGAGAAGTAATAGCGTTTTGTCGTAGCTCACTACTGTCAAATCGTTCAGGCGAGCACCCCGCCCGCCTTGTTTGCGGGGTGGCCGCCTGTGGCGGTGCGAGGCGCCCGGTGCGCCTCGCACGCGGTCGCGGAACTCGTCTCCTGCGCCAGAAATTTTCAAGCGCCGTTGCGCAGGTCGCCTGCCGTAGCTTCGTTTGATTTTGTCCGGCATCCATCACGCGAAGTGACCACTTTCTTCGAGGCCGCAGGCACATCGAGGTGAGTGCCACGGGGCAACGCCGAGCCGACGGTAACGAAACTGAAGGAGGAGCGGATGAACACGGCAGAAAGGTCCCTGCGTTCGCTGGTTGAAAAATGGCTGACGCCAACTGCGGCGACGCCGGTTCGGGTAATCCGATTCAGTCGCACAGGCGCCAGCCGCAGGCGTTACGCACGTGTCGAGGTACAGCGACCGGAAGGTTCGGTTGCGCTTTTTTTCTTCCGGCACGATGACGGCACATGGCACGTCTTCCCCGCCCGAGACCCGCGCGGCAGGCGTATGTGCTGGCGCTAGCGCCGTGTGATTGGGTCATCGCAGCAGTCTGTTTGCTGTATTGCTTGATTTCAAAATCCCGACCTATTTTTCGTATTTTTCATATCAGTAAAGTTGGGCGCGACCGTTTTTTCGGACACACGCGGGAAAGTAAAAGCAGGTAAATCAGAGCGCACGCAATGACCTTCACTGACAGAAACCCGACGGGCGTGAGTCCCTACACATTCCGTAATATCGACCCCGCGACTGACCATCTCGAGCAGGTGCTGGGTGCGGAAGGAGCGGAGTCTCTATTCACCAGAACTTACTGGCGCAGGCGCGTGCTTCAGGCACTTGCGACGCAGGGACTTTCACCGAACCAGCAACAACGACTGCAGAGACTGCTGGAAAGCATCGATGCATTCCCGCCTGAAATATCCGTCTCCAGTCCGGAACAGGCGATGAGTTAGGCAAACCCGCGGAGGGCTCGCACATTTAGGCGGAACTCGCCTCATCGATAGCCACTTCGGAGTTTCTATTGCACCACGCCATCGAAGTCGCGAGTTGGTTGCAGATGCAACTACAAGGGAAAAAAGTCTCGGGCTATCGTTCGGGACAGGCGCCGCTGCGAACCATCCCGACTGCACTGCGCCCGGTTACTCTATGGGCTGCGGTGACGCTTCCGCTTAACGATAGGGCTCGACAGCGGTCAACCCCGGGGGCCATCTGATTTATTATTGACCGGGTAAGCCAGCGGGTGCTTTCGGCGGCAACCCTGCGTTCGGTCAATAAGGAATCTATGCAACTATGGACGACACCTTCACCGCGGAAACGTGCGTTTCTTCAGACGGAAAAGTCGTTGCTTTCGTTGCATCTTTTCGCAACCAGTCGGTGCAATGCTCAATCACCCGCGACGCGCTCGAACGGCATTTCTGGTTACCGGCCGGTGCTAACGAGGCGCGCACATTGAAAGCATTTGCTGACGGACACCAGCGCATAACGGCAGCCGTCGAAAGAAGAATGCTCAAGAAGACCGGCGCCCCGATAGTATTGTCGGCAGCAGACTTTGCGGACCGATGACGCGGCTCCAGCGGCGACCATCTATGACGTCTCGCACCGATTAAATCGGACGCATCTTTTAGAGTCGGCACATTGCGTGCTTCCAATGCAGGCAGCCTCAGGGAAGCAACGCCAAACGCCAACCGAAGCGTCCGGACGGTGGTCGCGCCCAGTCCCCAGGAAACAACGACGATGAAAGAGAAAAAGGTCTCGGCGGAGGCACACGCCCTCGAGCGCGTGGTGACCGCCGCGCGAGAAGTACAAGCCGCGTCACTACGGCTGGAAGCGCACTACGCAGGAGACCCACATGAGCAACCATCGACCTTGGCATTGGCCAGATTCGCGGCGGCCATGCAGGAACTGAAGGACGCGCGGGAAGCCTTCGATGCGCTGCTCGAGAAAACAGACCTGACCTCACCCAGACGGCAATCTCACGAGTGAGCTTTGTGAGGCGGCAGTCGCTAGACATTAGCTTTTTCCCGCACTCGCCCTGATGGAATGCCGCAGCCGCATTACCATCGACTGTTCACACCCATTAAGCTGGAGTTCCTGATGGCCCTTCCACCCTCTGTGCAAGACGGGTTTCTTCAGATGTTGTCCAGAGACAAGATGGCTCGCCTGTGCCCATTCGGACACGATGCCGCTGTCGAGAGGGCGCGGAAATTATTGTGGTCCGGCCTGGGCGTTTCCGAGCAACAGAAATCCAATTCATTGACGGTCGGGATTGCCCGCGAACGTAACATTCCGAACATAACGAAGCGCTGCGACGTTTTAGACTGACACATCGCATATACCCGAGGCACGGCATGGAGTCCAAGCCAATCCATCACAAAGAACACGTCATCGTGCCTCTCCCCTCGATGTCGGTGCCAGGGTATGCGGCAAGCGCGTTTGTCACCAGCCCGACCGGAAAGCGCAGCGCATTCGGCATACTCGCCTATTTTGCCTCGGAGAAGGCCGCGCTCAAATTCGCCATCGCGTACGCCAAGGCGGTTCTGTTGCAGTAAGGCGGTCCGCTATGATGGGCGGAACGACACGGACGACTGAAAGCTCGATGAAGACGATGAATCCGGCGATGGCCCGAGTGCTCAAACGCCTGCACTATCCGCTCGACGTGATGCTGACTTGCGTGCGCTGGTACGTGGCTTATCCGCTGAGCCTACGGCACCTTGAAGACATGACGGCTGAGCGCGGCGTTTCGGTCGATCATTCGACTGTGCACCGCTGGGCCATCAAGGTGTTGCCGGTGCTGGAGAAAGCGTTTCGCCGCCGCAAGCGCCCCGTGGGTAAGAGCTGGCGGATGGACGAAACGTACAGTACGCGTCAAGGGGGACTGGCGGTATCTTTACCGGGCCGTCGACAAGGACGGCAACACCTGGTCGAGCAGGATCATCGGGCGATCAAGCGACGAACGCGGCCCATGCTGGGGTTCAAGACCTTTCGCTGTGCCCGGATCCTTCTGGCCGGCATTGAGATTATGCACATGATCGCCAAAGGACAGATGAAATGTGCTCGCGGAGCCCATCCGTCCGCCGCTGACCAATTCTACGAGCTCGCAACATAAGCAGTACTTCGCATATCGATTCCGCTCGCTCTTTGAACCTTACCGCGACAAAGCCCTTTATCCCCGGTCCCCTGTGGCATCGGTGCTCTCCGTTCCCGCTCCCGGGACGACGCCGTCAACTAAAGTTGTAATGCCATGTGCGATTCCAACCAAAGTTGCAACGCAATGGCCGGCCCGGGCGCCCAAAGCGGTCATGGCACGGAAGCCGAGTGACCTGCTCAGGCGCATACGCAGGAAAAAGCGCACACGTGGTAGCAAGACACGCGGGGCGTTACAACTTTAGTTGAAATTTAGCTACAAGATTAGTTGCGTGAACGATGGGGACGAGTGAAAAAAAGCATCGCGAAACCAGGCTATTTGGATAATTTACTTCTCACAACAGCCGTATCTCGTTGCAAAACTTAGCCGATGCAATTCTTGCCGGTTAGCGTGGCCGCGGCCTCGTCGGCAGTGTTGAGTCATTCCTGCGCGGGGCTGCGGCATTTGACTGCCATGTAATTGGTAATCCATATTACTTGCACGTTGCGATTACGCGAGTGTTGGCTTTAGCTCGATGACAGGCCGTACGTCCCTGCCACTTTCGCGGCATTCCTCGAATTTTCGACAAGCGAAGCAGTCACCGGCTTCTGCGTCAGCGGCCCGGTTGCGCGCGGCCGAGACGGCGCTGTCAGGTTGAGAAGGCGCTCGGGTAAGATGTCTGGATGAAGAAAGCAAAATCCCTGTATCACACGCATGAAAGGATTCCGCATCGCAGCGCACGCAGGCGTTGCGGTCGGACCGTTCCGTCAGCACTTCGCATTACCCAGACACCGGATGAACGCATCGTGCCATCGAAACGAACTTGAGGCGCGACTCACCGCCTGGCAGCGGCGGACAATTGTCGAAGCCGCCAACCGTGACCATTAATGATGGATGCCATACGTTATCTGCAGAACTCATGCGGCCCACGTCAAGTCGACCACGCCGGAAGGCCCATTGATTGCACTACGGCGACGCAAACACTCATGTAACAACGCCATCCCACTGCATGCATGACGGCATCGCTGGGCGCGTCACGGTCCGCTGCAGAAAATGGCCGTTAGCAAGAGGGGGACAACTTGATGAATGACAGCGCCGCTGCCGGTCTGGCGCGCGTGCGCTTCTACTGACTCGGTGGGGCCGATTACTACCACCCCATAGGCTGAGTCCGGGACGGGCCGGCCATCTCCGCGTTTGAACAGTGCATCGTCGTGTTCATACCCGAGGACGGCGTAGACGGGAAAGCCAAATGCCGTCAACTTGCTGCCGTGCGCCGGTCGAAATGCATTGACCGAGTTTGCTTCGACGCGCATCGGATTCGGATCGATATACTGGCTCTTTAGCAGCGGGGCGATGAACGCGTGTGCGTTCGATCGACAGTCGAGTTGCGGATCGAGCGCGTAGGCGTAGGACGAGCCCGAAGCGAGCCCCGCGGCGATAGCAGTAAGCACCGTTACCCAGGTGTAGATTGCGGAAACCTTCATCAGTCGCTCCACTCAATCGAGCTTGCTCACGATCCGGAACCAGCATGTCCTGCACCCGCTCCGGTTTCATGGCCAGCGCTCATATGCGCATTCCAGGTCAGCGTGAGGGCCTCCCTGGTGGCGCTCCGGCACCATGTCTTCATGGATGACGAAGACTCGGCGCACAGGCCTCCCCGACACCGAGACCAATCGGATTCCTCACCATTCTTCAATGCCGACTCCAACGCATGAACAAAACGCTGAAACGCATCCAGGGTTCCATGGACGCTTCGGTAGTCGGTGCAACCGATCCTGCCATCAAGTACGACCAGCATTCCGGCATTCCCCGCCAGTTCCAGGATGTTCATTCCGTTCTCCTCAGATCGCTCGACTATCGACCCGTCGCTCACGCCGCAAGCCGGTAAGCACGCATCGCGGACCTCCCAGCATCCAGCAAGACCGGGTTCCTCAAACAGAAATCGGTCCGACCTGATGCCGGCATTGCCTTGCCAGCAGGATCCGGCCCACGATCTCTACTAGTCTCGATGAACTCCTGGGAACATAGGAAAGTGCCCAGCCGGGAACGGGACGATAGACATGCAGTTCCACGCGTGATAAGCGCAGTGCGCTTCGAATACCTGCTCATTGGACAGGTCCCAGGTTCGTCGTACTGCCAGGACCCTCACAACGGCCACCGCCCCCCACTGCTCCAACACCGCCCGCACGCCGTTTCATCGCAGTCCCCTCCGAGGCAGGATCTCCTTGGCGCTCGCCATCCGCAAATATGGCGAGCACCAGGCAGCATTTAAGGCCGGGCGATTCCAGACGTCCGTAACGCGAAACCGCGGCTTGTACTAAAAATGCGAGCCCGGCCGTGTTATCACACGGCCGACCAGGCCGCCCAGACTTCCCAAGCTGACTTGCCAGGTCTGTCTATCCAGTTCATGGGTAGGCATGCATCACTGGCCGTCTGGACGCGGGCGGGAACACGCGCCACGATCCGTCATCGTGCCGGAAGAAGAAAATGGCCAGCGAGCCGGTCGTTCGCAACGACTCCACGCGCACGCAGCGTCTATGGCTCGAGTTTGCACGACCGTATCGGGTCAGGCGGACCGGCATGGCCGGCGTGGGCGCCAGCCATTTGTCGATCAACCATCGCAAGGACTTCTGATCGGTGTTCATCTGCTGCTCCTTCAACCCCATGGCCGTTGATCGGGCGCGCCCCTTGCCGTGCGCCGTCAGGCCGCCACGTCCTCGAGGACACCGGTGTGCAAGTCGGCCGCCGATTCGTTGCTGACGTGCGATTCGTGCTGATAGATCAGGTCACGAAGTTGCTGATAGATCGCAGTGCGCCAGGCATGGCCCGAGAAAATCCCGTAGTGGCCGCAGCCGCGGGCCGTCACCCGGTGTTTGAGCAACGCGTCGAGTCCCGTGCACAGATCGTGAGCCGCGTGGGTCTGGCCCCGCCCGCAGATGTCGTCCCGCTCACCTTCGACGGTGATCAGTGCAGTGGCCTTGATGGCGCCCGGGCGGACGTGTTCGCCGCGCACCTGCCAGGTGCCGCGCGCCAGGCAGAACTCCTGAAAGACCACCCGAACCGTTTCCAGATAGTATTCGGCCGCCATGTCGAGCACGGCGTTGTACTCGTCGTAGAAGCGGCGATGCGCGTCGGCGGCTTCGCTGTTGCCGGCTGCCACGTCGCAGTAGTAGCGCACGTGCGAATCCAGGTGGCGCTCGGGATTCATCGCCACGAAGGCCGCGTGCTGCAGGAAGCCGGGATACACCTGGCGGCCGGCACCGGGATAGTTACCCGGCACGGTCTCGATCAGTTCGTGTGCGAACCAGTCGAGCGGTTTGCTGACGGCGAATTCGTTGACGGTCGTCGGGCCGCGACGCGCGTCGATCGGGCCGCCGATCAGCGTCATGCTTCTGGGCGTCGTCTCGCCATGGGCAGCCATCAGCGAAATAGCGGCGAGCACCGGCACGGTCGACTGGCAGACCGATACAACATGAACGTCCGGTCCCACGAAACGCAGAAATTCGCGCAGATACGCGACGTAGTCGTCCAGGTGAAAGGCGCCCTCGGCGAGCGGAACCGTGCGGGCATCGCGCCAGTCGGTGATGTAGACGTCGAAATCCTGCAGCATCGCCGCCACGGTGTCACGCAGCAGCGTCGCGTGATGGCCCGACAGGGGCGCGACGACCAGCGCGACGGGATGCCTGTGGGGCGTGGCGCGCTCGAAATGCAGCAGCCGGCAGAACGGCTGGTCCAGCACGACAGTTTCAGTCACCGCGACCTGCTGACCCTCGACGACGGCGTCGGTCAGGCCGAATTCCGGTTTCGGGTAGCGCTTGCAGAGCCGCGCCAACAGCTCGCAGCCGGCCACGAGCTGACTGGTGGGCAGCGCGGAAGCGGCGTTGCCGGAACCTGCAAGGAAGCTGGCGGTGGCCTGCAGCCAGGGAAGGAACGGCGCCCAGATCGCAGTTTGCAACTCGCGCAGGGGGTAGGACATCAACACGTCAGCTTCTCCTTGACTACGGCAGCCGCCTCGACGCATTCAGCAACCTGAGCTGCTGAAATAGGTCTTATGACCAAATACTAGTGGTCGTTAGACCAATAATCAAGACCAGTAACGAGGGGAGAAATAC
Organism: Paraburkholderia sp. MM5477-R1; assembly: GCF_050436385.1. Taxonomy (NCBI): domain Bacteria; kingdom Pseudomonadati; phylum Pseudomonadota; class Betaproteobacteria; order Burkholderiales; family Burkholderiaceae; genus Paraburkholderia; species Paraburkholderia sp. MM5477-R1. Next base: position 626,069 of record NZ_JBNDMC010000001.1, read on the forward strand.
CAATAAGTACGAGGATTTAGCGACTGCTCGGTGGGTCAAGCCCAAGCAATTGGTCGTTAAGCCGGTGTTGGGCAGTATGTTAACTGTGCTTAATTGGTTTATTGACCTACCATACATAGGTCGAATGACAGGAAGGGACGGCTGCTTCCGCTTTGCGGCGGCCCGGCGACACTGACTGACGGATCCCCTCTTGAGCCAGGCGCGAGCCGAGTCAGGCGCACCATTTCGGCGGCCGGAAGGAACTGTCCTGCGGAGATAACCCGTCACTGAGGAGTTGGGCGCAGATGAAAGAAATGACGATCACATCGGCGGAAATGCTAGGCTCGAGCGCGCCAGGCGAGCCCCGGCGGCGAGGCAACAGAACAACGCGCGTGCCGGAGATCCTCGAGGTCGCGATCAGCGTTTTCGCTACCGAAGGTAACGCAGGGTTCACACAACGCCGTGTGGCGAGCGATGCGGGTATTCGCCTGAGCACCTTGCAGCACTATTTCGGTACCCGGGAAGACCTGTTGCGAGCCACGTTGAGAGCGATGGCCAACCGCTACCTTGAGCTTTATCGAACGCTCGCCAGGGATAAGCTTCGATCGCCGGAAGCCCGCCTCGATGCGATCGTCGACGAGGCGTTTGCTGCACTGACGCGGCCTGGCACCAGCACGAGCGCCTTCGCCCTCGAATCGTGGAGTTTGGCCGAGCATGAGGAGTTTGCGCGCGATTTGACGGCGGAAATCACGGGAGAATTCCAGGAAATCTTTACGAGTCTTGTTGCGAAAATAAACCCGGCGCTGACGTCTGGGGAATGCGCGCTCCGAGGTGCTTTGCTCGTCTCGCACTTGCAGGGCCTGGTCGTTTTTATCCGTCGAGCTGGAGATAACGCGCCTGATCTGGGCGCATTTCAGACCGCCGCAAAAGTCGTTTGGAAAGCGCTGAGTAAAGCGCCTCAATAAGCGCGTTCAAATTCGACCACCTGATACGAGCGGGTCGCCGCGGGCGTCCCTGCCTCGTCGTCTCAACGCGGCAAACCCTTGTGGGCGGCGACAATGACTACGTCCGGTCGTGTTGCCTCATGAAGGAATGTTACCCGGACGGATTGTTGTCGTTTCGCTTTCTTTCTTCTCTTCTTTCGTGGTTTGCCGGGCGCGGAGCGCCCGGCCCCCGGCGACTTTCGACGTCTCCGCAACTACACTTCGGCTGGCGCATCAGCGGACTTTCGCAGGCCGCCCAGAATCAGTTCTTTTACGCGCTCTGCTCGCCATGCCTTGCCCCGGCGCTGCAGCGTTCGTAGTTGTGCCTGACTTGCGTACGCCTGCGGAAACATCTCGGCCAACCGATCCATCAATACGTTGGCCGGCATAGAGGGCGGATTCAACCGTCCTTCGATTAGCGGCCACGTCGGCGAACGGATCCACCCGACTTCTCCACCAGTGCTTTGCCTTAGGTTGCTTTCGGTGCGTTGGACGTGCCTCACCTTCCTTCCATGCCGAAGAGAGGCTGGCGAGGAAGACGGCAACGTCTGATTCGCCAGCCGGCGCTGCTTCAGCACGCACGCCGTGGGCTGCGAAGTCGTTCAATGTGGTACAGCGAATTGACATTTTTATTGTCTCAACGTTGACGGCTTTAACGCGTTCTACGCATGACGATTTGCTCAGTCGGCGCGCCGACATCGAGCACGCCTTGCCGCAGCGCATAGATCGGGCTGGTGCCGATGTCGCCGAGCACCACGCCGAGTGCGCCGAGGATTAAGAGGGGCGTTCCGGCGCGGTGTTCGTTGCGCTCAGGCCCAGGCGCTCCGATGACCTACGTGTTCGCGCATGAATGGGGGCTTGGGTGAGCCTCAGATACGAAGGCGTGCTGCAAAAATTGTTCCGCGCGATGCGCGGCCCGACGCCATCGGAGATCGTTCGTTGGATCATGGCTTTTCACCTTCTGTCGGCAAGGGCAAGGGCAGTGGAGGAAAAATTCGTACCGCGCGCGAAGACGGACGACCTGTGCCGGCGGTCGGCCCCAGCAAGGAACAGCGCTTGCTGCACTCCATGTTGCCGCCGCGCAATCCGTTTCAAACGGCAAGTTCCGCAAACCCGGAGCAGGTCTTTTTTCTGGTCTCGTGAGGAGCATGAACATGGAATACATGTCGGTGGAAGAACGCATCAGGACCAGGGCTTACCGTTTGTGGGAAAAGGCGACCGAGCCCAAGGGGACACCTGAGGAATACTGGGAACAGGCGCGTGCCGAGATCGACGATGAAGACGCGCATGCCGACGCTTCGGGTGTGCCCACGGAGCCACCCGGAACGCTGTGACGGATCTCCCGCGATCCGCCGCCCGCGCGGTCCACTGCCTGGGGGCGCGCCGTCGGGCCTGCCCGGCATTCGAAAGGGTTTTGTCGCAGTGAGGAATGCGGGGTGAACGAGCTCGATATGCACAGTACTGCTTATATTGCGAGGTCGTAAAATTGATCGGCGGTGGACAGATGGGTTCCGCGAGCACACTTCATCTGTCCGTTGGCGATCATGCAAGCTTCCGCTGTCGCATAAGACACCTCCCTTGCTTGTGCCAACCATGCCGTCGTTGGCTTCGAAATCAGCCCGCCCCGTTCAGATCCAGCGACAACTGCTTTTTCGCATTTGCGCCTGGCGCTTCACCAGATGCATTCCGTTGTAGCGATGCGGCTTTTAGCACATCAAGATGAAAACCGCCCCCGCGCCGACGCTGACAATGCCATCGAACTCCTGCGCGGGATAATAGCCGCCTGCGGGGACATCGCTGCGCCCCACCGCTTCCTGAAGCGCCTCGCTCAAGCGACGTCCGCCAGTATCGACTGGCGACAGTCCGACGCAGAACACCGGCACGCATACTGCGCCCCACGGAGGTATCGAAACCTGCCGCCTTGAAGGCTTCAAGCCCCTTTCTGTAACCCGCACCCATGATCGAATGTGCAGTGGCGAACTGCTCCATCAACTTACGGCTCCTGCCGTCGCCCAGTTTCGCCAGCAGCATGGCGGTCTGCTCGTGGACGGAACGCTCCTGCTGCTCGAAAGCCGCCCATCCGCTCGTGAGTTTCGCGGGGTTCTTCCCGCGCAGCAGAATGTCCTTCCACTCCTGAACCTGCATCTTGAATGTCACCAGTATGCTGGTGACTACCCGTTCGTTGGCGACGTTATCGCGGACAACGGTGTGGTATGCCGTAATCGACTGATCCTGCGAATGAAGTCCGTACATCGCACCGGCGATCATCGGAAATAGCGAGGCTGCGAACGCCACGGGAAGCTTGATCGTCAGTTTCGTTGATATGGTCGGGTCAGCTACAGAACGGTAGGTGAGCGCGTCATCTTCATGTCCTCAGCGCGGGCTTGACCCACGCGGCTTGACGGTGCAACGACGCACATGCCCGGTTTACGGCCAACCGGTATACGAAATGAATCCATCCCTAATTGTTGAACGCACCTCAGCAGTCCTGGCCGCAAATTACCGGAACGATCACGGGTTTTACGCTTCCGTTATGGGTTTCTGAAAGCGCTGTTGCGAAAGTTGGTAAAAAGCGAGGGACGCATCGAACATAATTTTCGAGGAAGGTCGGTTACCTGAGCGAAGCCGACGTTCGAATGTCCACTTGACAGGGGCGCGCAAACGGCCGTGGATGGCCGGCTAGCGCCAGCTACAGCCATGAATCACGGTCCGAGGCGCCAACGTTCGAGAGGCATAGCGCCGTCCTTCTTCGCTGCTCTGTCGCCCCATGCTGGGAGAGGCTCACGGCAATAGGTATAACGGGGTGCCATGGCGGAATAGTCCTCCGACGCAGCCCAGTCCCCTCGACACTCCGTGCGGCCTGCTTCATCCTTCGCCCAGGAAGAAGCGTTAAATATTTGATGCTATAATTGATGCGATTCAGCATCAACCGGGAGTCATCAAAATGCGAACCACTGTTACGATCGACGACAACCTTTACGAGCGCGCTCTTGAGCTCGCCGACCCTGACATGGATAAGGCCGACCTGTTTCGGGTGGCGATGCAGACGTTTGTTCGCGTTCAGGCTGGTAAGCGTCTGGCGTCCCTGGGTGGCACCGAGCCCGGTATGCCCGACATCCCGCGGCGCCGCTCGGAGCCTGCGGCTCAATGAGCGTCCTCATCGATACATCTGTGTGGGTTGATCATTTCCGTCGCGCGAATATGAGACTTGCCCAGCTGATCACCAGCGATCAGGCGCTCACACATCCAGTCGTGCTTGTTGAACTCGCCTGCGGCACTCCGCCTGCACCCCGCGCACGTACGCTCCACGACATCGGGCTGCTGCAACATGCGACGCACGCGACATGGACCGAGGTGATGGAGTTGATCGAGGCAAGACAAATTTATGGTCGAGGCTGCGGCAGCAGCGATCTTACGCTGCTTGCGTCAACTTTGATGACTCCCGGTGCGTCACTTTGGACCTTGGACAAACGACTCGCCCAGTTCGCCGGTGAACTCGGCATCGCGCACATGCATGACATGCACTAGGCACGGCATCCACCAGGCACGTCATTCGGCACTTTCCAGGATCAGCGCTATCGTTGTGCAACAACCTGCGGTCTTACAGCTCACCCACCTAAGCAGATCCTCACGACGCTTTTCCGGTCTGCAAGTGGATTTTATATACCGCACGCTACTTAGTTATACTAATGAAATTTTGCCAATTTCTTTTATGTCAAATTGAATGGATCGGTGGCGTCCTGTCCAACACCACATATGGCACTACGCTCTCCTGTCTGCTTCATGGCAAGGTTTATGGGGCCGCCAGTACACCGAGGCGATTGAGACGATATCGTCGGCCCGCAACTGCCCCCGTGGCCGGCAGCGTCAGATGCAAACGCACGTCGCTAGCGTCTTCAACACATCATTCATGAGCGATTTTTTTCGGAATTCTACTGCCCAACTCCTCCTGCGACGCAACCGGCCGACTCGCTTCGATCCGCTCAGGCAGAGCCAATCGAAGCAAGCGGGGCCTGACTTCAGTCCGATGGCATTCAGTCGGCGAGCGGCCCGCGCGATGTCTCCCGACTCGCGAGCATGGCTATCAAAGCGACGCCTGCCGCGCCGACCATATACCACGCCGGAGCCAACTTGCTGCCGGTCGCATGGATCAACCAGGTCGCGACGAACGGTGCCGTGCCGCCGAATAACGCGTTTGCTGCGTTGAAGCTGAACGCGAAACCGCTGTAACGCACGCGCGTCGGAAAGATCTCTGACAGGAAACACGGTAGCGTGCCGTCGTTCATCGTCAGCAGCGCGCCAAACGCGATCTGGATCAGCACGATCGTCATGAAGCTGGCACCGACGAGTCCCTTGAAAAGCGGTACCGTCAACAGGGCGAACAGGACCGAAGCACCGATCAGCATCGTCTTGCGACCGACGCGGTCCGACAGCGCCCCCATAATGAAGATGAAGCCGATGTAGGCGGCAAGAGAGATGGTGGCCGCAATAAAGGATTGCGTTTCCCCCATCCCCATCTCGGTCGACAGGTAGGTGGGCATGTAGCTCAGCACCAGATAGAACGCCACCGCGTTCAGGCACGTGACCCCAAACGCGATCAACATCTTACCGCGATGTACAGTCAGCAATTCCGTGACCGGCGCGCGCGCAACGTGGTGCGACGCTTCGAGTGCCTTGAACTTCGGCGTATCTTCCAGGCGCACCCGGATGTAGCGTCCGATCAGTCCGAACGGTGCTGCGAGCAGAAATGGCAGGCGCCAGCCGAAAGACTGGAGCTGCTCAGTCGTGAGCACAGCGTGCAGAACCGCCACGAATATCGATCCGAACAGGAGGCCCGCCGCCGTGCTCGCCGGCACGATGCTGGTATAGACGCCCCGCTTGCCCTCTGGCGCATATTCGGCGAGGAATGCTGATGCCCCTGCATACTCACCGGAAGCTGAGAACCCCTGGATAACTCGAACCAGCAGCAAAAGGATCGGTGCCATGACGCCAACCTGTGCATAGGTTGGCAGGAACGCGATCACGAAGGTCGAAGCCGACATGATCAGGATCGAGAGCGACAGCGCTGTCCGGCGCCCGATCTTGTCGCCGAAATGCCCCCAGACGATGCCTCCGATGGGTCGGACGATAAACGAGATCGCAAATACGGCGTAAGCGGCAAGCAGCCCCGTCGCAGCGTCAGTCTTGGGGAAAAAGACAACCGCAATGATGGTCGCGAGATAGCCATAGGACGCGTAATCGAACCACTCGACAAAATTGCCGATGAAGCTGGCCATCGCAGCGCGCTTGAGCAGACGCCGATCTGGCACAGGGGCGGCCTGACGATTGGCCGAAGCAAACGGCGGCGGCACGCCGACCTGTGAGATGACGCCAGTTGCCGCCTGCCGCCCTGAAACCGCTTTCCTGTTACTCATTTGTTGTCTCCAAACATGAATCGTGAGATTGCTGCGTTTTCGGCTGCGGCTCTTGAGTCCGCTTCACCGGCGTGTTCCTACTGAAGTACGACGGTTCGGTTACCGTTGATAAAGATTCGATGCTCGATAGAAAGCTTGACGGCGCGCGCCAGCGCGAGACACTCCATATCACGTCCGGTCGCGAGCAGCCGGTCGGGGTCGTACGCGTGAGTGACGCGTTCCACGACCTGTTCGATGATCGGCCCTTCGTCGAGATCATTGGTCACGAAATGCGCCGTTGCGCCGATCAGCTTCACCCCGCGCGCATGCGCCTGGTGATAAGGCTTCGCGCCCTTGAATCCGGGCAGGAACGAGTGATGAATGTTGATTGCGCGCCCCGCGAGGGACGCGCTCAGCCCGGCGGACAGCACCTGCATGTAACGTGCGAGGACGACAAGTTCAGCACCGGTCCGCTCTACCAGGGCCAATACTTGCGCTTCCTGTTGCGGCTTGGTCTCGGCCGTCAGCGGCAGATGGTGGAACGCGATGCCGTTCGCAGCCGCAACAGGTTCGAGATCCGGATGGTTCGAGGCCACGCCGATGATGTCCATCTTCAGTTCGTCCATGCGCCAGCGGAACAGCAGGTCGGCAAGGCAATGGTCGAGCTTCGACACCATGATCAGCACCTTGGGTCTCACTGACATGTCGTGGATCGTCCACGCCATGTCGAACCGGTTAGCGACATTCGCAAACTCTTCGCGCAACGACGCAACGTCCAGCTGCTGCGTCGATGCGGAGTGAAAAATGCACCGCACGAAGAAACGGGCAGTGAACTCATCGTCGAACACATCGAATTCGTCGATATAGCATTCGCGCTCATCGAGAAATCGCACCAGCGCAGCGACCTGCCCCGGTGCGCTCGGACAGGTGACGGTCAGCGCGAACTGTGGCGCCCGATCCGTGCGCTTCGTAGTGGTTTCAGTCATGGCGACTCCGTATGTGGCCTGTGTCAGGCGTGCGTGGCTTCGGCAACGTGTGCGGCACCATGGTGGGCGTGCCGGCGCAGATAGTCATGACGACTCCAGCGCAGCCGCACGCCCACCTGCGCCGCCGAACGCACCGCGTGCGGCTTGTAGAGCGTGAGCATGGCGTCTTCGAGCATCGCGAAGCGGTCGAACGCCAACACCAGCAGATCGGCGGCGAGTTGCTCGACCAGGTCCGTGTGTGTCTGCGCATCGAGGTAGGCGCACAGCATCCGGCAGAACGCGTCGTAATCAAGGCATTCGCTGATCTCCTCCGGGAGCGCCTGACTTCGACAATGCAGTACCGCATCAATCACCACCGGCTGGGCTACGCGTTCATGATTGTGGATCCCGATTCGCGTCTGTGCCCGCAACTGGTCGATCACGATCTCCCATTCGACGGTCAGTCCTGCATCCGGATGTTTCATCGAACAATCTCCTCTGTATGCCGTGGGACAACCGCCGCGCCTGTTATGCAAGATACGGCTGCGCCGCATCGAGCAGCATCAGGCAGCAGTATTCGGCAAAGCTGCGCCGCACGATGATCTGGAACCGGTCATCCCCGTCACGGCACAGCGTGATGCCTGCCTTGAAGAAGTGCGAACTGGCGCATTGCCCGTCTGCGAACACGCGTCGATGCAGGTCGAGCGGGCAGCCGCCTGCCAGCACCTCTCGCACATGGCTCCCCGAAATGTCGACTACGGTGTAACCGCTACTGACGTCGACGACCGCGTAGTGTTGTCCGTCAAGCGCTTCGCGCAAGGCGCGTTCGAGTTCAACGGCCATATCCTGGGTAGACTGGATCAGCCACTCGTCCGGCCCCATCCACCACACTGCGCGTTCACCCGCCGTTACGCGACCACCGGATTGCTTCGGCAATGGGACGCCCAGCACGCGCTGCACGGCCACATCAAACGCGATACCGTTGCCGCGTAATGTGAGAAGCGTGACGAACGGCCGCTCGGTGAACCGAAAGCGTCGTGATATGCCGCCGGATGCAGCGGCAATCCGCGCTTCAATACCGACGAGCGGCGACTCCTGAACCAGATCATTCAACATGCTGACGTACCCCTTCCGGATCGTAAAAAACAGGACTGCACACCTCCGCCTCGACACAGCGTGTGGCGGACATCGACACAAATACGCGTTGCCCCATCCTCTCGAGGCCGCCTTTGACGACCGCCAGTGCAATCGACCGCTTCAGGATCGGACTCATATAGCTCGACGTTACATGGCCGAGCATTGGCGTGATGCCCTGTGTCGCAGGTGTGGTTACGATCTGCGCGCCTTCGGTCAGCGTGACGCGGGGGTCCACCGGTTTCAGTCCAACGAGCTGCTTGCGTCCCGCACTCTGTGTATCCGAGCGCGACAGCGAGCGCTTGCCGAGGCAGTCCTTCTTCGCGACCATGCCACCCATGCCAAGGTCGAACGGTGTGATCGACCCATCGGTATCCTGACCGACGATGATGTAGCCCTTCTCCGCACGCAGCACGTGCATCGTTTCCGTGCCATAGGGTGTGATTTCAAACTCACGCCCAGCGCTCATCAACGCTTCCCATACGCCGCGCCCAAAGTTCGCCGGCACGTTGACTTCGTACGCCAGCTCGCCCGAGAAGCTGATTCGCATGACACGTGAAGCCACGCCGGATACCGTCCCGTTGCGATACGTCATGAACGGGAATGCCGCGTTCGCGAAGTCGATGTCTTTACACACCTTCTGCAACACCTTGCGGCTGTTCGGCCCGACCACCGCGAAGGTCGCCCAGTGATCTGTCACGGAGCTCAGGTGCACGTTCAGATTCGGCCATTCCGTCTGCAGCCAGCGCTCCATCCAGTTCAGCACGCGCGCGGCGCCACCCGTGGTCGTGGTCATCATGTAGTGCTGTTCGCCGAGGCGCACCGTCACACCATCATCGAAGACCATGCCGTTCTCGTCGAGCATCAGTCCATAGCGGCATTTGCCGACTTCCAGCTTGCTCCAGGGGTTCGTGTACAGCCAGTTGAGCAGCGTCGCTGCATCCGGGCCCTGAATGTCGATCTTGCCGAGCGTCGACGCATCCAGAATGCCTACGCTGTTGCGTACCGCGAGACACTCGCGCGCCACCGCCGCGTGCAGATCCTCGCCGTTTTTCGGGTAGTACCACGGGCGCTTCCAGTTGCCGACGTCTTCGAACGCCGCGCCATGCGCCTCGTGCCACGGATGGATGCAGGTCTTGCGGACCGGATCGAGAAAGTCACCGAGTTCACGCCCGGCGATCGTGCCGAACGTCACCGGTGTGTAGTTCGGCCGGAACGTCGTTGTGCCGGTCTCGGGAATCGTCTTGCCCAGTGCCTGGGCGAGGATCGCCATCCCGTTGATGTTGCCAAGCTTGCCCTGATCAGTGCCGAAACCCATCGCCGTGTAGCGCTTGACGTGCTCGACGGAGTGATAGCCCTCGCGTGCAGCGAGCAGAATGTCAGACGCCGACACGTCGTTCTGGAAATCAACGAACCGCTTGGGACCGCGCGATGCTTTATCCAAGTTCGCAACCAGCCAGAGCGGGAACAGCGGTTGTTCATTCGAGACCTTCGCCTGCCACTGCTGCACGGCAGGATCTGGTAAGCCCGCGAACCGGGCAGCCCGTCGACCAGCCTTGACGCCATCATCGAGCGTCTCCGGCAGCTGGAACGCACCGCGAGCGGCACCGATGCTGCATTCTTCCTGGACCCCCGCGCCCGGAATGAAGCAAGCCTTGTCGTCGTTCCAGAGTGCCTTGCCGCCCGACTGCGCAAAGAGGTGCAACACGGGATTCCAGCCACCCGACATGCCCACCAGGTCACAGCCGAGCGTCGCAATGCGCTGCCCCACGCGTCCCTGTGCATAGCGGGCAACAGTGACGTTGCGCACGCGTTCCTTGCCGCCTGCGTCGATCACAACGGCGTTGTTGACGATGGCGACCCCGCTGCGCGCTGCCTGTTGCGGCAGCGCACCCGCGCTAGCGCCGCGAGGATCGACAACCGTCACGTCTGCCCCGTGTATCTTGAGATCGAGTGCGGCGCGATACCCTTCGTCGTTGTTTGTGAATATCACCGCACGCCGACCTGGCAGAACGCCGTAACGGTTGAGGTACGTCGAGATCGCCGACGCCAGCATGATGCCGGGCAGGTCGTTGTTGCCAAAGACCAGCGGCCGCTCATGTGCGCCCGTTGCGAGAATCACCTTCTTCGCGCGGATCTTCCAGAGCCGTTCACGCGTGCCGCTTCGCGTTGAAACGGGTAAATGGTCGGTCAGACGTTGTGTGACTGTGACAAGGTTGTGATCCTGATAGCCAAACGCAGTGCTACGGCTCATGACTGTCACTTCCGGCATAGACGAAAGCTCGGCCTCGATCGCGCGCGCCCAGTCGCTGGCCGGCTTGCCGTCAATCTTTTCTGTGCCCGACAGCAGACTTCCGCCCAGTTCGGGCTGGTCGTCAACCAGAATGACCCGCGCGCCACTCGCGCCCGCCGTTCGTGCCGCAGCCAGTCCCGCTGGACCCGCGCCGACGATCAACACGTCACAATGCGCAAAGCGCTTGTCGTAGCGGCCCGGGTCGTTTACCTCCGGCGACTTGCCCAGACCCGCGGCGTGGCGAATGCGTTCCTCGTACTTCGGCCAGAAGCTGCGCGGCCACATGAAGGTCTTGTAATAGAAGCCGGCCGGCATGAATCGGGCGAACTTCTGGTTGATCGCCATGCGATCGTGTTCGAGGCTCGGCTCCGCGTTCACGCTTGTCGCGTCGAGCCCCTGATAGAGCTCGACCTCCGTCGCACGCGCGTTCGGGATCGTGTGGGCGCCGCGCTCGAGCTGCACCAGCGCATTCGGTTCCTCGACGCCCGCGGTCACGATGCCGCGCGGCCGGTGGTACTTGAAGCTGCGCGCAACGAAATGCACATCATTGGCAAGCAGCGCCGACGCCAGCGTGTCGCCCTGAAAGCCTTGGAACGTGCGGCCGTTAAACGTGAACGTCAGGGGAATCGCGCGATTGATGCGCCCGCCCGATGGCAAACGGTTCTGCTGGTTCATGCTGATTCTCCTTCTTCCGGAACGCCGATCTTGCTGACCGACCTGAACGCGTACGTCACCGTATCGCGCTCGGCGTTGAACCAGCGGCGGCATCCCTGCGCGTGGTTCCACTGTTCACGGTGCAGGCCACGCGTGTTCTTGCGCATGAACAGGTACTCGCCCCATTCCCTGTCAGTAAGCTTCTCGGTGTCGAGCGGACGCACGATCTCGGCTTCGCCGCCGTACGAGAATTCGGACTCGGCGCGCGGCCCGCACCAGGGGCATTGAATGAGCAACATGGATCTCTCCCTGGTTAGTGCGCGACCGCTGCCGCGCCGTGTTCGTCGATCAGATGGCCGGTGTAGAACCGGTCCAGAGAGAACGGCGCATTCAGCGGATGCGGTGTGTCGTTTGCAATGGTGTGAGCGAAGGCCCACCCGGAACCCGGTGTGGCCTTAAAGCCCCCCGTGCCCCAGCCGCAGTTGAAGTACAGTCCTTTCACGTCTGTCTTGCTGACGATCGGACACGCATCCGGCGACACATCGACGATCCCGCCCCACTGCCGGTTCATCCGCACGCGCGAGAACACCGGGAACATTTCGACAATCGCCTGGAGCGTGCCTTCGATGGTGTGGAAACTACCGCGCTGGCCATATCCGGTGTATTGGTCGACGCCCGCACCGATCACGAGGTCACCCTTGTCGGACTGACTGATGTAGGCGTGCACCGCATTCGACATAATCACCGTATTAACAATCGGTTTGATCGGTTCGGACACCAGTGCCTGCAGCGGATGGCTTTCAAGCGGCAGGCGGATCCCCGCCATCTCCGCGAGCACGCTGCTGTTACCTGCTGCGACCACCGCGACCTTCTTCGCCTTGATGAAGCCTTTGACGGTATCGACTCCGACCACTGCGCCGTTGGCCCGGCGAATGCCGGTCACGCCACAGTTCTGCAGAATGTCGACACCATGCTGGTCCGCACCGCGCGCATAGCCCCATGCGACCGCATCGTGCCGGGCTACACCGGCGCGGCGCTGGAATGAGGCGCCCAGCACCGGATAACGGCTGTGCAGGTTGATCACCGGCACGATCTCCTTGATCTGCTCGGGGGTGAGGAATTCAGCATCGACGCCGTTCAGCCGGTTTGCATTGACGCGACGTTCGGTGTCGCGCACATCCTGCAGCGTGTGGGCGAGATTGATCACGCCGCGCTGACTGAACATCACGTTGTAGTTGATGTCCTGCGAGAGCCCCTCCCACAACTGGAGAGCCTTTTCGTACAGCGCGGCCGACTCGTCCCACAGATAGTTCGAGCGCACGATTGTCGTATTGCGCGCCGTGTTGCCGCCGCCGATCCAGCCCTTTTCCAGCACCGCGATGTTACGCACGCCGAGTTCCTTCGCGAGGTAGTACGCGGTGGCAAGACCATGGCCGCCGCCGCCGACGATCACCACGTCGTATTCCTTCTTCGGCTCGGGGCTCTTCCATGCGCGCTCCCAGTTCTCGTGATACGACAACCCGTTGCGCAACAAACTGAATATCGAATACCGGCTCATCGTCTGTCTCCTCAACACTCAATCACGTTGACCGCAAGGCCCCCGCGTGAGGTTTCCTTGTACTTGGTCTTCATATCGGCGCCTGTCTCGCGCATCGTCTTGATGACCTTATCCAGCGATACGTAGTGTTTGCCATTGCCGCGCAGTGCCATGCGGGCGGCGTTCACAGCTTTCACTGCGCCCATCGCGTTACGCTCGATGCAGGGAATCTGCACCAGGCCGCCCACCGGATCGCAGGTCATGCCCAGGTTGTGTTCCATGCCAATTTCAGCGGCGTTTTCGACCTGTTCTGGTGATCCGCCGAGGACCGCGGCGAGCGCGGCGGCCGCCATCGAGCACGCGACGCCGACTTCGCCCTGGCAGCCGACCTCCGCGCCCGAGATCGACGCGTTTTCCTTGTAGAGCAACCCGATCGCAGAGGCCGTCAGCAGGAATTCAACAACGCCATCGTCGTTGGAACCGGACACAAACTTGACGTAGTACTGCAGGACAGCCGGAATGATCCCCGCCGCTCCATTGGTCGGCGCCGTGACGATCCGTCCGCCAGCGGCGTTTTCTTCATTCACCGCCATCGCGTACAGGTTGATCCAGTCAATCATCGATAGCGGATCGCGCAGGCTTTCTTCTGACTGCGCTTTCAACTGCCGAAACAGATCGGCCGCGCGTCGCTTCACCTTCATGGGTCCCGGCAAGGTGCCTTCCATCGAGCATCCGCGCGCGATCGCTGCAGACATCGCGTCCCTGATCTTCAGCAACCCTTGGCGCGCGGTTTCGGGCGTGCGCCAGGTTGCTTCGTTGGCGAGCATCAACCCTGCGATAGACAGGCCGCTCTCGCCGCACATGCGCAACAGTTCGACACCTGTCCTGAACGGATAAGGAACCCGTGTGGCACCTTCCTGGCCGTTGAGGCGCTCCCCTGCATCGTCAACAACAAAGCCGCCCCCAACCGAGTAATAGACTTGCTCGTCGACCACCTTGCCGCTTGCGTCGAAAGCGGTGAAGCGCATTCCATTAGCGTGGAACGGCAGCACCTCGCGGCGCAGGAACACCATCTGCGTCTTCTCGTCGAAGGCAATCTGCTGGACTCCAGCGACTTCGATCGACTTCGTTGAGCGAATATGAGCCAACCGGGTTTCCACGTAGTCGGGATCGATCGCATCGGGGAGATTCCCTTCGAGCCCAAGCAGCACAGCCTTGTCGGTGCCGTGTCCCTTGCCGGTGGCGCCGAGCGAGCCGTACAGGTCCGCCCGGATCGCGCTCACCTCACCAAGCTTTCCGGCGTCGCGCATGCGGGTCGCGAACCGGCAAGCCGCGATCATCGGCCCGACGGTATGAGAGCTCGAGGGCCCAATGCCGATCTTGAAGAGATCGAAGGTGCTGACGTTCATGGCTTTCTCATTAAAGTCCAGCGTATACCGGCAGGCGCGCACACAACTTCGCCACCTGTTCGCGCACGCGCTGCTCGACCTGGGCATCGCCGAGGTTGTCCAGCACGTCGCAGATGAGCGCGGCGGTCAGCACGGCATCAACCTCCCTGAATCCGCGTGTCGTGATGGCAGGTGTGCCGATGCGGATCCCGCTCGTCACGAACGGCGATTGCGGATCGTTCGGCACCGCATTCTTGTTTACCGTGATGTGCGCACGGCCCAGTGCCGCGTCCGCGTCCTTGCCGGTGATTCCTTTCGCGACCAGGTCGACAAGAAACAGGTGATCGTCCGTGCCGCCGGACACCACGTCATAGCCGCGCTCGACGAATACCGAAACCATCGCGCGCGCATTCGCCAGCGTCTGTTTCTGGTACTCGACAAAGTCGGAGCCGAGGGCTTCCCTGAACGCGACGGCCTTCGCCGCGATGACGTGCATCAGCGGCCCGCCCCTGGGTTCCGGGGAAAACCATCGAATTGAGCTTCTTTTCGATCTCGGCGTTGGCTCTGGCGAGAATAAGCCCGCCGCGCGGGCCGCGCAGCGTCTTGTGGGTAGTCGTCGTGACGATGTCCGCAAACGGCACAGGATTCGGATATAGTCCTGCCGCCACGAGTCCTGCCACGTGTGCCATGTCGACAAAGAGTAAGGCGCCGACGCGATCCGCGATCTTCCGGAAACGCGCGAAATCGAGAACACGCGAGTAGGCGGAGAAACCCGCCACGATCATTTTCGGCTGGTATTCGACCGCCAGGCGCTCGACTTCGTCGTAATCGATCAGGCCGGTTTCTGTATCGACGCC
>NZ_JBNDMC010000002.1:0-25944 GCF_050436385.1 Paraburkholderia sp. MM5477-R1
GCCTGTCTGCGTTGCTTCTAACCACAGCCGATAAGCGTGAGCACTTGAGTGCAGGGAATGCACAGCTCTGGAAAGGAGGTGATCCAGCCGCACCTTCCGATACGGCTACCTTGTTACGACTTCACCCCAGTCATGAATCCTACCGTGGTGACCGTCCTCCTTGCGGTTAGACTAGCCACTTCTGGTAAAACCCACTCCCATGGTGTGACGGGCGGTGTGTACAAGACCCGGGAACGTATTCACCGCGGCATGCTGATCCGCGATTACTAGCGATTCCAGCTTCACGCACCCGAGTTGCAGAGTGCGATCCGGACTACGATCGGTTTTCTGGGATTGGCTCCACCTCGCGGCTTGGCAACCCTCTGTTCCGACCATTGTATGACGTGTGAAGCCCTACCCATAAGGGCCATGAGGACTTGACGTCATCCCCACCTTCCTCCGGTTTGTCACCGGCAGTCTCCCTGGAGTGCTCTTGCGTAGCAACTAGGGACAAGGGTTGCGCTCGTTGCGGGACTTAACCCAACATCTCACGACACGAGCTGACGACAGCCATGCAGCACCTGTGTTATGGCTCCCTTTCGGGCACTCCCGCCTCTCGGCAGGATTCCATACATGTCAAGGGTAGGTAAGGTTTTTCGCGTTGCATCGAATTAATCCACATCATCCACCGCTTGTGCGGGTCCCCGTCAATTCCTTTGAGTTTTAATCTTGCGACCGTACTCCCCAGGCGGTCAACTTCACGCGTTAGCTACGTTACCAAGCCAATGAAGGCCCGACAACCAGTTGACATCGTTTAGGGCGTGGACTACCAGGGTATCTAATCCTGTTTGCTCCCCACGCTTTCGTGCATGAGCGTCAGTATTGGCCCAGGGGGCTGCCTTCGCCATCGGTGTTCCTCCACATCTCTACGCATTTCACTGCTACACGTGGAATTCCACCCCCCTCTGCCATACTCCAGCGCTGCAGTCACCAATGCAGTTCCCAGGTTAAGCCCGGGGATTTCACATCGGTCTTACAGCACCGCCTGCGCACGCTTTACGCCCAGTAATTCCGATTAACGCTCGCACCCTACGTATTACCGCGGCTGCTGGCACGTAGTTAGCCGGTGCTTATTCTTCCGGTACCGTCATCCCTCACGGATATTAGCCACGAGGTTTTCTTTCCGGACAAAAGTGCTTTACAACCCGAAGGCCTTCTTCACACACGCGGCATTGCTGGATCAGGCTTGCGCCCATTGTCCAAAATTCCCCACTGCTGCCTCCCGTAGGAGTCTGGGCCGTGTCTCAGTCCCAGTGTGGCTGGTCGTCCTCTCAGACCAGCTACAGATCGTCGGCTTGGTAGGCCTTTACCCCACCAACTACCTAATCTGCCATCGGCCGCCCCTGCAGCGCGAGGTCCCGAAAGATCCCCCGCTTTCCTCTCCCGAGCGTATGCGGTATTAATCCGGCTTTCGCCGGGCTATCCCCCACTCCAGGACACGTTCCGATGTATTACTCACCCGTTCGCCACTCGCCACCAGACCGAAGTCCGTGCTGCCGTTCGACTTGCATGTGTAAGGCATGCCGCCAGCGTTCAATCTGAGCCAGGATCAAACTCTTCAGTTCAAACCTGTTACTGTGTTCGGGCTCTCTCGAACCCGGTCGCTCACTCAACGTACTGACGATGATTGATCCGTCTTTCGACAGACAAACCTTCCTCCAATACTGTGTGAGGCTTCTGATACTTCTGCCTGACAGCAGACTCCGGAGAATCCGCCGCCGCATCCCGCATCAAGCGCCCACACTTATCGACTGTTAGTTTTTAAAGATCGGTCCGCCAAACCCGCCGCGCCTGAACCACCACTACCCGGCACTGCTTCGTTTGCGTCGCTGCGTCTGCAGCAGAGAAGCGAGATTATGGAGAGCGGTCAACAACACGTCAATACCCTTCTGCGAATTTCTTTTGGGGACAGCATGCGAGGATACGACTCCATATACAGGAAAACGACATCGAGCCCCCTTGCGCAAGGAGCAACTCGCCCCTATCTAGGTTAGGCCGCGCGCATGGCCACGGACTATGCACCTGCGTAGCCTCACGCAATGCCTGCGACAACAGCGACGATGATTTGATGTGCACCCATGAGCGCGAACCCCCAAGCTCGTATATAATGCGAGCCGCGCAAAATTTCGCATGTCCATCGGCCCGCTTCGAGCGGGCTCATCTTTTTTGCTCCCCAGAGCACAGCCCAACAACCGCGTTGAGTCACATCAGGTGATGCTGAGCCCTGCTCGAAACGCCTGACGGTAGCGTCTTGCGTCTCATAGCGAAGCCTCTAGAGGAAATTACGTGAACCCTTTCGATCGCGAAGATTCGCAACACGACACCGCCTTCACTGCCAAAGTTCCGTCCGGCCGTTCGGCCAAAGGCAAGGGCGCCGGCAAAGCGATTCCCGTGGCAGCCGAGCTGCTGCCGCAACAAGCCGAAGAACGCCAGCGCCTGATGCGCGCACTGATCCAGCTGGGTAAAGAGCAAGGCTACCTGACCCATGCGCAGATCAACGACCACCTGCCCGACAACTTCACCGCAACCGCCGCGATCGACAGCATCGTCAGCGCGTTCAGCGACATGGGCGTGCAGGTCTACGAGCAGGCCCCGGACGCGGAAACGCTGCTGCTCAACTCGAATTCCCCCGCCGTGGTGTCGGACGACCAGGCGGACGAGGAAACCGAAGTCGCGCTGTCGACCGTCGACTCCGAGTTCGGCCGCACCACCGACCCCGTGCGTATGTACATGCGCGAAATGGGCGCGACCGAGCTGCTCACCCGCGCAGGCGAAATCGCGATTGCGAAGCGCATCGAAGACGGCCTGCACGAAATGGTGCAAGCGATCGCCGCGTGCCCGCTCGCGATCTCCGCGATCCTCGCGAGCGCGCAGCAGGTTGTCGACGGCGAGCTGCGCATCGACGAACTCGTCGACGGCCTGAATGAAGAGACGGCCGCCGCGGAAGAAGTCGCGAGCGCCGACACGGATGCCGATGAAGACAGCGACGCCGACGAAGACAGCGAAGACGAAGAAGACGACGACGTCGGTCCGGAAGATTCGTCGGCGGCGGACGAAGCTCGCCTGAAGCAGCTCACGAGCGACTGCCTCGAAATCTTCGCCCAGGTCGGCATTCTGTACGACCAGATGAACGCGTCGCACGCGCGCGGCGACGTCACGTCGAAGGCCTATCTGCGCGCACGCGAAGACATTCAGCAGCACCTCGCGAAGATCCGCTTCACCGCACGCACGATCGACCGTCTGTGCGGCGACGTGCAGCGCCAGGTCGCGCAAGTGCGCGCGATCGAGCGCAACATTTTGCAGATCGTCGTCTCGAAGGCCGGCATGCCGCGCGAGAAGTTCATCGAAACGTTCGCGGGTAGCGAGGCCGACCTCGGCTGGACCGAGCGTGCCGCGCGCACCGGCGCGTCGACCTATGGTGCGGCGCTCGAGCGTCACCTGCCGGCCATCCAGTCCGAACAGCAGAAGCTCATCGACATCGAAGCGACGGTATCGCTGCCGCTCAAGCATCTGAAAGAAATCAACCGCCAGATGGTCGCGGCCGAATCGAAGATGCGCAAGGCCAAGAGCGAGATGATCGAGGCGAACCTGCGTCTCGTGATCTCGATCGCGAAGAAGTACGTGAACCGCGGCATGCTGTTCCTCGACCTGATCCAGGAAGGCAACATCGGTCTGATGAAGGCCGTGGACAAGTTCGAATACCGTCGTGGCTGGAAGTTTTCGACGTACGCGACGTGGTGGGTCCGTCAGGCCGTCACTCGTTCGCTCGCCGATCAGGCGCGCACGATCCGCGTGCCGGTGCACATGATCGAAACGATCAACAAGCTGAACCGCATTTCGCGCGAGATCCTGCAGCAGACCGGCCAGGAAGCGCATCCTGCGGTGCTCGCGGAACGCATGGAACTATCGGAAGAGAAGGTGCGCGGCATTCTGAAGATCGCGAAGCAACCCGTATCGCTCGAAACGCCGGTCGGCGACGACGGCGATGCGACGCTGGGCGACATGATCGAAGACGCTGGCGTATCGTCGCCGGCGGATGCCGCGATGCAGGCCGACCTGCGTGCCGCGATCGACGACGCGCTCGACTCGCTGTCCCCGCGCGAAGCGAAGGTGCTGCGCATGCGCTACGGCATCAACACGAAGTCGGATCACACGCTTGAAGAAGTGGGCAAGCAGTTCGACGTGACCCGCGAGCGGATCCGTCAGATCGAGAGCAAGGCGATGCGCAAGCTCATGCATCCGAGCCGCGCGGACCGTCTGAAGTCGTTCCTCGACCGATAAGCGTTTGCCACGCTTGCAGTGCGCGCTGCACGGCAAGCCGCCCACATCGTCATTCACAAGCAGCGGGATGAACCGGTCGACGGTGAGTCCCGCTGTTTGCTTTTGTGCTGTACCTTTCCACAATTCTTCAGGTGCGAATTCTCCGCTTCGCTTCCCCCTGTTGTCCACAGATTTTGGGAACAAGCTTGTGGACAACCTGCGCATGACTGCGCTAACTCATTGAGCGTACTGCGTTTCGCGCTCGCGCCTGAGATGAGTCGCGTGTCCCATTACTTGCCGCACATCGTGCGCCCCCCGCCCATTGCCGCGCTCTCAACGCGAGTCCAATCTCAGAAGGCGCCACCATGATCGAGCAGATTCAGCATGCCCTCGCCAGTCAGCGGCGCCGCCACGGTGCTTTGCCCCAGCATATGCGGATCGAGGTAGCCGGAAACCTGCAGCGTGTCGACGGCAAACCGCATCAGCCGATGCAGCACGATTGGCGCCCCAAGGCCGAGCGTAAACACGATGATCGCAAGGTTGCCGCACTGCAAACTGAGCAGACGCGCCACGCTGACGTTACTGCCGAAATGCAATTGCGAGCCGAGCGACGTATTGCCCATCACGTGGCGCGTCAGCGCGGCGACATAGAAGCCGCGGATCAGCATCGTGCCGATGGAGAACAGCGCATAAAACAAAAACAGCGATCCGAGCGCGGCCCGCGACGGCGCCGTACTCGCCCCCGGCACCTGGCCGACATGCATCGATGCGAGAGCGCCCTTCAGAAACACCATGAACAGCACCGCGAACAACACGACCACGCCGACGAACGTAACGAGGAACAGACCGTAGACGACCCACGCGCGCCCATTGAAGCGAAACGCCAGGCTACCGAAGCTGCTCGCGTTGATGCGGCACTCCATTAGACGCATTGATGTCCACGGCGTCATCTGGCCAAGCGTGACAACGCACAACAGCGCGTACAGCAACGCGCGCACGCCGAAGCCGAGCGCCGAGCCGGTCATGCCGCCGCGAATACCGCACCACTGCGTCCGGCTCAGCCGATAGCGCTGCGCGCCGAAAAAGGCACCCGCCGCGAGCACGACGATCAGCAGATACAACGCGATGACAGGCAGCCAACCGAGTGCCGCGCTTTTCGTCAGCATGCGCAAGACCACGCTTAGCGCGCCAGCCGCGACCACCGCGCTGAACACGACCACGATCGCGAACAGAAAGCCCTTGAATAGCTCGCCCCCGGTGCCCGTGTACTCGAAGCGCTCGTCCTGAAACCGCATGCGCGACCAGACATATCGGCGGTTGTTCGTGGTCGCCCAGAAGCGGTAAATACCGAGCGTCACGATTTGCAGCACAAGGTTTCTGAAAAAGATGCCGTAGAGGTCGCCAAGCGTGCCGTCGTAGATCAGCAGCGGCCGCTTCTCGTCGAGTGAATTCATTGCGTTGCCCCCTTTTCCTCATTTAACGTTTTTGTGGCCCACTCACGCATTCTCGTGCGGCACTCATATGCGGCATGCATGGGCGAACGCGACGGGCGACGATGCTTTCCCGTGCGAAGGCCGACCCGTGTGGCGCGAACCCGTGTAAAACCTGTCTTTCAGACATTCCGGGAATCACGCAAAACGGAAGCCGGCCGGCAAGCACGATAATTACATGGTTTCTTATCTTTATAAATGGCATTTCCGCATATAAATCGACAACTTCCATTACAAGATTTGGCAACGCCCGAATTTATTCGAATTGCATAATCTTGAAATTAAGGCGTGCAATAACGATTTCATTGGGGGCAATCATTTGAGGGGCCACTCGCGCGTATGCGCCGTTCGACGTGGCAATCCCGGGCGGCCTCATCTGCGGCTTGCCACGGTCGCTCTCATAGAAGGCACGCGCGGACGAAAACGATTGCGTATTCGAACTCAACGCGATTCGCGATTCGCGATTAATAAGGAATGCGGTGAATTCTGTTAAATCGCCACAATTGTTGGCATTTCGATAAACAAACCCGGCTGCACATTAGATGCTCGCCGGGTAATCTGCCGCATTCCACTGATTGTGTTGATGCAATCAGGATTTTATTGCTCGTCGCAGTACTGCTCGAGCGCGCGGTTCATTCGGTGCACGCCGGTTTCAATCTCCTCCACACCCGGCGCGGCAAACGACAGGCGCAGCGCAGCACTATCGGCCGCGTCCTTGTAAAACGCGACACCCGGCACGAACATCACGTTCTGTTCGATGCACACGCGCAGATAGTCGGACGCATCGCGTGCCGCGTTCAGACGCGCCCACACGAACATGCCGCCGGCCGGACGATGAAATGCGATGTGCCGCGCGAGATGCGTGTCGAGCGCATCGCATAGCGCGCGGCATTTGACAGAATACGCATCGACAATGCGCGGCAGATGCCGCTCCAACCCGCCGCTCGCGAGGTACTCGGCGGCAATCGCCTGGGTCCAGGGCGCGCTGCATAGATCGACGGTCTGCTTGGCGACTGCGCATCGAGCCATATAAGGCGCTACACCACGTTCTTTTCGATGATCGGCCGGTTTTCGAGCACGCGCGTAAAGCTTAGTGAACTGAGATCGAGCGTCGCATAGCGGCCATGCAGAATCAATTCGCTGATGCCGCGTCCGGTTGCCGGCCCTTGCTGCAAACCGTGGCCGCTGAAGCCGTTCGCGAAAATGCAGTTATCGATATCCGGGTGATGGCCAATGATCGCGTTCTGATCGAGCACGTTGTATTCGTAATAGCCGGACCAGCAGTTCTGCACGCGCAGCGCCTCGAATTGCGGCACGCGATTGGCGAGCGTCGGCCAGATCACGTCGTCGAATAGCACGTGATCGACTTCATCGAGCGGTAGATCGTCGGGATCGTTATCGGCCGACGGCGACGTGCCGCAGATATACGAATTGCCTTCAGGCCGGAAGTACACGCCGCTCGGATCGATCAGCAGCGGACAGCGTTCAAGCTTTGCCGGCGACGTGACGTTGAAGATACTGCGCCGCCGCGCATAGACGGGCAGATCGATGCCGACCATCTGTGCGACCTTGCGCGACCATGCGCCGGCCGCGTTGACGACAACGTCGCAAGCATAGGTCTCACCGTCCGCGGTTTGTACCTGCGTGACGCGATTGCCCTCGCGATGCAGCGCGGTGACGTCTGCCGCGACATAGCGCGCGCCGAGCGCCTGCGCTTTCTTGCGCAGCGCCTGTACTAAACCGTAGCCGTCGAACCAGCCCTCGCCGCTTTCGCCATAAGCGCCGGCAACGAGGTCGTCGGTATTGAGCCAAGGGAAGCGCGTTTGCAAGCCATGCGTGTCGAGCAGGCTGATATCTGCGCCGAGGCTTTTTTGCAGCGCGTGATTCTCGCGCAGCGTCGCTTCACCGGCAGGTGTCGCGAGAAACAGGTAGCCGCCTTCGTGCAGATCGATCGAGGGCCGGGTGCCGTCGACTTCGAGCCGCTCGCCGATCGAGCGAAGAAATTCGATGCCGAACAGCGACATCTGAATGGAAAGCGGCGTAGAAAACTGCTGCCGGATCGACGCCGCCGACAAGGCCGACGACGAACGCGCATAGGTCGGGTCGCGCTCGATTACCGTGACGCCGACTGTCGGATCGGACAGCCGCAAGAAATACGCAATCGAACTGCCGATCACCCCACCGCCGACGATCACGACTTTCGAACTCACGTCTTACTCCACGAGTAACGTGGCCGCTCCGGAACGCCGGGCGGCGCAAACGGATTGCTATCTGGAACGCGCGGCTGTGGCGCGCCGGACGGCGACGGCGGCGCACCGGCATCAACGCGATGCGCCGCCAACGTTTACGACGTCACACTTGCGCGCTCAGTCGAGATTGAAGTCGATACCCTGCGCAAGCGGCAACGCCGACGAGTAGTTCACGGTATTGGTCGCGCGACGCATATACGCCTTCCATGCATCCGAACCCGACTCGCGCCCGCCGCCCGTTTCCTTTTCGCCGCCAAACGCACCGCCGATCTCCGCGCCGCTCGGTCCGATGTTGACGTTCGCGATGCCGCAGTCGCTGCCCGACGCGGACAGGAAGCGCTCCGCTTCGCGCAGGTCGCTCGTGAACACGCACGACGACAAGCCGTGATGCGCTGCATTGTTCGCCTCGACCGCATCGGCGAAATCGGCATAGCGCAGCACGTACAGAATTGGCGCGAACGTTTCCTTCAGCACGACCGACGTTTGCGACGGCATCTCGACGATGGCCGGACGCACGTAGTAGCCGCCCTCATAACCCTTCACTTCGACTCGCTCGCCGCCGAACACGTTGCCGCCCTCGGCCTTCGCCTGCTGCAGCGCTTCCTGCATACGGTCGAACGATTGACGGTCGATCAGCGGCCCCATCAGCGTGCCCTTGTCGAGCGGATTGCCGATCGGCACGCGCCTATACAGCTGCTTCAGACGCTCGACGGTCTTCTCGTACACGCTGTCGTGCACGAACAGACGCCGCAGCGACGTGCAGCGCTGACCGGCCGTACCGACCGCCGAGAACAGGATGCCGCGCATCGCGAGTTCATGGTCGGCCGTCTGCGTGACGATGCCGGCGTTGTTGCCACCGAGTTCGAGCAGCGAGCGGCCGAAGCGCTTCGCCACTTCGACACCAACCTTGCGACCCATTTCCGTGCTGCCTGTCGCGCTGACGATCGACGCGCGCGGATCGGCCACGAGCTTTTCGCCCACGTCGCGCCCGCCGTTGATCAATGCGGCCAGGCCGGCTGGCGCGTCGCCGAATTCCTTCAGCGCGTCTTCGAGAATCCTGTTCACGGCCAGCGCCGAGAGCGGCGTCTTTTCCGACGGCTTCCAGATCACCGCGTTGCCGCACACCAGCGCGAGCGCCGCATTCCATGACCAGACCGCCACCGGGAAATTGAACGCCGAGATCACGACGCAGGTGCCGAGCGGATGCCACGACTCCGCCATCCGATGACCCGGGCGTTCGGACGCGATCGTCAAACCGTACAGCTGACGCGACAGACCGACCGCGAAATCGCAGATGTCGATCATTTCCTGCACTTCGCCCATGCCTTCCTGCAGGATCTTGCCCGTCTCCAGCGAGACGAGGCTGCCGAGCGCCTGCTTCTGTTCGCGCAGCCGATTGCCGAGCAGCCGCACCAGCTCGCCGCGGCGCGGCGCCGGCACGTTACGCCACACGGAAAACGCGTCTTTGGCCCGGGCGAGCGCCGCGTCGACCTCGACCGCCGTCTGGCTGGCCACACGGCCGATGAGCTCGCCGGTGATCGGCGAATGAACGGCGATATCGCCGGCTTGCGCGGCTTGGGCAATGCCGAGATCCGCGAGGATAGTGGACGCGTCCATGTGAACCCCTTTAATTTCCGATACGAAACAAGAGTAAGTTCGGAAACTATACACGCGGGTTTTTGTGGCGGCAAGAAGATGCTTGGGGAGTGAAATACCGGTTGACAAAAGGGGGGCGATGTTTCCAGAAGGAAACTTCGTCAGACTTCGGGCGGGTGTCACGCCGGCGCGTCAAGCATCTGGCCCGCCATTCTCCTCCAGCACCGCCATCAACCGGTCGACCAGCACACGCGCGAACGGCGGCAAGTCCTTCAGACTGCGCACGCAGATCTTCAGCTTGCGCACGGCCCACGGATCGTTCAGGCCGACGATCGCGATCTGCATCGTCTTTCTGTGCCGCAGCGCGACCGACTCCGGCACGATGCCGATTCCGACACCCGCCTCGATCATCCGGCACGCGGCCTCGAAGTTGCCGACCTGGATGCGAAGTTTGAGACGCGCGCCGAGCGCATCGGCGGCACTCGTGATGAACGCGTGAATCGCGCTCGACGTCGGCAGGCTCACGAAGTTCGCGTTCAGCACCTGCGAAAAATCGACCGACGCTTGTCTCGCGAACGGATGCTCGCACGACGTAACCAGCACGAGACGATCGTCGCGATATGGCAGCATCTGCAGATGCTCGGCATGCACATTGCCCGCGACGATCCCGATATCGGTCGCGCTGTCGGCGACGCCCTTGACGATCTCGCCGCTCAGCACTTCGCGCAGATCGATGTTCACGTCCGGGTGATCGCGCAGGAAACGGCTCAGCACGGCCGG
Source organism: Paraburkholderia sp. MM5477-R1 (assembly GCF_050436385.1). Taxonomy (NCBI): domain Bacteria; kingdom Pseudomonadati; phylum Pseudomonadota; class Betaproteobacteria; order Burkholderiales; family Burkholderiaceae; genus Paraburkholderia; species Paraburkholderia sp. MM5477-R1. Next base: position 10,415 of record NZ_JBNDMC010000002.1, read on the forward strand.
CAGAAACTCGCTGATCGCGGTCGTGTTGGCCCAGATGCGCACGTGGCCCTTGATGCCCTCGCCATACTCCTGCATGTCGCCAGCCAGATGCTCGACGCGTTCGAGCACGAGCCGCGCGTGATGCACGAAGGCTTCGCCCGCGGGTGTCGGCGTCACGCCCTGGCTGGTTCGATAGAGCAGCTTGATGCCGAGCTGCTCCTCGAGATTCTTGACCCGGTTGCTGGCGGCCGGCGCCGACAGGTGCGAACGCTCCGCCGCACGCGCGAGGTTGCGCGTGTCGGCGATATGCAGGAGCAGGCGTAAATCGACGAAATCGAAGTGCATGATGAAAGCTGCTAGCGAAGCATGCGCAAAGCAAACTTTCATCTTAACCGGATGAAGTGAAAATTTAGCCGGGGAAAGATCCGAATCGACAGATCACCTTGATGCGCGCACGGCTTAAGCCGACTCTCGCATCATCTCCGCTTGCGGTATCAGCTCGGCATCGGGCGAAATCTCTTCGAGCGTCTGCTGACTCGTTTCGATGCGCAGCGCGAGAATCGCGATACTCAGCAGCAACAGCACGCCACCGACCATCGTCAGCACACCCGTCACGCCGAACTCCGTGTAGAGCAGCAGCGCGACGTAGGGTGTCGACATCGACGCCGCGCGGCCGCACGTGCCGGCCACGCCGGTGCCGCGCAAGCGATGCGCGGTCGGAAACAGCTCGGGGATATAGCCGAACAGGCCGAGCGTGCACACCGTGTAGATCGTCGTGACGAGCGCGAAACCGACGACCGCGATCGGCACTGGCGCGCGCATCTGCACGTAGACGAAGCCGAGCACGATCGTTGCAAGCGAGAACAGCACGATGCCGTTGCGTCGCCCCAGGCGGTCCGTCACGAGATAAGCGACGACAGCGCCGGCCGGCGCACCGAACGACATCAGCAGCACGAAGCCGAGCGACTGCACGATGGTCAGGCCTTCCTTGACGAAGAACGTCGGCAGCCACGCGACGAAACCGTACAGCGACATGTTGATCGCCATGCAGGTCAGCGCGGCGACCAGCGTGCGGCCGATCATGCCGCGCGCGAACAGCGCCGAGAACGGCGCGGCCGGCACCTCGTGACTGACCACCCGCGAAACCGGCGGCAGCTTGCCGACACGCGCCTCGACCTGTCGCTCGATTGCCGAGACGGTGGCCTCCGCCTCTTCGAGCCGGCCGACCGTTTCGAGCCAGCGCGGCGACTCCGGCATCCGATGCCGCAGGAACCACACGACCATCGCGCCAACCCCCGCGATCGCGAACATGTAGCGCCAGCCGAGATGTGGAATTACCCAATAGCCGACTGCGGTCGCGCCGAGCAGACCGGAGTTGACGATCAGCGCGAGCAGCGCGGTCCAGCGGCCGCGTGTGGCGGGTGGCACGAACTCGCACAGCGTGCCGGCCGCGACCACGAGTTCGGCGCCAAGGCCAATGCCCATGACGAAGCGCAGCAGGATCAGCCAGTAGATGTTCGGCGCGAAGCAGGCGGCGAGCGATGCGATGCCGAAGATCGCGAGATTGGCCTGATACGAATAGCGTCGACCGAAGCGGTCGCCGAGATAGCCTGCCAGCCCCGCGCCGATCATCATGCCCATGAAGGTCGCGGAGATGAAGAACGAGCCGAGGCGGAGATCGGTGAAGCCGGTTTTGACCATCGCCGCGAGCACGCCGTTGGCGAGATAGATGTCGAAGGCGTCGAGGAAAGCACCCGCGCCGATCAGGCCGAGGATGTTCCAGTGGAAGCGGGTGATCGGCAGGCGGTCGAGGCGTGCGCCGGAGTTGATGAGGGCTGGCAAATTGTGTCTCCTGTCTTTTTAGGCTGCGCGCGGGCGAGAGGCGCGAGCGCGGAACAGTTCTGCGCGACCGCCTTCGTTCTTCGATGCGGCGGCTCGGGGCAGAGCGCTGAACGGCCGTTGTCGGATCGTGCAGGGCCGTTGGCTTCAAGAGTGCGACAGGTGACGTGGGCTGGGAATTGGGCTTTTTGGAGGTGAGTGTTCCGGTTTGATTAAGGGAATGGCAAAAAAGCGATTTGCATACCCGAAAGGCGGCAGCGCCGAACCGCAGCGCGAGGTCAAAGCCCTCGAGAACGAGATCGTCGAAATGGTCGCGCGCGATGAACTCGATTTCGAGTTCAGGATGCGCATCCATGAACTGATCGAGTCGTTGCCCAAAGCCGGTGACTGAGCCGGAATTATCGCCGGCTCAAGCCCCGTCGCGCCGTTTATCCCGCTGTCCGGTTCTGCACGGGCACTTCTGCGCCGGCGCTCCGCGTGACAGAGTCGCTGAGGTCCGTCCTCGTATTGATGAACCAGGCGGAAACCGAAGCCAACAAGAAGCAGCCGACGAAGAGGTGGAATACGACATTGAAGTCGTCATTCGTCCTGGTCAGGATGTAACCGACGATCAGCGGGGAAAGAAATCCTGCCAGCTGACCCGCCGCATTGACAAAACCGATTGCCGACCCGACGACCTTGTTCGGCAGCGCGACGTTCGGGATGGTGTACAGCGAACAGCCGGCCATGGTTGAGAAGAAGTAGCCGATCGTCTGAAAGAACACCGCCGTTTCCACGGTCTCCGCATGGGCCGTCAGATAGGCAAAGATGGCGGCCACGACGCAGCCGAGGACGACAAGCAATTCGCGACGATTGCGGAAGAACTTGTCGGAAAGAAAGCCCGTGATGCAATAGGCAATCGTGCCGACGAGAAATGGCACCGACGCCATAATGCCCATTCTGGCCGTCGAAAGGCCGCGCGCTTTCAGCAGATACGTCGGGAACCAGCTCATGATGCCCCACGAGGCGATGCTGAAAACGAACAAGGTGACGAAGCACCACCAGACCAGCGGCGTTTTCACCAAACCGGCAAAATCCGCTTTGCCGGCAGAGGCAGACAAAGACTTTTCGCCGGTACCGATTTCCTCCAATTCGATCTTCGAAACGTGCTTGCTGTCTTTCGGGCTGTTTCTGATATAGATCCAGCCGAATACGGCCATCGCGACACCGGGTATGAACAGACTCGTGAAAATCGCGCGCCATCCCCACGCGGCCATCACGGCCGCCACGAACAGTGGCGCCAATGCGGGTCCCAGCGCATTAGTGGTCATCATCAGCCCGGTTGCCCGTCCCACTTCGCGCTTTGGGAACCACGCCGACAGTGCCTTGAACGCGGCGGGAGGAAAGAGCGCTTCGCCGATGCCGAACGCGACCCGCACCACCAGCATCAAGCCGAGCGAATTGCACAGCCCGGTAAGCGCGGTGAAAATCGTCCACCAGGTGATGCCGATCGTCGTCATCAGCCGCGGACCGAATCTGTCTGCAAGCAGGCCAGCCGGGATCTGACATAGCGCGTAGCTAAAGAAGAACGCGCTCAGGATTCCACCCATTTCCATCGCGGACAGATGAAACTCGGACGCAATGAATGGAATAGCCGCTGCCATGATCATTCTGTCCATGTAACAGAGCAGATAGATTGCGAACAAAATAAGCAGCACGAGGTAGCGATGTCTCCAACGAAAGCGCATGAGATCTTCCTTATTATTAAATGACAGCGATGACACGAAATCCGAGCTTTAGCCGATCAGTTGGCGGTACGAGAACGACTTGAAATCGGCAGGCTCGCGAAAGCCAAGCATGTCGTTGACGGTGATACCCGCGAATGCCCCCGTGAAGCCGATGGGGGTTGCATATTCATCGCTGAGTTTCGTGAAATCCTTTTCCAGTTCAAGGTCATTCCAGTCACCGTGCGTCAAGCGATAGAAGAAGCGCAGTTTCGCGTCCACGACGCGAATCCGCAGGTCGATCCCGGTGGCCTCGGGCAGCGTCGCCAGTCGATTGCTGTAGGCGAAGCTGCCGGCATCCATTTCCATGTAGGACAGGATTTTTGTGCCGTCGTCGTCGCGCGTGACGAACAGATAGTAGAAGGTGTTCTCGTCGTAACGCGCCATGAGCCCAGCCATGTGCAGATATGACTTGGGTGAAAATTCCAGCGCGGTTTCGACTTCGAACTGCCAGTCACGGATGCGACAGGCCAACAAGCTTTGATGGAACCGCGAAGTCGGCGACTCTTGCCCCCTTATCCGCAGATAGCCCGGACGTTCGTGAAGATTGCACCAGTCGTCGCCGATGGGGATGCGCAGACTCTGCAGTTCCAGGGGCAGCGCGGCATGTTGTCCGAAATCGATCGTCCAACTGCTGTCGAGCCTTTGCTCGATATCCGAGCCGATCGCGAAAGATTCGGCGGGAACCACTCCGCCACTGGCGAGGCGGGGCCAGTCGGCATGCCATTCGATAGGTGCGACACAGGTTTCACGGCCTAGCGGCGAGCGCTTCGTGTGCGCATCGATAGGTCTCGATCCGAGGTACGTCATGTACCACTGGCCGTTCGGACCCTCGACCAGGTTGCCGTGGCCGGTCCGCTGAATCCGTCCATTCGCGTCGCGCGACGTGAGCATCGGCGTATCAGGATGAAGCTCGTATGGACCGAAAATGTCGCGGGACCTGGATACACACGTTGCATGTGTATAGCCTGTGCCCCCCTCCGCTGTGATCAGGTAGTACCAGTCTCCCTTCTTCAGCAAATGCGGAGCCTCGTAGATCTGACATTTCATGAAGTAATCGGTCTTCAGGTTGGCGCCTTTATAGATGACGTGCTCGTCGCCGATCAGCTTTTCCTCCTGCACCGAGTATTCCCGCAGAACGATTCCGACGAACAGGTCTTCGTAGATACCTCTGAAATCGCGCCGGATATAGGCGAGCCACTTTTTGCCAGATTCGTCGTGGAACAGGGATGGATCGTATCCACCGGACACGAGATGCACGGGCTCCGACCAGGGTCCGGTGATGTCCGGGGCGGTGACGAGGTAGTTGTGCATGTCACGAAGCGGGGAGATCTTCTGCTCGCCTTTCCATGCCTTGGTGTCGGTATAGACGAGCCAATAAAGACCGTCGTGATAGGAGAGGGCTGGCGCCCATATGCCTGCGGACGGCTGCTCTCCGATCAGGTTCAATTGCGATAGTCTGTCGAGAGGCGTGGCCTTGAGTTCCCAGTTGACGAAATCTTTTGATTCGTAAATGAGAACGCCCGGATACCATTCAAACGTTGAAACCGCGATATACCACGCATCTTTGCCACGGCACACGCAAGGATCCGGGTTGAAGCCGCGCAGAACTGGATTGTGAATAGTACTCATCGGGAGGGTATTTTTTGACGTGCTGAGAGGAACAGATCTTCTTTATCGACAACGTTGCGACAGTGAAACTTTCCGTCGAAATGTGTTACCGATAACAACTTAATCTAGTATGTGACCTGCTAACTATTCAAGTGCGACGATGGGGGGTAGGGGCGACGGAAAACCGCATTGTCAGAAGCTTTCGGAATCGCCCACAACCCTCCGCGCCCGCAGAATCACCGGCATATCGACCATCCTCCCATCCACGGCAACCGCGGCGCCATGGCTCGCCTCGACAGCCGCAAGCACCCGTTGCGCCCACTCCACGTCGGCGTCACTCCATGCATACGCGCGATGCACCGGCTCGATCTGCTTCGGATGAATGCAAAGCTTGCCGCCGAAACCGAACCGCCGGCCGCGCCGCGCATCAGCTTGCACCGCGTCAGCATCGGTAATGGTCGTCGACACGCCATCCACCGGCGCACCAATGCCAGCCAGCCTCGACGCAAGCACGATCTGCGAGCGAAACAGATGCAACTCCTCGCCATCCCCATCGATGCCGAGATCGATCTGAAAATCCAGCGTACCGAAGACGATACGCAGCACGCGCGGCGCGCTGCATAACTCCGCAAGATTCGCGAACCCGCGCGCAGTCTCGACAATCGGCAGCACGCTCAACGCCGGATGCGCGTTGGCCAGCACCGCGCCGATCTGTTCGCGCGTCTGAGCCTTCGGCAGCACGATTCCGGCCACGCCGGTCTGCCCAACGAGCGCCGCAACGTCATCTGGAAACCATGGCGTATCCGAGCCATTGATACGCACCCAGGCGGCCCGCGATGCGTTAGCCGACACCGCGGCCACAACCGCCGCACGCGCCGGCACCTTCTGATCCGGCTGCACCGCGTCTTCCAGATCGAGAATCACCGCATCCGCGCCGGCCGCATAGGCCTTGTCAAACCGCTCAGGCCGATTCCCAGGCACGAACAGATACGACCGGGGCAACGCGCTCATGCCGCCACCATCGTGCGCGAAGTTGCATCGAATACCGAGCCAATCTGCTTCTCTTCGGCAATATGCCATGCGCGGCGAAGCAGTTGCGCCGCCTCCTCTTCGCTAGCCGCACCCGAAAACGCCGCCAGCCGATGCAGCTTCGTCGCAATCTCGTCGCGCGACAAGGTATTGCCCGGATCGCCCTTCGGCTCATCGACACGCCCATCGAACACGCGGCCGTCGGTCGTCGTCACCGTGACCTTGCCGATCCAGCGTGCGGGATAGGCGGCGTCGACTTCAGCGTCGAGCGCCATTGTGACCTTGTCGCGAAACGCGGCGATCTCGCTCGCGTCGAAACCCTGCTCGAATTCGGTCACGCCGGCATAGCCGTGATGCGCGACCAGCCCGAGCACTGTGCCCATGTTGAACTTCGCCTGATGTACGCTGCGCGGCGCGACCACGGGACCGAGCACATCGATCGCGCCTTGATGCACGTGCGCGACGACCTTCGCGATGTCGCGCGGCGCGAAACGATGCGTCTGCACGACGGCGAGCAGCGCATCGGCGGCCGGATGCGTATGGCGGCACGCCGCGTGATACTTGAACGACGTCTCCGCGGTCGCCCAGCGGCTGCCAAGCCGATCGACGAGGCGCGCCGGATCGGCGTCGCTCGACATGCCGGCGGCCATGCCCTGGGTGCCTTCGAGAATGTGCGTCGCGCCCTTGAAGCCGTCGGCGGCGAGTTGCGCGGCCATCAGGCCGTTCGCGGCGGCCATCGCGGTGTGCAGTTGCTTCGAGTCGGCGGCGTCGCGCAGAAATTCCCATAGGCCGCTCGCCTGCGTGCCCGCCGAGCCGAACGCATCGAGCATTTGGGACGGCAACAAACCCAGCAAGCGTCCTGCCGTTTGCCGCTGCCGCGACCGTGCCGACCGTGCCCGTAGTGTGAAACACCTTGTAGTGCGAGCGCCCGAGAAATTCGCCGATGCGAATGCCGACCTCGTATCCCGCCACCGCCGCCGCGATGAAGTCGCGCCCCGACGCTCGCTTTGCCTGTGCCAACGCGAGCGCAACCGGAAACACCACGGTCGCCGGATGAAACACCGAGCCATTGTGCACATCGTCCTGTTCGGCGAAATGCGATGCCGCGCCGTTGATCATCGCGGCGAAATACGGCGTGGTTCGACCGCGGTCGATCAGCACCTCGCAGAGGCCCTCGTTCGTCGCCCCGGCTGCCGCGCGTGCGAACCGCGCGATCGTCTCGACCGGGCGCGCACCCTTGCCGGCCAGCGCCGAGCCGAGCCAATCGACGTACAGGTTGACGGTACGCTCGACGACCTCGTGCGGGATGCGGTCGAAGTCGAGTTGCGCGGCGAAAGTGGCAAGCGTGAGACTGGGATGGTCGTTCATGGGGGTCGTTACCGAATCAGATCGTGCCCGCCGCGCGCAGCGCGTCGATACGCCCATTGTCGTAGCCAAGCTCACGCAGAATTGCTTCCGTATGTTGACCAAGCGTGGGCACAGGGTCCATTCGCGGCTCGAGGTCGGAAGGCAGACCGGGCGGCCGCAATGCGGGTATCGTCCCCGTTGCCGTGCCGACTTCCTGCCAGCGCTCGCGCGCCTTCAGTTGCGGATGCGCCCACACGTCGGCGAGCGTATTCATCTGCGCGTTCGCGATGCCTGCCTCATCGAGTCGATCGATCACGTGGGCCGCGCTCTGCTTCGCGAACGCCGCGACGATCACCTCGCGCAAGGCGTCGCGCGCTGCAGTGCGTTTCGAGTTCGATGCAAAGCGTTCGTCGGTTGCCAGTTCAGGCTGTTCGAGCACGCGCTCGCAGAACAGCTTCCATTCGCGTTCGTTCTGCAGGCCAAGCATGACCGTCTTGCCGTCGCCAGCGGGAAACGGGCCATAAGGATAGATCGTTGCATGCGCGGCGCCCGCAAGCGCGGGCTGCGACTGACCGTCAATCGCGTAGTAGAGCGGATAACCCATCCACTCGACCATGCTCTCGAGCATCGATACATCGATGCGGCAACCGCGCCCTGTGCGCCCACGCTGCAACAGCGCGCTCAGGATGTTCGAATACGCGTACATGCCCGCCGCGATATCGGCGATCGAACAGCCCGCTTTCGCTGGCGCGCCGGGCGAACCGGTGATCGACAGGAAGCCGGACTCGCTTTGAATCAGCAGGTCGTACGCCTTCTTGTCGCGATACGGACCGTCCGCGCCGTAGCCGGAAATATCGCAGACGATCAACTTCGGATACTTGTGGCTCAATGTGTCATAGCCGAGGCCAAGCCGTTCGGCCGCGCCTGGCGCGAGGTTCTGCACGAGCACGTCGGCATCGGCAACCAATGCATCGAGAATCTCGGCCGCCGCGGGCTGCTTCAGATCGAGCGAAAGACTCTCCTTCGAGCGATTGGTCCACACGAAGTGCGACGACAGCCCATGCACACGTTCGTCATAGCCGCGCGCGAAATCGCCGACGCCGGGCCGTTCGATCTTGATCACGCGCGCCCCGAGATCGGCCAGTTGACGCGTGCAGAACGGCGCGGCAATCGCGTGTTCGAGCGTGATGACCTTGATACCATCGAGTGGTCTCATGATGTCCGCCAGCGGGTCAGAACGAACGCGGCAGCCCGAGGATATGCTCGGCCACGTACGAGAGAATCAGATTGGTCGATATCGGCGCGACTTGATACAGACGCGTTTCACGAAACTTGCGCTCGACGTCGTACTCGCACGCGAAGCCGAAGCCGCCGTGAAATTGCAGGCACGCATTGGCCGCTTCCCACGACGCATCCGCCGCGAGCAGCTTCGCCATATTCGCCTGCGCACCGCACGGTTGACGTGCGTCGAAACGACGTGCCGCTTCGAAGCGCATCAGGCTCGCTGCCTCGACGTTGATGAACGAGCGCGCGATCGGAAACTGCACGCCCTGGTTCTGTCCGATCGGCCGGCCGAACACGACGCGTTCCTTCGCGTATTCGGTGACTTTATCGACAAACCAGTAACCGTCGCCGATGCATTCCGCGGCGATCAGCGTGCGCTCCGCGTTCAGGCCATCGAGAATGTATTTGAAGCCTTGCCCTTCCTCGCCGATCAGATTCTCGGCCGGAATTTCGAGGTTGTCGAAAAAGAGCTCGTTGGTCTCGTGATTGACCATGTTCAGAATCGGCTGCACGGTCAGGCCATGACCGATCGCCTCGCGCAGATCGACGATGAAGATCGACATGCCCTCTGATTTCCTCTTCACGTCCGCGAGCGAAGTGGTGCGTGCGAGCAGAATCATCAGGTCCGAGTGTTGCACGCGCGAGATCCACACCTTCTGACCGTTGATCACGTAACGGTCACCGCGCCGCTCTGCGGTCGTCTTGATCTTCGTCGTATCGGTGCCGGTGGTCGGCTCGGTCACGCCCATCGATTGCAAACGCAGGTCGCCGTTCGCGATCTTCGGCAGATACTTGCGCTTCTGTTCTTCCGAACCGTGCCGCAGCAGCGTGCCCATGTTGTACATCTGCCCGTGGCACGCGCCCGAGTTGCCGCCCGCGCGATTGATCTCCTCCATGATCACCGACGCTTCCGTGAGCCCGAGCCCCGAGCCGCCGAAGTCCTGCGGAATCAGCGCGGCGAGCCAGCCGGCCTTCGTCAGCGCGTCGACGAACTCTTCCGGATAGCCGCGCGCCTCGTCGATCTTGCGAAAGTACTCGCCGGAAAACTGCTGACACAGATCGCGCACGGCCTCGCGAATGTCCTGGAACGAATCGTGTTGCGTGGTTTGCATAGTCGAGTCTCGCGGAATTCAGGCGAGCGCGGCGGTCGCGCGCATGGTCAGATAACCTTCGTGATCTTTCGCCCACAGGTCGATGGTCTTGCCGTCGGCGGCGGGCTTGCCGCATACCGTGAACGGCTGGTCCGCGAACGTGGGGCGAAGCGCGCGAAACGCGAAGCTTTGCAGCGTCGCTTGCGGCAGTTCTCGGCGCACGAGATCGACCAGCAGCGTCGCGATCAGCGGGCCATGCACGACGAGGCCCGGATAGCCTTCGACCTGCGTGACATAAGGATGGTCGTAGTGAATGCGATGGCCGTTGAAAGTCAGCGCCGAGTAGCGCAACAGCATCACGGCATCGGCGTCGATCGTGCGGTGCCATGTTTCGTCTTCGGGCGCGGGCGCCGGCTGTTGCGGCCGCGCGCCCTCCTGCGGCGCGTCGCGATAGACGATGTCGTGCTCCTCTTCGAGCTTCAACTCGCCATCGACTTCGATCGTATGTTGCACGGTGACGAACACGAGGCGGCCCGAGCGGCCGGTCTTGTCCTCGATATTGGCGATCGTCGACGTGCGCCGCGCATGCTCGCCGATCTTCAGCGGCGCATGAAACGTGAGCCGGCCGCCAGCCCACATGCGGCGCGGCAGTGGCACGGGCGGCAGAAACCCGCCACGCTTCGGATGTCCGTCGGGACCGACTTCGGATAGCGGCGTGACCGGCAGAAAGTACAGCCAGTGCCACAATGGCGGCACGGTGTTACCGCTTTCCTCGCGATCGAGCGTGGCGGCAAGCGCCTTCAATGGAAACGCGGTGATGTCGTCTTCGGCCACCGCCTGCTTGTTGAGCCAATCGTCGAGTTTCTCTGGGGCAGCGGACATGACGGAGTCTCCAGATTCAGTGTGTTGGTCCTCGTTAGGGCCCACTATGACCGACGCGCTGCGTTCCGCGAAGTTCGATTTTCCGAAGCGGGCCTTTGTTTTTCGTTAAGACGTTGAGCCCAGCGAGCGGCGCTGACGATCTGTTGTCGGCGCGATCGGCGATTCGATGTGGCTTGACCTTAGTGCCGGGCCGCGACGGCACCCCTGCGCCTGTTCGCTCATTTGAGCCCGAGCCGTTTAGCCAGCCGATTCAGATTCGCCCGGTCCAGCCCCAGCTCGCGCGCGACCGCCGCCCAGTTCTGCCTGTTGCGGATCAGCGCTTCGAGAACGAGATTGCGTTCGAACTCGGTGACCGCGCTGCGAAAGTCTTTCGTCTCGCTTTCCTCGCTCTGCGTGGCGATTTGATTGGCTTCATGATCTTGTGCGTCCGACAACGCGAAGTCCGCGGCCGTCAACGTCAGAATACGGCGGCGCTCACGATTGGCCGCCAACGCCTTCAGCGCACTGCGTCCGATCAGATGCTCCAGTTCGCGCACGTTGCCGGGCCATGAGTAGTGCAGCAATGCGGCCTGTGCGTCAGCCGCAAGACGCAGGCTCAGCAAACCGAGCCGAGAGCGATTGTCTTCGAGGAAGAAGCCCGCCACCAGTAGCACGTCGCGGCCACGCTCGCGCAACGGCGGCACGCGCAGCGGATACACGCTGAGGCGATGATAGAGGTCGGCGCGAAAGCGGCCCGCGCGCACTTCTTCGGCGAGGTCGCGATTGGTTGCGGCGATGAGCCGCACGTCGACTCTGTGTTCGTGGTCCGAGCCGATGCGCTGCAACTGGCCGTTCTGCAGCACGCGCAACAGCTTTGCCTGCACCGCGAGGGGCAACTCACCGACTTCGTCGAGGAAAATGGTGCCGCCGTCCGCGAGTTCGAACTTGCCGCGTCGATCCGCCGAGGCTCCCGAAAACGCGCCGCGCACGTGCCCGAACAGTTCGCTCTCGACGAGCGTATCGGGCAACGCCGCGCAGTTCAGGCTGATCAGCGGCTTGTTCGCGCGCGGCGACAGCGCGTGGATCGCATTGGCGACAAGTTCCTTGCCGACGCCGGTCTCGCCGGTGACGAGCACGGTCAGATCGCTGGCGGCCACCACCTCGATCTCCTTGATCATGCGGCGATGCGCGTCGCTGCTGCCGATCAGCTCGCGCCGGCTCTCGCTGCTCGCCAGCCGATACGCTTCCGCGCGGCGCTGCGCCTCCTCGCCATTGCGCGCCAACGCGTCGATGCGTTCGACGACGCTCACGGTCGCGGCCGCGAGGCCGAGAAACGCCTGCAGCGAGGCCATGTCGAGTGTGTCGAAGCGCGCCGGGTCGAGTGCGTCGAGCGTGAGCAAGCCCCAAGGCTCGCCGCGGATGAACAGCGGGCACCCCAGACAGTCGTGCACTTCGAGGTGCCCGGGCGCCATGCCTTGCACGAGGCCATCATAGGGATCGGGCAGATCGGAGTCGGCGGCGAAGCGCGTCGGCCCCGGCTGGGCCAGCAGCTCCTGAAAGCGCGGATGCTCGGCGACGCGAAAACGCCGCCCGAGCGTATCGCTGCTCAAGCCGTCGATGGCGAGCGGCACCAGCGTATCGCCTTCGAGGCGTAGCAGAGCGGCCGCGTCGCCCGGAAATAGCGAGCGCAGCGCGCTGAGCAGCCGCCGATAACGCTCGCGCTCGGACAGCTCGCGCGACAGGTCGAGAATCAGCGGGGTAAGAACATTGAGGACCGCCCCTGTAGTCAGATCGACTGCGGATTGAGTCTTTTCGACTAGAGTCGAATGAACCATCTTAATTGCCAGATCGTTGATCTAAATGCATTTTATACCTGGCACGAATCGTGGATAGCAGAGGCAGTCTGCCGAAACCGGCTGTGACATTCGCTGATAGACAGACGCTCACCCAGACTCTCACCAGGACTTAAAAACATGCTATCCGCCGAACACCGCGCCATCATCAAAGCAACCGTGCCGCTCCTGGAAAGCGGCGGCGAGGCGCTCACCACGCACTTCTACAATCTGATGCTCAGCGAGCATCCGGAAGTGCGCCCGATGTTCAATCAAGCCAATCAGGCAAGCGGCGCGCAACCGCGCGCGTTGGCCAACGGCGTGCTGATGTATGCGCGCCATATCGATCAGCTCGAGCAGTTGGGCGGGCTCGTCGCGCAGATCATCAACAAGCACGTGTCGCTGAACGTGCAGCCTGAGCACTATCCGATCGTCGGCAAGTGTCTGCTGCGCGCGATTCGCGAAGTACTCGGCGCGGACGTCGCAACCGACGCCGTGATCGAAGCGTGGGCCGCCGCGTATCAACAACTCGCCGATCTGCTGATCGGCCTCGAAGGGAAGATCTACGCCGAAAGCGCAGCAGCACCCGGCGGCTGGCGCGGCACGCGGTGGTTCCGCGTCGCGCGCAAAATGCGTGAAAGCGACGAGATCACGTCGTTCTATCTGCGTCCCGATGACGGCGGCGAATTGCTCGCGTTTCAGCCGGGTCAGTACATTGGCGTGCGTCTGATGATCGACGGCGAAGAAGTGCGTCGCAACTATTCGCTGTCCGCAATGAGCGATGGCCGCGAATATCGCATCAGCGTGAAGCGTGAACCGAATGGCACCGTGTCGAAGTATCTGCACGAGCAGATCAAGGAAAACGACTCGCTCGATCTGTTCGCGCCGTCCGGCGAATTTACGCTGCAACCTGGCGACAAGCCGTTGGTGCTGATCAGCGGCGGTGTTGGCATTACGCCGACGATGGCGATGCTGGAGGCCGCGCTGAAGACCAATCGTACGGTGCATTTCATTCACGCGGCCCGTCATGGCGGCGTGCATGCATTCCGCGGCGCAATCGATGCATTGGCCGCACGCCATCCGCAACTGAAGCGCTTCTATTGCTACGAGGAGCGCCGTGATGGCGATGCCGAAGCGCACGCGCACGGTTACGTCGACGAAGCGAATCTGAAGAAGTGGTTGCCGGAAACGCGCGATGTCGACGTGTATTTCCTCGGGCCCGTCGCGTTCATGAAGGCGATCAAGAAAGGGCTGAAGGCGATCGGCGTGCCGGAATCGCAGAGCCGTTATGAGTTCTTTGGTCCGGCTGCCGCGCTCGAATAACGCACTCGAGTAATCGACGGGTACTTGCCCTCTTTGAATCGCTGCGAAGCGTATTCGAAGACGGGCATGTTCGGGCTTCGATCACGCCGGCGGGTTTGGCCTCGTAAAAAGCGGGCCAAATCTGCCGCGCCTTCTAGCGCTCCCTCCTGCGGCGAAACGCCCACCAGCCCGTCAGCCCGGTAAAGCCGGCGACCAGCACCACCATCAGCCAGAAGCCATGCTTGTTCTCGGCGAGCGGAATGCCGCCGACGTTCATGCCGAAGAAACCGGCGACGATATTGATCGGCATCACCAGCACCGTGACTAGCGTCAGCGTAAATAGCGTCCGGTTGTTCTGCTCCTCGAGGCGCGAGGTGATTTCTTCCTGCAACAATCTGACCCGCTCGATCAATCCCGCTACGTCCGAAATCACGACCGAGAACTCCTCCGTCGATTCACGCAGATCTTGCACGTCTTCCGCATGAAGCCAGCGAGGCGGCCTCGCCAGCAAGCGGAAAATCGCGCCCGGTTCGGGTGCCAGCATGCGTTGCAGGCGTGTCAGCGTGCGACGCATCGCGCCGAGGTCCAGGCGGTTTTGCGTCGGCCGTTGCGACAGAAAGCGATCCTCGATTCGATCGACGTCGGCACTGGTTCGGCGGACGATCTGCACGAGCAGGTCGGCCTGGTCGCGCATCAGATGAACTAGCAGTTCGGCAGGTGACCTGAATATTTCACCTTCGCGCACCGACGCGCGCAAACGGTCGACCGAGCGCAGCGGCTTCAGCCGCGCCGTCACGATGAGCCGCTTATGTGCGTAGATCCACAGCGTCGCGATTTCTGACGAGATGAATTCGAGGTTGAACATGACGTCGTTGACGACCGCGCGCAGTGCGCCGTCCGCATGCTCGATCCGCGTCGAATGCGAGCCTTCGCGCAAGGCGTCGAAAAAGGTTTCGGGCAGATCGAGTTGCGTGCGCATCCAGCGCTCGCTCGCGCTATGCGCGAGATTGAAGTGAAGCCATAGAAACTCGCCAGCGTCCGTCGCGCTAATGCCGGCATCGTCCTCGCGCTCGCGGTACCAGTCGATGACTTCGTCCGCGTCGATCGGCCGCCCGGCGAGCGTCGGCGAAAACCGGAAACCGCAGACCATACCCGACGAATCCGCGCCGTAGGTTTGCATTGCCAGATCTGATTTCATAGCTCGTTCGATGCCAGCGCTTCCGAAAGGAATACGTGAGCATAGCGCGAACAATTGAAAGAGAGTTGACGCGCGCACTTTCCGGCGTCGTATTGTCGAATTGTGGCGGCTGGATTGTCTCCGAAACGTCATCTCTGCCGATGACGGCCGCGTAAACGCAAAAACCCCACCGCGGCGGGTGGGGTTTCTGACTGGAGGGGAGCCTGACGATTACCTACTTTCACACGGGCAATCCGCACTATCATCGGCGTGGAGTCGTTTCACGGTCCTGTTCGGGATGGGAAGGGGTGGGGCCGACTCGCTATGGTCATCAGGCATGACGGGTTGCTGCGTCGCAGGGTTGGAGTCAACCGGTTGCGCCACAGCCAATCGGGAAGAAGCGTAAAGGATTCGA